>CAYPRB010000016.1:0-10470 GCA_964413055.1 uncultured Pelotomaculum sp. | reverse complement strand
AACAGCCGGTTTTTTATTTTTACTCTCAAGTGGTAGATTGAAATAGTAAGTATAATAAGTTATAGTATAATAAGTAAAACATAAAAAGAGGGTGTAAGATGTGTACACTGTTAAAATTTCATCCCGGGGTCAAATCGTGATACCGGCGGAAGCAAGAAAAAATCTCAAAATTAAGGAAGGGGATATTCTTTCCTGTTATGTAGAAGAAGGAAAAATAATTTTAAAAACAAAATCAGTCAAGATCAAAAAAGGGATTGTCGATGAGACATTTGGTTTATTATCTGATTTGGATTATGATGTAAAAGAATATATTGCACAACTCCGTAAAGATTCCGGAAAAAGGTTGGATGTTCGATGAAAGTTGTTTTTGATACCAATATTATCATCGATCATCTAAAAGGCCTGCCCGAAGCACGGGAACAATTGCGAAATATCGAAAAAGGTTTATTTGAAGGTTTAATTTCTACCATTACCATAATGGAGTTGCTATCTGCTCCAAGAATGCCTGAGCAGCGTTATGTTGCAATCAAAAATCTGCTCGAATCTTTTGAACATGTACCTGTAGATAGAAAAGTAGCAACCGTCGCGGGTAAATTATTATCAACCTATCGTAATTCGCACGGAATGGATCCCATGGATGCTCTTATTGCAGCAACGGCTTTGGTTAACGAGGCAGTCTTGTTTTCGTTAAACACAAAACATTTTAAATACATTGAAGGATTAATTTTACTGAATCCTTATCTTGCTGAGTGAGGGGTCTTATGACCCAATTAAAGGGATTTTAGATGCCGGCGTTGAACAAAAACTTAAAAGCGTTAGCATTTCCATGCCCTGCTCCTCTATAATATGCCGGCAGAATGCTATATCTTGCAGGAAATCACCGCTGTGCTGTTGCGGGTAATCGGTAAAGCATCGCGCTGGCTGGGCCGGATCGGGCGCCATATAAGGTTGGTTGGCCAGCGTTGCCTTATTCAGCCAGGTCAATGTTTCGTTATCCTCCAGGGGCTGCTTACTATCTTTACCGGCGTAGAACGGTTTTTTCCTTAATTATACATTATGGGACAAGTATAATTTACCTTGTAATAATATTCTTGCTCATCCGACATTCTCCTGCTAGTTTTTAGCTAAAGGTTAAAAAAAATCGGCTTTTCGCTAAATCGTGTGGGTAACGCTCATAAAACCAGCCAAAATAACTACAAACTGGGCAAGGAAAAATTAAGGTGACTGGAAATTATGTAAGACATTGTTATCAGGGTTTTGCTATTACGATATCCCCTTGCTCTGGTTTTTGCAGCCTGAATTAGACTGTTGATTCCTTCTAACACACCGTTGGTAACGCGAGAATGGAACCAGTTAAGAATACCTTCCCAGTGGTCTTTAACGGTGTAAGCTGCATTGACTATCGGTACCAACTTAGAATGAGTAGCCCAGTAAAACCAGCGTTTAAGATACTGCTCGCCAGATGCCCGGTCCGGTTGGTCAAAAAAGCCCTGGAAGGACAATCTGAGGTTATAAGCACGAACAGTGTCAATATGCTCATTTTTTAAGCTGTTAAGCTTATTGCGTTGTTTGGCGGTAAGATTTTGTGGGTTTTTAAGCCATATATAACGGGTTTTTTTAAGCAATTCGTTTTCCCGGCTTTCATATCTGCGTACTTCATCCACCGCTGCGTTTATGATTTTCATGATGTGAAAGCGGTCAAAAATCATTTGGGCCTGTGGCAAAGACGACTTAACTCCAGCTATAAACGCGGGGGAAAGGTCACAGCATACGCTCTTAATATTGTCAGGGTCGCCTTGGTGGTCGCGTAAATCTGTTGCAAAGGTACTGACGGTTTCCTTACCTTTACCCGGAGTGGCAAAAAGTAACCGGGATGTGTTCAAATCTACAAAAAGGGTGATGTAATCAAGGCCTCTTTTGGCAGCTGTTTCATCAACGCCAACTTGCTGAATTTCCGAATAATCCAACTTGGCCCGGGCTTCTTCAACGTAATAGTGGAGAATTCGCCATAACCTGGTATCATGTTCACCGGTCAACTCAGCGATGGCCTTAACCGGCATATCCTGAGCCAGTACCATAATCAATGATTCGAAGAGCAGGGTAAATTCACTGCCGGGTCTGGCCCAAGGTGGTTGGATCTGTTTCACTCCGCATCCCTCTGAGCATTTCACACGGGGAATACGGGCGTGAAGGTAAGTGCGGTACTGGAAAAAGTTCAGATGTCGCCAGGTCTTTTCCTTGGTATCGTATACCGGCATACCGGCTTGATCACATGCAGGACATGTAAAAGTGCTTCCTTTTGGAAAACCGACCCATACATCCAGCCGATTTTTGGGTTTGGAAAACTTTATGTCCAGTACCTGCCACGGAGGAGTTAAACCTAAGGCAGTTGCGAATAATGTTTGGTAATCCATCATATTGGAAGAGCCTCCTGTTTCAGTAATCATAATAAGTTATATATTTCTTTCTTTGTAAAGGCTCTTCCTGCGTCCATAATATACCATATTTGCCAGGCTGTTTTGTTGGTCTTTTATCAGGAGAACATTTGTTTACCCACATAAATTAGCGAGGAACCCCTATTTTAATATATAAGAAATGTAAAGTTAGGGAAGGTGCTTCATGAACATTAATATTTTTTTATATTCAGCTATATTTCTCTATTTTGTTTTTAGTGTTTTTATAACATGGTTCATCTGGACTGATAGAAAGATAACAAAAATGTCCCCGATGCAGGCAATACAATGGATAGTGCTCTGTATTTTTATTATTTTTCTATTTCCTGTTTATATATTCTATAGAGACAAAAAATTACTTTAGAAGCATAGGGGCGCTCTTTTTGCTTCCTTTTGTTAAAGTAAATATTTGGGGAGTTAAAAGGAATATCTGTATTATTGTAGAAAATTACTAGCAAAGGATACAAACCTGCTGAACAGCAAAGTCACCAGCTTAAAACACAGTGTCTGTCAATACAGCCCGGGCTTGCCGGAAAAGAGAAGACATGATTTATTCAGCTGAATATAAGCTCATCCCGGTATCGGGATGAGCTTTGTATCTTGAGATATTTACTTGAGTACAAATGCAAATGACCCTTTCGGACACTAAAAGGACCCTTTCGCGCGGGTATAGCAGGAATTACGATTTTTAATGATAAGTAAACTTAGGAGTGGGATAAAGTGGATCAAATGACCGCTGGACAGCTTTTTTTAGTATCCCTGCCCGAAGCCATGTTGGTAGCAGCGTTGGGGTTCACCTTCATAGGATTTAAACCGTACTTGGGTCAGCTATTTATAATCGGTATTTTTCATGCACTAGTCTCTTACATTATCAGATCATTCCAAGTGCCCTTCGGCCTGCACACAATAATATTGCTTTTAGCTTTTATTCTGATAATTTATGCGGTTACCCGTTTAAACCTAATAACTTCAGTACTGGCTGGTTTGACGGGGCTCACTGTCTTTGCTGTGGTCGAAATGCTCATCGCTCCCCAGTTATTGGTGATTACCGGCTGTAAATACGAGCAGGTTCTCGCCGACCCATTATTAAGAATTTACTTCTTTTTACCGGAAGCCGCAGCCATCATTTTATTGGTTGTTTTATGCCGGCGCTACCGGATAAACATCCTGTCTTATTATAAAAAAGTAAAACATACCGGTGGGTTAACCAGTTCAAGTGATGATAAACTACCGGATGAAGATGAAGACTTCTATGTCAAACAGTATTTTCCTTTAATTGCCCTGGTTCTTAGTCCGGTTTTGTTACTGGCTTTATTAAACATCGTATTTTTTGTTTCACGTACCGAGAGCTTTTCAGATGCGTACTTAAATTTATTTGTAACCTTTATTAACTTGGCCGTAGTAATTTTAGCGGGTTTATCTGCGGTATCAATCAAAAGAATCGCCAAGGTTGTAGAAGTAGAATGCGCGGCCAGACAAACGGCGGAAACGCTTTCCCGGATGGAAGCATTGATCCTTTCCATCCGCAAACAGCGTCACGATTTTAATCATCACCTGCAGGCAGTGTACGGCTTCCTTGAAGTCGGTTCTTTTCCGGAAGCAAGGGACTACATAAAAAACACCTTCAGCACTATTACCACCCACGGGGAACTTATCAAAACCGACAATCACGAAATAAGCGCCATGCTGTATACGAAAATCGGATTGGCAGAGGCAAAGAATATAAATCTTGAAGTAGTAATAAATTGCAGCCTTAGAAATTTACCGTTGAAATCCGGAGAAGCCAATTCGGTGCTGGGCAACCTGATTGATAACGCTATGGAGGCGGTGGAGCATAATACCGGAGAGGAGCGCCTTATAACAGTAGAATTAACCCGCAAGTCCAATGAATTTATATTTACAATAACCAACCGGGGCGAACCAATTCAGCAGGAGATCATTAGTAAGATATTTGACCCGAATTTTTCAACTAAAAAAGACAGGCAGGGTTTGGGACTGCCCATAGTAAAAGAAATTGTTGCACGGTGCCACGGTTCAGTAACCATATCCTCAAGTAATGAGGAAACGATTTTTACAGTTCGCATACCTGCCAAAAAAGCGAGGTTTTTTGATGAGCCTGGTTAGCATTTCCAGTAAAATAGCAGAGTACGTTACCAAAGAAACTGAATTGGGATTGGACCAAACCGATAATGTACGCTACGGCTTGGAAATTATCCTGGGAGCCCTGATTAAAGGAATCATTCTTTTAACCACAGCCTGCTTCTTAAGCATTCTTCCCCAGGTTGTTATCGCTCTTGCTTGCGGGAGCCTGTTGCGCCTGGTAAGCGGCGGCGCGCACTGTACCAGTTACCTGCGCTGCTTGATTTGCGGTTTGATTATCTACCTTTCTGCGGGCAAGATTGCTCTGAACCTGGAAAAACTTTTAAATCCCGGCCAGTTGGCAGTAATTTTATTACCCTGCTTCTTAGCAATACTCTTATGCGCTTGTTTATGGGCTCCCGCCGAAGTTCCCTACAGAAAATTAAGTTATAAAGAAGCGACTTTTTTTAAGAGTCTTACCATAGTATTTTTAATCGTTTCATTTACTGCAGCCCTTTTATTCGCCAATTACATTAGATTATCTTTTATATTGGCCGGGCTATTAGCCCTGCTGGTGCAAACTTTCAGTTTTACCCCTTGGGGTTACTTTACCATCGATAAAATTGACGGTTTTTTATTTTGGATAACCAGAAAACAGGAAAGGAGGTGTGTTGGAAAATGTTAAAAATCAAGAAGTTCTTATTTTCCCCCTTAGTTCTAAGCGCTTTATTTATTGCAGCCGTGGGTATTAAACCAGCCAGTTTTATATTATGGTATCAGCCCAAACCGCCTGAAAGAAAGGTCCTGGTTTAAGGAAGGCAAGTTTATGACGATAACGGTACTTATTGCGGAAGACGATGCGGCTATGCGCCACATCCTCAGGAAAGCTCTGGAACAAATACCTGATGTGGAAGTTATCGGCGAAGCAGAAGACGGCTTGGAAACAGTCCGGTTAGTAAAAGAACTTGCTCCCCAGGTCGTCTTTCTGGATATTGCCATGCCGGAAAAGGACGGGTTGGATGCGGCACGAAAAATATGTGACTTCAGCCCCCAGACCACGATTATCTTTGCTACGGCCTATGAAGACTTTACCCATCAGGCATTCGAAGTTTATGCCTTTGATTATTTAATCAAACCTTATAAGATTGAACGGATCCGTAAAACCATGGAGCGGATTAAGTCAAAGCTTTCCGAAACAGAACAGGCTGAAAGCATATCCATCAAGCCTCTTAAAACTGAAGCCGGCTCAGCAAAAATATTGATTAAAGAAGAAGAAAAGAAAATATTTTTAAATGTCAAAGAAATTATCTTTTTAACCAGAGAAGGGCGATTCGTAATCGTACACACCACCAGGGGTAAATTTAAAACTACAGAGACATTGGAAGCGTTGGAGCAAAAACTTTTAGAGCATTTCTTTTTCCGCAGCCACAGGGGGTTTATCATAAACCTAAGTATGGTGAAAGAAATCCAGCCCTGGGGGAGGAAAACATGGAAGGTAATCTTGAACAATACCAAAGAACCGGCCATTATGACCAAAGCCAGGGCCAGAGAAATGGAAAAGAGATTTGGAGTGAAGTTGCGATCATAATAGAGGGGGAATGCCTCTCTCTTTTTTTTTATACTAAAATTTTAGATACTTTTAATACATGAAATGTACCCATTCATATACAAAAAGGACCCATTTGGACAATATTGGTAGACATGGTTAATATTATTTGATACGCTTTAAAAACAATGGGGGTGATTCCAATGGGCTTTGCAAAATAGAAGTGGTTTGTGAAGTAAGTCAGCCCAATCAAACGCAAGAAAGTTTGAGGATAAGGGGGTTTCGTCAAATCGAGCTCCTCGCACAGGTCCGATATCTTCATCCACCGCTGCGTTTATGATTTTCATGATGTGAAAGCGGTCAAAAATCATTTGGGCCTGTGGCAAAGACGACTTAACTCCAGCTATAAACGCGGGGGAAAGGTCACAACACCGGCATATCCTGAGCCAGTACCATAATCAATGATTCGAAGAGCAGGGTAAATTCACTGCCGGGTCTGGCCCAAGGTGGTTGGATCTGTTTCACTCCGCATCCCTCTGAGCATTTCACACGGGGAATACGGGCGTGAAGGTAAGTGCGGTACTGGAAAAAGTTCAGATGTCGCCAGGTCTTTTCCTTGGTATCGTATACCGGCATACCGGCTTGATCACATGCAGGACATGTAAAAGTGCTTCCTTTTGGAAAACCGACCCATACATCCAGCCGATTTTTGGGTTTGGAAAACTTTATGTCCAGTACCTGCCACGGAGGAGTTAAACCTAAGGCAGTTGCGAATAATGTTTGGTAATCCATCATATTGGAAGAGCCTCCTGTTTCAGTAATCATAACAACTATACATTTCTTTCTTTGTAAAGGCTCTTCCTGCTATGCGCTATATGTCCATAATATACCATATTTGCCAGGCTGTTTTGTTGGTCTTTTATCAGGAGAACATTTGTTTACCCACATAAATTAGCGAGGAACCCGTTTTATTCAAAAGATATGGAAATTAAGGAGGAAGTCAATTGAAAATTAATAAATTGTTAATGATCTCATTATTGTGTTTAATGCTAGCTGGTTTTGATCAAATTTCTTTTGCAGCAGAGTCTTCTTTATTAGGTAGTAATTCAAACATCATTGTTGATGGAGATATTATTAAGTTAGACTTAACAAAACAACCCAAAATGATAAATAGTAGTATTTCAAAGGTTAAGGCTAAAAAATCTAATGATGGGCAAGGATATAAAGTTCATTTAGAATTACATTTAGATAAAAATGAAAACATTAAAAATCTTCGTGTTATAGAGTATAACAAAAAGACGAATGAATTTACAGTCGAAACTGGTATACTTGAATCGAATGATATTAAATCTGAAGGAAATTTTTTAAGAAGTGATAGTTATGCTAGTGTGACTTATAAGTCTTGGTCATGGGACCCTGCAGGAATAGTTTTGAACTGGATTTGGACAAATTTAGATTGGCATTACAATGATTCAAATATTACTTCATATGATGGTAGTTATGACGATTATGCTTATCATGGAATAACGAACTGGTATTTAAGTTCACCGGTTCAGTTTAGTAAGTCAGGTAATCCTTCCTGGTGTCAAGCTGATGCAGATGCAAGTTATGTAAATTATGATTTTATGGATGATGATCTGTCCACATATGTTATTTATGACGATAACAAGGCTTTAGGATACCCTGATGGAAGTGCAGATGGCCAATGTGATATCAGTGTATCAGGAGAATACTACTGGTTGTTAGGGTATAATTCATTGCTTCAAAGAAATTAATTATCGGGTTGACCCCCTAAAAATGGACAATTAGTTTTTGTTGCTAAATATTTTTTAAAGTATCATTAAAATTGTTTAATCTGAAGGCATCGGCCTTGACTGCCACCCCGCAGGTGGTAGGCCAGGGACTACCGACGGGGCGGCTCCGGGGAATATGTACGCAAGTACGCACGCCCCCCCGTCGGAAGCTCATTTTACCACCTGCGGGGACCCTGGCAAGTCAAGGCTCCCCTGACGGCGCCGCCCAGAAGACCTCCAGGGCTCACCAAGGAACATGTTGAACTTTAACTGGTTTTAATTCCATCTGGTTGTTTTTTAGCAGTTGATAACATTCCAGCGGCGGTAGGTATTTAGTCGCTGAATGAATCCGGTTTTTGTTGTAAGACTCAACTTTGAAACAATTAGTCCATTTTCGACCCTTTTGAACCCGCAAACCCAGTAAAATCAAGGGTGATTGTTTTAAAAACCCGGGCCGGTGCGGCTACTCCAAAGACCACCGGCCGGACCGGATCCAGGTAATGATTGGCGTATTAATGACCAGGGAGGGGCTCCCTATTGCCCATAAAGTTTTCCCGGGTAATACCGCCGATACGTCCACCTTCACCCGGATTATTACCGGGGTACGCCAGAGATTCAACTTAAACCGGGTGGTCTTTGTCGGTGACCGGGATATGGTCAGTTAGGGCTTACTTTACATAAAGAAGTGATAGGAGCATATATTTTGATTATACCAGATGTATTTGCAATTGGAATATTTATAATGTTGGCATCATTTGCTTGTGGTTTTTCTATTGGGAAAGTAACAGTTTTGCTATCTATTGGATGGTGGATGTATTTTATATTTTTGAGCAATAATCCTGAGATGAAAAATTTTAGGGTTAGGGTATTTTTAGGAATATTTTTATTACTTTCTGTGATTGAAGCTTTTATGTTATGAATAGGCACGGTTTTTCAGATTGGACGCATGAATGATCTGGAGACTAGGTTAATGGGAGTGAGATTGTCCTCATATATTGGTGGGGACGTTATCAGTTGTCCTGCGAACGGCTTTGTATATGATGGGCGGGGGAAATATATGAGGCAAGAACTAACTAGAGAAAATGGTCGCTGGGTAACTATAATAGTCAGCAATTAAGGGTGCAATCTTTAACCGTTGGTTAATATGGCAATGATACTCTATTTTGATTTAGGTATATTAATAGCTTTATTTATATGGAATGATAGAATTTAACAAAAATTTCCGTTTTTGACGCTATCATGTGGATGATACTTTGTTTTTTTGAATACCGGTGTCTCCGGTTTATTTGCTTTTCAGGAAAAAAAAGCTGTTTTAGAGAAACACGAGGGACTAGGGGGAAATGCCCCTGCTCCCCCTGTCCAGATATTAAATTTTTATCAGCTATTTTTTATTTTTCAACCAAAACATTAGTACTTTAATATTTAGCATTTGTGTTGTTATTTTTTTACAGTACTTGGATTTTTTTCTTTTAGGTGGGTAACTAACATTTCATATGGATCTTTGCTACTATTGCATTATGTGATTTATCAAATTAAACCAGCAAATATTTTCAAAATATCAGGGCATAAAATTCAGTTATAATTTGACAACTTGCCAAATTATTTAAGAAAAGATCTTAACTGTTTGCAAATAATCACGCTATTACAGAAAAAATTAAACCGTTAATTTGGGCAGAAAAAAACAACTTCTTAAGGGCTCCCTTGGGGGCTCTGCCCCCAAACCCCCGGGATTTACCGCTTTTATTCTCCAAAGGGTAAAAACGGAAAATGAGAGTGAGATTGTACTCACCCCCATTTTCGCCCTTTTATAGAAACCCGGCAGGCGCTCAGGTTGCTTCCCAGCATTGCCTTATCCTCCTGCCGGGGAAGAGCCTCATACGATCCCGGCATCTCTGGCGGCCAGGCGTACCAACTCAGCATCAATCAACTCTTTTCCCGCTTGGGCGCCCAAAAGGAGGGAATTAATGCAGATATTATTAATAAGCCTTGGCCAGCCCTGGGACAAGGAGGTAACGGCTTCCATAGCATCAACACCGAAAAGAGCATACTTAGCCCCGGACTGTTCCAAGTGCTCATCAATATATTGCTGCACCTCTTCTTTATCCATGGGTTCCATAGTATAACGCATGATAATCCGCTGGTTTAAAGATTGAGCCTGGACCACATCCAGCCGGTGCTTGAGCGAAGGCAGCCCGGTGAGAATCAAAACAAAAGGATTCAACGAGTCCATAGAAAAATTAAACAATAAAGATAAGTCCATAAGCATCTTGCTCGGAGCCATATGCATCTCATCAAGAATAAATACTGGCGTAATCCGTTTATCCCTAAACAGAGAGAGGACCCTTTTTTGGATCTGGTCAAAAAGATCCACCTTCCTGAAGCAGGGCTCCTCCCCCAGGTCCAGGGCCAAACCCCGATAAAAATCCATGACCGTCCCTGTGGAAAGAGGGAAATAAACGGCCTTAAACAAAGAGGGATTGAGACCGGCAGCAAAGATGCGTAAAGCAAAGGTTTTCCCGGCGCCGGGTTCGCCCGTCAGCAACCCCATGCCCCGGGTCTTTTTCAGATAATCAAGCCCGGCACTAACCTCTTTAAAATT
>CAYPRB010000015.1:0-15316 GCA_964413055.1 uncultured Pelotomaculum sp. | reverse complement strand
GAGCATCGCCTTGCCAAGGCGAGGGTCGCGGGTTCGAATCCCGTCTTCCGCTCCATTTTGTCTGGCGACATAGCCAAGTGGTAAGGCAGAGGACTGCAAATCCTTTATTCCCCGGTTCGAATCCGGGTGTCGCCTCCAAAAAACCACCAAAGTTTGCTGCCATGAAGAAGCCCGGTAACCGGGCTTCTTCGAGATCCAGGGGGAATTGTCAAGTGTCAAGGAAATATTCCTATCCACAGGCAATAAATTCCTATTATTGACCCGTTGCCCCCCGCATCGCACCAAACACATGTTCGATTTTTACAGCAGCTTGTGTTATAATGACCGTATGGTTTTTAATAACGTGGATGCGGTTTGGGGAGGGAGTGAGCATGGTGCAAAAAAGAAATAATAGTGGCCCGGTCTTTTTGAAGAAAGTCCCGCCGGGCCGGGGGGAACCTGCCGCGGCTTGTTACACCTGCCGTCACCGGCCGTGCTGCGGGTGCTTTCCCGTCCCTCTTACCGGTGCCGAAGCGGAGCGCCTCCAGGTGGACCCTTGGCACCTGGTCAGGGGCAGGCGGGTGCTGGCCCGGGGTCCGGACGGCCTCTGTTTCTACCTTGACAACGGCCGCTGCCGCATTTGGAAAGAACGCCCGGCGGCCTGCCGGGTGCACAACGGCGCAAACGAAAAAATACTGCCGGAGTGTAGTTTGGTGGTTAGTACAACAATACAAAGTGCTGAGGAAGTTGTGCGTTACCGGGTGACAGTCGGGACAGTTGGCCGGCCGGGCAGGTGAGCCGGGCATCTGTTAGTTCTACCCCGTGGTGATATACCCGATGGTCCCGGCATATGGTAGTTATAAGATTTATAGCTGTCGGGTGCAGGTGTTAAAAAGTATGGAAGATCTTCTATACCATATATATATACTGTCTCCCGGTTTGATCGTTGTTTTGATCAACGAGCATGCCGGTTCGTATCATAAGCCCAGGTATACCAATATCGAAAAAATACTCATCGCGATTATTTTTTCCCTGCCGGTTTTGATGGGCAACCTTTTTATTATCGCTTTAAAATACGGCAGTTTAGCAGTGGCCAACCTTGATACGCTGCTGCAGGAAATAAACAGTCTTAACGGGCTATTCTTTTACGCGGTTTCCAGCTTGCTGCTGGCTTGCCTGGTTAGTTACTGCTGGAACAGTTGTACCCGGGAGTGGTCGCTTAAATTTATTAATAGTATCAGGATCAAAAAAGGTAAGGCGGGGTTAAATCAAAATTCTATTGTCTGGGAAGAAGCGTTTCACCAAAATGAGGCCCAGGCCGTGGAAGTAATATTAAAGGAAGGCTCGGTATTCGGCAGTCCGGTAAATGTATCTGAAAATGTATCCGAAGAACGGTGCCTGCTGCTTGCTGTTCCCCGGGAAGTGGAAACGCTGGTTAAGAAATACAAGCTTCCTATAGAAAAAGTTTATGTTGATACTAAAAGCGGTATTGCGATCAAAGTATTTAATGCTGCCGAATTCAAAAAAGCCTATCAAAAAGAAAATAATAAGCATGCTTAATTAATCAGATTTATTTTTTTGCGGTGGCGGTGGGATAATCGGTTTTTTTTCCACGGAACACTCTTTTTCATTCGGCACCCGGCCGTCTTTTTTTGCTTTTGGTTCTTTACCGGCCGGTTCCGGCCGGAACTTGTTCCCGGTCATTTATAAAAAGCTCCTTTTTCTTGTTATTATATTCAAGCCTTAAACTTTTGGTATAAAAATAGCGGTAGGAACCAAGTGATTTTCCTACCGTTATTTACGGGGCTGTATTATTTTACCCAGCCGGACAAGGCGGGTTTCTAGGTCAAATTGTCATTCTTGATGTCTTCGATCAGCAGGTCGAGCGCCAGGGCAAATATGCCGTTGTAAATACCGTATAATTCCTGGACGGTAGTTTCCTTGGTCACATTTACTTGTAATTCATCTAAAGCCTTGCCGATATACTTTGCCCCCGGGCTGACATTTTGCATGAAATAACTCAAATCCACATTACTACCCCCTCGCTGTTTATTAACGGACACTTCTACAGTAAGTATTACTATCCCTTTTCGGGCAAAAATTAATTTCTAATTATTATTTGTCGTAAAAACACATAAAATAATATTTTTAAAATAAAGGAAAAATATTATTGAAAAAAGAAAATGATATGTAGGATGAAGGCACTAGAGCGTGAAATTGAAAGGATGGGTATGCGTGTATTTAAACAACCTTTTTGTATTTGGCACCCTGCTCCCCGGTCTGCAAAATTACAATCGTTTTATCAAGGACCACCAGCCGGAAATATATCTGGCCAAGACTAAGGGGGTTATGTATTATTTGCCCGGAGACAATTATCCTGTTGTACTCGCCAGCGAAGGCGAAGGTGAGGTCAAGGGGGTATTGTATCAGACCAGGAATTTAGCGGTAGTCCTGCCGGAAATAGACGAAATTGAAAAATACACCGGTGTGGAAAGCCAGAGCCTCTTGATCCGGGAGATCAGAGATGTAGAAATTTTAGAAACCGGGGAAAAGGTAAAGGCGCATATGTATTTGTGGCCGCCTTCCAAGGCAAAATGGCTCAAAGAAAACGGGGTGGTCATTCTGGACGGTGATTGGGCCAGATTCCTGGAAAATAAAGACAAATAACGAAAACGTAAATAACGGAACGGATTCCGGTTCCGGTTATTTTTTAGCGTATTTTTCCCATAGATAAGAGCCGATCTGGTTTAAGGCCTTTTTTAAGCCCGCGGCGTCCTCCAGGGTGAATCCCCGGCCCCAGTAATCCGCGAGTCTTTCATTGAATTTGGTGAAACCGGCCGGGCCGGTGACCATCCAAAGGTGGATGTAGGCGATATTTTCAGGGTCGCAGCTGTGTTGGTGGTCTTCTTTGTGGGTGATCCGGAAATCACGCAGGGTTTTTGCATCCTCCACCCAGGAAAGCGTTCCTTCTTTGGGGGTGACTTCATTGCCGCAGGTTGCGCAATAAAACTTAAATTTCATTTTGAACGACTCCTTTCCGGGAATGATTATACCAGAATACCGGTTGAGCAAACAAGAGCCGGGTTTAATAGGCTTAATCTTTTCTCATTTCTAAATTATAAAATTTATAAACACAAATAAGAATACCAGGCCCATTATTAATATAATACTAATAGTATATTATTTTATTTATATTATTAGCGAATTATTAGGGGGCTTATTTTTTTCCCGAAAAGCCGTGCTTCAGTAATGCTCTGCGTTCACTCCGGTATCCGCGGGTGCATGGCACCCGTTTTGCATATAAACTGTATGAAAAGTTTTATTTTTTTTTAAGAGGAGGGGGTGCGTATATAGTAAAATTTTTTAAAGTTATCTTGTTAAGATGACTTTTTTTGGGTAAGCCCGGGTGGGTGGTGTTGTTGTGCCTGCTAAGAGGTATACAGCCAAATTCACCGGGTTTTTGGCGGCGGAAAAGTTGTGTGGAAAAGTGATTGTAGGAATAGCATTGTTTTGTGGTTTGAGCTTGCAAAGGTGAGAAAATTGCAATTAAGAGATTTTTTATTCATTCCTAGAGCTGATTTAAAGGATGACGTTTTTCTGTTGGTGTATTGATTTTTCCTGTAAATGTTCCGTGGAAAGGAGAATAAAATGGAACTTGCGAAGACATTACAAGTCACATTAAATAAAAAAGCAAATCCAAAGACGGACCTTTATGTTGACTTGGCCCAGTCTTTGAGCGGGGTCTTTCTTGTAGGTTTTCTGTGGATGCACATGCTTTTTGTGGCCACGATCATCATCAGTCCGGAATTGTTCGACACCTTGTCGCACGGCTTGGATGAGTATTACCTGGCGCAGGTGGGGATTCCCGCGACCATTCTGCTGATTGTATTCCATATCATCCTGGCTGGCCGCAGGGCGCCGATACGCCTGCGCGATATGCGGATAGCGTGGCGTATGACAAAAATGATGGGGCATACAGACACATGGATTTGGGTCGGTCAGGTAGTTACCGCATTGGCGGTCGGTATTTTTGCCAGCATGCACCTGTGGACGATTTTGACCGAATGGCCGATCAGGGCTGCCACCAGCGCCGCGCGGGTGGCCAGCATCGGTCCGGCTGACCCTACCTGGGGCGGATTTACCTTCCCGTTCATGATCGTGTTTTATGTGATTTTCCTGCTTGTTGGTGAGTATCACGCCGGGTTCGGACTTTATCGCATCCTGGTCAAGTGGGGCTGGTTTGAACGGCATAGAATGGGTTACGTTTTGAAAGGAATTACCGTTGTTATTGTCGCTCTTGGTTTTATAGCACTTTATACGTTTGTTCAAATTGCAGGGGGGGGTGCCTAGATGAGTGCAAAAAATACTCATATTTGTGATGTATTGGTAGTCGGCGCCGGCCTTGCTGCAGAGCGCTCCGCCGTTGAAGCCGCGGAAGCCGGTTTAAATGTTATTATTCTCAGTCTTGTTCCGCCGCGCCGCTCCCACAGTACTGCCGCCCAGGGCGGTATGCAGGCTTCGCTCGGGAACGCCGCCATGGCTAAAGGCGACAACCCGCAAATTCACTTCGAGGATACGGTAAAAGGCTCCGACTGGGGTTGCGACCAGGAAGTGGCCAAGATGTTCTGTGAGACCGTTCCCAGCATGATCCGGCAGCTGGATTACTGGGGCGTGCCCTGGAACCGGGTTACCGCCGGCAAGAAAAAAATGCCTTCGGGGATTGAAGTCGAAGATACCAAGGATAAGGAAGGCTTGATCACCGCCCGTGACTTCGGCGGCGTGGCCAAGTGGCGCTGCTGTTATACTTCGGACGGTACCGGACACACCGTGCAGTTCGTGGTGGATACGGTGGTCTGCAAGCTGGGGATCCCCGTCCACGACCGGATGGAAGCCATTGCGCTCATTCACGACGGGGAAACCTGCTACGGGGTGGTGGCCAGGTGCCTGCGCACCGGCGACTTGAATGTTTATCTGGCCAAGTCTACCGTGATTGCTACCGGTGGTGCCGGCCGGATTTACGCCGCGTCCACCAACGCCGTGATTAACGAAGGTACCGGCGCGGCTATCGCTTTGAACACGGGTCTGGTTCCGCTCGGCAACATGGAAGCGGTTCAGTTCCACCCGACGGGGATGCCCCCGGTGTTCATCCTGATGACTGAAGGTGCCCGCGGTGACGGCGGTTACCTGCTGGATAAGAACCTGCACCGGTTCATGCCCGATTACGAGCCGAAGAAGAAAGAGCTTGCCTCCCGCGACGTGGTTTCCAGGCGCATGATTCAGCATATCCGGGCGGGTTACGGTGTTGAGAGTAAGTACGCCCCGCAGCACCTGTGGCTGGACATTCGCCACCTGGGCCGCCAGTGGGTCTGGACCAACCTGCGTGAGATTGCGACCATCGCCGGGAACTTTAACGGGCTGGATCCGGCCAAGGACTTGGTGCCGGTGATACCCACGCAGCACTATACCATGGGCGGCGTGCGCACCAATAAGGATGGCTATGCCTACGGTCTGAAGGGTCTTTTTGCCATCGGCGAAGCTGCCTGCTGGGACCTGCACGGGTTCAACCGCCTCGGCGGAAACTCGCTGGCGGAAACGGTTACCGGCGGTTATATTGTCGGTAAGCAGATTGTCAAATACACCCTTGGTGCTACCCAGGACTTCAATTACAAGCTGGTTGAAGATTTCGTCAAAAAGGAAGAAGAACGGATTAAGAATCTTATTTCCGGTAAGAACGGTAAGGAAGACGTGTTTGAGATCAGGAATGCCATGCAGCAGACCATGATGGACCACGTGCATATCTTCCGGACCGGTCCCAGCCTGGAGCAGGGGGTAGCAAAACTTCAAGAATTATACAAGCGTTCGCTGAAGATTGGCCTGCGTTCTTCCGGCCAGGGAGCCAACCCGGAGTTGGCCCAGGCCCTGCGTATGCCCGGGATGGTCAGGACGGCGCTTTGTGTTGCATACGGTGCGTTGACGCGTACCGAAAGCAGGGGCAGTCACTTCCGGGAAGACTATCCGAAACGGGATGATGCCAACTGGCTCAATCGGACACTGGCTTACTGGAAAGAAGGGGCCGACCTGCCCACGCTTGACTACGAGCCTGTTGCTTGTCCATATATGCCTCCGGGTGACCGCGGATACGGTGAAGCGAGTGCGGGCCCCAAAAAAGGCAAATAACGTAGTACAAGGAGGGCAAAATGGGAAGACAACTTACATTTTCAATATTTCGCTATAACCCGAATATACCTGGCGAAGAGCCCAGGATGCAGGAATACAAACTGGAAGAATACGAAGGTATGACTTTGTTCGTTGCTCTAAATGATATCCGTGAGAAACTGGATCCCACGTTGATGTTTGATTTCGTATGCCGCGCGGCTATTTGCGGTTCGTGCGCCATGATGATTAACGGAACCCCGGGGTTGGCCTGTAAGACCATGACCAGGACCCTGCCGAGCCGCATCACGTTAATGCCGCTGCCGGTATTCAAGTTGGTCGGCGACCTTTCGGTGGATACCGGCACCTGGTTCCGGAACCTGCAGGTAAAGACCGAGTCCTGGATTCATACCAGCAAGAAGTTTGATCCGGAGGCCCTGGAGGTAAGGATGGAAAACAAAACCGCCGAGGCTATTTACGAGCCGGAGCGCTGTATTGAATGCGGCTGCTGTGTGGCCAGCTGTATCACCGCCAATATCCGGGATGACTTCCTGGGCGCCACCGGAATCAACCGGGTCGGTCGTTTCTTGATAGATCCGCGTGACGAGCGCACTGATGCCGAGTATTTTGAAGTGGTCGGCAACGAAGAAGGGGCGTTCGGATGTGTAGGTTTGATGGCCTGCGACGATAACTGTCCCATCGATCTTCCGCTGCAGATGCAGTTGGCGTTTGTCCGGCGTAAGATGGCACAGGCCGGATTGAAACTTGACCTGAAACGCATGAAGATCTCGTAGCAGTTTTTCAGCGAAAGCCCGCGCGGGCGGCAGAAGCCCGGCGCGGGCTTTTTACTTTTTAGCGCGGTTTGCAAAGGATGTCTACAACCTGACAAATTTACCCTTTCAGGTTTTTTTACAGCGGCGGCCGTATTAGTTTATTCTTGCAGCATATTTTTAAAGGGAGGTGTTTTAGGTGGCGACCAAAGGCTTTTCCGTATTTATTGCCGCTGATATCGAAGGGACGACGGGTTACGTCAACTGGCCGGACCAACCGCCCGAGGCCCCCCGGGCGCAAGAACAGATGACCGCGGAAGTAAACGCGGCGATCGAGGGAGCGCGGGAAGGCGGCGCGCACGAAATCATCGTGTCCGATATCCACTGGACCAAACAAAATATCAACGCCGGCGCACTGTCCGGCGGGGCGTCTTTAATCCGGGGTTCCAGGCGCAAGCGCTTGTGGATGGATTTTGTCGAGCGGTGTGACCTGGTTCTGCTGATTGGTTTTCACAGCCGTTTCGGAATGGCCGATGCGGTTTTGCCCCATACCATGGACCCCAGGATTTTAAAACTAAAAATAAACGGCCAGGATGCCGGGGAAGCCCTGATCAGCGCTTTGACCGCCGGGTGTTTCGGCGTTCCCGTGGGCATGGCCGCGGGGGACCGGGCCTTTATAGAAGAGAGCAAAACCTTTTTACCGCTGATTGAGACGGTTGCAGTCAAGGAAGCCCGGGGGAATTTTGCCGCCCTGAACCTGCACCCGGCGAGGTCGGCGGAGCTAATCAGGGCTGCGGCCAGAGCGGCCGTGGAAAAGGGCCTTCAGGGCGTCTTTAAACCTTTGCGTTTTAAAGAGCCGGTGCGCCTGGACCTGGAGCTAATCTGGCCGGGGTACGCGGACGCGCTGAACCTGGTGCCGGGAGTGCAGCGGCGGGGCGGCAGGGAAATATCCTTCACCGGCGGCTGGCTGGAGGCACTGGAGCTGATCTCGCTGTTTGTCAACTGGATCCGGGTGGTGCCGGGTATTTTTGATAAATTTAAATAGCGGCCGCCCCCGTCAGGCTTGAGTTTTACTCCCCAACATTGATATAATGAAACATATTTGAATAAATATTGACGTTTAAATTTTCGGGGGGAAATGTGATATGGTCATGCTTTCATTAAATGAACAATGGGAAATAATCAAACGGGGTGCGGTGGAAATTATTCCCGAACAGGAGCTGCGGGACAAGCTCAAGCGGTCCATCGACAGCGGCAGGCCGTTGTCGATTAAACTGGGGCTCGACCCGACCGCCCCGGACATCCACCTGGGGCATACCGTGGTGCTGCAAAAGCTGAAGCAGTTTCAAGACCTGGGGCACCAGGTAAATTTGATCCTGGGCGACTTCACGGCGCGCATCGGCGACCCTTCCGGCAAGTCGGAGACGCGCCGCCAGCTGACCGAAGAACAGGTGCTGGCCAACGCCGCTACCTACGAGAAACAGATTTTTAAAATCCTGGACCGTGCCAAAACCAGGGTGGTTTTTAACAGCCGGTGGCTGGCGCCCTTAAAATTCGCCGAGGTTATCGAGCTTTCCGCCAAGTATACGGTGGCCCGGATGCTGGAACGGGATGATTTTGACCGCCGTTTTAAAGAAAACCTGCCCATAAGCATCCACGAATTTTTTTACCCGTTGATGCAGGGCTATGATTCCATCGCCCTGGAAGCCGACGTGGAATTGGGCGGCACCGACCAGAAGTTTAATCTTTTAATGGGCCGCACCCTGCAAAAGGAATACGGGCAGGAGCCCCAGGTAGTCCTGATGATGCCGATTTTGGAAGGTTTGGACGGGGTAAATAAAATGAGCAAAAGCCTGGGGAACTACATCGGGATCTATGAATCCCCCCGGGAAATGTACGGTAAAACCATGTCGCTTTCCGATGAGATGCTCCTCCGGTATTTTGAGCTGGTGACCGCGGTTCCGCTGGAGGAACTGCGGGCTATTGAAGCGGGGTTAAAGAATGAAACCATGCATCCCAGGGACGTGAAGATGAGGCTGGCCCGTGAAATCGTCGGCCAGTACCACGGTTCCGGGGCCGCGCTTGCCGCCGAAGCGGAATTCAAAAGGATCTTTCAAAAAAGGGACCTGCCGGATGAAATACCCGTCCTGCAGCTGGAAAACAATGATTATCCCGGCGGTACCATCTGGTTGCCGAAACTGATCGTGCTGGCCGGGATGGCCGGCAGTACCAGTGAGGCCAGGCGCTTGGTCCAGCAGGGCGGGGTCAAGGTGGACGGGGAAAGGATCAAAGACCCCAATCACACTTTGCAGCCGGCTGCCGGCATGCTCCTTCAAGTCGGCAAACGCAAATTTGCCCGGCTTGAGACAGTAGACGGTTGACAGCTGGACAGTAGACAGGCCTCTGAAACAGTGTGAAACAGGGGACAGGCCTCTCTATCCGGGGCCTGTCCCCTGCGTATTTATAAGCGGCAAATCCTTGAATTGTTTGCTCTCATTTTTTGATCTCCAACATAGATTAATATTAGGGTGCTGCCCGTTGAATAGACGGGCGTTATAACGGTGCTGATACCTTCCGTGCGCATAAGTTGGACCGGGGAGGTGGAAGAACTTTTTGTTTAAAAGAAAAAGGATCCTTAATCCGCCGTTAATTATCCTGGGCTTGATTATTTGCGCGGCATGTATTTTGGTGGATCTGGCGCTGAGAAACGCCTTTTACAATATTGCCGAGGTGCGGGCGGTACAGTTGGCGACCGATGCGATCACCGGTGCCATCCAGCAGGAAGTAAAGAAAGAGGGGTTCCGGTACCGCGATTTCATATACATTCATAAAGACGACCAGGGCCGTATAACCATGATTGAAGCCAACACGGTGAAGGTCAATGAAGTAATCGCCGTTACCACGGCGTCAATTCAAAAAAGCCTGGAAGATTTGCGGTGGCAGCCTTTTGATATCCCGTTCGGCGAGGTGCTGGGGGTCCCGATGCTGGCCAATTACGGCCCCCGGATAAGATACAATATTTTGCCGGTAGGCGCGGTCCGGGTGGATATCAATGACAAATTTGAAACCGCGGGGATCAACCAGACCAGGCATAAAATTTATCTCAGTTTTAACACCAATGTGCGCATTGCCGTTCCGTCCCGCAGCGGCAAGGCGGACGTGGCTATTAAAATGCCGCTGGCGGAGAGTGTCATCGTGGGGACGGTGCCCAGCACCTTTGTTGCTTTGCCCAACGGTATTTTCGGCAGCGTGCCGGCACCGTAAAAGCTATAAAAGCTCTATTTGCCCGCCGCCTGCCGCACGGCGGCCTGATGGTCGGGACACACCCGGTTGGTACAGTGGGTCCGGCTGTTCAGAAAGTGCAAATCAAAATGGCCGTCAAATTCGTTGCCGTAGATGTCCTGGCTCGTGCCGTGGGGCATCCCGGCTATAGAGCAGGCAATGGCCCGCCCGTCAAGCAACAGTATTGCCGCCCGGCGCGCCCAGCTCCACTGCCCGCCGAAACACTCCTTCATAATGCGGGAGTCGGCGGCGGTAAGCGGCTCGCAGTCGGCGTGGTTGTCACCGAAAATACGGTAAATCGTAAATTGGCGGCCGGTGGCGAAATCCTGCAGGGTGGCCGTGGTTTTCCGGGCAAACAAAGCGTTAACTTCCGGCCAGCTGACCAGTGCGCCGGTTGCGGCCGGTGCGGCCGGTTCAACTGCGGCCGGTTCAGCAGTGCCGGTTGGCGTGTCCCCGGAACGGGAAACCGCGCCCCTGCTGGCCAACTGATAAGCGGCTCCGGGGATGACCAGAGTTTGTCCGATATGCAGAAAATCTGAACTCAGGCCGTTGGCGGCCTTGATATTTGCGATGCTGGTGCCGAACTTATTGGCAACCAGCCACAGGCAGTCTCCCGCCGCTACCGTATAAGAAAACGGGCTGCCGGTATCCGCACCCGCAGTGCCGGCAGGCTCCGGCTGTTGGTAAACGGTACTGCCGGGGACGACCAGGGTCTGCCCGATGTATAAGAAATCTGAACTCAGGCCGTTGGCGGCCTTTAAGTTTTCCACGCTGGTGCCGAACCGGTTGGCGATGTCCCACAGGCAGTCTCCCGCCGCCACCGTGTAAGCTGCTGTTTCACCGGCGCAGGCGGCCGGTCCCCCACCGGCGCAAGCAACGCCTAAAGCAATACTCAAAACTACCGTTAAAAAAACCCAATTCCTAACCTTAATCATTCGTGCCTCCTTAATGGTAATTATTTATCTTTGCTGCTATATTATTCTACAAGATAAAATTATTCCCTCCCCCGGCGGGAAAAATTATGTCGAAGCAGCAGAACATTCCCCTGCTTTGCTATTTGCAGGTAAGTTAGGGTTGTGATAACATAAAAATAATCGTTTGCCGTAAAGGGGGTTAGCCGGTGTCCGGTCATTCCAAGTGGTCGACCATTAAGCATAAGAAAGCTAAAAACGACGCCCAGCGGGGTAAAATATTCACCCGCCTGGCCAAGGAGATCATCGTTGCCGCCCGGCAGGGGGGCGGCGACCCGGAACTCAATTTCCGGTTAAAGGCCGCCGTCCAAAAAGCAAAGGAGGCCAACCTGCCCAACGACAACATAATGCGCGCCATCCAAAGAGGGACCGGTGAACTGGGCGGGGAAAGTTACGAGGAAATTGTCTACGAAGGATACGGCCCCGGCGGCGCCGCCGTCATGATCCAGGCCATGACCGACAACCGCAACCGCACCGCGGGTGAGATGCGGTACCTGTTTTCCAAGCACGGCGGCAATCTGGGCGAAACGGGATGCGTGGCTTGGATGTTCGGGGAAAAAGGGAGCCTGATTGTTGAATGCGCCGGGAATGATCAATGGCACGAGGATGACCTCATGCTGTTGGCCCTGGAAGCCGGTGCGGAAGATTTTGAAGCCGCCGGCGAGGTTTTTGAAATAACGTCGGCGCCCGGCGACCTGCAGGCCGTAAAGGAAGCCCTGGAAGCGGCCGGGGTAAAAATTGCCCTGGCGGAGGTTACGATGGTACCGCAAACCACGGTGGAGCTTGAGGGTAAGGAAGCGGAACAAATTATGCGGTTGATGGAACTGCTGGAAGAGCACGATGACGTGCAGAACGTGTATACCAATTTTGAGATCTAGTCAAGCAAATCGAAATCAGGCAGCATAATCTGCTCAAGGTAAGGGAGGGCTTAAGATCAAAATCCTGCTGCACACCTGCTGCGGGCCCTGCGCGATTCATCCCGTGGATTTTTTAAGGGCCGGGGGCATGGAAGTTTACAGTTATTTTTACAACCCCAACATTCACCCTTACACCGAGTTTGTCAAGCGTAAAGAAACCCTGGAGCAATATGCCGCCGGCGCCGGTCTGAAAACCATTATCGACGATGATTACGACTTGGAGGGATTCATCCGGAAAGTGGTGTACCGCGAAGCGCAGCGCTGCCGGATATGTTATGCCCTGCGCCTGGAACGGGCCGCCGGGGTGGCCAGAAAAGGCGGGTTCGATTATTTCACCACCACCCTGCTGGTGAGTCCCTTCCAGAAGCACGACTTGATTCATGAAACCGGGCGCGCCGCCGGGGAGCGGTACGGGGTGCCTTTTTATTACGCCGACTTCCGGCCCGGTTACCGGGAGGCCGCGGCCCGCTCCCGGGAACTGAACCTGTACCGGCAGCAGTACTGCGGCTGCATCTACAGCGAAAAGGAAAGATACTGCCGCAAGCCTTCCAAAGCTAAGCCCGCCAAGTCCGGGTCCAGGCCCAATCCCCGCGGGCCGCAAAAGGAGGAGCCATAAATGTGGGAGTCCCTCGCCAAGATGCTGCTGTTTGCGGGCGTGGTGCTGGTGGTGGTGGGCGGACTGCTCCTGGCGGCCGGCAAACTGACCGGTCTGAGCCGCCTGCCCGGCGATATCTTTATACAGAAAGAAAATTTCACTTTTTACTTTCCGGTCGTGACCTGTATCGTACTGAGTTTACTCCTGACCATAATCATCAACTTGATAAGGAAATAAAACCGGAACCCTGCAAAACCGGGGGTTCTCTTTTTATATTAACCTAAAATGACGAAAAAGAAAGTTAAGAGGGTTATTCAGGAGGATGCACCGGAAATATGTCTTTTTAAACAGCGCAAAAAATGGTAGAATGTACTTTGAAACAAGCTGTTTTCAATTCTGGTAATTAATAGTACAATCAACAATAATTACCTGATGACATTAATCTTTAAGAACGTACGTGGCCGTACCGGTTAATTAATCAAGTAATTAGTGTTTGAGAAAGAGATGCTTATGAAAAACGGGAAGCGCAAAGCCTTAATGATGCTGCTGGATGCGGTAATGGTGGTGGCTGCGTTTTATCTGGCACTGTGGCTCCGCTTTGACGGCGTGATCGAGGAGCGCTATCTAACGAATATCCAACATTTAATTCCTTTTGCCGTCATTATTTACCTGGGGTCATTTACTATTTTTCGATTATATCACCGCATGTGGGAGTACGCCAGTATCCGGGAAATGATGGCGGTCGTACTCGCCGGCGTTTCGGCGGCCGCTGTTTTCGGACTGCTGGTTTTTGCCCTGGACACGCGCCTGCTGCCGCGCAGTATCCATATCATCAGCTTTGTCCTGGTTGTCATCATGATCGGAGCCTTGCGTTTGACCTGGCGGGTCCTCCGGGAGCACCTGCTGCGGCAAGGAGCGCCGGAGAAACCGCGCGCCCTGATCGTGGGGGCCGGCGATGCCGGGGTAATGGTGGCCCGGGAAATGCTCGGCAGCAACAACGGGTTGAACCTGGTCCCGGTGGGCTACGTCGATGACGACTTACATAAACACAAGATGTTATTGCACGGTTTGCGGGTGCTGGGCGACCGCGGGGCCATACCGGAGCTGGTCCGGCAGTATAATGTTGATACCATCATCATTGCCATGCCCTCGGTTTCCAACAAGGAAAAAAGAGAGATTATTGAGATCTGCCGCCGGACACGCGCGAAGTTGAAGATCGTACCCGGGGTTTATGAACTTATCGACGGCAAAGTGCATATCAGCAAAATCCGGGACGTGGATTTGGAGGACCTTTTACAAAGAGACGCGGTAAAGCTGGATCTGAAAAAAATAGCCGGATATTTACATAACCAGGTGGTGCTGGTGACCGGCGCCGGGGGCTCGATCGGCTCCGAATTGTGCCGGCAGATCTGCCGTTTAAGGCCGCAAAGGCTAATTTTGCTGGAAATTTCCGAGAACAACCTTTATGAAATTGATCTGGAACTGAGGGAAAACTGCCCCGGAATAGATCTGGTTCCCTGCCTGGGCGACGTCAAAGACGCGGCCAAGGTTAACCGGATCATGGAGCAACACCGGCCCGGGGTTGTTTTCCACGCCGCCGCGCACAAACACGTGCCCATGATGGAGCGCAATCCCGACGAAGCGGTAAAAAATAACATTATCGGTACCGCTGCCGTGGCCAGGGCCGCGGACAAGCACGGCGCGGAGACTTTCATCCTGATTTCCACGGACAAGGCGGTCAACCCGACCAGCGTGATGGGGGCCACCAAACGCCTGGTGGAAATGATCATGGTCAACATGAACCATAAGAGCAGGACCAAATTCGCCGCCGTACGCTTTGGAAACGTCCTGGGCAGCCGCGGCAGCGTGATTCCTTTGTTCAAGAAACAAATTGCCCGGGGCGGCCCGGTAACCGTCACCCACCCGGAAATGACCAGGTACTTTATGACCATCCCCGAGGCGGTGCAGCTGGTCCTGCAGGCGGGGGCCATCGCCGGGGGAGGAGAAATATTTGTCCTGGACATGGGCGCGCCGGTAAAGATAGTGGACCTGGCCCGGGATATGATCCGCCTTTCCGGATTGGAGCCGGACGAGGACATAGAAATCGAATACACGGGCGTCCGGCCGGGTGAAAAAATGTATGAAGAACTCTTAACCGCGGAAGAAAATAATACCTCCACCTCGCACGAAAGGATCTTCATAGCCCAGGCCGGAAACGGCATGGATTATGATAAAATAGAAAATATCCTGTTTAACAAACTGCAGCGCGGCATCGACCTGAGCAAGGGCGATATCATTGCCATGCTCGAAGAAATGCTCCCCGAATTCAAGCAGGAAGGAAAGACCGAAGTGGGGTAGACATTCATTTTTGGGATAAATCGAGGGGAAAGTAGAAAGTTGGAAAGAAAAATATTTTTCTTGACCAATTAAGAAACCGGAGGTTTCACTTTGTATGATGATACAAGCAAACTTATTGTATGGCAAAAATCTCATGCATTAGTATTGAAAATATATAAGACAACAAAAAATTTTCCCAGGGAAGAATTGTTTGGATTGACATCTCAAATTCGAAGAGCAGCTACATCGGTACCCAGCAATATTGTTGAAGGGAAAGCACGAGGATCCAACAAGGAATACAAGAGATTCTTG
>CAYPRB010000014.1:0-25951 GCA_964413055.1 uncultured Pelotomaculum sp. | reverse complement strand
TTTAGCCGGCTGTGACAATGAGAAAGTGGGACTGGCGCTTATATCGCCGGAAGAAACAGGTTCACGCTGATACAGGAGTTCACGCGTCAACCTGAAAAACCGTGCCTATTCACCCGGTCCCTTGGTGCCGCTTGCTTTCAGATAGTTGCCGTCGGTTTGGACGATCACCGCGCCGTCGCGGTCGGTCCGGTAGACCTGCAGTCCCGCGCAGTCGAGCAGTTCCAGGGTGGACCAGGCGGGATGGCCGAAGTTATTGTGGGCGCCCACCGATATTACCGCCACCCCCGGGTCCACCCGTTCCACCAGCCCGGGCAGCAATAAACGGCTGCCGTGATGAGGTACTTTTAACACATCGGCCTCTAAAGGAACTTTTCTCCGGAGCAAGCTTTCCTGCGCCGCTATCTCGATGTCCCCGGTAAACAGAAACGAGCGGCGGCCGTAAGTAACTTTTAGCACCAGCGAGCAGTCATTCAAGTTATGTGCCCCTTTCCCCGCCGCCTCATCCGGCGCAAATACTTCAATTTTCAATTTGTCATCCAGCCGGAGGAGGTCGCCGGCCGCCGCGGCCCGTACCGGTATGCCCGCGGCGCTCATTTTTTCCAGCAGCTCCCTGTAAGCGCCGGGGATTTCTTCCTGTCCCCCGCTTCCGCCGGCGGCTCCGGCCGGCGAAACCACCGCCAAACGCACCGGAAATTTTTCCACCAGGTAAGCCGCCCCGCCGCAGTGATCCTCGTGCGGGTGGGTCAACACCAGGGCATCCAGGCGCTGCACCCCGATCTTGCGCAGGTACGGGGCAACCACCCGGTCGCCGGCGCCGGTGCCGGTCCCGTATTCGTCCCGCCAGCCACCGGTATCGATGAGCATGTTTTTCCCGCCCGGAGACTGCAGCAGGATGCTGTCCCCCTGCCCGACATCCAGGAAATGCACCGCCAGCCTTTGCCCGCCGGTCCAGGGCCACCAGATCAAGAGCAGGACCACGGCCAGCGCCGCGGCCACGGCCAGCCAGCCCTTTACCCGCTCCCGGCCGTCAGCGCTCAATTTCCCCGGGCGCAACCCCGCCGCGGCCAAAAGCCCGGCGTACCAGGCCCCCACCAGCAACACGGGCGGCGTGGCCAGGTACCTTACCGCCCCGGGCAGCTGCCGGAACCAGCCCACCAGGCCGAGAAAAAGGTCCAGGACGGCACCGGTGGCGGCGTTTACCAGCCCGGCCAGGGGCAGCCACAACACGCCCAGGAGCGCCGCCAACACGCCCAAAAACAGGATCAAACCCACCAGGGGCACCGCCAGCAGGTTGACCGGGATGGATACCACCGATATCAGGTTGTAGTACCAGGCCACGAGCGGCACGGTCGCCAGCTGGGCGGCCAGGGGGACGGCGATGCCCGGGGCGGCGGCGCGGTTCAAACCTGCGGGCAGGCCCCGCAGCAGGCCGGATAAAAAGTTGTTCAAGCCCGGCCCCAGGTATAAAATGCCCCAGGTCGCGGCAAAGGAAAGCTGGAAACCGGGGGTGAAAAGTTCACGCGGTTTCCAGAGCAGCAAAACCAGTGCCGCCAGGGCCAGGGTGGTGGGCCAGTCCCGCTCGCGCCCCAGGTAATGCGCCCAGAGCAAGAGCAGCGCCATGATTGTGGCCCGGAGCACGGCCGGCCCCGCGCCGGTCATAACAGCATATAAAAGCAGTACCGGCGTGGCCAGGGGAGCGGTCAACCCGGGCGGCAGCTGCAACAACCGGAAAAAGGCAATCACTCCGCCCAGCACCAGGCCCACGTGCATCCCGGAAACACAGAGGATGTGGACAATCCCGACCTCACTAAAAACCTCAAGGGTTTCTTCGGCGATCAACCCCCGGCTGCCGAAAACAATTCCGTTCAGCACCGCCGCCCGGGCGGGTGCCAGCTCCGCGGCAGCCGCGGCCGCAAGCCGCTCCTTGAGCCGCAATACGGCACCGTATACCGGGTTGCCGCCGGCGCCCGTTTTTTGCACCGCGTCCCCGCCCCTGGCCGACAGCAGCACCCGGACCCCCTGCCGCTCAAGATAAGTCCGGTAATCAAACAACCCGGGATTCCCGGCGGGACCCGGGCGGGCAAGCAGCCCGTCCACCCGCAGCAGATCACCGTAGCGGTAAACCCGGTCCGAATCTTTCAGCGCCAGCCGCACCAGTCCGGAAACGGCCCGGCGCTCGCCGCCCGCGACCACCTCCCGCGCCCGCAGCAAGTAAAAAACCTGGTTTTCCCGCGCGTCCGGCTCACCGGCCACCTGCCCCGTCAGCACCACCCGGCCGCCGGCGTAATCAACCAGCGCGGTTCTGCTTGCTTCAACCTCCAGGCGCACCAGCGCCAGGCCCAGCAGGAGAAAAAGCACTAAAATAACCCGGCGGTTATCCCACCGGGCCGTTATATATCCCGCCGCCGCGACCAAATAGCAAAAAAACGCCAGGAGCAACGCCGCGGAAGCCTTAATATCCGTAAATTCACCGAGTAAAACACCGGCGGCATAAAAAACCGTTAAAACCAGCAGCGGTCTGTTCATAAGCAGTCTCTCCGGTCTCAAACCACGTAATTAACCATGTTTTGCCTCACTTTGGCAACATAATCCCGGGTTTCCCGGTAATGCGGGATCCCCCCGGCCCGGTCCACCGCCCCGGGCCCGGCATTATACGCGGCCAGCGCCAGGGACACGTTGCCGCCGTAGCGGTTCAACATCTGTTTCAGATAACGCACCCCGCCGTCAACGTTCTGCACTGGATTGTACGGATTCCGCACCCCCAGCGCGGCGGCCGTTCCCGGCATGAGCTGCATCAGTCCGATTGCCCCGGCCGGGGAAACAGCGCCGGGATTAAAACCCGACTCGGCCTGGACCACCGACCGGACCAGGGCCGGATCGACCCCGTATTTACGGGCGGTTCTTTCGACCAGGCCCTCCAGTCCGCCGGCGTTAAAGTTACCCAAAGCACCCGCGCCGCCCGCAACGCCCTTCTTTGCTTTCACGGCACTTTCGGCCGTACCGGCAGCAGCAATCGCACCGCCCGCGGGACCGTACTTCATTTTTACCGTATTGCCGCCGGCGCCGAAATATGTAACCGGCACGGCGGAACAGCCTTCACCTTTCAGCAGCGCAAGCGCCAGAAAAGCGTGAAAAAGGTCTTCCCCGTCCCAACCGCCGCCCCGGCGTTCTCCCCCTCCCGGAAGGCCCGCCAGGCAATGGAGCAATAATTTTCCCATTAACAAATCTATTTGCATATTGCCATTCCACTCCGTCCCGCGCCCGTGCGCATCCGGCTGAAAAAAATTCCCTGAATCCTGACCTTTACCTGGCCTACCGGACCGTAATCAGATCTTTTACCGCTTCATATTTCTTGTCGCCGATTCCCGAAACATTCCGCAACTCTTCAATACTTGCGAACCGGCCGTTAATATCCCGGTACTGTATTACCCGCTGGGCTAACGTCGGACCGATACCGGGCAGGGTTTCCAGCAGGCTCTGGCCGGCAGTGTTCAAATTGACCAGACCGCCCGCCGCGGCAGCCATTCCGGCCGGGGGAGCAAAAACATTACGCCCGGTTCCGGCGGCTGCTTGCGGCACCGCCGCCCCGGAAGCCGCTCCCGGAACCGCCGGGCTATCCGTTACCGTTGGCTCCGCAGGAAGCTTGAAAGGAACGTAAATGGTCTCCCCGTCGGTAATCAAGGAGGCCAGCCGCAGCGCGTCCAGGTCGGCATCAGCCCCGGGCACGGCCAAATTTACAGCCTCAATCACCCTGGACCCTTCGGGCAACCGGTAAACGCCGGGGTTTTCCACCGCCCCGGCAACATGCACCAAAAACTCTGCGGGCGTCCGGATTTCTTCCTCCGCCTCCAGGGATGGTGCGGCCTCATTTTGCGCCGGTTCTTTCATCTGGGCGAAACGATATCCCCCTCCGAACAGGATCACCCCCACCAGCAGAAGAAGCACCAATTGTTGTTTGCGTTCGAATTGGAGCAATAGAACCACCACCGCCAGTAAACGCAATATATACCAGGTACTTAACCCGACTACCAATTACCAACCAAATTTAATAACCTTTTCTGTTGAAGGTTAATTCTACCAAAAAAAACTTTATCCTCCTTTTTACGCAATAAAATTTCCAAAACAAGTTTCAAATCCCGTCCCTTCAGCTTTTTCCTTTCACCACTTTAATAATTTACCTCTTTTATAAAAATTTTTCTTTACATTCTGTTAAAATTGAGTAAAATATTATTAGGCCTTGGTATTATATTAAAATGAGATTTGTATCATTATGAGATACCAGAATAAGATTGGGGTTGCTGTTACAGCATCTCATAATGATACAAATAGCAGTGAAATTTTATACAAAGAACCGGTAATTTATTAAGGCCCCATGAAATCAATGCTTTCTTTTCTAACTAACCAAATAATACTCGCGCCCTAAAAATGAGGTGACAGCATGGTTGAAACTCTACCGGACACTCACGATAATAAAATTAAAAAGAATATTTTGATCAATAAAAAATGGTGCAAGGGCTGCGGTATCTGCGTGTCCTTGTGCCCGAAAAATGTATTGACCACAGACAATATGGGTAAAGCGGCAGTGGCAAACTTACATCTTTGCACGGGCTGCAAAATATGTGAAAGGCACTGTCCCGATTTTGCCATCACAGTAGAGGTGGAACATCATGAATGAAGCACTTCCTTTCGCACGTTTGATGCAGGGAAACGAAGCCATTGCCGAAGGGGCGCTGGTTGCGGGAGTACGTTTTTTTGCCGGCTACCCCATCACCCCTTCTACCGAAATTGCAGAAATACTGGCTAAAAAATTACCTGCCTTGGGAGGCAGGTTCATCCAAATGGAAGACGAAATAGGCAGCATGGCTGCCGTGGCCGGTGCTTCCCTGGCCGGATTGAAATCCCTTACCGCCACCAGCGGCCCGGGGTTTGCCCTGAAGCAGGAAAATATCGGGTTTGCCTCCATCACCGAAATACCGTGCGTGGTGGTTAACGTCCAGCGTTTCGGTCCCAGCACCGGCATCCCCACCGCTCCCGCCCAGGGAGACGTGATGCAGGCAAGATGGGGAGTCAGCGGCGACCACCCGGTAATCGCCCTCTGCCCGGCTTCGGTACAGGAAGCATATTTGCTGACCATAAAAGCCTTTAACTTCTCTGAAAAGTTCCGGACCCCGGTTATTTTTCTTACCGATGAAGTTATCGGCCACCTGCGGGAACGGGTCACCCTACCGGCACCGGGATCAATACCCGTTGTCAACCGTAAAAAACCGCCGGCCGGGCTCGACACCTACTACCCCTACCGGTCAGACCGGGACGGCATTCCGCCGATGGCTAATTTCGGTGAAGGATACCGTTACCACGTTACCGGCCTGGTTCATGACGAAGACGGTTTTCCGTCCACCAAACCTGAAGTTGCCGCGGGATTGATGCACCGGTTACATAATAAAATTACGGACCACCTGGATGAAATAACGCTCAGCGATTCTTTAATGACCGAAGACGCCGAAATCATCGTCATTGCTTACGGAGCCGTATCCCGTTCCGCCAGGCGCGCCGTCAAGGAAGCCCGGGCGCAGGGAATCAAGGCCGGCCTGTTCCGGCCGGTTACCATCTGGCCGTTCCCGGAAAAAGAAGTGCGCGCCCTGGCCGGTCGGGCCGGAGCGTTGCTCGTCCCCGAAATGAACCTGGGGCAGCTTAAAGGTGAAGTGGAACGCGCCGCCGGGTCCGCAGCCAAAGTGACCGGTTTAAACTTAGTAAACGGAGAACTGATTTCCCCCGGGGAAATCCTCTCTCAAATTAAAAGGCTTAAGATGGTGAATACAAATGCAAAAGAATCTCGAAAAATACTTTCGTAGCGAAAAACTGCCCCACATCTGGTGTCCCGGCTGTGGCAACGGCATCGTTTTGAGCGCCCTGGTACGCGCCTTTGAACGGTTAAAAATTAACCAGGACCAAACCGTGATTGTCTCCGGCATCGGATGTTCCTCCAGGGCCTCCGGGTACCTTGATTTCAACACGCTCCACACTACCCACGGCAGGGCCCTGGCATTTGCCACCGGGATTAAAGTCGCCAACCCAGAACTCAATGTGTTCGTGCTGATGGGCGACGGCGACGCCACGGCTATAGGAGGCAACCATTTAATTCACGCCGCCAGGCGCAATATAGACCTCACGGCAATTATATTCAACAACAGCATCTACGGCATGACCGGGGGACAGTACTCTCCCCTTACTCCTTACCAGTCAATGACCGCCACGTCACCTTACGGAACCCTGGAGCCCACCTTTGACGTCGCCGAACTGATGAAGGCCGCGGGCGCCACCTACGTGGCCAGGAGCACCACCTATCATGCCTCCCTGCTCTCGAGGTTAATCCGGAACGGGGCCCGGCATAAAGGATTCAGCGTTATTGAAGCGGTAACGGCCTGCCCGGTTTCTTACGGCCGCAAAAATAAAATGGGTAACGGATACGATATGCTGATGTGGCAAAAAGAACACGGCATACCCCGGAAAAAAGCGCAAAGGCTTACCCCGGAACAAATGCGGGGGAAGTTTATCATCGGCGAGCTGCACAGCGCTGAAGCTCCGGAATATACCGAAAGCTACGGGCGGATTATAGAACAAGCCCAAAGCTCACTCTAGGAGGGAATAATACAGTGTCAAAAACCAGTGAAATAATCTTAAGCGGTTCGGGCGGCCAGGGCCTGATCCTGGCGGGTCAAATTCTGGCGGAAGCGGTGATCAAGGACGGTAAAAATACCGTGCAGACCCAGTCCTACGGCCCGGAAGCACGCGGAGGCGCCAGTAAAGCAGAAGTGATCATCAGTGAGGCAGAGATTGACTACCCGAAAGTTACCCTGCCGGATATTATTCTGGTCATGAGCAGCGAGGCATTGTCAAAATATGCCGGAAAGTTAAAATCCGGGGGTTCACTGATTATCGATACCACCTATATCAAGGACCTGCCTTCCACCACGGCCAACGTTTTAGCCGTACCGTACAGCCGTATCGCAAAAGAAACGCTGAACAAAGCAATGGTCTCCAACATCGTGGCCCTGGGTGCACTGGCCGCCTTTACCGGCGTGGTTTCCAAGGAGTCGCTGCAATCGGCTTTGATATCGCGCATTCCCAAGGGCACCGAAGAGTTAAATCAAAAAGCGCTGGAACTGGGTTGGGAAAGTGCCGGGGAAGCGGCCGCCTGATTTTCAAATTTGACTTGACGCACCGCTTCCGGTCAAAATACTGCCAAAAAATAAACAAGCCCCGCGGGGCTTTTTATTATATTGCATATAACTTTCAAAACCGGCAGGAAAAAGTATTTTTTTCAAGTATAATAACATAAATCGTCAAATATATTATTGTATTAACCGGGGTGTTTTTAATGTCCAGGCTGGCCCAGGTCAGTGAAAACGGTCAAAAAGTGGCTGAGGCCATCGCCACCGTACTCAAAGTCGAAGTGGAAATCATCGATACCGATCTCGTGCGCGTGGCCGGAACCGGGATGGTGCGCAACGACGTGGGTTCCCGGCTGCTGCGCGGCTTTGTCAATAAACACGTTTTACAGACGGGAACACATATATTTATCAGCGAAGCCGGCTACCACCATATTTGTTTATCCTGCCCGTTAACCGGCCGCTGTTTTTACAAAGCCTCCATCGTATATCCCATCATTATGGAAGCAGAAGTAATGGGCACCATCAGCCTAATTGCCTTCGACGACATCCAGCAGGAAAATCTCTGCCGCAATACCGATAACCTGATTGAATTCATTGGCCGCATGGCCGACCTGATTAGCAGCAAGGCCCACGAGCAGCAAATCCTGGCCGAAAAAATGGTCTTGGCCACGCGCCTGGAAGCGGTGGTGGACTCCGTCGACGAGGCCATCCTGGCAACCGACAGGCAGGGCCTGATTACACACTTCAACCATTCCGCGGAAAGGCTTTTCGGAGCTAAAAAACAACAGGTGCTGGGCCAAAATGCAAACCAGTTGCTGCCGGCGCTGCCCCTGTCAGAAATACTGCAGGGCGGCAACGAATTCAACTCCAGAGAAATATTCACCAGTTACGAAGAAAGAAGACTGCATCTTCTAAGTACGGCCAGACAGATCAAGTTAAAAAACGGGCGCATTGCCGGCGTGGTAATTTCTTTCCGGGATTTCAGGGAAACCCAGAAACTGGCCTATGAAATCATGCACACTCAGGAAATAATCAGTTTTGAAGACCTGGTCGGAGAAAGCCCTTCCTTAAAAGAGGTCAAAACCAAGGCGAAAAAAATTTCCTCCAGCAACTCCACCGTGCTGATCGTAGGGGAAAGCGGCACCGGCAAGGAAGTGCTGGCGCGCGCCATTCATTCCAACGGCCCGTACGGACACCGTCCTTTCGTGACCATAAACTGCGGGGCGATGCCGGAAAACCTGCTGGAAATTGAACTTTTTGGTTACGACGAAGGCCTGAATGATACCCGGCGGGGCGGCAAGCTCGGCAAACTTGAACTGGCGAACGGCGGGACCATTTACCTGGACGAAATAGAGAAGTTATCCCTGTACCTGCAGGCAAAACTGGTAAAAATTCTTTTAAAACCGCGGATTGAACGGGTTAGCGAACCCAGGTCGATCCCCGCGGAAATAAGGGTCATTGCAGCTACCAGTAAAGACCTTCAGGAACTGGTACGAAAAAACCTTTTCCGGGACGACCTGTATTACTTGTTAAGCGTTATTTTCCTGAATATCCCTCCTTTACGGGAAAGGCAGGAAGATATTCCGTTCCTCCTGGAGCATTACACAAACCGGTTCAGCAAATTACTCGGGAAAGATATCCAGGGCTTTACCGAACAGACCTTAAACGCCTGTATCAAATATTTCTGGCCCGGCAACGTCAGGGAACTGGTTTACGCCGTCGAATACGCCGTAAACCTTGAAGAAAGCCCTCATATCACTTTGGAAAGCCTCCCCCCCCGGGTACTTGAAAAAAAGCGGAAAAAAACCAGCACCGGCATTGCTCCCAACGGCCGGCTGCTGAAACTGGCCCAACTGGAAAAAGAAGCCATCATTACCGCCCTGGAACAATACGGCTGGAACGACGAGGGTAAAACAAAAGCCGCCGGGGCCCTGGGTATCAGCCGGGCGACAATCTACCGGAAGATCCAGAAATACAAACTGGACCTGCACCGGGACAACGCAACCACCAAATTATAAATTAAAACAAAAAAATAAGACCGGTTTTTAACCGGCCTTTCTGATGGTGAGATAATCCCAGCCCAGGCTTGTCAGACTGCACATTTTGCTTTTGCCTTCCGTCACCACTTCAACCAGACCGAGGGCATAAAGCTGCATGATCACATGGTCCAGCACGGCTCTTTTGACCTTGGATGTCAACGATAATTCTTCTTTATTCATTGGCCCGCCGTTTTCCAGAGCCTTTAGCACCCGGTCCGCCTCACCGGGCAGGCGGCGCTGCACACCGGCAAAATATTCCACTAGCGTGGAAGTCATGCGGTCATACCTCCTTTCAGAGTTTTTTCATAAAAATCAGTATTTATAGTATGGTCACTTATCTAGTTAAATATAAGTAAAATTTTTAATAAATAAAAAAAGAACCGGAAAACAATCTGCTTTCCGGCTCTTAATATAAAATTCCCCAATCGATTTTATCAGGATCCAAAGCTGTCCTGATCAAATTCCTTACAAACCTTACAGGGAACATCCTGATCCTCCAGGCCTGCTTTGCAAAGGTCCCGGTGACTGCAATGCACACAATTTTGCCCGCAAGGTTCGGAGTGGATCAAAATGTGGGCGTCCTTAAACTCATCCCTGATATCTTCCTCAATCCGGTCGCAAAGAATATGCACCGTTTTGATATCCCATACTTGCGGAACCACCAGATGCAGGTCAATATAACGCTGCGAACCGGCCTTTCTGGTCCTCAACTGGTGGAATTCCACAAAATTAACCGCATACTTTTCGAGCACTTCCCCGATTTTTTGCACTTCCTCTTTCGGCAGGCGCACATCGAGAATGCTGCGCATGGAATCCCGGATCAAATCCACGCCGGCCTTGATGATCAACAGCGCCACGCCGATCCCGATCAGCGGGTCCAGGATCGTAAGACCGGTTATTTTGATGGCGATAATACCGGCAAAGACGCCCGCGGAGGTGTAAACGTCGGTGCGCAGGTGCCAGGCATCCGCGGCCAGCGCCGGGGAGTCGGTTTCCCGCGCGGTACGCATCAGCATCCGGGATACGAACAAGTTAACCACCGCGGAAACCGCCATTACCGCAGCGCCCAGCCCCAGGGAACTAATCTCCGTTCCCCGGAAAAGCTTCGGGTAGGCGTTAAAGATAATCATGGCTGCCGCGACCAGAATTAAAATAGCTTCAACAATACTGGCCACATTTTCGAATTTCCCGTGACCGTAATTATGGTTGGCATCAGCGGGCTTGGAGGATTCCCGGACCGAAAAAAAAGCAATCATCGCCGCTATTAAATCAAGACCCGAATGAATGGCTTCCGATATGACGCTGACCGAACCCATGACAATACCCACGGTAAACTTCCCCAGCGTCAGCACCGCATTTGAAATTATCGACACGCGTGCCGCTTTAATTTTTTTATTCATTATAAAAAAAGTATAGCATATGGAAAACCACTAATACAACGATGGTCAAGCGCGTTAAAATTAAAAATCTGATTTGACATTGGGCAGCAATTCCATTTAGAATACAATTAGAACATCTTATATAAAGCCCTCGTCTCGCAACGGGGGCTTAATCTGCCTTTTAACACGGCTACTTTTTTTAAGAAGGTGAATTCAATGCTGCCCGTAAAAGTAAGGGAAATTGCGTACGATGTGATGATGAACCCGGTGGTCCTGTTGATCAATGAAGAAGAGGACCGGGTATTACCTATCTGGATCGGACATTTTGAAGCACATGCCATATCCGTTGCCATACAGGATATAGTGCTTGACCGGCCGCTCACCCATGACCTGATGAAGCACATTTGCGACCGGCTGAAAGCAAAAATGAGTATGGTGCTGATCAACGACGTGAATGACGGTACTTATTTTGCAGAATTACATTTATGGCACCGGGACAAAGAACTGGTGCTTGACTCCCGTCCCAGCGACGCGATTGCCCTGGGTCTGCGCACCGGCACGCCGATATATTTGAGTGAAAAAGTAACCCGGGAAATGATGGCGCTCAAGGACCTGCTGGGCGAGGAACAACAGCAGGAATTAAAAGAACTGCTGGAAGCCAACCGCCCGCAGGACATTAAAAAATCCCTGCATTAGGACGGCGCGCGTTCATCATCCCGACCGCGGAAATTTTTATAAATTACCCCGTCGGCACCGACTTCGTAAGGAATATTGTCAATATCTTCCACCGCACCCCGGTCTTTGGCCTGGTCAAATTCAGAATACCCGTAGTACGAGCCACCCCGGGACCATTCATCAGTAGTTTCACTGTAGCGCGCCACCTCCTGCCAGGCGTCTTCCCCGTCGTACCTGATATTTTCCGAGGCATCATTGAGAGTCCCGGCAAAAGGTTTGCCGAGCACTTCCTCCTCCACCGGCCGGTCATGCATGCGCGGCGCGCGTTCCTCTGCTTCCTTGCATTCCGGGCATTCTGCGGCATAAGGCACTGCCTCCAGCCGGGCCGGCGCTATCTCTTTACCGCACCCCGCACAAATCCCGTAATTCCCCTTTTCAATTCTTTCAAGCGCCGCGTCTATGGCCGACAGAATCAATGCATTGGTTTCCCGCAGGGCAAAATCCTTACCCCGCTCAAATACTTCCGAGCCGATATCCGCGGGGTGGTTATCATAGACGGAAAGCTCACTGATCGAAGTCGCCAGCGGCATTTCCATACCCTGCCGGTTGATAAAATCAACCGCACCGGTTATTTTTTTCCTTTCATTTAAAAGGCGCTGTTTATATTTGAAAAGCATTTGCTCCCGCACCGTTATTACCCCTTTCTGTCTTTCTGTTAAGGCCTCATATTCATCTGAACCATCCTTACAATTTCGGCAATAAACCCACCGATTAAAGGGAGATTGAGCATAACCAGCTTTCTCAAAACAAATATTAACAAGGCCCCTAAAATAGTGAACCCCACCGCTATGCCGAACCCTTTCGCCACTCCCGAGATAAAATTTGTATACATTAACCTCCAGGGCTGTTCAAGCAAGCGGACATATTCAGCAAGTTTCATTTTCTCAATATTTACGGCCAGTTTAGCAACCTTGTCCGATAAAGTTTGAACCAACTGGTTAAGCCTTTCGTCTTCCATACCGACCCTCACATTAAACAAAAAGTTTACCCTATTAATGTTTCCCTAAAACATATAAATAATCACGCCAACATACGCCAAAAACCGCTCTATCTGCCGGATGCAGGCAATAAATTATAATGTCGAATATTGTTTTTAATAAATCTCGATTATAATTGCATATCGAAGGACCTAAAAAAGGATATTCAAACTGATGGCAGTATATAGCCACAATCGCCCAGCATCCAGATATAATTCCTTTGAATGTATACTAAGGACATTATATGGTATGTATTTGAACATAATACGGTTTGATTTATGATAAGTTTTTAATATAAACTATTATTAAATATGTGACCTCAAATGCTGTATTAAATTTACTAATTAATCCTTTATCATATATATATTAACTAGCTGCATAAAATATATATCCAGCTTTACAGGTTACATATGATATTAAAAACAGCAAATGAAATGTTGAGAAGAGGCGATAATTATGCCAACAAACGCTGCCCCATCCCAAGCAATAAAATTGCGGACACCGGTTGTAGAGGACGGAAAGGCCATCTGGGAACTGGTAAAAAGCACTAAGGTCCTGGATTTAAATTCATCCTACAACTATATCATGTTGAGCAAGTACTTTAGCGATACTTGTGTGGTGGCAGATGCAGAAGGTAAAATCGCGGGCTATATTTCGGCATTTTGCTCTCCCATCGATCCGGAAGTGCTTTTTATCTGGCAAGTAGCGGTAGATGAGGCATATCGCCGGCGAAAGCTGGGAATGATTATGTTAAAACATCTGCTCGAACGTGAATCATGCCGGCAAGTACGTTTTTACGAAATCACCGTAGCTCCATCCAACAAAGCTGCCGATGCTCTCTACCGCAAGTTTGCGGCGGATTTGGGGGTACCGTGCGAAGTAGCGGAATGCTTTCCCGCCCGTTTGTTTCCCGGCGGACAGCATGAAGAGGAGATGTTGTACCGCATCGGCCCCTTTCCGAAGTAAAACTAGAAAATGAGGAGGCGTTTTATGTATACAGGTTTAGGTAATCCTATGAAAGTGTTTGACGAGTTAGAATCAGAAGTGCGCAGTTACTGCCGCAGTTTTCCCACCGTTTTTAATTGGGCCTGCGGATATAAACTAAGAGACACCAAGAAAAAAGAATATATCGATTTTTTCTCCGGAGCCGGAGCCCTGAATTACGGGCACAACCACCCGGGAATGAAACAAAAGCTGCTCGATTACATTGCCGCGGACGGCATTACCCACGGTTTGGACATGGCCACCGAGGCCAAAAAAGAATTTCTGAAAAAATTTAAACAAGTAATCCTGGAACCCCGGAAAATGAATTATAAAATTATGTTCCCCGGCCCCACCGGGACCAACGCCGTGGAAAGCGCCCTGAAGCTGGCGCGTAAAGTAACCGGGATCAATACTATCTTAAGCTTCACCAACGCCTTCCACGGCATGACCACGGGCGCCCTGTCCATCACCGGCAACTGCAAGAAACGCAAGGGCGCGGGGATCCCCCTGCACAACGCCTTGTTTATGCCTTATGACAAATACTTCGGTGCGGACATCGACACCATAGCAATTATTGACAAATACTTAGAAGACGGCTCCAGCGGGGTCTCGCTGCCGGCGGCCGTCATTCTGGAAACGGTCCAGGGTGAAGGCGGCATCAACGAGGCCCGTTTTGAGTGGCTGAAGCGCATTGAAGATCTCTGCCGGCGGTGGGATCTCCTGCTCATCGTGGACGATATTCAAGCCGGCTGCGGCCGTACCGGCACCTTCTTCAGCTTCGAACCGGCCGGCATTTCCCCGGACATCATCTGCCTGTCCAAATCTATCAGCGGTTACGGCCTGCCGATGGCGATTAATTTAATTAAACCGGAACTGGACATCTGGTCTCCCGGGGAACATAACGGCACCTTCCGGGGCAACAACCTGGCTTTTGTCACGGCCGTGGAAGCACTGGAACACTGGAAGGACGACAGCTTCGCCCGGGAAGTCAGAGAAAAAGGGGAAATAATCCACCAGTACCTGGTTGACCTGGTGGAAGAGCACCCGGTAATCAAAGGCGAGGTGCGCGGCCGGGGATTCCTGCAGGGTGTTGCCTGTCAGATTGACGGGCTGGCCAAAAAAATATGTTCCATTGCCTTTGAACGCGGGTTGATCATGGAAACCTCCGGCGCCAACGATGAAGTTATCAAGCTGATGCCGCCCCTCAATATTGACAAAGCAGGCCTGAAAGCAGGATTGAATATTTTGAAGGACAGCATAGAAGACATCAGGGTGCAGTCCTTTGCCAAGACCGCCTTGAAGAGAAAGCTGGTTGCCGATAAAAGCGCTCAAAAGCGCGTGGCCGCGAAATAATACCGGCAAGAGAGGCAATAAGAAAAGAGAAATTAATCGTACCGTACCAAGAAAGGAGCCAATATTGAAATGATCGTCAAAAATATTGATGAAATTATCGGCACCGAAGATGATGTTGATGAGAAAAACTGGAGAAGCTACCGGCTCCTCCTAAAGAAAGACGGCATGGGCTTTTCCTTTCATCACACCATTATTAAAGAGGGAACGGAAACCTATATCTGGTACAAAAACCATTTGGAAGCGGTGTATTGCATCCGGGGGGAAGGAGAAATCGAGGTGATCGAAAAGGGTGAAGTTTACCCGATCAAGGCAGGTACGTTGTACGCGCTGAACGGCCACGAAAAACATTACCTGCGGGCCACCGCCGAAATGCATATGATGTGCGTTTTCAACCCTCCCTGCACCGGCCGGGAGGTCCACCAGGAAGACGGTTCCTACCCGCTTTTGGACTAGCTTGCCTATCAGGGGACCCGGGGAAGTTTTGTTCCCCCGGTCCCTTTATGTTTCCTTTTTTATTTGAAAAAAAGGAATTTTTGTATTTACATTGGCATACGTAATATTGTACAATTAATCAGTAGGCTGTTTAGTCAGCCACCAGTTGGACGGTAGGATTGCGGCAGGCGGGTATCAGTATTACGGTGTAAAACGAAAAGTAAAAAAATGGCAGTAAGGTTAGGACGGCAGGTATAATAAGCGGTACACACCCCGCTTTATCAAGTTATGCTGCTTGGTAAAAAAGAGGGGCCGCGCAAGTTTTTCACAACTCCTGACCGGAGTTTTTTTTATTTGCCGTCGCAAAGAATCAAAGGAGGACTTTTTATGAAAAAACGGTTAGACGGTGGTTTTTTTCAACGGAGGTTATCAGGAAAAAAGGCATTGACACTGCTGTTAATAGCGGCGCTGGCGCTGGCCCTGACCGGCTGCGCCAACAATGCGCCCGGTCCCGCGTCAGAAGCGCCGGAAACCATTGAACTCAGACTGGCGCATTTCTTCCCCGGCACCCACCCGGCGGAAACCGACCTGGTCCAGCCCTGGATCAAGGCGCTTGAAGAGGCTACCGAAGGCAGATTGCTGGTTACCAGCTATCCCAATCAAACCCTGCTGCCGGCGGATGCCATCTACGACGGAGTGGTTACCGGGGTGGCCGACATCGGGCTGTCCTGTTTTTCCTACACCCGGGGCCGTTTCCCGGTGCTGGAAGCCTTTGAGTTGCCGGGCGTCAAATACGCCAATTCCAAAGTCGCCGGCAGGGTGGCCTGGGAAGGAATCAAGCAACTTAACCCGCAGGAAATACAGGATACCAAGCTGCTGATGGTGCTTACCACCGGCCCCGGAGACCTGTATACCAAAGTCCCCGTCCGGAACCTGGAAGACCTGCAGGGGCTGGAGGTCAGAGCGACCGGATTAAGCGCCAAAACGCTTGAAGCACTGGGCGCCGTCCCCGTAGCCATGCCCCAGTCGGAAGCCTACGAAGCCCTGTCCAAGGGCGTCGTAGAGGGCAATCTCGGCCCGGTGGAAGTGCTTCAAGGGTGGCGGCAGGCGGAAGTTACGGATTACTTGACCAGGACGCCATTCTTATACAATACTTTATTCTTTATCACCATGAATCTGGACCAGTGGAATTCCCTGCCCGCCGACATGCAGCAGGCGATCGAAGAGGTCAGCGAGACTTATTTCGAAAACGTGGCCCTGGGCTTATGGGACCAACAGAACCAGGCAGCCCTGGCCTGGGCAGTGGACGAAACGGGCATGGAAACCTTCACCCTCCCGGAAGAAGAAGTCGCACGCTGGATCAAACTGGTGGAACCGATCCAGGAAGATTATGTCGCCAAAATGAATCAGGAAGGCCTGCCGGGGCAGGAAATCCTGGATACCGTCCAAAATCTGGCCGAACAATACAACGAGGAATAATAAAAGAAATATTTTTACGGGGGAAGCGTAGATGATAACCAAGTTTAATGTTTTAACGGAAAAAATCTGTAAACAACTGGACAAAGCAGCGGGATTATGTATCGCCGCCGTGATGTTCCTGGTGGTGGCCAATATCCTGCTGCGGGAAATATTCAGCCGGCCGATCCTGGGCACCTACGAACTGGTCGGCCTGCTGACCGCCCTGGGGATCGGACTGGCCCTGGCGCACTGCGCCTGGCAGCAGGGTCACATCGCGGTGGGCTTCGTAATGGACCGCCTTCCGTTAAAACTGCAGGCAGGATTTGACCTGCTGACCAATTTATTGACCCTGGGATTCTGGAGCCTGACGGCGTGGCAGCTGTGCCGCTACGCCGCCAGCATGGCGGCTAACGGCGTGGTCTCCGCAACCGCCCGGATACCGGTTTATCCGGTGCTCTACCTCCTGGCGCTGGGATTCCTGGTCCTGGTACTGGTCCAGGTGGTAAGGGTGACGGAAGCGGCGCGCATCCTCTTCCCGGGGGTCTTTTCCGCCGGGTTAAGGCCGCTGTCCGAACTTACCGGCTCCGCCAGGAAGGCGATCAGATGACCCCTTTACTGGCCGGAATCATTGGTATAGTTTTATTTTTCGCGTTTTTGGCACTGCGGGTGCCAATTGCTTTTGCCATGGCCCTGGTGGGCTTCGCCGGGTTCAGCTACCTGACGTCAACCAGCGCCGGGTGCAGCATGTTGGCCCAGGAGATCTTCAGCAACTTTTCTGCTTACTCGCTCAGCGTGATCGCGATGTTCGTGTGGATGGGGTTTCTGGCTTTCTATTCCGGTATCGGCACCCGGCTTTATATTTTCGCGCACAAGCTGATCGGACACTTCCCGGGGGGACTGGCGATCGCCACCCAGGCGGCGTGCGCGGTATTCGGGGCGATTTGCGGCTCCAACACGGCCACGGCCGCCACCATGGGGACCATCGCCCTGCCGGAAATGAAAAAATTCAACTACGATACCTCGCTGGCCACGGCCAGCATCGCCGCCGGGGGCGTGCTGGGCGTCCTGATTCCGCCCAGCGTCGTCTTCATCGTTTACGGCATGGCCACCACAGAGTCGATCGGGAAACTTTTTATGGCGGGTATCGCCCCGGGGATACTGCTCATGCTGGCCTACATGGTCGTGATCTTCATTCTGACTTCCCGCAACCCGGCCCTGGGTCCCGCAGGCCCCAAAGCAAGCTGGCGGGAAAGGATCAAGGCCCTCCGGGGCGGCCTGGCCGAGGTTTTGATCATCTTCATAATTTCCATGGGCGGTCTTTTTAAAGGGTATTTTACCCCCACCGAAGCCGGAGCGGTGGGAGCCGCGGGGGTACTGGCCGTTTCCCTGCTGGGCCGGCGCCTCAACTGGGATAATTTTAAAAAATCCCTGTATGAAACCACCAGAACCACCGCCATGATCATGCTGCTGGTCGCCGGGGCCATGATTTTCGGGCGCTTCATGGCCATCAGCCGGGTGCCCTTCGAACTGGCCGCGTGGGCCGGCGCCCTCTCCTTCCCGCCGTTTATCGTCATGGGCATCATCCTGCTGATCTACCTCTTGCTCGGCTGCTTCATCGACGCGCTGGCCCTGGTGCTGCTGACCATCCCGATCTTTTACCCGGTGGTGGTCAACACGCTCGGCTACGACCCGATCTGGTTCGGGGTAATCGTGGTACTGGTGGTCGCCATGGGCGTGATCACGCCGCCGGTGGGCATGAACGTCTACATCATCAAGGGCGTGGCGCCCGACGTGCCCCTGGAAAATATTTTCAAGGGGATCTGGCCTTTCCTGGCGGCACTGGTGGTCTGCCTGGCAATCCTGATTGCCTTTCCCCGGATTGCCACCTTCCTGCCGGAAATACTCTTATAGACATCTAAAAGAGCTGCTCCCGCGGGAGCAGCTCTGCTTTACTACAATATTGGGCGTTATTGATATTTTGCGATTCTCAGGCCCGTGCCGCGCCGGGGCGCCGGCGCTCGAATTTTTTCAAGTCGAAGAACACCGGGCCGGCGGTAAATACCGAAGAATAAACACCGCTGACGATCCCCACCAGCAGGGCGACAACCATGTTCTGGATGGTGGTACCGCCCAGAATCAACATCGCCACCAGGACGAATACCACCGTCAGGGCCGTGTTGATCGAACGGGCCATGGTCTGCCACAAACTGCTGTTAATGACGTCCTCGAAGGCCATGCCCTTTTTCATGTAGAGCACATTTTCCCGGACGCGGTCAAAGATAATAATGGTATCATTGATGGAATAACCGATCACGGTTAGAATCGCCGCCACGAAAGCGGTGTTCACCTCCAGCTGCAGCAGGGAAAACAACCCCAATACCACCAGCACGTCGTGCAGCACGGCGACAATGGCGGCAATACCCTGCTTCAATTCGAAACGCCAGCTGATATAGATAATCATCAGCACCGCGGCGACCAACAGCGCCAGGACGGCTTTTTGAATCAATTCCTGTCCGATCACCGGTCCGACCCGCTCGCCGCGCCGCACGTCGACTTCCCCGAACTGCGCTTCCAGCGACTGAATCAATTGATTATTTTCTTCTTCGGAAAGCTCCCGGGACCGGATCAGAAAAGTGTTTGCGTCACTTTGCTGGATGGACGCGCCTTCCAGCCCGTATGCTCCTAAAACCTCCCTGACCTCCTGCACCGCAGCCGTCCGTTCAAAACGCACGTCCAGCAAGCTGCCGCCGGTAAAATCAATTCCCAGGTTTAACCCCCTGGTGGACAGCGAAACGATCCCCGTCAGAATAATCACCGCGGATATGACGTACCAGATCCACCGCAGTTTAATAAAATGAAAAGGCATCCTATCTCTTAATTTCAAACCGATCCCCCCTACGCCCCGTACATTTTAACATTACGCACCAGGTTGCTGCCGGCAACCAGGTGTAAAAGCCACCTGGTCATGGTAATAGCGGTAAACATGCTGGCCAAAATACCGATGGACAGCGTCAGGGCAAAGCCCTTGACCGGTCCGGTTCCGAAGTAATAAAGGACCCCGGCGGCAATCAAGGTGGTAACGTTGGCATCCAAGATGGCGACGAAGGCCCGCTTGAAACCGGCGTCAATCGCCGCGTGCAGCGACTTGCCGTTCCACAGCTCCTCCTTCAGACGCTCAAAAATAATCACGTTGGCATCCACCGCCATGCCCAGGGACAGGAGAAAACCCGCGATCCCCGGCAGGGTCATGGTGACGTGGAAGCCGGCAAAAACCATAAACACCAGCAGGCCGTAAATAATCAGGGCCAGGTCCGCCACCAGGCCCGGAACGCGGTAGTAAACGGCCATAAAAATTAAAATGGCGATAATACCGGCAATACCGGCTTTAACGGACTTGTCCAGAGAATCGGCGCCGAGGGTCGGCCCCACGGTTCTTTTCTCCATCACTTCCAACTTCACCGGCAGGGCCCCGGAACGCAGCAGAATGGCCATGTTATGCGCCTCTTCCAGGGATTCATAACCGGTAATCTGCGCCCGGCCGCTGGGTATGGGCTCGTTGACCACGGGCTCCTGGAGCAGCCTTTCGTCCAGGTAAATCCCGATGCGCCTACCGACATTGGCCGCGGTGACATCGGCAAAAGTCTTGGCCCCGTCCGGTTCGAACTCCAGGTTCACCACGACCTGCCCGCTTTGAGGGTTCTGGGCTTCCGTGGCGTCCTTCAACTGCCGGCCGGTAAGCACGGTAGTCCCATCCTCGGTTTTAAACTCCAGGTAAGCAGTCCGGATCAAGTTGCTCACGGCCTGGTCGGGGTCGCTGATCCCGGCCAGCTCAACAATAATCCGCCGGGAACCTTCCTGCTGGACAACCGGTTCGGACACCCCGAAGGCGTTAACCCGGGTTTCGATAATGGCCATCGCCTGTTTAACCCGTTCCGTCGTGACCGGCACCTCGGGCGTCTCCTCGGCCTCCAGCACCACGTGCACCCCGCCCTTCAAATCCAGGCCCAGGTTGATTAAATTGGTCAGGGGCAGCCATTTTACGCCCGGAAACAGCGGCCGCGTGGTCACCACCGCGACCACCGCCACCACCAGCATGATGGCCGCCAGTTTAAGGAGTCTGTCCCACCTCATATTTTACAATTCCCCCTCGTGCAATCAACTGAATGAACGTTTACAACAATTTAGCCCCGTTAACCACCAATTCAAAATCACACTTTAAAAAAACACTCGCCCTCCGGCACATGATCATACGGCTTAAAAATATTTCAAAATACTCCATCACGGGGCAGATATCGATATCAATCGTCAATTCCATGGTGATGGTTTTTTTATTTTCGTCAACCCAGAGAAAGGAGTGCTCCACGGCGTAATTGACCCGGTCGTGAATGTCGAAGGTGGCAAAATCCGTATTGCGCACCCGGGAACGGTGTACATCCGATTTGTCGGCAATGATTAAAGCCGCCGCCACGGTGTTGACCGCGTGACCGTATTGCTCCTCGTGGTTGGCAATCGCTGAAAGTACGGTGGCCAACTCGTCGGGAGGCATCCCCATTTGCATCAGGATCGGATAAGCGATCACCGCGCCGGATATCCCGTGGCTGTTGCGGCTGATGACATTCCCGATGTCGTGCAGGTACCCGGCAATGGCGGCCAGTTCGGTCTGCCGCGCGGGGTAACCCAGGCGCTCAAGAATATTTTTGGCAATGCTGGAGACCAAGTTGACGTGACGGTAACTGTGTTCCGTGAAACCAATCACGCCCAGGTACTGGTTGCCTTTACGGATAAAAGTATCAATCACGGGGTCTTTTTTGATATCTTCCAAAGTAATAAACAAAAGATACCACCCTCTATTTCTACGGCAAAAGACATCTTTGCCGGATGCTGATAATTTTATAATTTGAACCGGAGAAAGAGAGTAGACAACCGCCTACTCTCTCGAACCTACTCCTCGTCCCCGTCCTCGACGTCATCCTCGCTGTTAACCTCGGATATGGCATTTTTCAGCATTTCGATCCGGACGCTGTCGGACACTCTCAAGATGCAGGAAGTATCCTTTATCTTAACAATGGTACCGTATATCCCGCCGATGGTGACGACCCGGTCATTCACCCGGAGATTCTTGATCATCTCCTGGTGTTTTTTATGACGCTGCTGCTGGGGCCGGATCATTAAAAAATATAAAACAGCGAACATACCGATGATAAACAGCAGTGAAGTGTACTGTTCCAACCTGATAGCCCTCCCTTCCAGTTTAAATTTACTTCTTCCTTGATGACAAAAATTCCTTTAAGAATTTTTCCCGGAAGGCATTTATTTCTCCTTTCCGGACCGCCTCCCTGATTTGCCGCATTAATTTGGCGATAAAATACAGATTATGCATGGTGGTAAGACGAATACCCAGCACCTCGCCGCTCTTAATCAAATGCCGGATATACGCCCGGGTGTAATGGCGGCAGGCGTAACACCCGCACCCCGGTTCCAGCGGCGCAAAATCACGGGCGTATTCGGCATTGCGCACCACCAACCGCCCCCGGCCGGTAAAAACCGTGCCGTTGCGGGCGATCCTGGTCGGCAGCACGCAGTCGAACATATCGATGCCCCGGGCCACACCCTCCACCAGGCAGTCGGGAGAACCGACACCCATCAGGTAGCGCGGCTTATCCTCCGGCAGCAGCGGTACCGTGTGGTCCAGCATGGCATACATCAAAGGCTTGGGCTCACCGACACTCAACCCCCCTATAGCATAACCCGGAAAATCAAATTCCACCAGTTCCCGGGCGCTCTTTTCCCGTAATTCCGGGAAAGTGCCCCCCTGCACGATGCCGAACACCCCCTGGTCCTCCCGGCGGTGCGCCTCCCGGCAGCGTCCGGCCCAGCGCGTGGTGCGGTCCGCCGCCTCCCGCGCGTACTCCCGGCTGCAGGGGTACGGGGCGCACTCGTCAAAAGCCATGGCAATGTCCGCCCCCAGGGCCGTCTGCACCTCCATGGCCTTTTCCGGGCTGAAAAAATGCTCTGCACCGTCGATGTGGGAGCGGAAGGTCACGCCCTGCTCCGACACCTTGCGCAGCGGCCCCAGGCTGAACACCTGGAACCCCCCGCTGTCGGTCAGGACGGGCCCGTCCCAGTGCATGAACCGGTGCAGCCCCCCCGCCTGCCGCACCAGTTCGTGGCCCGGCCGCAAGTAAAGGTGGTAAGTATTACTTAAAATGATTTCGCCGCCGGCTGCCCGCACCTCCTCCGGAGTCATGGTCTTCACCGTGGCCTGGGTGCCCACGGGCATAAATACCGGAGTCTCCACGGCGCCGTGGGACGTGCGCAGGATGCCCAGGCGGGCGCGGCTGGTGCTGTCTTGGTGCGTAACGGTAAAACTGACGGCCATAAAGCAAGCTCCTCCGCAATAAATCAGATGATCAGCATGACATCCCCGAAACTGAAAAAACGGTATTTTTCCCGCACCGCCGCGCGGTACGCCGCCAGAATCCGCTCCCGGCCGGCCAGCGCCGCCACCATCATCAACAAGGTCGACCGTGGCAGGTGGAAATTGGTTACCAGGCCGTCGATCACCCGGAACCGGTAACCCGGATAAATGAAGATCCCGGTCCAGCCGGAACCCGGATACACCTCTCCGCCGGTCCCCGCGACGCTTTCCAGGCAGCGGACGGTGGTGGTGCCGACGGCAATCACCCGGCCGCCCCGGCATTTGGCCCGGTTAATCGCGGCCGCCGTCTCCGGCGCGATTTCATAATATTCGGCATGCATGTGGTGGTGACGGATATCGTTCACCCGCACCGGACGGAAAGTGCCCAATCCCACGTGCAGCAGCACCCGTACCACCGCAACCCCCAGCGCGCCGATGCGGTCCAATAATTCCCGGGAAAAGTGCAACCCGGCGGTGGGGGCCGCAGCCGACCCCGCCTGCCGGGCATAGACGGTCTGGTAACGATTCCGGTCCGAAAGGGGCTTCTTAATGTACGGGGGCAGGGGCATCACCCCCACCCGGTCCAAAACTTCCTCAAAGGATCCCGTATAACTGAACTCTACGATCCTGCCGCCGTAAGAGGTTTTATCCCTAACCAGGCCCGACAGCAGCCCGCCGCCGAAATGCACGGTGGTACCGGCCGCCGCCCGCCGGCCGGGCTTGACCAGGACTTCCCAGGTGTTCGCGTCCAACTGCTTTAAGAGCAGCACTTCTATTTTCGCCCCGCTACCCGCTTTCTCGCCCAGGAGGCGCGCCGGAATCACCCTGGTGTCGTTGAGCACCAGCACGTCCCCCGGCCGCAAATAAGCAACCAAATCGGTAAACCGGCGGTGTTCAAACCCCGCGCCGTCCAGGGGCACCACCATCATCCGGGAAGCCTCCCGGTTTTGGAGCGGATCCTGGGCAATCAACTCCTCCGGGAGATAATAATCAAAATCGGATATGTTCAACCGCGCTCAAACTCCTATACCTCCGGGCTCCGGAAACAGAACGCCCCCGGTCAAGGCTACGAGGACCTGCCGTAACCGGAGTCAAGCCGGATTCCTGTGTAGTAGTATTCCAAAATATCCTGGAAATTATAACCTTGCTCCGCCATGCCCCGGGCCCCCCACTGGGACATGCCCAGGCCGTGGCCCCAGCCGCTGCCGGTAATAACCACGCCGCTCAAATTTCCGTCCCGGTCATAAACCTTGTCCAGATCAAACATGGCGCTACGCAAGCCCAGGGCGAACCGCACCTTGTCGGCAGGGGCGATTACCGTACGCACGGACCGGCCCCCGGAATCAGTCCCCGTCACGGCCATTTTTTCCACCCGCAGCCCGGAAGCGGTCCGGGCCAGTTCTTCCAGATCGTCAACTTCTGCAAAGTCATAATCTTCATCTTCATCGTATGACCGCAGCTGCCCGGCCAGCTGGTCAGCGGTATACTCCACCCGCCAGTCGTAATAGCGGTCATTTTTATCATAAGGATCCTCCCGGCCCCTGATGTAAGGAACCGGGTTTTCCCAGACATCTTCCGCATTCTCCGTACTGCCGCCGCTGCTGGAATGGAAAAAAGCGGTGATCAACCGGCCGCCGCACTCCATCACCAACCCCCGGGTGGCCTCAACCGCCCGGCTGGTCGCTGGCGACTCCGCGTCGTAGCCGCCGTATACCTGGCTGAGCTGGTCGCCGGTAACATTATAACTGCTGCCGCGGGTGGCTTCGACCCGCTGCAGGGCATAATTGCGCGCCGCCACCGCCTGGGCCTTTAAAGCTTCTTCCGGCCACCCGGCGGGCATTTCCCGCGGCACCACCCCGCGCAGGTAATCCTCAATATGCAGCTCATTGATCGCCACCAGCGCACCGTTTTCCACCTGGAACTCCATATCACCGCGGTAACGCGTGGTGCCCCCGCTGCCGGTCAAAGCCACCAGCTGCAAGCCTTCCGCCACCCCGGCCAGCGCAGCGGTCCCACCGGCAGAACACACCGCCGGCTGCGTTCTTTCCAAAACAACCGGCCTGCCGTCGCCGCCCAGGACCACCAGGTCCTCACGGGAATACTTTTCCACCTGGTCTCCGCTTCCGGAAATAATACCGATATGAAAACGCGCTTCCCGCACCGCCACCGGCCCTCTGAACGGCCCCAGGCGGTCACCCCCGCCCCGCAGCTCCATCCGGCTGCCGTTCTGGCGCACCTGCCATACCGTACCCGGCTTCAAATCAGACAGGATCCGGCCGGTTGACAAATCAACCAGTTGATAATTACCCGTTACCTTAAAACCGAAGTCCGCTGCATCCCTTTCCAGGACCACCCTGACCGTGCCGGGCGCCGCCGCTTCAGAAACCGCCGCCGGCAGCAGCACCGCCAGGACGGCCAAAAAAACCCCCGGCACCAGCCTGAAAATATGTACCAATCTAAACATTGCCCCACCCCTGTCCGGAAAAACCGATGAAATATAAAACTAATTCGACACATCCTACCAATATCCTTCCAGGGGTAAAGTTTCCGCAATTAAAAAAAACGCCCCAACCAGATCCCGATCCCCGCCCCGGCGCTGTCAATCAGGACATCCTTCACCTGTCCCCCCCTGCCCGGGACAAACAACTGGTGGATTTCATCCGATACGGCACACAGCACGCAAATCAACAAGGCCAGTCCCACACCCCGGCACCCGTACACCCCGCTTCTTGCCAGGGCGTTCATCACCAGTACACCCAATATCAAATAGACAAAAAAATGGGCGTTTTTCCGGACCAGGTGATTAAAACTTTTGACATTAAACTCCGCCCCGGGAACAATTTTTTCCACGGTTTTGACGATGATTTCTGTAATTCCCGTACTCACCCGGTTGGACTGGTGGGCCGGCTGGTGCGACAGATAAAATATCAACGCTACCCAGAGGACCACCGCCGTCCAGGATAGAATTTTAGTTAAAGACATTTACATAATTCCTAACCAATTA
>CAYPRB010000013.1:6917-28556 GCA_964413055.1 uncultured Pelotomaculum sp. | reverse complement strand
GACTCGAAATCGCGTAGACCGTTAGCAGCGGTCTCGTGGGTTCGAATCCCACTCTCTCCGCCAGAAAATATTACGCGCGAACTATGGATTTCATGGCCCGCGCGTTTGTGTTTTATAGAGTTCCTTATCGAAATTCACTACATAGGCGCTACTATAGCATTGACTTTTAGATTGATCTGTGTTAAGGAAGAAACGCATGGATTGTTTGGTAATAGATATCAAAACGAAAGAATGCCAAAGGTAAATTTTTTACGGGGGTTATATGTCGAAAAGAAAAAATAGTGGTTTGCTGATAGTAATTTTATGTTTTTTATTCCTGATGGGCATTTTTTCCGGTGCCGGAGCCGGGATGCAGGAGCTTGTTGTTATTGGGGTATTATCTGCACTAATTGTAGCCTCGTTTTTTCTTATCTGCCATTACTACCTGACAGACAAAAATTCTCTTAAACAACGCCTTGTTTTTATTTGCATTTCTTTTATAAAACTAATGATTTTTTCCGTAGCCGTAAAGGAGCTGACAGGGGTTACACTCGATTACAGTATTTTTGCCTGGTTTTTTATGGCACTAACGATCTTTACCCTGTGGGAATTTTTGGATTTAAGCTTGTGGGAAAAAGGGGTGCTGGTATTAGTCTTAATAACCGCACTTGGAGTAAAGGGTTACGAAAATAAAAATACTGAACCTTCTACTGCCTACCATCTCTACTCCGAGCTGAGTAATATCACCCGTCATGAAGAAATACTGGCTCTGCTTCTTGAAGATTACCGCAAGACTTTTACCCCGAAAAGCTTTCAAGACTTAAAGCCTTACCTGGATCCTCTCCAGGAGCAACGTTTACTGAGATTTTCCCGGCCAGCCCTTTTAGAGTTTGGAGATGGTCAGATGGTCATGTTGGAAGTATCTCGCGCAGATCCGGATAACAAACTTCGTTTTAGCAATATAGAATTGCTGCCGGAGGAAGTCGGTTCGTATTTGCGGCATTATCCCCTGGAAATCGAGCGCAAAGCGGATTATCCCAAAGGTGCCGGGGAAGAGGAAAGGGAAATAATTGAAGCCAGGGGTGCTTTTGTTAGCCGCGCCAGTTATATCCAGGAAAGGGAATGGTATGAGAAATTAATCAGTGTTTTTGGGGAAAAAAAAGTTTGGGATGATTTGTGGGATGAACTGGGTGGTTTACAAGCTCCGGAAGGCCCCGTACGTGGGTGGGGTACCAGTAAGGAAGGATACCTGCATTTTAGTTTTTGCCGGGACTGGGAAGTAGATAAAGATGTCCTGGATGAGATATACGCCCGTTTCCGGGACCAGGCGGCAAAGCATAATATTCCCGATCTTCCGGTCGTATTTGAATGGGCTGATTGAAGCAGCAAATGAAAAAGGCAAAGCAGATTTCTGTGGTATGGCATGTGCTATGGAGAGCAATCTAAATGTTTGAAAAGTAAACCAAAGAGTGGTCAGCCAATATTGGGACCGCCGAAAAGTATGCCGGCGATCAGTAAAAGTCTGAAAGCCTGCCAAAAGGTGACGGTTTTAAGATTGAACACTTGTGGCATGGTAATGTTCCATAGCCATTGCAAAAGCCAGGTACCCAGGAACAACAGGCCGATCCCCAAAATGATAAAAACCAGAATGTTTGAAGCTAAGGCCAAGATGCTACCTCCCAAAAAATTTCTGCCCGTCCGGATGCCATGATAATTATGCCGGAAACTGACTGTTGGTTATATTTTAACCTAAAAAGCGCTGCGGGAAAAGAGTGACCATTATTATTCCGTATCGTGCCCGGTAGAGAATATTAATAAGGGTGCTTAATAATAATGATACCGGAACGAAAAAAACCGCTGTTCGCCCCATGCATTTTGACTTCAAGAAACAGGGGCTCCCAGCGGTAATTTAAATCTGGTTATTTGAGTGACACTTTAAAGCCGTTTCATTACATGGCAGCCTTGAACATATTGATAACTTCTTCCAGGGTTGCCGTGCGCGGGTTGGTCGCGCTGCAGGCGTCTTTCATGGCGTTTTGGGCCATTGTTTCCATGTCTTTTTCTTTTACTCCTAACCCTTTAAGCCCGGTAGGTATACCGACATCTACCGAAAGCTTTTTAATAGCGGCAATAGCTTTATCTGCAGCTTCACGGTCGGAAAGACCTTCCACATTTTCTCCCATTGCAACCGCAATATCTACAAACCGTTTCAAGTTTGCGAGCATGTTAAATTCTTCGACTACCGGGAGCAGGATCGCGTTGCATACGCCGTGCGGCAGGTTATAAAAGCCGCCCAGCTGGTGAGCCATGCCGTGAACGTAACCCAAACTGGCGTTGTTAAAGGCCATACCAGCCAGATATTGAGCATAGGCCATTTTATCCCGAACTTCCAGGTTCTGACCGTTTGCCACAGCGCCGCGTAAGTTTTCAGAAATTAACTTAATTGCCATAAGGGCACAAGCATCGGTAACAGGTGTAGCAATGGTGGAAACATAAGCCTCTATGGCATGGGTCAAGGCGTCCATACCGGTAGCAGCAGTCAATGCTGGCGGCATCCCGGTCATTAAAACCGGGTCGTCGATAGCTACATTGGGTGTTACACGCCAGTCAACGATAGCCATCTTCACGTGGTTGCTTGTATTTGTAATAATACAAAAGCGCGTCATTTCACTGGCAGTTCCGGCAGTAGTATTAATTGCAATGAACGGAGGCATGGGTTTGCTGGATTTGTCTACGCCCTCATAATCGCGAATGTGGCCGCCGTTGGTAGCTACTATGCCTACACCCTTGGCGCAGTCATGTGAGCTGCCGCCGCCCAGAGAAATAATCATATCGCATTTATTGTCATTGAAAACCTTTAAACCGTCATGGACGTTTACATCTGTAGGGTTCGGTTCTGCTCCGTCAAAAACAAATGCCTTTACACCGGCTTCTTCCACACTAACTTTGATTTGGTCTGCCACACCCAGCGAAGCTAAACCTTTGTCAGTAACTATGAGCGCCCTGGTGCCACCTAAAACCTTTACCTGTTCTCCAAGTTGGTTTGAGGAGCCGACACCCATCAATGTGACCGTAGGAATAAAGAAACCGTATACCTGTTCTCCCAATGCCATTACATCCACCTCACATTTTTTTAGTTGCGCTTTAAATACGCCTCATGAGAAAACTTTACCTAATGTTAACTTCGACCATCTTTTTTGTTTAAAATTCCCTGCGCAGGTTACCTATAAAGAGATGCAACTTTCATGCCAAAACACTATAAAAGAGAAAAAAATAAAAATATACTGAAAAAAAAGAATTTTAAACTTACTCTCAATAGTTCTAACATTTCTGGCTACAGGTTTTACCTGTAAGAAATAATACATATAACTGCATAACTTACTGTTCGATTTAGGGATTTTTTTTTAGAAAATGAGCTAAAATAAAACAACCGTCGCAAAAGCGAACAGGTTGTTTAGTCATCGGCATGTATAACGCGCCCAGGGTGGACCTTTTTCAAACTGATGCTGAGGTGGTCGTGAAGGCGGAGATCCCCGGGGTGGCAAAAGAAGATTTAAACGTCTACCTCGACGATAAACTGATCCGGATTGCAGGGCAAATTAAACGCGGTAACGAATTTAAGGATGAAAATATTTACCGGACGGAGCGTTATTACGGAAGTTTTTCCAGGACCGTGCCGCTGCCGGTCGAGGTTAAGTCGGATGAGGCGCGGGCGGAATATAAGGACGGGATATTATCAATAAAAATGCCCAAAGCAGCGCCGTCCAAAATAAGCGGAAAAAGAATTGATATCAATTAAACCGGGAGCTTCCGCAACCCGGTTTTTTTTGGAAGGTAATAGTCGTTAGTTAAGAAGTTGGTTGACTGGCAGGGATTGCTTCCCGGCTGTCGAAAAAAACAGAATGCTCTTTCCGTTTTCCAGGAAAGGAGCTGCCAGAAAAGTGACAGCAGGGAGTATGATCGATTTGAGCAAAACTCATGTGGGGGAAGCAGATTATCTGCGCGTTTTCGGTGTAATTTCCATAGTGGCGATTCATTCTCTGGGTTTCTTCTTATCGGTACCGGGGAACGATGCTTTTGAGCGGCTGTCGGTAAATTTGTTGCGCTACGGCAGATTTGTTTTTATGTTTGTTACCGGGCTGGTGCTTTTTTATAATTATTATGAACGGGAACTCAATACGTGGCGTTTTTATAAACGGCGCCTGCGCTTCCTGGTGCTGCCCTACGGTATCTGGACGGCATTTTATATCTTGCTTTACAACTGGGCTTACATCAACTGGTCCCAACCGGCAGGTTTTGCCGCCGCATGGTGGCAATATTTTTTGAATGGCAATGCCTGTTACCATCTTTATTATATCTTGGTCGCGATCCAGTTCTACTTTTTCCTGCCGCTAATTATGTTAATTTTTAAACCACGCCGCCCGCGTCTTTGGGTGGCGGGTATTCTGGCCGGCGGGCTGTTGCTTTGTGCGGTGTGCTATTTTATTCTGGAAACCCGGGGGGCCGGGGTGAACGCGCTGGCTGCCGGTACTCCCTGGGCGGGTTTTACCGGTTGGGTAATGCAGTATAAAGACCGCCTGCTGGTTTCTTATTTGCCGTTTTATTTACTGGGGGGATTGGCCGGGGTCTACCTTGAAGATTGCCGCCAATGGCTGGCTGAGCACCGGCGCTTAATTTGGTGCGGGTTGTTTATCTGTACCGGATTGGTTGTTGGCGAATACTTCTATTTTTACCGCCACCTGGGGCAAGCCTGGGGTTTAACAATCAGTGTCTTTAAACCTACGATTTACCTGTATGCCATTGCTGTAATTGCGGTGATGTTCCGCTTGTCTTTAGTCATGGAGCAACGGGAAATCCTGCAGGGCCCGGTTAAAATACTGTCGGCCAACTCGCTGGGAATTTACTTGATGCATCCGGCGGTGTTGCGCCTGCAGCATCCTTTTTTAATGAAGGTGTTGCCGGTGTTCCCCGGTTATTTTTGGGTGTTTATTGATTCGTTGGTTGCCGTGGCCGTTTCCTGCCTGATCAGTTACTTGCTCAGCAGTAACAAGTACACGTGTTTTATCGTGGGCGAGGCCGGCAACCTGCGCTTGCAGCAACAGTCATTCCGGAGCAGGTTTTTGGAAAGGCTTGGTTTTAAGCGGGCGCAAAAAGATAGGGCCGCAGATTTGCCGCCGGAATAAGACCGTCCGGCGGGTGCAATAATACACCTGATTTGGAAAACCATTCTTGGTCTGCCGGAGACCGGGCTTTTGTAATAGTTGCGGATAAATAATTGTCAGTTTGATAAAAAGGGTTTTTGGTGAAATTTATTAAGGGAGGGGGCGGCTTGAAGTGGCAACAGTCACGGTAAAAGAGCTGTACCGGCAGCCGGAAAAATATTTTAATCGGAATATAAAAGTCAACGGCTGGGTAAGAACCGTCAGAACGTCCAAAAACTTAGGGTTTATGGAACTCAACGACGGAACATTTTTTGACAGCCTGCAGGTGGTGTTTGAAGCAAACCTGCCTGATTACCGGGAAGTATCCGGTCTGGTTACCGGAACGGCCGTCAGGGTTGCCGGGGAACTCGCGGAATCTCCCGGGTCTAAACAACCTTTTGAGTTGAAGGCGGAAAAGATCACTGTAGCAGGGGGTTCCGCCGCGGACTATCCCCTCCAGAAAAAAAGACACTCTTTTGAGTTTTTGCGTACGATTGCCCACCTGCGCCCCAGGACCAATACTTTTTCAGCGGTTTTCCGGGTCAGGTCGGCGGCGGCTTACGCCATCCACAAGTTTTTTCAGGAGCGGGGCTTTGTCTACGTGCAGACGCCCATAATCACCGGTAACGACGCGGAGGGGGCCGGGGAAATGTTCCGGGTTACCACCCTGGATTTTAACCACCCGCCCCGGGATGAAGATAATGCGGTTGATTTCAGCGGGGACTTTTTCGGCCGGGAAACCGGTTTAACGGTAAGCGGCCAGCTGGAAGCGGAAGCATATTGCCTGGCGTTCAGTAAAGTATATACTTTCGGCCCGGCATTCCGGGCCGAGAACTCCCACACGCCGCGGCACGCGTCCGAATTTTGGATGATCGAGCCGGAAATGGCCTTTGCCGGTCTGCCGGAAGATATGAGCCTGGCGGAAGCGATGCTCAAATATGTCATCAACTATGTGTTGGAGCATGTGCCCGAAGAAATGCAGTTCTTTAACCGGTTCATCGACAAAACGCTTTTTACGCGCCTGGAAAATGTTGCTAAAAGGGATTTTGCGCATGTAACGTATGGTGAAGCGGTGGAAATTTTGCAAAAATCGGGCGAAAAATTTGAATATCCCGCAGCCTGGGGGCTTGATCTGCAGACCGGGCACGAACGTTACCTGACCGAAAGATATTTTCACCGGCCGGTTTTTGTAACCGGTTACCCGAAGGAAATCAAAGCGTTTTATATGCGGCAGAACGATGACGGCAGGACGGTGGCCGCGATGGACCTTTTGGTGCCCGGCGTCGGTGAAATTATCGGCGGCAGCCAGAGGGAGGAACGGTTGGAATACCTGGAAAGAAGGATGGGCGAATTGGGGTTAAATAAGAAGGATTACTGGTGGTACCTGGACACCCGGAAATACGGGGGTACCATTCACGCCGGTTTTGGCCTGGGATTTGAGCGGTTGCTCATGTACCTGACCGGGATGACCAATATCCGCGATGTTATTGCTTTTCCGCGGACCCCTAAAAATGCCGAATTTTAAATGCGTAACGGAAGTAACCTTGACCCGTCAAAAACATATTATGGTCTAAGGTAAATTTTAAATGAGGTGGTTGCTTTGACGACAAATGCAGGTCAGGCGCCATGTCCCTCCGGTCGTTACTGGGTAGTGCAGGCGGGGGACACCCTGTACCAAATAGCGCTTTTGACGGGTACCACGCTGGACCGTTTAATCCGGCTTAACAGCGGCATTGACCCGGATAACCTTCAGATTGGCCAACAAATATGCCTGCCTCCGGAACCGGTTTGCCCTTCAAATGTATTTTGGGAAGTGGCGCCGGGGGACACCCTGTACAGTATTGCGCGTGCTTCGGGAACCACGGTGGAAAAGTTATTGGAACTGAATCCGGAATTGGACCCGCTTAATCTTCAGGTCGGCCAGGCGGTATGCCTGCCGGAATAAAAGATAAGGTGAAAAGCCGGGAAAAATATGCTATAATTTTAAGTTAAGATAAAACCAGCAAAGAAACAGGCATTAATAGCGCCGTGATATTTGGGAAGACAAGGGAAGAGTTGATTGAGGAGGAGTAAGGTCATGGCACACAACCTTAAACCCGGCAGTAAAGTTTCATCAGTAAATTATGCCTCTAATTTTATTCAAAATATTATTACGGAAGATTTAAAGAACAACAAGTACGGCGGCCGGGTGCATACCCGGTTTCCTCCGGAACCGAACGGTTATTTGCATATCGGGCACGCAAAATCGATTTGTCTTAATTTTGGTATTGCCGCCGACAACGGGGGGCTTTGTAATTTTCGCTTTGACGATACCAATCCCATTAAGGAAGAAATACATTACATCGAATCAATCAAAAAGGATGTCAAGTGGCTGGGGTTTGACTGGAGTGACCGGTTGTTTTACGCTTCGGACTATTTTGAGCAGTTATACGGGTTTGCCGTGCAGTTAATTAAAGCCGGCAAGGCCTACGTTTGTGACCTCAGTCCGCGGGAAATCAGGGAATACCGGGGTACTTTAACCAGGCCCGGAACCGACAGCCCGTACCGGAACCGTTCGGTAGCGGAGAACCTGGACTTGTTCGAGCGGATGAAAAATGGCGCGTTTGCGGATGGTTCCCGGGTGCTGCGGGCTAAAATTGATATGGCCTCGCCCAATTTAAACCTGCGGGATCCGGTCCTGTACCGGATCCAGAAGGCGACGCACCACCGGACGGGGGACAAGTGGTGTGTTTACCCGATGTATGATTTTGCCCATCCTCTTTCCGACGCTATAGAAAAAATCACCCATTCCATTTGCACGCTGGAATTCGAAGACCACCGCCCGTTATATGAATGGTTCCTGGAGGCGTTGGGCTTGGAATGTCCTCCCCGGCAGATTGAGTTTGCCCGGCTCAATCTCAGTTATACCGTGATGAGCAAACGCAAGCTCCGGGAACTGGTCGAGCAGGGGTATGTCAACGGGTGGGACGACCCGAGGATGCCCACCTTGTCGGGTTTGCGCAGGCGCGGGTATACACCGGGGGCCATCCGGGATTTTTGTGACCGTATCGGGGTAGCCAAAGCATACAGTATTGTCGATATCGAGTACCTGGAACATTGTATCCGCGAGGAATTGAACCGGAGCGCCCCGCGCGCCATGGCCGTGTTGCGCCCGTTAAAGCTGGTTATTGACAACTATCCGGAGGACCGGGTGGAAATGCTCGAGGCCGGGATTAATCCGGAAGACCCCGGTAAGGGGGTGCGACAAATTCCTTTTTCCCGGGAGTTGTATATTGAACAGGAGGATTTCCACGAAAACCCGCCGAAAAAATATTTCCGTCTGGCCCCCGGGCGCGAGGTGCGGCTGAAACACGCTTACATCATCAAGTGCGAGCGGGTGGTTAAGGACCCCCGAACCGGTGCGGTGGTTGAGGTGCACTGCACCTACGACCCGGAAACGCGCAGCGGTTTGCCCGCGAGCAAGCGCAAAGTAAAGGGGACCCTGCATTGGGTTTCCGCCGGACATGCCGTAAAGGCCGAAGTGCGCCTCTACGACTGCCTGTTCCTGAAAAAAAACCCGGATGATGTCGCAGACGGGGAAGATTTTAAATCTGCGCTTAACCCTAATTCCCTGGAGAGGTTAACTTCGTGCCTGGTTGAACCCGGTCTGGCCGGCACGACTCCTGGAAGTAACTACCAGTTTTTAAGACAGGGCTATTTTTGCGTTGACCCTGATTCGTCAGACAGGCTTCCGGTATTTAACCGGGTCGTGACTTTGAAGGATTCCTGGGCCAGGATACAAAAAGCCCGGGAGCAGAATGATGCCGGGTAGTACTGCCGCCGGACCGGTTTGCCAGGAGGTTCCCCGGCAGCTTGCATAATAAGTAATTGATTAGGAGGAATGCAGCGATGAGAATAAAAAATATTGCCGTCAGTGCCCAAAAAGCTTCGATCAGGCTTGCCGCGGCGGAGGCCGGGCTGAAAGACCGGGCTTTACACCAGATAGCAGACAGCCTGGAAAATAAAAAGGACCGGATTGTTGCCGCCAATGAAGTCGACCTGGAAAGAAGTGCCAAAGAAAAACTGGCCTTGCCGCTTTTAAAACGATTGAAATTTGATGCGGCTAAAATTGATGACGTCATTGAAGGTATCCACAGCCTGATTGAACTGCCCGATCCCGTCGGACAGACCCTTGCCGCCACTGAAATGGACCGGGGGCTGGAACTTTATAAAGTGAGCTGCCCGATTGGTGTGGTCGGCGTGATTTTTGAATCGCGGCCGGACGCGCTGGTGCAGATTTCCACCCTGGCTTTAAAAAGCGGTAACAGCGTGCTGTTAAAAGGCGGCAGCGAGGCAAGGGAAACCAATAAAATCCTGGCGGAAATTATTAGCGCCGCCACGGAGGAAGCGGGTATTCCTTCCGGATGGCTGCAGCTCCTGGAAACCCGGACCGATGTCAATGAGATGCTTAAGCTGGACGATTTTATTGACCTGATCATTCCCCGGGGTTCTAATGATTTTGTCCGGTATATCATGGACAACTCCAGGATTCCCGTGCTTGGACATGCGGACGGGATTTGTCACTGCTACGTGCACCGGGACGCCGGACTGGAAATGGCGGTTAAGGTGGCGGTTGATTCCAAGATCCAATACGTGGCGGCATGTAACGCCGCGGAAACCCTGCTGGTGGACCGGGAAATCGCCGGGACTTTCCTGCCGTTGATTAGTGAGGCGTTTAAGCAAAAACAGGTCGAGATTTTGGGGTGTGAAACAACCCGGAAGATTATCGGGGCGGCTCCGGCGTCGGATGGTGATTGGGGTACGGAATACCTGGATTATAAAATCTCCGTTAAAGTGGTGCAAAATCTGGACGTAGCGATCGAACACATCAATACTTACGGTTCCGGGCATACCGATACGATTATCACCAAAGATCAAGAGGCCGCGAAAAAATTTATGAGTCTGGTTGATTCCGGGAACGTGTTCTGGAATTGTTCCACGCGTTTCAGCGACGGCTTCCGTTACGGCCTCGGGGCGGAAGTCGGCATCAGCACTAATAAGATTCACGCCCGGGGGCCGGTCGGCCTGGAGGGACTTCTAATCTACAAATATAAGTTGGCCGGCAGCGGGCAAATTGTGGAAGATTATGCCAACCGGATTAAAAAGTTTACCCACCGAACCATTTAATTTATTTTTAAAAAAATTATTAAATGTTAGATGAAACTAAACCGGCCGGGCACATACAATATAAATATACCAGATATTTAATTATTGCTACCCCAAAAAGGGGGTGCCGAAGTGCTGTCGCCGAGCCTGGAAGATTACCTGGAAGAGATTTATCGTTTTTCGCTGCAAAACAAGGTGGTGCGGGTCAGTGATGTTGCGGAATGTCTGAATGTCACCCTGCCGTCGGTTAATAATGCCATCCGTAAATTGCACGAAAAAGAATATTTGATTTACAAGAAATACCGGGATTTGGTGCTGACCGAAAAAGGACGCCGGTTGGGGCGGTTTCTGGTGGACCGGAACCGGATTCTGCAGGGGTTTTTAAAGGCCATCAACTCCGGTTGTGATGTGGTAAAAGAGGCGGAGGCCATGGAGCATTACCTGACTCTTCCCACCATCAGGGCCATTGAAAACCTGCTGGATTTTTTGGACAACAACCACCGGTGCCGGCAAAGTTTTCTGGAACATTGCCGGCACCGGAAAGAAAAAGGTCTGGGTTTGAAAAACGGTTATGGTGAATAAAAGGATGGGCTGCAACAGCCGCATCCTTTTTGATTTTAACAAGGGTTCAAAATCGCCGCTAACGCAAGTCCACAGGTCACCGCAAGCTAATTTGCTCTTTTTTACCAAGCCTCCTGCGGAACACCTGAAGTTAAAGCTACATATTATTTAATTGTCAGCAGTTAGACACCGTTAACAATCTTAATTAATTCTAAGAAAGGAGGCACTTTTATGTCCGGCAGCACAACCTTAAATACCGTGCTTGCGGGGGAACATGTCCTGGTGACCCGGATTAATACGGGCGGATCCGGCAGTAAGAGGCTTTTAGATTTAGGCCTGGTTCCCGGTACGCGGGTGGAAGTGGTGCGCCGCAGTCCCCTGGGCGATCCGGTTGCTTACAATATCAGGGGCGCGGTAATTGCCCTGCGTCAAGAGGAGTCCAGTCAAGTGCTGGTAAACAAAATTTTATAATATATGCTTGGGGTGATTTATCTTATGGGGCTGACCAGCCAGTCGACCGGAATATCAGTTAATCGGGAGCAGTTTAATTTTCCGACGGCCGGCAATCAACCAGTAATTGCCCTGGCGGGCAATCCCAATACCGGAAAAAGTACCCTCTTTAACGCTTTGACCGGTTTGCGCCAGCATACCGGAAACTGGCCGGGTAAGACGGTGCTGCAGGCCCGGGGGAGTTTTTCCCACGACGGGTGCAGGTATAGTCTGGTTGACCTTCCCGGCGCTTATTCATTGCTTGCCGTTTCCGTAGAAGAACAGGTGGCCCGGGACTTTATCTGTTTCGCCAGGCCGGATGCGGTGATTGTGGTCGTGGATGCGACCTGTCTGGAACGTAACTTGAGCCTGGTGCTGCAGGTTATGGAAATTACGGAAAGGGTGGTTGTTTGCGTTAATTTGATTGACGAGGCCCGGCGTAAAAATATTAACATTGATGCGCACAAGTTGAGTACCGCCCTGGGCTTGCCCGTGGTTGCCACAGCGGCGCGCAGCGGGGAGGGTCTAAACCGGTTGCTGGATGTAGTTGCCCGGGTGGTGCACGGAAAGTTGAAGCCTGAGCCGAAACGGGTACAATACCCGGCGGAAATAGAAACCGCCGTATCCTTGCTGGAGGCGAAGCTGAAGGGAGTTTGGGACGGTGAATTGAATACCCGCTGGGTGGCTTTACGCTTGTTGGAAGGAGATATTAATATGGTTGAGTTTTTAGCGGGCGACCGGGACAAGGGAAAAATCGTGGCGGTCAGGGAGGTGCTGGCATGAGGAACTGCCGCACCCCGCTGGAACCGCTGGTAGAAGAGGCAAGAAAGCTTGCCGGCGGCCGGCAGGATGCGTTTCGGGAGCATATTGTGCAGAGTATTTACCATACCGCGGAGCAAATTGCCGCCGGGAGCGTAATTCGTGAAACCGGCGGGCGCATCGACTGGGACCGTAAGATTGACAATATTTTAACCTCGCCGGTTTGGGGCTTTCCCATCATGTTTGGTTTGCTGGCCGTCGTGTTTTGGATCACCATTACCGGGGCCAATTATCCTTCGGATTTACTGGCGGAAGGTCTGTTTTGGGTCGAAGCCCGGTTAACCGCACTGTTCGTGGCGTTCAATGCCCCGGATTGGCTGCACGGCTTTTTAGTGCTGGGCGTGTACCGGGGGGTGGCCTGGGTGGTGTCGGTGATGCTTCCGCCAATGGCCATCTTTTTTCCGCTGTTTACTTTACTGGAAGATGCGGGTTACCTGCCCCGGGTAGCTTTTAACCTGGACGGTTTATTTAAAAAAGCCGGCGCCCACGGTAAACAGGCGCTGACCATGAGTATGGGTTTCGGCTGTAATGCCGCCGGCATCATTGCCTGCCGCATTATCGATTCCCACCGGGAAAGGCTGGTGGCTACCTTAACTAATGTTTTTGTGCCCTGTAACGGCCGGTTTCCCGCCTTGATTGCCCTGGCGGCTATTTTTACCGGTGGCGCGGTAGCGGCCTCGCTCAGCAGTCTGGCGACCACCCTGGCCGTGAGCGGCCTGGTGGTTCTGGGCATTGTGCTTACGCTGCTGGTTTCCTGGCTTTTATCGCAAACGCTGTTAAAGGGAATCCCTTCGTCGTTTACCCTGGAGCTGCCGCCCTACAGAAAGCCCCAGGTGGGCCGGGTGATCGTGCGCTCGGTACTGGACCGCACCATATTTGTGCTGGCCCGGGCCATGATCATCGCGGCTCCCGCCGGGGGAATTATCTGGGTGCTGGCCAATATTACCGTTGGCGATGCCAGTATGCTTACCCTTATAGCCGGCTGGCTGGATCCCCTGGCCTGGCATATGGGACTGGACGGCTTTATCTTGTTGGCATTCATTCTGGGGTTGCCGGCTAATGAAATTGTTTTGCCCGTCCTGATTATGAGCTATGTTTCCGGCGGGGCGCTGATGGAGTTGAACAGCCTGGCAGATCTCCGGCACCTCCTGGTGGAAGGGCACGGGTGGACCTGGCTGACCGCCCTTTGTACCATGCTGTTCTTCCTTTGTCACTGGCCCTGCGGCACAACCCTCTATACGATCCGCAAGGAACAGAACAGCTGGCGTTGGACTATGGCCGCCGCGCTGATTCCGACGGTAGTCGGCATCGGGTTATGCATGACGGTCAATTACCTGGTACGGGGATTGGGCCTGGTATAAATAGGTGCTTAAGAGCCCGTTCTTAATTGTTCTGCGTATTCAGGCGCATTTTCCGGTTTTGATTCAGGGAGCAGCGCCGCTGCCCGGTGCCAGGCCTTTCTTCGCGGGGAAAAGACCAGGGCCGCCAGGAAAAACAGGCCGGCCAGCAGGACGATGGTGGAACCGGAAGCTAAATTAAAATAATATGATAATCCCAGTCCTCCTACAGTAGAAATAATGCCCATAGAAATAGAAATAACCAGCATCCGGCGAAAATTGCCGGTTAGTTCATATGCCGTTGCCGCCGGGATGACCAGCAGGGCGGAGGCCAGGATTATTCCCACCACTTTTACGGTGATCACAACGGTACCCGCGATACAGGCAAGCAGCAAATAATACAGAAGATTGACGGGAATGCCGTTGGCTGCGGCCAACTCTTCGTCGAAACACATGAAGAATAATTCTTTAAAGAAAACACTCAAAAAGAACACGATAATACTGGCGGCACCCGCCAGGATCCAGAGATCCCGGACGGTTACCGCCAGGATGTTGCCGAACAGGTAACTGAACAGGTCCACGTAACAGCCTTTGATCAAGCTAACCACGGTAATGCCCAGGGCCATGGCGGTGGCGAAAAATATTCCAATAGAAGTGTCTTCCTGGATATCGCCGTGCCTGCTGACAAAACCAATGGCCAAGGCAATCAGAGTGGCAAAAAGGCCGCCGGTCAGGATCGGGTTGAAACCGAAAAAAAGCCCGATGGCCACGCCCCCGAAAGCCGAGTGGGAAATGCCCACTCCGGCAAAAGCCAGTCGTTTCAAGACCACGAAAAAAGCTACGAAAGAACAGAGTATACCGACCAGTATTCCCGCCAAAAGTGCTTTTTGCATAAAAGCATAAGCTAAAATATCCATTATGCGGTCCCTCCCCAACCGTTGACATTAAAGATCAGGCCGAACTCGCATTTGTACAGCCGGTTGCCGGAAGATAGTTTTTTGAGCACTTCTGCGGGGCTGCCGTGCGTGTGCATGGTTTTATTAATGCAGATTAATTTATGGGCATTGGCTGAGATGGCCGCCAGATCGTGCGACACGGAGAGCACGGTCAATCTCATTGCGGTCTGCAGTTCTTTTAGCAGCCGGTAATAATTATGCTGGGCATAAGGGTCAAGTCCTGCCGCCGGCTCATCCAGGATTAGCAGTCTGGGCCGGGATACCAGTGCCCCCGCCAAAAAAACTAACTTTTGCTGTCCCCCGGAAAGTTCGCTAATGGGGCGGTTTTGCAAGTCCAGAATACCGGTTTTGGACATCACTTCTTCGGCGTGCTCTTTATCCCTGGCCTGGGGGCGCCGGAAAAACCCCAGTTCCCGTACCGCCCCCATGAGTACGATGTCGCGTACGCTTGCCGGAAACCTCCGGTCAAATTGCGGTTTTTGAGGCAGGTATCCTACTTTACGTTTTTTGCGGGGTAGTTTTTCCGGTGGCATTCCAAAAAGCCTCACCTGCCCCCCGGCGGGAGGTAAAAGGCCGAGTATTAAGCGCAGCAGGGTGGTTTTTCCGGCTCCGTTGGGGCCGATGATGCCGATAAAGCTGCCGGGCAGTACGGAAAAATTAATGTTTTCAAGGACCGTTCTGCCCTGCAGCACAGCGTAGACGTGGTCGAATTCGACGATAGGGACGTTTTCCATTTTGCGTAGCACCTCAATGCAATGCCGGTTCCAAAATTTTCAGGTTGGAATGTATCAGGTTCAGGTAACTGTCGTACCCGGGTAGTTCTTCCGCGCCGAGCGGGTCCAGCATCAGTACCGGCGCGCCGAGTTCAGCCGCAATAACCTCCGCTGCCCTGGTGCTGAATTGGGGCTCGGCGATAACGGCCCGGGCCCCGCTGTTTTTAGCCGTCTCAATAACTTCGGCGAGCCACCCGGGGGTTGGTTCCTGACTGGGGAATTCCTGGACAATGATGTTGTTCAAGTCATAACGTGCGGCAAAAAAATACCAGGCGGAATGAAAAGAAATAAAGGTGCGATGCGTTAGTTTTGCGGTTTTTTCCCTTATTTTCCGGTCCAGCGCATCTAATTCAGCGCAGTATTTACTGAGATTGGTCTTGAAATACTGCTCATTTTCCGGAGTGGCTTTGACCAGGGCGCCGGCAATTTGCGGGGCGATATATTCTTTTACCAGAACGGGATCGAGCCAGACGTGGGGATTCCGGTGGGACTGCCGGTAATGTTGCTGTAAGTAGCTTTGCAGGCCCGGGTTTTCCATCACGGTTACGGTAATAAGGTCGGAAGCGGTATGTGCCGCCGCCAGTTTATCGCCGAATGAATCCAGACCGGCACCGACTTTTAGAAAGACCCGGAGCGCGGAAAGTTTTTTTATTTGCTCCGGGGTGATCTCAAAGGTATGCGGGCTGCTGCCGGCCGGGAGCAGGGTGTCTACCGCGACTTTTTCCCCCCCGATTTCTTGGGCTATATCCGCCAGCGGGAAAATGGTGGCGGCAACATGGATCTTGGACGGCTGTTCTTCCGGATTATCCGACCGGCCGGTGGATCCGGCGCAACCGGTCAGCAAGGCGACGGATAAAAGGGATAAAAATAAAATTAATAACACGTGGTTCTTTTGGTTCATTTGCGTGACTCCTGATTAAGTTCTTGGCATTTGTGGCAACACCCGGACAGCAAAAAACTGTGATACAAAACCTCAAACCCGTTTTCATGGGCCTCGGCCAACTGCTCCGGACCGATGGGGCAGCCTTGCAGGCAGGTGACTGCACCGCAATAGATGCAGACGAAGTGATGGTGATGGTGCCTTTCCAGTTCAAACAAGTCGCCGCCCCGGACCGTAATCCGGTTCACTACGTTGATCTGGGAAAGCAGTTCTAAATTCCGGTAAAGGGTATCCTGACTAACGGTCGGGGCTATTTTTTTTACCTGGACGTACAATTCCATGGCGGTCAGCAGTTGTTCGTTACTCAGCAGCACTTCGATAATCGCCCGGCGCTGACGGGTTAGTTTGCAACCCGAATACCTGATTTTTTCGATTACTTTTTGATTGCGGATAACAGTTACCCCCTCTAAACAGGAATATTCCTATCTTTAATTTTTATGCAATAAATTTAATTGCCCATGCGCAGGGATAATGATAAAAAGATTTTCCCGTACATAAAAAAACTGCAGCGGGTCAGGAAGCTGCAGTGGTTGCTTCTTTATTGGTTTTTTCGTTTTCAAACGTCTGTTGGTATTGCTCCATGGTCATCAATACCACCCTGGGCTTACTGCCCTCAAACCCGCCGACAATTCCCCGCCGCTCCATGATGTCTACCAGCCTGGCCGCCCGGGAATATCCCACGTGGAGGCGCCTTTGCAGCATGGAGATGGATGCGGTGCCGCTTTCGATGAAGATCTTGGCCGCCCGGGGCAGTAATTCGTCATTTTCCTCGGGTGCGGCAACTGCTTTGTCTTCAGGTAGTTCCTGAAGCACGGTTTCGTTATAAACCGGTCTGGCCTGGTCCTTGATAAAGTCCACCAGGTGCTCCACGTCCCGGTCCGAAAGGTACGCGCCCTGTACCCGTACCGGCTTGGAAGTTCCCACCGGGTGAAAGAGCATGTCTCCTTTACCGAGCAGTTTCTCCGCACCCCCCATATCCAGGATGGTGCGGGAGTCGGTTTGGCTGGAAACAGCAAAGGATATGCGCGAGGTAATATTGGCCTTGATTAACCCCGTAATTACATCCACTGACGGCCGTTGTGTGGCGATTACCAGGTGAATTCCTGCTGCCCGGGCCATTTGTGTAAGCCTGCAGATAGAGTCTTCCACGTCTGCCGGTGCCACCATCATCAGGTCCGACAGTTCGTCGATAATAATTACGATGTAAGGCAGGGGCTTTTGCCCGGGTTCCAGGACGGCCGTACCGCACAGTTCATTGTAGCGGTTGATGTCCCGGACCCCTGCCGAGGCAAAAATATCATAGCGGAACTCCATTTCCCGGACCGCCCAGTTTAGCGCCCCGGCAGCCTTTTTCGGGTTGGATACCACCGGGCTGACCAGGTGGGGAATATTGTTATAATTAGTCAGCTCCACCATTTTGGGATCAATCATAAGAAATTTTACTTCATCGGGGGTAGCCTTATAGAGAATACTGCAAATGATGGCATTGATACAGACGCTTTTTCCGGCTCCGGTGGCGCCGGCTATCAGCAAATGCGGCATCTTGGCCAGGTCTGCCGTTATGGGAGAGCCGGCAATATCTTTACCCACCGCTATGGTCAACCGGGAAGAAGACCCGGTGAAGTTTCTGCTTTCCAGTAATTCACGCAAAGAAACCGGTGCCGTTTCACTGTTGGGCACTTCGATTCCGATAGCGGCTTTCCCGGGGATGGGTGCTTCAATACGTACACCGGAAGAAGCCATGCCCAGGGCGATGTCATCCGACAAGCCCACGATCTTGCTGACCTTGATGCCGGGCGGCGGCTGCAACTCAAACCTGGTAATGGAAGGCCCTACGGCTACATGAGTAACCCGGGCCTTGACCCCGAAACTTTCCAGGACTTGTTCCAGTATTTTGATACGTTTGTTGATATCTTTTCCGGGATTATTTTCCTGCGACGCCTTTAATGGTTGGAGCAGTGAAAGCGGCGGCAGGTGGTATTTCTGCTCTCCCGCGGCGGTGCCGGCCGGGAGTGCGGGTTCCTTCTCAGGTGCAGACCTGGTTTCCGGCCCGTTTTTTTCTTCCCGGGGAGGCGGGAACACTTCGATGACCGGTTCTTCCGGTTCTTCCGGTACGTCCGGAAATGATGCGGGGGAGCAGTCTTCCTTTAAAACGGTTTCTTTTTCAGGTGACGGTTTTTTTTCCGTGGTCCGCCCGGATTTTTTTTCTTCGGTATAGAGGAAGTTGATAAGCCACTGCCACAAGCGCCCGGCAAAAGATGTTAACCGGGACCGGGTATTCAGGAACAGGTTTTTAAACGAGCCGCCGCTAACCAGGACCATTCCCGACAGGGTCAGAAAAACAAGCAGGATAAAAGTTCCCACGGAACCGAAGCAAAATTTAAAGGCGTAGCCCAGGGTGGCCCCCAGCAAACCGCCGCCCTGCCCCTCGAGGCCGGCGGAAAATGATGCGGACAAGGGAATATTACGATGTAAAAAAATCTGCAGGCTGCCGAAAAGTATTAACATGCCCCAGAAACGGGCGGTGACCCGCCACTTGTGCCGGAACATGAGCTTGAAGCCCCAAAGGCCCAGTAAAAGTAAAAAAAATAGATACCCGGAACCTACCAGGACCGTTAAGCTTTTGTTGATCAGGATCCCGACCGTGCCCACGGCGTCGGTAAAGATACCGGCCAATCCGATTAAAGCCAGCGCCAGCAAGACCATGCCCGCAATGTCGATCCGGTAGTGCGGGCCGGAATTTTGGGCAGTTTTTCTTTTGGTCGTTTTTGTCATTTTAGCTCCTCCCTTGGAGCATTTTAGGAAGATTTTCCGTTAAAAGAAGGTTACCATAAAATAGTGCTTAGAACAACAAAAAAAGAGGAAATCGGTACCGGGAGCAGAACAAGAAAAAAATCGTATTATTGCGAGGTGAGTTACCGTGCGCAAATTGATTGTGGGTGTCATGGGCGGTGGTGAAAATGCTTCTCCCGGTGATTGCCGCTCTGCTTACCGCCTGGGCAAATTGATTGCCGGAGAAGGATGGGTATTGCTTAATGGAGGCCGGCCGGCCGGCATTATGGAATGGTCGGCACGGGGCGCCAAGGAAAACGGAGGTTTGACCGTCGGGATTCTGCCGGGAGAAAACAGTGACCGGGCGTCCGGAAACATAGACATTGTTATCGCCACTGGAATGGGGGCGGGCCGGAATTATATCAACGTGCTGTCAAGCGATATGGTGGTGGCTTTTCCGGGAAAGGCGGGAACCGTTTCTGAAATTGCCCTGGCATTAAAAAGTCGTAAAAGGGTAATCTTGTTAAACTTTGCTACGGGGAGTTTATTTGACTGCTACCGGGACGAGGGCCTGTTGCAGACGGCAAGAACCCCGGAAGAGGCGATTCAGATAATAAAAAAACATTTTTACTAAAATAATAAAAGTTATTTCCGGAATATTGCACGTCATAGCCATGGCAAAGGGAAATATCAAACGCCGGTATGCAGGATTAAATCATTGCATCTGACCGGCCGCGTTGTTTTGCGGCGGGCCGAAAAGTCTTGCGCTCACATAAAATTATCTGTATAATAGAAGTGCTTTCAGTTGTGGCAGCAACGCTTAAAATATGTTATTATAAACGTTAACCGTTTCTACAGTAGTGCACGGAGAGATGGCCGAGTGGATGAAGGCGCACGCCTGGAGAGCGTGTGGACGGGTAACCGTCTCGTGGGTTCGAATCCCACTCTCTCCGCCATGATGAACAGTAATTCGGGGCAGGCCCCACAGGACGGAGGACTGTCTCTTAATTTTAAAAGATTGGCCGTGCTAGGCGGGGAGGTAGCGGTGCCCTGTACTCGCAAGCCGCTGGAGCGGGGCTGAATTCCGGCCTGAGGATATAGCTTGTGGGGTCCGGCTCCCGTAAGGGGTGTGGAAGGCCGGGTCTTGCGCGACGGAGCTTCCTGAACCGTGTCAGGTCCTGACGGAAGCAGCACTAAGGGAAATCCTCCGGGTGCCGCGAGGGTGCCTGGTCCGAGCTACCTGCGGGAGTATCGCCCGGAAGTTAATATTCAAAGGCAGGTGCACGGCCTTAATTTTGAGTCGCTCCCCTGAACGGGGGCGGCTGTTTTGTTTAAGCAACCGTTAAGAGGAAATAAGTCTTTGGCGAAGAAGTGTATTACCAGAAATTTGTGTGGAAACCGGAGCGATGGTGATGGCATATCTGGCTCTGTACAGGGAATGGAGACCCCGGATTTTCGGGGAAATAATCGGACAAAATCACATTGTCCGGACGTTGAAAAACGCCGTGGAAAACGGGCGGGTAGGACACGCTTATCTTTTTTGCGGGGCACGGGGGACCGGAAAAACCACCACCGCGCAAGTGTTGGCCAAGGCACTGAACTGTTCCCGCCGGGAAGGCCCTGAACCGTGTAACCGGTGCGACAGTTGCAGGTCCGTCAGTACGGGCCTTTCCCTGGACGTTATTGAGGTGGATGCGGCTTCCAACCGCGGCATCGACGAAGTCAGGGAACTCAGGGAAAAAATAAAGTTTGCTCCCGCTGCCGGAAAGTTTCGGGTCTACATAATTGACGAGGTGCACATGCTTACCAACGAGGCCTTCAACGCGCTTTTAAAGACGCTGGAGGAACCGCCGCGTCATGCCGTGCTGGTGCTGGCCACTACCGAGCCCCACAAGGTGCCGCTGACCATTTTGTCCCGCTGTCAGCGTTTTGATTTCCGGCGGCTCGTTCCGGCGGATATTATCAGCAGGTTGCGGGAGGTTGCCGCAGGGGCCGGGCTGACCGTCGAGGACGAGGCTTTGAGGCTAATCGCCAGGGCGGCCGAGGGCAGCCTGAGAGATGCTTTAAGCATTCTGGACCAGGGAGCCGCGTTCGGCGGAATGCAAGTGACTGCCGGGGACGTGCACGATATTTTGGGGACGGTGCGGGGGGACGCCCTGCGCCGGATGGCGGAATATCTGGCTGGCGGGGAGGCCGGCCCGGCCTTGCGCTTGGTGTCCGAACTGGCGGAAGAAGGTAAGGAGCTGCGCCTTTTTGCCAGGGAGCTGGCCGCGTACTTGCGGGTGCTGCTTTTAGAAAAAATTTCATCCGGTGCCGCGTCCGTTGAAACCTGGAGTGAGACGGAGCAAATCAAGGCGGTGGCTGCCAAGTTTTCCGAGGGGCGGCTGGTGCGGGCAGTTGAAATCATGGCCGGGGCGGAGCAGGGTATGAAATTCAGCAACCTGCCGGGGATTGTGCTTGAAGTTTCTCTGGTTAAAGCCTGCCGGCCCGGCACGCCGGATAATTTTGCCGAGTTTGCCGCCCGGTTGAGTGCCGTTGAAGAAAGGTTGAACAGGATAGAGGGCGGCGCGGCGCCGAAAGTTGCAGCGCAAACAAGCCGGCAGCAAGCTGCGCCGGAAGCTGAAACGCCTGGAACGCCTGGAACGCCTGGAACACCTGAAACGCCTG
>CAYPRB010000013.1:0-6817 GCA_964413055.1 uncultured Pelotomaculum sp. | reverse complement strand
AACGCCTGGAACACCTGAAACGCCTGAAACGCGTTCGGACCAGCTCCGGAGAGCGACGCAGGCCGGGCCGGCGGCGCAGGCGCAGCAGCAGCCGGAGGAAGAACCCGTGCCCAAGAAAGCGGGTACCGGGGAAGCGGTACCTGCAATATCCCGGGAGCAGCTCAAAAAAACCTGGAGCAGGCTCATGAAAATCTTGCACCAGGAACGCATGTCGCTTTATCATAATTATCAAAAAGCCGTTCCTTTAACGGTAAAAGGCCGGTGCCTGGTAGTCGGTTTCCGGGAGGGTGAAGTACTGGCCAAAAACATGGCTGAACGTACCGAGAATAAAAAGTATCTGGAAGGCCTGTTGGCAAAGTTTTGGGAAGGAAACTGGCAGGTCGCTTTTAAATTCTGCCGGTCCGGTACCGGTTTTCCTGAAAGACAGCCGGAGACAAAGCAGCCTGTTGCAGAGGTGAAGCGGCGTTTTGAAGGTGAAGAGGTAGACCTGGAAGATACGGAGGACAGTTTGTTTTAATTGCCGGCCGGATTATGATATATTATAAGAAAAATGGAAGGGGAAAATTAATCATTATGAATAAAATGATGAAACAATTTCAGAAGATGCAGCAGGAAATGGTGAAATTGCAGGAAGAGCTGGGCGAAAGAACGGTGGAAAGCACTTCCGGAGGCGGGGCGGTTAAGGTTGTTGCCAACGGCCAGAATGAGATCGTTGCGTTGGAGATCAAGCCCGAGGCCGTGGACCCGGAAGACGTGGAAATGCTCCAGGATATGGTCCTGGCCGCTGTCAACGAAGCTTTAAAACAGGCGCAGGATATGGTGGCCCGGGAGATGGGTAAACTTACCGGCGGCTTGAAAATACCCGGCATGTAATAATTATGAATTACTATGCCAAACCCGTGGCCCGGCTGATCGATCAGTTGGCCAAACTGCCCGGTATCGGTCCGAAAACAGCGCAGCGCCTGGCCATGCATCTTTTGAATGTCCCGGAAGAAACCGCTTTCAATCTGGCCCGGGCCATCGAAGAGGCCAGAAAAACTATTCACCGCTGTTCCGTGTGCGGCAATTTTACCGATTGCGACCCCTGTTTTATCTGTGGTGACAAGCGACGCAGCCGTGAGTTCATATGCGTGGTGGAACGTCCCAGGGATGTTGTGGCCATGGAAAAAACCCGGGGGTTTAAAGGGCTTTATCATGTGCTGCACGGGGTCATATCTCCGATGGAAGGAATAAGCCCGGAACAGCTTAATGTCAGGGGGTTGTTAAAGCGCCTTGAGGGAGGGAAGGTAAAAGAAGTGATCCTGGCCACCAATCCCAACGTGGAAGGGGATGCCACCGCTCTTTACCTGGCCGGACTGATTAAGCCGCTGGGCATTTATGTGACCAGGATTGCCCATGGGCTGCCCGTGGGTGCCGAGCTGGAATATACCGATGAGGTCACTCTCGGTAAGGCGATGGAGGGCCGGCAGCAAATAAAATAGTAATAATTTCCATCCGGGCCCATATAATGTTACCAGGAGGTGACGAACTTTGGAATGGAAATTAGTTTTTGTAGGTCTGGCCGGGCTTTTGGGACTTTACCTGGTGGGGACGGTTTTGTTCCGGCCCTTGAGATTTATGGTCCGCCTGGCGGCCTGGATCCTGTTGGGCGGGGGACTGCTGGTTTTGATCAATATTTTGTTCGGGCAATTCGGTTTTCACATCGCCATTAACCCGGTAACGGTTTTGACCGCCGGGATCCTTCAACTGCCGGGAGTGGTCCTGCTGGTGCTGGTCAATTATCTTTTGGTGGTCTGACTTTCGGAGGAGCAGGATTTCTGTTCCTTTTTTAATTTGGGATGAAACTATTGATTTGGGAACTTATGTTTGGTATATTAAGTTCAGGAATTCTATGGAAGCCGTGATTTAATGAAATTTATGCCGCGTGTTTTGGGAATCGACCCGGGATTGGCCGTGACGGGTTATGCCGTTCTGGATTGCCCGGAGAACGCTTCTTTGCGCCTGGGCGAAGGGGGGATCATCAAGACGCACCCGGAGGCGGCCCTGGAGCAGAGGCTGCAGCAAATTTACTCCGGGCTGAAAGAGATCCTGGCGGAATTTAAACCCGGCGTGGTTGCTGTTGAAGAGCTGTTTACCAGTTATAAAAACCCCAGAACCGCATTGCAAATGGCGCATGCCCGGGGGGTGTGCCTGCTGGCGGCCGCCCGGTCGGGCGTGAAGGTTTATCATTACCCGGCGACCAGGGTAAAACAATCAGTAACAGGTGTGGGCAGTGCCACCAAAGAGCAGGTGCAAAGGATGATTCAAGCGACCCTCGGACTGGAACAAACGCCCAGGCCGGACCATATTGCCGACGCCATTGCGGTAGCCCTTTGCCACTTAACGCATGCCGGAAAAAGCGATATTTTTTAGCCGTAGCGCTGCCCGGATGATCCGGGGGAGGTTTTTTCAATGATTGCTAAAATAAGCGGCGTTTACGCCGGACTCAGCCGGAGAGGGGTTTTTATCGATGTTGCCGGTATCACCTGCGAGGTGTACCTGACGTCTTATACCAGGGAACATTTGCAATCCCAGGATGTGGGCGACAGGATTTCGCTGCCTACCGTTTACTATATTGAGAGCAGTATGGCCGGCGGATACTTGTCGCCGGTGCTGATCGGGTTTAAGGATGAGCTGGAAAAGGAGTTCTTTCAAATGTTCACCAGTGTGAACAGCGTCGGCGTCAAAACCGCATTAGCAGCCATAAACATGCCCGTGGCGGCGATTGCCCGGGCCATTGAGAGTTCGGACGTTGATACGCTGAAAAACCTCAAGGGCATCGGTGAAAGGACGGCCAGGAAAATAATTGCTTCACTGCACGGGAAAGTGGCCGGTTTTTCCCTGGTCCCGGACGGGGTTGCCGGTGCGGAAAGCCGCCGGGAGGGTAAGCCGGAAGCTGGCACCGGAATCATGGAAGAGGCGGTGCAGGTTTTGCTGCAGCTGGGATATAATATGGCGGAAGCAAAAAAAATGATTAAAGAGGCCGTGCCAAAAAACCTTCAGTTTCAGACGGCACAAGAAATATTGGAAGAAATATATAAAAACAGGTTTACATCCCTGCAGAAGAGGTGAGGTTTTTGACCAGGCTTCGTTTGGTGGAGACCGGTGAACAACCGGGGGAGGAAAAGTTCCAGTGGTCCTTGCGGCCGGCCAGGCTGGCTGATTATATCGGCCAGAAAGATTTGCTGGTCCGGCTGGAGATTTCCCTCAAGGCGGCCAGGATGAGGGGCGAACCCCTGGACCACGTTTTGCTTTACGGACCGCCCGGTCTCGGCAAGACAACGCTGGCGCATATTATCAGCAATGAAATGGATGCCAACATAATCTGCACCTCGGGGCCGGCGATTGAGCGCAGCGGGGACCTGATGGGCATTCTAACCAATTTACAGTTGGCGGATGTATTGTTTATCGACGAAATACACCGCCTGCCCCGGCCGGTGGAAGAGTTTTTATATTCCGCCATGGAAGATTTTAAAATTGATTTTATTGTGGACAAGGGACCATTTGCCAAAACAATCAAGGTAAACATAAAACAGTTTACCCTGGTGGGTGCGACCACCAGGGCCGGTCTTTTATCTTCCCCCCTGCGCGACCGGTTTGGGATCATTTATCATGTCGATTTTTATACCGCGGAGGAGCTGTGCGAGATTATCAAAAGGTCCAGCCAAATACTCGAAGTTCCGCTTGACGACGGGGGGGCTTATGAGATTGCCAGGCGTTCCCGGGGCACGCCGAGGATTTCCAACCGGCTTTTGCGCCGGGTGCGGGATTACGCCGAGGTCCTGGGCGAGGGAGTGATAGACGAAGCAACGGCGGTCAAAGCCTTGAAACTGGAAGGTATAGACGCCATAGGCCTGGATGTGCTGGATATTGCCTACTTAAAAACAATTATTGAAAAATACCAAGGAGGCCCCGCCGGGGTGGACGCAATTGCCTCCACGCTTAACGAAGAGGCCGGAACGCTGCAGGATATGGTGGAACCTTATTTGTTAAAAATCGGTTTTGTTAACCGGACTCCGGCCGGCCGTAAAGTCAGTTCCAGTGCGTTTAAACATTTGGGCTATAATATTCCTGGTTAATGGTCAAGTTTTGGCCAGGGCACGTGCGATTTTAGAGGTGTCTTTAGGGGGCAGGATGGGGTTCTCCTGTTGCAGCAGAAACCGGCGCAACTCGGAAGGCAGGCAGATCCGGGATGCGCCGGGCGGTATTACTCTTGATTTGAGGTTGAATTTACCGCCGGGGTAGGCCAGCACGACGATAGAATTTATTTTTACGTCTAAAGCAAGTTTTCTTTTTAAGTAATTTTTCAGCGCCCGGACATGGTTGAGGTTTTGCCTGGCGGGACTTTCTTCCAGGGGTAGCCAGCGGCCCAGGTGGAAGCGGTACCAGATGCCGTTTTCATCGCAGCCCGCATTATTCCAGTTCTTGGTTTCCAGGCAAAAAACGCCCCGGGTGCTTACGGCAACGTGGTCGATTTGGACCCCGTCCACCACCAGGTCGTTAATTATGAACCACCCTTCGGGAAGCCGGTCCAGTTCACGGGCGACAAGCATTTCCCCATGCAGGCCTTTTAGCAGTTTATCGCGTTTATGATCGGAGGAGAAGGCTTTACGGCCTGCAATTACGGCGATGATTATTAAAATCCCGGAAGTCGATGTAAAAAATTCGAGGTCCGGACTGAGATATTTATTAGCCGCAAAATATAAAACCAAACCGGCCAGCAGGCACAACCCGTAAAATCTAAACGTTTTCCCGCGTTCAACGGCCTGGATGCGATTTGCCTGTTTTTTCAACGAGCTTGGCCACCGCAAGGTTTGAGCCATTCACATTTCAATCCTTCCCGCTTATTTTATAGAACCCCTTCGTTTTTTCTCCTATAAATATTATCACATCTTTCTATTTAAGAAGTATTTATCGCTTCAATTTTTGAAACGATTTTTTTATCTTATGACAAACTGTTGTCATTAACTATAGGTATAATAAAAAAAAATCATTAATTCTTACTGACCGGTAGATATGCTTGACGTATTGATAATTTAGAAAATTCTCTTTTTTTGAGCAGGATTTGCATGTAAAAAAATAGAATATGTCATTATGTGTGTTTCCATTAAATACCCCTCAGTGGCATTATCATAATTTGTCGAAAAAGAGTGGCTAATTTTCTATAGAATTTGCAGGTTTTAGAAGGTTTATGTTTAATTTCCTTTATTAAACAGGAGGTGTAGAAAAGAAGGACTTTGTTACAATTAAACCATATAACGCTGTAATCCTGGCGGGGCAAGGAAAACGCATAAGGATTAATAGTGGTTATATAGTGTTGAGGCTGTGAAATCCTGTTTTTATGTGGTCACTTGAACAGGAAGGAGCCAGTAGTGAAACCGGCACACCCATTTATAAGGTGTGTTTTTTGTTTCTGTTGAGTAAAAAATGGAGGATCAAAAAAAGAACATTGAAAAACTGAAAGGAGGCGAGTTGTACGTTACCTGTCCTTTAATAGTAAAAAAGTAAGGAGGGGATAAACAGTGAAAATGAAAAGGATACTTGCTGTATTATTAGCATCAGTTATGGTGTTAGGCGTATTGGCGGCAGGTGCTTTTGCGGCACAATGCAGTGACATCGAAGGCCACTGGGCCCAAAACACCATCCAAGAAATGACAAACAAAGGACTCATCGGCGGGTACCCGGATGGTACCTTCAAACCAGACAACAACATCACCAGGGCAGAATTCGCCGTCTTAACCGTAAGAGCCTTTAACCTGGAAAAAACAGAAACCGGCAAAACATTTGACGATACCGCTAATCATTGGGCAAAAAACGATATAAGAACAGCCAACAACCATGGCCTGGTAAACGGGTACAGCGACACCACCTTTGGTCCCGACGATCCCATTACCCGTGAACAAATGGCCGCCATCGTAGTCAACGCCACCCAAACAACCGCAACCGGAGACAGCCAAACCTTTACCGACAGCACCCAGATCTCCGGTTGGGCTAAAGAATCAGTAACCAAAGCATCAGCCGCCGGACTAATAAGCGGGTACCCCGACGGCACCTTTAAACCACAAGGGAACGCCACCAGAGCAGAAGCAGCAGCAGTACTGGACAGAAGCATAAAACTAACAATCGGAGAAGAACCAATTGACGAAGAAGTAATCTACAACCAGGCCGGTACCTACGGTCCCGAAACCGGCACCGAGACCATAGAAAACGACGTCACCATCAGCGCAGACGGAGTTACCCTGCAGAACCTGATCATAGAAGGGGACCTGACCATAGCTGAAGAAGTCGGGGACGGAGACGCAACCCTGAATAACATAACCGTAAAAGGAACCACCTTCATCCGTGGCGGTGGGAAAGACAGCATCCATATCAACGGCGGACAATATAACCAGATAATTATCGAAAAAACCTCCAGCGGAAACATCCGGATAGTAGCTACCGGTGTAGAAGGGAGCCAAGTCATAATATCTGAAGAAGCAGCCGGAGAAGAAATAATCCTCGAAGGCACCTTTGAGAACGTAGAAATTAAAGCAGACAACGTCGTCCTCTCCACCCGGGGCGAAACCACCATCGATGAAATAAAAGTAAACGAAAACCTCGAAGGCATAACATTAAATATTACTAAAGACACCAAAGTAAGTGAATTGATCCTGGACTCGGAATCAGAAGTCAACAACGCCAAAGATACGATTGAAAAAGTCAGCGGGGATAAAGAGAGTGATTCGATAATTGAGAACCAGCCAAGAAAGACATCTACTGGTGGAGGCGGCGGTGGAAG
>CAYPRB010000012.1:0-37517 GCA_964413055.1 uncultured Pelotomaculum sp. | reverse complement strand
CTTTTCTCCATAAATAATTAAAACCCTTCTAAATTTTGGTGGGTAAATAAAAAAATTAAATATAATTTTATTTGACTATATCAATTATTTTTGATATGTTGTGCGTATGGACCGTGTTAAAATTGCCAAGGCATTGAGCGACCCGGTAAGATACAGAATTATGTTGTTGCTGTACCACAGCAAAGAAACCTGTTGTGCCGGTGACAATGACAGCCGGGACCGTCCCGGCTTGTGCAATTGTGAATTAATGTCCATCCTCGGTATGATTCAGTCCGGGGTTTCTTATCATATGAAAGAGTTAACCGGAGCCGGATTGGTTACCGAAGAGCCACGCGGCAAATGGAAGTTTTATTTTATTAACCGAAATACCCTGAAAGCATATATTAAACAGCTATGCCGGGATTTTGACCTGGAATAAATTCAACCTGGGAGGGTTTGCTTTGGAAAACAATAACCTTAAAAACGGGTGCGGCTGTATCAATACTGCCGGTAACAATGCCTCCTGCTGCCCCGGCGGCAGCTCCTGCTGCAACCCGGAAGAACCTGCCAACCAACCGCACCGTTTAGAGATTGAGTTTTTATACCTGGACCTAAGCCTCTGCCAACGTTGCCGGGAAACTGAAAGCACCCTGGCAGGGGCCGTTGCGGAGGTAGCCCGTGTACTTGAGGCCGCCGGCATTCAGGTAACGATCCGCAACATCCACGTGCAAACCGAAGAACAGGCCCGCGCAGTGGGGCTGTTAAGTTCGCCTACCATTCGCATCAACGGTGAAGATATTCAGTTGGAGGCAAGAGAAAACCTGTGCGAGTCCTGCGGCGATCTCTGCGGTACGGATGTCGACTGCCGGGTCTGGGTGTATCAGGGACAGGAATATACCGCTCCACCCAAGGCCATGATTATCGAGGCGATCCTTAAAGCGGTTTACGGTGGAAACAGGAATGATAAAAAATCTTCGGCTTCCCGCCGGAACCGGGATATCCCTGATAATTTAAAGCGGTTTTTTGCCGCCAAACGAAACAAGGAAAAATAAGCGCGGACGGGCCAACCTTAATAAGGTTGGCCCGTGCTCATTATTATAAATATTTATCAAGCCGGTTGATTTTCTTCCCGTATGGTCCGGCTTGCCCGCCTTCTTTTAGTCTTGCCTGGTTATTTTTACTTATCAAAACCTTCAAATCTACAATATATTCATCCGGTATATTGTCCACCCCGGGCAATTCAACTATGACCGCCTTATGCCCGGCTGCAGCACCGGGTTCTCCGGAAACGCCTGCCGGTTGTTCTGCACCGGCCCGTTGGCCGGGCCTGGTGGAGAAAACCAGCGCCGCTAAAAACAAGGCCAGCGACACCAGACACAAGCCGACACCTGCGCAATCCATACCCCACCTCCTCCACTAAAAGCCGCTTTATTACCTTACCCGCACCGGCTTTTTATGAAGAATTCGCTAAATACAACCCTGTTACCTTCCCAATATATAAAAAAAATAACATTTATTAACATATTAAATTGTTTCCTTCTTTACCCAGTAGCTTAGCAAACGTTAAAAACTTGAAATCTTAACAAAACTCCTCTTTCTTCCATCAAACCGGGTAATTTCTTTATAACCGGCTCTTTCAAGCTGCTTCAGCGCTTCGACAAATCCCTCCCCGACCTGTTCCGGACGGTGGGCATCCGAACCCAGGGTGACAGGAAGGCCGTGCTTAAAGAAAACCTCCAGCAACTCCGGTGCGGGATAGATTTCCCTTGCCGGACACCTCAAACCGGCCGTATTCACCTCCACGCACACACCGGCTTTTTTAAAAGCCCGGGCCGTATCCTCATAAAGAGGTCTTAATGAACGCACCGGCCGGAAATTAAATTTTTTAACCAAATCAGGGTGCGCCATAATATCAAAACAGCCGGAAAGCGCGGCCTGCTGTAAAAGGGCAAAATAACGCTCGTAAACCAGGTCGATATTTCTTTTATAGTATTGATCCATCTCGGCGGGATTATCAAAACCCCACCCGTCGATAAAATGCACCGCACCGGTTACATAATCAAAGGGCAGGGAAACCAGGAGCGAAGAAAGTTTCTCCTCGCCGGACGGGACGTAATCAGCTTCTATACCCAATTTGACACGCACCGGTGCGTTTTCCGCACAACTGCGGACCATTTCCGCGTAACGCGGCAGCTCGGCTTCCTGCATGGCATAACCGGGAATATTTTCTTCGGGCGGCAAAAAATACAACGGCAGGTGGTCACTGAAACCGACTTCGCAAATTCCTTTCCGGGCGGCCTCTTGCAGATAGTCCCCGACCTCTCCTGTCGCATGCCCGCAAAAACTCGTATGCAGGTGATAATCAACCGGAAACATGGCCGGCTTACCTCGCACGGGAACGAAGCTTTTCAGACACCGCGGCCGCCAGCCGGTAAATCTTTTGTGTCGTGTCATGATCGAGCAAGCCGGTACCGCATGCCGGAGTAATCAGGCATTGTTTAAAAAGAGTTTCCGCTGAAATGCCGCGTCCTTCCAATTCGCTCCATTCCCCGGTTAAAATTTCCAGCAGGGAATTTTCATTCTCTTCCGCGACCCGTCCGTTCAAAGTGGGTACGATACCCCAGGCCAGGGAACCACCCCGCTCAAAAAAATCTTTTAAAGAAGCGGTATATGGAATAATTGAGCTGAAGTAATTATAGGCATCGAAACTGACCACATCTAAATTCAATTCAAATAAAATCGACCAATCCACGGCATCGCAACAATGCACTCCGGCCAGGTTTCCCGCTCCGCGCACGCCGGCAAAAACAGCTGTCAGATCCTCTTTAATCATTTCCCTGGTCACGGTAACATAGCTGGAATGCCCGTAAACCCCGATCGCGGGGTCATCCACGAAAATCAGCACGGGCAGGCCGAACCTTCCCAACTCCCCCGCCTGCCAGACAGCATGCATGGCCAGGGTCTTAACGACCAGGTCCCGCAGCTGGTCGTTATAATAAGCAAAGCGCCCCTGCTCGTCTTTAACCTGGAAGGCCACGGAAAGCGGCCCCACCACCTGCCCCTTGACCAGCGAGGCATTTCCGGTTCCGGCTTCCAGGTCTTCCATAAAAGCGTAGAACCCGGCCGCCGCATCCCCGGGAAAGGCAAACTCCTTTAAGGCCGCCTGGTCGCCCTCCTCACAGGCCAGGTAAATGCCGTAAAAATCAGTCAGACGATCGGTCCAGGCGGGGTTTTGCGTATCGAAATAAATTTTATCCCCGTCGTCGACCAGCAGACCGGTTTGCACCAGTGGGCGCAAGTACTGGTTGACAAAGTGTTCCTTCCGGCCCCGGGAAGGCAGCTGGGGCCAATGAGGGGCAGCGGGAAAATACTTTTTCATCAGGCGCAGCGCATCCTGCGGCTTGGTAAAAGGCATACTGCCTATTCCCGTAGCCAAACCTTGGGGTTGAAAACTCATCACATCGAAACTCCTTTTCCAAATGGTATTCAAAAATTTGTCCGGCACTTGTTGCAGATGCCGAAAATTTTGAGCTGGTGGTCTGTTATGATAAATTTATACTTTTTACCGACACGGCTTTTCAAATCCTCCGTCAGGTCGTCATCCACTTCGGTAATGCAGCCGCATTTAGTGCAAATAAGATGATAATGATGATGGTTTTTCCCCACCTCCACTCCGAACTCGTAACGCTTGCGCCCGTCTCCGAAGTCAATGGCATTGATGATATCAAGTTCCTGAAAGAGTTCCAACGCCCTGTATACCGTAGCCAGGCCCATATCCGGAGCTTTTTGCTTGACCAAATTAAATAATTCTTCGGCACTCAGGTGTTTGTCGTTATTTTCGAGCAGAACCTTCAAAATGAGTTCCCGTCGCGTGGTAAACTTAAACTCCCGCGCCCTGAGTTTTTCTTCAATACCCGACAAAACATCTTTCATTATACACCACCACAACCATACTTTTTAGAAAATATAGAAAACACCTCACCGGCGATATTTCATCTTATATCTTTCCCACCGCTTGTGTCTGGCCCGATTACTGCGGATAATAGACAGAATTATAAACAACCCGAAGAACGCCGGCAGCAACCACAAACACCGCTGAGCCAATAAATGCCTCCCCACTCCTTGCTGAGCCAACAAATCAACCCGGCCTACTTCGCGACCGCCTCCAAAAAAAGTCAGCTCACCCAATTTTTCGCCGGGAAAGACCGGTGCGGTAATGTTTTCGTCCAAAGTAACTACGCGCTGGATATCATCCTTTATTTCTCCGGCCGCAAAGTTATACGAAAGAAAACTACCCGTCTGAACCGGTACCGTATCCGCATCGCCAAACCTGACCGGTGCGTTGGCCACAAACCTGCCGGCCTGCGTCAGGATTACCGGAACAAAATTATCAAAACCATAATCCAAAAGCTGTTCCGTGTCCGTCCAGATATCAGCTCCCACGCTTTTCAAGACCACCGTTATTAATTCCCTTTCCTGCCTGAGGGCTGCTGCCACCAGGCACTGCCCGGCAGCGTTGGTATAACCTGTTTTTATCCCGGCGGCGCCGTCATAACGCCACAAAAGCCGGTTATGGTTCTGGAGGTAAATTTGTGCATCGGGCACCGTACGTTCCATATTTTTGACTTTGGTAGAAACCAACTCCCTGAATTTCCGGTTCTGCATGGCATAGCGGGAAATAAGCGCCAGATCGTAAGCAGTGGCATAATGGTCAGGAGCAGGCAGTCCATTAGGATTACTGAAATGGGTGTTCAAGGCGCCGATATCTTCAGCTTTTTTATTCATCATATGCACAAAACCCTCTACCGACCCCCCTATGTGACAAGCCACGGCAATCGCCACATCGTTGCCTGAGTTCAACATCAGCGCATATAACAAATCTTCCAGGAATACCCCTTCTCCTTCCTGCAACCCAAGCGCTGACCCTTCTATATTACAAGCGCATTCCGGCACGGTTACCACTTCATCCAAAGCTCCCTTTTCCAGGGCGAGCACGGCCGTAAGAATTTTCGTGGTACTGGCCGGGTACATTCTACGGTGCGCGTTTTTCTCAAAAAGCACCTGCCCGGTTTTACCGTCAATAAGCACCGCCGCTTCTCCTGTAATCTCCGGTGCAGCATTTAAGTCCGGTGCAGCATCTGAGAAATATACCGGAAAAAAAAATACCGGTATTATCGCCATTATAACAAGTATTACTTTGTTTTTAATCATTATTTCACCTGGAACAAATTCTTAAGCGAGTTCGCTTTAAACAGTTATTTTACCAGCAATATTAATTAACCGCAACTAAATAATCAACCGTAACTAAATCGCCTTCTTATCCGGCACCAGGAGGCGGAAAATAATCAGGGCCGCAACCAGGAAAAAGAACACCACACTCGATAATGCCAGGGGCCGCAAAGACTCCGCCGTATTAAAAGCTTCCAGCAAGCGGGTCAATACCCCGCCGGTAAAAAACGCCAGAAAGTATACCGAAAACCAAATCAAAAAACCTTCCCACCAGCCGCGCTCCTTAAAGACAATCATAGTTGAAGCTATACACGGCACCGTCAGTGTAAGAGTCACCAATACCACAAATTTTTGCAGTTCGAGCATAGGTATGTTAAGAATAAAAGCAGCACCAAATTCCTTTCTGATAAAGCCCATTATGAAAACATCGGCCATCTCCGGGGGCAAATGCAGCCAGCTTACCGTTATCGGCATCAGAAAATTCCTGATACCGTTCAGCAGTCCCGACACCTCCAAAATACTTAATAAAAGCATCCCCCCGGCAAATATGGGAAAAGCTTCCTTTATAAAACCCCACGACTTGAACCGGGTCTTTTGCAACACGTTTTTAGGTTTAGGCAAACGCAGCTGGGGCAATTCAATCAACAAAGGCGAAGTCCACCCGGGTAAAAAACGCCCCAAAAACGTCCCGGCAAATACAAGCATACTGAAAATGAACAGCAGGTATAAAAACGCGTAAGCGGGATCAATTCCCGCCAGCACCGCAGTAACAATAGCCATTTGGGCCGAGCAGGGAACCCCCAGTACCAAAAGAAAAGTGGCAATCCGCCTTTCCCTTTGCGTTCCGAGCATCCTGGTGGTAATCAAAGACATTGTGACACACCCGAAACCCAAAATCAATGGTATGATAGCTTGTCCGTTCAAACCAAACCCGATTAAAACCCGGTCGATCAAGGCGGCAATCCTGGGCAGGTATCCCGAGTCCTCCAAGATGGATAATACGAAAAATATACCCAGCACCAGCGGCAGGAGCAGGCCGAACATATAAGTGACGGTCATGGTAAGCAGTCCGAAACGCCCGGCCAGGATGGTCCCCACCACTGAATCGGGCGAGACAAAAACCGCCATCAGAGATTTGACCACCGGTTCGTAATACCCCTCCATCAGCTCCACGGTATTATCAACTACAAATTGGGCCAAGAAAACTCCCACTATTTCATAAATACCCCACAAAGTCAGTAATAAAAGCGGAAAGCCGGTTAACGGGAGCAGCATCAGGCGTCCCAACCTGGACGCAAACGAGGCACCCCCGCCGTTATCGTCGATCACCCGGGCTGCAATATCATTCACCCTCTCCCGGCGGGCGCGGTACAAAGCATCCCGTTCCGTTCCGGGCCGCATTCCGCTGCGCGCGCTAATTACGGGATCCCCCTCTAAAATTAACAACGCCTCTCTGCTGCCTGCCGGTGGTTGTATTTTACTTAATTTTTCCCTGATAAAAGGTTCCACGTGACCGGGCCGGGCAAAATAGACCTTTCTTTTCAGTTCTTCCATGCCCCTGCCGCTGACGGCCACCGTAGGAACAACCGGCACCCCGAGCAACTTTTCAAGCAAATGACTCTTTACCTTCATACCCTCCCGGGCCGCCTCGTCCACCATATTAAGCGCCACGACCATGGGAATACCCATATCTATCAACTGTAAGGTCAAAAACAAATCCCGCTCAAGGTGTACCGCATCCACAATATTTACCACGATATCCGCTTCCAGAATAATATCCCTGGCAATCGCTTCTTCTTCACTAAGCGACGAAAAACCGTACACCCCGGGGGTGTCAATCACGACATCACTGCCGAAACGGCCGCAGGCCATATCGAGGGTTGTTCCGGGATAATTTGAAACGTCCACGTACAGTCTGGTAAAATCATTGAAAAATACCGATTTACCGACATTGGGATTCCCGGCCAGGACGATCTTTTTACCTCCTGACGGAATCCTGGACTCTACGCTGCAACAATTACTCAAATGCTCACCGCCTGCAATATATATTCAGCTTCGGGCATATTAACACGGTTCTACAAAAATAATCCTGGCCAGACTTCTGCCGATGGCGATCTCTTGTCTGTTCAAGGACACCACTACCGGTCCGGCGGGCACAACCTCCCGGCAGAGCACCACCGAACCCTCTGAAATACCGAAACGGATGGCACGAACCCGGAATATTTCATTCGGCATCCCAACAATCCGCACCACCTGCCCCTTGCGCACCTGATCCAGAGTCACCGCCCTACCTCCTCAGGATAATAAAACCAAACCATATCGATAAAGAGAACCATTCTCAAATAAATTATACCGCCCGGCATAAAAAAATCAACTATAATTTTTTAAAATGCATTGTTTATTGCCAGCACTGGTCATATCCGGCGGTAATCGTGTATAATAGATCAAAATTCGAACCGGGGGAATTAAAAGCGCTTGTTTCTTCCAGGAAAGCACTGGAACTTTTAGCACTGCTTTTCCTGGCAGCATGCACCGGGGGGCAAATTGGAACATGTCCTTTCTTCAATTATTATTCCTTATTTTTTTGGTTTACAATATCCTGCCCACAATATTACTCCGCCTGGGACATATAGGTGCCGTATCCCGGGCCCCCGCAGGCAACCGCATGGTGGCCATAACTTTTGATGATGGACCGGACCCCCGTTATACACCGCAAATCCTGGATATCCTGGAACGTTACCGGGTAAAAGCATGTTTTTTTATGATTGGTTCCAAGGCCAAGGCTTACCCGGAACTAACCAGCAGCATCGCCCGGGCGGGTCACGAAATCGGTAATCACGGTTTCAATCACAAGGCCGCCTGGCTGCTTGGCCCCGGAGGTACCACCAAAGAAATAACCGCAGCGGAACAAACCCTGGAAGCCTTGACCGGTCAAAATATTCGTTTTTGCCGGCCGCCATGGGGCCTGTTTAATCTTGTTACTATCATTTACTGCCGGCTGAAGAGATATAAACTCGTACTCTGGACTTACATGAACTGGGACTGGACTAAAAGAGCCACCTCGAAAAGCATCGCCCGCACGGCTCTGGGGAGAGTCAAGGACGGCTCCATTCTGATTTTTCACGACAGTGACTCCACCCCCTGCTCCGCAAAGGGAAGTCCCGCCCGGGTAGTGGCGGCACTACCCGGCATTCTCGAGGAATTGAGCCGTAAAGGGCTGCGGGTAGTGCCCCTGGAAGAAATAATAACGGCCGGGACCCGCCGGACCGGGGTAAAAAATTGCGCGCGCGGACTTTGGAGTTTTACGGAAAAGTTCCTTCGTATGCTGATGGGAATCAAAGAAATCGAAGAAGGCAGCGCCTCGGTCTGGAGAACCGCCTTGCGCCGCTACCGCGGTAAAGACTGGAAGCTGCCGGACGGTACCGTTTTGCGCCGCGGCGACCGTTACCTGGAGCTGCACCTCAACAACGAACGGCTTAGAAGCCTGGCCGGTGAAAACACCACCACGGAACGCATGGCCATAACCGCACTGCGGGAAATACAAAAAGGTTTACCGGCCCTGGCCCGCCTGTTGCACAGTGAAAAAGAATACCACCGGGTCAAGGCACTCATCGGAATCACTCTTTTGCACCGCGGGACCAAACGCCTCGGCTTTACCACGTACGACTTAAAACCCGGTCTTTTTTCCAAGCTCACCCGTTATTACGAAAAATTTCTCCTGGCTCTTTTCCATCCCGGCGGCCATCAAAGCTTGCGGCGCTACCGGGAAGAACTCACGCCGAAATACGTGGTTATCACCCGGGAGGAACTCATGCGCCGCTATGAGAACAAGTAATTAATTCATTAAACTGCATTCAACGGGAGGTCTGTTTTGGTTATAAAAAAAATTAACGCCGGACTTAAAGAAATATACCCGGCCGGACGCATGCTGACCGGATCCCTGGAAAAAAGGATGTACAGCTACGACAGTTCTTTTTACGCCCGTTTTCACAATTTCATTCCCGATGCGGTAGTGCTGCCCCGCTCCACGGCGGAAGTGTCCGCCACGGTGAAGCTGGCGGCGGAACACGGCATCCCGGTCGTCCCCAGGGGGGCGGGCAGCGGCGAAACCTGCGGCTGTCTGGCCGTCAGAGGTGGCATCGTGCTGGACTTCTCTTCCTGGGATACCGTTGAAGAGGTGGATACAGAAAACATGCAGGTATTCGCCCGCCCGGGAGTGGTCCACTACCGGCTGAACGAACACCTGGCCGGCTTCGGCCTCTTTTTCCCGCCGGACCCCGGCAGCACCCGCATGTGCACGCTCGGCGGGATGGTGGCCAATAATTCCAGCGGGTTACGGGCCGTTAAATACGGCACCACCGAGCAATATGTCCTCGGCCTGGAGGTAGTACTCCCCGACGGCAGGATCATTGAAACCGGCGGCGTCAATTGCCGGGCGTTGAAAAACGTTTCCGGGTTGAATTTAACCAAACTGTTCGTCGGCTCGGAAGGCATTCTCGGGGTAATCACCAGGATCCGTTTACGGGTATGGCCCCGCCCGCAAGCGCGCGGCCTGGCCATGGCCGTTTTCACCGACCTGGAAGCAGCACCGGCGGCCGTACTCGACGTCTACCAGGCCGGCATCCTGCCCTCCGGAATCGAAATTCTCGACTCGTCCGCCATTCACGCCGTCAACTTATACAACCCGGCCATCAACCTCCCCGATGCCGAAGCGATACTGATCTTCGAAGTAAACGGCAACCCGGCCGGGGTAGCCTGGGAAGGACAAAAAATAGTCGGGATTGTTGAAAAAAGGGCCTCCCGCGTGGAGTGGTCCACCGCACCGGAACGCATGGCCGAACTCTGGCGGGGACGGAGCGTGGTGGCCGTGGCCGCGGCCAGGCTGCGCCCGGGCGGCAGCAGAATTTTTGCGGGAGAAGATATCAGCGTACCCCTCAACCGGGTGACGGAAGCCCTGCGCCGGATCAAAGAACTGGGCCGGCAGTACGCAATCACGGTGGTGAACTACGGCCATATCGGCGACGGGAATATCCATACAGCACCGGTAATCAACCTGGACAACCCGGAAGAAGTGGCCCGGGCAAACGCGCTGGTGGATGCCATACACCGCCTGGCGATCGAACTTGGCGGCTCCACCACCGGCGAGCACGGTGTGGGAGCGGTCAGAAACCAGTACGCGGTGGACGAGCACGGTACAGCCGCTGAGATCATGAGACAAATCAAAGCCACCCTGGACCCGAAAAATATTATGAACCCGGGCAAATTACTGCCCCCCGGGGAGGTGGGAACAATTGTCTGAAGTACCGGCCGTTTTGCAAGAATACCATCTGCGCTGCGTGCGCTGCGGTCAGTGCCGGTCGGTTTGCCCCGTCTTCAAAGAAATCCGTACTGAAACCGTCTCGCCGCGCAGCAAAGTTTTTCTGGCCCACCTACTTTTCAGCGGTGCAATCAAGGCCGATGACGAGGCCGCCTCCCTGCTTTCCCACTGCCTGCTCTGCCGGGCTTGCACGGTGGAATGTCCTTCCGCCGTACCGGTACACGAGCTCGTGACGGCAGCCCGCGCCCTGGCGGCGAAAAAATCGCCTTCCCAGCTTAAAAAACTGTTTTACAATCAGATCTGGCCCTCCCCCGCCCGGCTTAGCTTTTCCGTCTCCCTTTTCAGGCACTGCCAGGGGCTTTTAGAACCCGCCGTCTCCTTGAACCTGCTGCCGCCCGCACTTTCCCTGCCCGGCAGACTACCCCGCCGCCCGGCCCGTGCCTCACTTCCCGCACACACTCCCGCTTCCGGCAAGGCTAAAATGCGGGTGGGATATTTTCTCGGCTGCGCCACCAACTTCCTGTTTCCCGATACCGCAAGAAATACCGTGGCCGTCCTCGCACGACTGGGTTGCGAAGTCGTTTTACCGCAGGATTTGAAGTGCTGCGGCCTCCCGCAGCTCGCGGCCGGTGCGGAAAAAACCGCCGCGCACATGGCCGCCGCCAACCTGGAAGCCTTCCGCCGGCTTGGCGTAAAAGTGGTAGTTTCCGACTGCGCCTCCTGCACCGCAACCCTTAAAGAGAGTTTTCCGCAAAATGGCGGCAGCGGGATCAAGGTATGTGATTTATCCGAATTGCTGGTTAACCTGATGGAAGTAACCAAGCTTGACTTTAAACCCGTTAACAAAATAGTGACCTACCACGACCCCTGCCACCTGGCAAATGCCCAGTCCATTACCGCCGCCCCCAGAAACTTGCTGCGGCGTATCTGCACCGAATTCAGAGAAATGCCCGGCGCCGCCGAATGCTGCGGCGGGGGCGGCGCTTTTGTCCTGCATCATTATGATACCGGCATGGCCATCCTTGATAAAAAAATCTCTAACCTGAAAAAAACCGGCGCGGAAACGGCGGCCACCTTGTGCCCCAACTGCATCATGCAATTGCGCCACGGTCTTTTAAAACACGGCGCCGGGATAGAGGTTGTCTCCGTGGTCCAACTGCTGGCCGCAAGCCTGGGAATTACCTCTTAAGACAAAAAAAAGGCCCCTTTTTTAAAACGGGGCATAAGACAAAGGATTTGGGTTTTTCACAACCATGTTAATGGCTGCGAGAGGGAATACAACTCTACAACAAAACTGTAGAGTCATATTTAAAAATTTTAAAAATTCTTTGATTAAATCAAATTACAAGCACAATAATATATTAAGCAATATTCATACCACTTAATTATTAAATATTTGTTCTATAATAGAACTAAATTACCAAATTGGATAGTATGAACTGTACTATTTTAAGAATATAGTACCATTTCTGAACGTTTTACGCAAGCAAAATTTTCAATAAATTTTATTTTCATACCAGTTCTATCTGATATTCACAGGTTTCTCGGTAACCACGATGTTTACCGTAACGACCTGGCGGTTGCGCACAATCAAAGCTTTTACCTTGTCTCCGATCTCAACCGCATTGATTTCCTCCACCAGTTTATCGGCGTCTTTGATTTCTTCCCCGTTAAACTCAACGACCACGTCCCATTGTTCCAGGCCGGCTTTTTCCGCGGGGCCGTCCGGCACCACGCCGACTACCAGGGCTCCTTCAGCTTTATACAGACCCAGGTAGCGGGCAATATTTTCGTCTACGGAACGAATCTGTACCCCAATCCACGGACGGACGTTGCCAACATTGCTTTTTAAGTCTTCAAGCACCCGCTTCACCGTACTGGTCGGGATGGCAAAACCGATTCCCTGAGCCTGGGCGTTAATGGCGGTATTGATTCCGACCACTTCGCCGTTCAAGTTTAAAAGCGGCCCGCCGCTGTTACCGGGGTTAATGGAAGCATCGGTTTGAAGCAGGTTTTCGTAATGACGGTCCTGGACATTGATGGGCCGTCCCTTGGCACTGATCACACCGGTGGTCACCGTATGGTCCAGCCCGTAGGGGTTACCTATGGCTATGACCCAGTTACCCGCCCTGATCTGGTCGGAATCTCCCAGCTCAAGGAAAGGAAGCTCCCGCTCCACGTTCACCTTCAACAGGGCCAGATCCAGATCGTAATCCGCACCTACAACCGTTGCCGGCAGTTCTTTTTCAAAACCAATGATCGTCACGGTGATTTCATCAGCCTGGTCAATGACGTGCTCATTGGTAAGGATATAACCGTCTTTAGATATGATAAAGCCTGACCCCAGCCCTTCTTCCTGCTGTTGTTTTGGAACGAACGGCGCCCCGAAGAATTGACGGAAAAACGGATCGTTAAAAAAAGGGTTGGTACTACCGGAAGAACTCACTGTGGCAGATATTTTCACCACGGCAGGACTGGTCTTGGTTACTACATCGGCAATGGCTCCGGAACCCACGCCGGGAAGCAGCTCCGCATTGGCCAGACCGCCGCCGGAATCCTCTTTTTGAGGAAATAAATCAGTCACCAGGTAACAACCTCCGGTAAACACGATGCCGGCCACAAATGCCGCCACCACAACAAATACAAATGTCCTCCTCCAGTTATTAAGCAAACCCTCTCACCTCCCATTTGTTTCATCATCTTAAATAATAGCAAAAGTAAACTGTTCACACCAGAGGGATTAAAAAAATACCCGGCAGAAATAATACCGCCGCAAAGAATAACCGCTTGGCAGCAGGAATTTTATGTATCATGATGAAATAAAGCTTATAAAACCATTGTGTAACAAGGCGGGAATAATATGATTAGCGTCGAACTGGCCAAAAACTTGGCAAAATACCTTCCCTGGGAACCAAAAGTCGGCGACCTGACCATAATTATCGATGAAACCGGCACCGAAGAAATAATTGAACCCATCATTCCCAGCCACGAGAGGGACAAGAAGCTGGTTCTTTCCCTCCGCGAAGTCGGCGATCTGGTGTGGCTTCCCCACCTGACCAGGTTACTATACGAAATTAAAATCAGAACCACAAGCGACTTTTCTCTTACTTACCACAAGCAAAAAGGCCGTTGGGGTCTTACCTGTGCAAACCTTGAATTTTGGGAAGAGAGTCCTGAAGATGCCGCCGCCCGGGCCCTGCTAAAATTATTTGGTAACGCGGAGGAATTACCCGCAGAACGGACGGCAGATTGTTGACAGACAGGTATTGAAATGCTAAAATAACTTTGCGTTAGCTTCGAATAATAAGCCCGAGTGGCGGAACAGGCAGACGCACAGGACTTAAAATCCTGGGGTGAGATATCACCGTACCGGTTCGATTCCGGTCTCGGGCACCACATTAAAACAGTTAAAAATCCGGCCACCGGAACAAACGGCCGGATTTTTTCTTTTGACGCCGTGGAAATGTAAATTGTGAATAAATCTGACACCTTTCGGAAAATATAATTTCGGAGAGGTGATTAAGATGACATTGCAATTAACTCAAAAGGAAAGAACGCTCCTTGAGGACCAAAAGATTCACGAAGAGATTTGTATCCAAAAATATACCAATTACGCTCAACAAGCTAAAGACCCGCAACTTAAACAGATTTTCAATCAGTATGCAGCTCAGGAACAACAGCACTACCAGACCATCAATCAGCTTCTTCAGGGACAACAACCCGGCATGAGCGGTAACCAAGGTTTTCAACAGCAGCAGCAAGTCCAAAGCGGCAATCAAGGTTTTCAGCAGCAAGTGCAACAACAGGTGCAAAGCCAATCCCAAACAGGAATGACTAGCCAGGAAGATGCTAACTTATGCACTGATATGCTAATGACCGAAAAATTTGTATCCGGCACCTACGACACAGCCATTTTTGAAGCGGCAAATCCATCGGTTCGCCAAGCACTTCAACACATCCAAAAGGAAGAACAGCAGCACGGCGAAGGAATATTTAACTACATGCAGCAACACGGGATGTATAATCCCCAGTGACAAGTGAAGCCCCAACCAATCGCAAATCAATAATGCTCCACCCCCACTGGAGACGCATCTCTTTAGCTGCTTAATTTAAGCAGCTAAAGAGGTTTTGCTCACCCTGACCATCGCGCCGGGTAGCCCCTGACATCCACGTGCACAAATCCCTGCTCCCGGTAGACGCCGATCCCGTCGAAGCCGGCTTTTTCCGCCATGGCAGCCAACCGGCCGGGAGCGGTCCCCGCCACCTGAATGTCGGCCGCCATCCCGAAAACATGGTACGACTGCTCCACCCCGCCCACCGCCTTATTGTGGCCGGCACAGCGGTAGCCGGAGCTGATGAAAACCGGCGTCCCGCCGAGCAGGTACCGCAAGGCCTCCAGTTTACGCACCAACTCCGGGTGTACCAGCACCATGCCGCAGCAGCGGCAGGCAAACTCCCGCGCCTTAAAATGCGCGCTCAACCCACGCCTTTCATCTACAGCAACCACCCCGAGCATCAACTTACCCTCCTGTAATTAATAATTTCATTTATTTCCTCAACCTCCATCCCGCCCTGGCGGGCAACCACGACCGTCAGCGCGGTAATACTTTTCTGCAGTTCCCTGATAACGGGTTCCAGTCTTACCAGGAGGTACCCGGCCACTACCATAGGAAAACCATAGTTCGACACCAGTTTGAAAATTTCATCCATGCTCACCCCTCCCCCCAGATTAAGATTAAGATTGGGCTAAAGGGGGATCTTAAAATCCCCCTTTAATTAATGGTTAACGAGTGACTGCCTGCCTGCTTTAAGCCGGTGGAGCATAGAGATAGGTAATGGTTCTGTCGGTAACCGTGGCGTCATATTTGGCTACCAGGTCCCCGCCGGTACTGGTAAAAGTATTCCGGGCGATTAACAGGTCCATCGCCGCCTCTACTTCCGCTGCTGTAAGGTCATCCCTGGGGTTATCAAAACTGATGCTGACAATCCTACCCGCCTGATTCCTGAACCTAATTCTGAGTGTCTGGTCGGTAACAGCCATTTTTATTCCTCCTTTCAATAAATTTGTTTTTGGCGCCGTGCCCGGATGCTGCTTTAAACCTCTACCAATTCGGCATCGTCCACCCTGTTGATGCTGTTCAGCGGGCATTCCTGCAGGGCAGCCAGGGTGGTCGCCACGTCGAAAAGATCCTGGTCCGCCGCCGCAGGCTTTACGTTCCTGAGGCTTTTGTTCCGGTAAACCGGGTTGCCGCCGGTATCCACCCCGGTACGCAGTTCCAGCCTGAGCACCGAGTTGCCGGGAACTTTGTTCACTGCCATCGTATCTCCCTCCTCTCGCGTATTTTGGTGTGGCGGGACGGGACCGACCGGTAAGCAGGGCCCGTCCCGGTATTAAATTAAATGACCGGCAAAATGTTTACCGGTCATTTACAGTATACCGGCATTATACGCTGGTGTCAAGTATTTGTATATAAAAATTTCGCTTAAATTATAATATGCATAGAAGGGAATAATATTCCCCGCAGAGAATTAAGGCCTAATTAGGCTTTACACAACGCAAAGGTTCAATCAGACAACGGAAGGAGAAATGATACATGCGTAAAACCCTGATTATGCCCTGTCTGGATATGAAAGACGGGAGAGTGGTAAAAGGAATTCATTTTGTCAACCTCAAGGATGCGGGCGATCCGGTGGAATGCGCCCGGGCTTATTGTGAATCCGGGGCCGACGAGCTCGCTTTTTTAGACATCACCGCCACCGTGGAAAAAAGAAAAACCACCCTGGAAGCAGTGCGGCGGGTGGCCCAAATAACCACGGTACCTTTTACGGTGGGCGGCGGCATTACCTCCGTGGCCGATGCCGAAGCGGTACTGGAAGCGGGAGCAGACCGGGTTTCCATAAGCAGCGCGGCCTTCCGCGACCCCGGCTTGATCGATCGCGCCGCCGTAAAATTCGGCTCCTCCAAACTGGTGGTAGCCATCGACGCTGACCGTAATCCGGCCCTTCCTTCCGGATACGAAGTCTACCTTGACGGGGGGAATACCCCCACCGGCAAGGATGCCGTTGCCTGGGCCCAGGAGGCTGCATCCAGGGGAGCGGGATTTATCCTGCCTACCAGCAAGAGCCGCGATGGGGCCCAAGCCGGCTACGACATCCCGCTGCTCCGCGGGATTAAAGCAACGGTCCGGGTTCCCGTAATCGCCTCCGGCGGGGCCGGTAAAAAGGAACATTTCCTGGAAGCGGTAAAAGAGGGTGCCGCCGACATACTGCTCGCGGCGTCCGTCTTTCACTTCGGCGAGATCAATATTGGGGAACTCAAAAAATATCTTAACGCCAACGGGGTGGAAACCCAATAACACCGTTGGCAACCGCAATTCCCCAAAATTGTGCCACATTTCTGTATATTTCTATAAAATTAAGCAATAAACAGGAATGGCGCTTTTCATCCAGTATGGACAACTTATTTAGCATTTATTTTACTTTTAAACAGTTTTCACCCACAACTTATTACTCTATAATAAGTTGTGGGTGAAATATTATGAGCAAATTAAAAGGAGGATGAGAATGTTTAATTTGGGCAGGCGAATAGTACAAGTTTTGGTATTTTTATGTTTCATATCGTTAATGGTTACCGGTTGCGGCAACCAGGGAGGAGAGCAAGCCGGCGAGAATGATCAAAACGCCGAAAAGCAGACCTTGGTATTTGCCGATGCCGGGTGGGACAGCATCCGTTTTCACAATGATGTTGCCGGGTTTATCATTGAAAACGGTTACGGGTATCCCACCGACGTTCTCCCGGGTTCCACGCCCAACACATTTTTGGGACTCAGAGAAGGGGACATAGATATTTACACGGAAGTATGGACACAAAACATTAATACTTATGACGAAGCCATTGAAAGCGGAGATGTGATTGAGTTATCCACAAACTTCGACGACAACGCCCAGGGCCTGTATGTGCCTACCTTTGTCATCGAAGGCGACCCCGCGCGGGGGATAGAACCCATGGCACCGGATTTAAAGACCGTCAAGGACCTGCCCCAGTATTGGGAGCTGTTTAAAGACCCCGAAGACCCGGGCCAGGGTCGTATTTTAGGTGCCATTCCGGGCTGGGCGGCCGACGAAATATTATTTACCAAATTTCAAAGCTATGGCTTGGACGAGACCTATAATTACTTCCGGCCGGGCTCCGATACCGCACTGGCAGCCGGAATTGCCAAGGCGTGCGATGAAGGGAAACCTTGTGTCGGTTATTACTGGGAGCCGACCTGGATTACCGGTAAATATGATCTCACCCTGTTAGAAGATGAGGAATATTCCGACGAGAAATGGAACGACGGGCGTTCCTGCGAGTTTCCGAGCGTGAATGTAACCGTCTGCGTTTCTAAAGGCATGCCGGAAAAAGCCCCGGAAGTAGTGGAATTCTTAAAACACTACCAGACCAGCAGCCAGCTCACTTCTGAAGCCCTGGCCTACATGCAGGACAATGAAGCGGACACCAAGGAAACCGCCAAGTGGTTCTTAAAAGAACGTGAGGAACTCTGGACCTCATGGGTGCCTGAGGAAATTGCCCAGAAGGTTAAAGCGGCCCTGGAATAAAAATTAAAAACTGGATCGCACCGGGAAAGTTGGTTTCTTGATTAAACCAACTTTCCCTGCTTCTGACTTATTTAAATAAAAGCGGGGTGAAACGGGAGCAGTCACGCACTGTTTCCCGGCATTTTATGTTTGACTTTCCGGAAATCTGGCGCTTGGATTTGGGCGTTTATGTTGATATATTTATTAGCTGGCTTAAAGCCAACTACGGTGCTTTTTTTGACTTCACAAACCACGTAATATTATGGTTTATGGTCTACATGGAAAAATTTTTGCAGTGGCTTCCCTGGTGGTCAGTAGTGGCGGTGGTTTTTATTTTGGGCTGGCGTTTAAAAAACTTGTTATCCGGTTTGGTATTTGCCTTGTTAATATTTATTGTGGGCACCTTCGGCCTGTGGGATATGATGATGTCCACCCTGGCCATTGTGTTGACGTCGGTGGTTATCTCGCTGTTAATCGGCATTCCCATCGGTATTTTGATGACCTATAATTCCAGTTTTGAAGCGGTATGCAAACCAGTTTTAGACGGCATGCAAACCATGCCCAGTTTTGTTTACCTGATACCGGCCGTAATTTTGTTCGCCCTGGGCAAAGTTCCGGCAGTATTTGCCACCACCATCTACGCGCTTCCGCCGGTGATCAGACTGACCAATCTGGGCATCCGCCAGGTACCCAGGGAAATGGTCGAAGCTGCCGAATCTTTCGGCTCCTCCCGCTGGCAGTTGCTCACCAAGGTACAGCTGCCCCAGGCACTGCCCACCATTATGGCCGGTATTAACCAAACCACCATGATGGCCCTGGCCATGGTGGTTATTGCTTCCATGATCGGCGCCAAGGGACTGGGCATGGAAGTGCTGATTGCCATTAACCGTCTGGATATCGCCCGTGGATTTGAAGCCGGGGTGAGCATCGTATTCCTGGCAATCATTATCGACAGAATATCGCAATACATCGCCAACCGGTTCGAAATATCATAAACCATATTCAAATTATGGAAAGCGGGAATTGAAATGACAGAAAAAGTCAAGGTGGAACACGTTACCAAAATATTTGGCCCCCACCCCAAAACAATCCTGGAAAAAGTTAAAAGCGGCGACTCCAAGAATGAAATCCTGGCGCAGACCGGTCACACCATCGGTGTGTACGACGCTTCCTTTGAAATACACACCGGTGAAACTTTTGTGATCATGGGGTTATCCGGAAGCGGCAAGTCCACGCTGATCCGCTGCTTGAACCTATTAAACCGTCCCACGGACGGCAATATCTATATTGACGGTGAAAACATCGTTAATTATACAAAAAAAGAACTGATCGCTTTAAGAAAAAATAAGCTGGCCATGGTCTTTCAGCATTTCGGGCTTTTGACCCACCGCAACGTACTTCGAAACATCGAATACGGCCTGGAAGTGCGGGGCATCCCCAAGGAAGAAAGGACTAAAACCGCCCAAGCGGTCCTGTCCAGCGTGGGGCTCGAAGGTTGGGAAAATAAAAAAATCAACGAACTGAGCGGCGGTATGCAACAGCGGGTCGGTTTGGCCCGGGCGCTGGCCAATGACCCGGATATTTTGTTGATGGACGAGCCTTTCAGCGCCCTGGACCCGTTAATCCGCCGGGAAATGCAGTACGAACTGCTGGACATCCAGGCAAAACTGAAAAAAACCATTATTTTTATTACCCACGACGTTAACGAGGCTTTTAAAATCGGAGACCGGGTAGCGGTAATGAAAGACGGGAAAATTGAACAAATAGGCACCCCGAAGGAGTTGATTAACAACCCGCAAACGCAGTACATTGAAGCATTCATCAAGGACATAGACCGGTCCAAGGTCCTGCAGGCCCGCAATGTCATGTTTAAAACCTCGGCCCTGGCATATCTTAAAGACGGCCCCAGGGTGGCGTTAAAGGCCATGGAAGCAAACAGCATCTCCAGCGTGTTTATTGTTGACAGTGAAAGAAAGCTCGAGGGGATTGTCACTATTGATGATACCATCAGGGCGATAAAAGAGGACTGGTCATTGGAAGATATTTTGAAAAACGATTTTTATACCACCGCTCCGGATGCCTACATTCATGAATTGATCCCCATGGCCACCGACACCAAATACCCGATCGCGGTAACCGATGATAACGGCAAGCTGCTGGGCATAATCGTGCGCGTTTCCGTCCTTTCCGGCCTAGTATAGCGTTTAAAGACCGGCGCGGGAATTCCCATCCCCTTTAAGAGATTAGAGTGTCACTACAGCGCCTGAAGGAATTTCAGTTCCTCATGGTGAAGTTAGTAAAGGATTTTAATTACTGGAGGGTTCATCATTATTTTCGGGTTTGGTTTTAAAAACAAAACGGTTAAAGAGCTTCGGAAAAATCAAGGCTTAACTGCCAAAGAGCTGGCCCGGCATTTAAAGTTGGACACTATCACGGTTATGAATGTTGACGGCCGGAAGATCAAAGATGTACCTGAACCCCTCAGGTCAAAAATGATCCCCGTCTTAAGAGGAGACCACCTGGATAAAATTCCCTGGCTGTAAAAAGATAGTGGCCGGGATGAAATCTATAAAAATACAAACGCGGGAAGCGGCCGGCAGGCCGCTTTGCTTACGTGCGTTTAATCTGGTTCCGAAACTTTTCCCTCCTTCTTTGGAAATATAATTTATACAACAAGGTTACCATGCAATCTACGTTAAATTTTTAAATTTTTTCATTAATTGATTGTATTTTGACCTGCTGAGCTTTATAATAAACCTACTAAATACCATATTTAATATAACATATAATATCGGGCAACTTAATTAGAGTAACACATTTAGCCGGAAAAATAGAAGAATATAAAGGGAAATGAATCATAGTATAGAATAAATTAGCAAAAGGTTTATAGGAGGTAAATCATGGGCAAGAAAATTACCCTATCTGTGATTAAAGCAGACATTGGCGGATTTGTAGGACATTCCAGCGTGCACCCGGAAACCATGGAAACAGCCCGGGGTATTTTAGCCGGCAGTCCCCTGTTAACAGACTTTTACGTAACTCATGTCGGTGACGATATCAACCTGATCATGACCCATGAGTGCGGCAAAGATAACGGTGAAATACACCAGCTGGCCTGGGACACGTTTTTATCCTGCACCAGCGTGGCGAAAAAACTTAAGTTGTACGGCGCCGGCCAGGACCTGCTGGGAGATGCTTTTTCAGGAAACATCAAGGGGCTGGGGCCCGGTGTGGCAGAATTGGAAATTGAGGAAAGGGCCAGCGAACCGGTAATCGTTTTCATGGCGGACAAAACCGAACCGGGCGCCTGGAATTTTCCCCTCTACAAAATGTTCGCCGATCCCTTCAACACCATCGGATTGGTAATCGACCCCAAAATGCACGCCGGTTTCTTATTTGAAATCCGGGACCTGATTGAAAATAAAAAGGTTACTTTTTCCTGCCCCGAAGAATTATACGACCTGCTGGTCTTTATCGGTGCTCCGGGGCGTTACTGCGTCAAATCCATCTTTCACAAGGAAACCAACGAAATTGCCGCTACCTCGAGCACGCAGCGCTTGAACCTCATGGCCGGACGGTACGTGGGTAAAGATGACCCGGTGCTGCTCGTACGCTGCCAGAGCGGTTTCCCGGCGGTGGGCGAGGCCCTGGAGCCTTTCGCCAACCCCCACCTGGTCTCCGGCTGGATGCGCGGTTCCCACAGCGGCCCGCTGATGCCGACTTCCGTCGCGCAATCCAACCCGACCCGCTTTGACGGACCGCCCCGGGTTGTTGCCCTGGGCTTCCAGTTAAGCGAAGGGAAACTGCACGGCCCGCAAGATTTTTTTGCCGACCCGTCTTACGACCTGGCCAGACAGAAGGCCAACGAAATTGCCAATTACCTGCGCAGAATGGGGCCTTTTGAGCCGCACCGCTTGCACCTCGACGAGATGGAGTACACCACCATGCCCGAGGTCAGCGCACGTCTCAAGGACCGTTTCGAAAAACTGCGCGGCAGCATTTGATTGGCCAACTAAACAATTACAGATTATTTTTCCCCCGGCGTTTTATTCCGGGGGATTTTTATAGTATTAAATCTGTGCTGAAGATTCTTTATTAGAAGTGGTTTCAAAAACGATCAAGAATTGGTTCATTGTATTCAAGTTTGTGACTTAAACTCCTGTTTTGACCGTTTAACCAGGAGCAAAGGAAAAACTATATCGCTTAAACAACAGGGAATTACCACCGCCAAAAATACCAGTACAAATACGGCACCTGTGAGCGTTATCCAGTTTACAAATCCAAAGGCTACCAGATATAAGACTGAGGCGATACTGCTGACAAAAACGTGGGCGGTATGAGAGAAAAATGTAGCACGGGGAATGCTTTCGGCAGCCACAATGCCAGTAAAAATACCGATGAATAAAAACGGCATTACAAGCAAGGGGTCTTCAAGGATGCAGATGTGCAGCTCCAGACTTGCCCCCAGAAGCCTGCCACCTAAAAATGGAATAATAATATCACTAACCCCACATAACAGTACTGCACCAAAAAACCCGATTAGGATTGCCTTGAACAAACGGCGTTCGTGCTTCCAAAACATGGCCGTGGTAGCTGTCGCGCTCAACAACATATGTGCGGGATGAAAAAGATGAAACATACTTTTAGCTGCCTTTGGAAATCTATCTATATCAATTAAGCTGCACACAGCAGTTAGCAAGCCAACAACAACCAATGCAAAAACCGAACTTAACACACTGTAGGGGATGTGTTCCTTTAATTCCTCTAATAAATATACCGCTTGTCTTATATTGCCGCTTTTATTTTTTGGAACCATAACTGCCAACCCCCCCCATCCATTCTCAAATAATGGCCTACTGTCTGCGTAAATGCTCCTGGTTAAATTCCATCATAGCGCTGACCATATTTTTTAACTTATGAATTGGTAAACTCTTTCAACAATTATTTCAATCTATAAGTGTCATAACCTTTATAATTGATTACAACCACTTTATTGTCTTGTTTGAGATCATGCATAATTGAGCCAATATTACCGCAACCTCTTGATGTTAGGAAACTCTCAATTTCAAATTGGTTCATGGGATGCCGCTTAATTATACTCATAATAGCAACATAATGATCAGTAATTTCACTGTGAAATCCATCTGAATGCAGCAAATCAATTGAAATGCCACCCAGTACATCAACCGCATGGTCCATCTTTACATTATCAATAGCTTTCACATAGGGCTCAGCAGGTGGACGTACCGGTGTATTCAAATATAACTTTTTATACTTGATTTTTTTAAATAATGCAGAATATTTTTCAAGCGATGCATTGTCATCGTTGATACCATCCATCAGCATAGTTTCAAGCCAGAGTTGTCCATGATATTTTTTAGAAAAAACCTCCAGACCACTTTGAACATCTTCGTATTTTAAAGTTCTGTGCGGTCTGTTGATTTTTCTAAATAATCTTTCGTTATATGCATCAATAGAAGTTAGCACAATATCTGCTGCACTCAATTCCGCCTGCACATCTGTATTAAAGAGAAGTGCTCCGTTTGTAATTACAGCAACCGGCTTGTCCGTTCTTTTCTGAATTTCATTAATTAGTTTACCAAGGCCCAGATACAATGTTGGTTCGCCTTCACCAACGATTGTTACTACATCGAATATAAAATTTTTTTTGAGCGTTTCTTCAAATTCTTCTATGATATCTTCGAGGCGAAAAAACATTTGTCTTGTATTTTTCAGATGGTTAGTTCTACCAAGCTGGCAATAAATGCAGGAATAATTACAGGTTTTCTTTGGGATTGGGCTGACTCCCAATGAAATACCTAATCTTCTGGATGGTACGGGTCCATAAATATACTTAATTTCTTTCATAATCAATTTTCTCCTTTTTAAACCAGGGGTAACCAGGGGGACGGTTCTTGTGGTTGCAGGAAACCAGGGGCAGGAAACCAGGGGGAAACCAGGGGACGGTTCTTGTGGTTTGTGACATGTTTTATAAAAATTTATCGTTTTTTTCTTAATCTTCAAAAATAGTTTGCCGGTTCATGTTGCTTATGCTTTTAAAACTATGCCCCTACTTATACTCGTCAATCTTGCGATCTGTCTTGTCGACAATCCTTCTTCCTTTAAAAGCTTCAAATATCTATCCCTTTGATTTTTTCCCATAGACTGGATTTCACTGCAGCAATTTACCCGACATTTACTTTTAATAATCTCTATTGCTATTTTATCCGTCAACCTTTTATTTTCACTTATATCCAAACAACGTTCGTCATTACTAATCCGGTGAAATGCTTCAAAGCTTTCCAGTGCTTTTTTCCTATCCCTGCTGAATAACCCCAATATAAAGTCAGTATCTACAATTTCTTTCTTACCAATATATTCAATATAACTACTCCATTTATAACTTCCAACATCCGGCACCATCCCTGCCTTTATAGGGTTTTGGTGTATATATCTTAATACTGTTAAAAAATAGCTTTCATCTTCAACCACTTCACTTTTATATCTATCCTGGAACAAATGCCCGTATCGATCATACTTTAAATTGTACCAATATACGTAACTTGCTCCTATACGTCGCATTATTATTCCCAGATCTTCTTTTTCTTCCTTAATCAGTAAGTGTATATGGTTTCCCATTAAACAATAGCCATATATCTTATAGCCACTTTTTTCCTTATAATTCTTCAATGTTTCCAGGAACTTTATAGAATCGTCTTCCTCTTCAAAGATGGTTTGCCTGTTTATTCCCCGTAAAACAATATGATATATTCCATTTTTACTTTTCCTTCTTCCTGACCTTGGCATTGTTTAATCACCCATAGTATATCATATCACTTTCGACTATTTATTGTAAACCGAAAGAACCGTCCCCCTGGTTACCCCTGAAAAAAAGAGTACCTCCTGTTAGCATACGAGGTGTCAGCTTTGCGAAGCGACCCTTAAATAACAGAGGAGGTACTCAAGATGAATTATACCCAGAACGAGAAAATCTTGCAAATCACAAATGAAACTTTAATTATCGGTGTTGATGTGGCCAGCGAAACTCATTATGCCAGGGCCTTTGACCTAAGGGGCATTGAGCTTGGCAAGCTGCTGAGGTTCACAAATGACGCCGAAGGCTTCAATATCTTGAAAGCCTGGCTAAAAGAGCTAAGCGCTAGGCACGAAAAGAAACACGTAATGGTAGGAATGGAGCCGACCGGTCACTACTGGTTCAATTTTGCACAATACCTAAAAAATCATTCCATGCAAATTGTCCTTGTAAACCCGTTTCATGTTAAGCGGAGCAAGGAACTGGATGACAACAATCCAACCAAGAATGACCGGAAAGATCCCAAGACCATTGCCATGTTAATTAAGGATGGCAGATATATGGTTCCCTACATTCCCGAGGGAGTATACAGTGAACTAAGGACCGCCATGCAAACCCGCTGGCAGATAGTAAAGCAACTTAATGCCATCCGTAACAGGGTTAAACGCTGGCTCAATATCTATTTCCCTGAATTTACTACAGTCTTCGCCAGCTGGGAGGGTAAAGCGGCACTTATCGCCTTAAACGAATTTGCCACCCCGGCCAAAGTAATGCAAAAAGGAGCAGGCGGCATTGTCGCTAGTTGGAAGAAAGCCAAGATACGTGCCGTAGGCCAAAAAAGGGCTACCTTACTTATCCGGGCGGCCCAAGCATCCGTTGGTATCCGTGAAGGCCTGAAAGCAGCAGAGAATGACCTTCTCATGCTGCTTGAGGACTACGAAATGAAGATGCAGCAGCACGAAAGGGTCCTTGCCTTAGTAGAACAACTGACATGTCAGATTCCCGGGATGCAGGAAATCATGAAGATTAAAGGAGTTGGTCTGATAACTGCAGCCGGCTTTATGGCGGAAGTAGGAGATATCGCCCGGTTTAAGCACCCCAAACAGCTCCAGAAACTTGCCGGGCTCAGCTTAAAAGAAAATAGCTCAGGCAAGCACAAGGGTAAAACCACCATCAGCAAACGGGGCCGAAAGCGTCTTAGAGCACTGCTGTTCCAGGGGATAATGCCATTGGTGGCCAAGAACGAAGAATTTATAAAACTGCATCAATATTACACTACACGGGCAGAGAACCCGCTCAAGAAGAAACAATCACTGATTCTGTTATGCTGTAAGCTTATGCGGATCTTCTTTGCCTTACTAACAAAGCAGGTAGCCTATGATCCGAATAAAATGATGAACGATATCAGAAGGCCGGTAGTAGCGGCCGCTTAATAACCCCTTTAAATGACATGTTTTAAAGCTTTTGTTCTTTGACAAAACGAGCCGGATAGTCAGTTGAATAAAATCCATACGGGCATTGACCCTGCTTAGGAGCATGATGACATCCACCTCGTGGGCAGGCAGGACGAAGGAATTTAGGGCATAGACCCTGTGAGACATGGGAGGTTTGCCGCCAGGAGACTTGTGGATCCCAACGGCCATAATAACAGAAAGTCGTCATATTCTGTTGGGCTACACACCTGTTTCCATATATAAACACAAATGTTTATCATTTCCACGAGATTCGTTTTACGTCAAAAGAAATACTGCGATTTAAAGAGCGATTAAAAGAAAATCAAAGAATATAGAGGGAGGCAGGTGTTTATGGAAACGGGTGGTAGTCCATTAATTTTTACAGTTCTTATTTTTGTTATAATCCTTTACTGCGGCATAGTAGTATATTTTGCTAATAGAAGACAGGTATATTTAGGGCTGATTATGCCTTCCGTTTTTGCTTTGGTTGCTTTATATAATTTTTTAAAACCATTATTAATCCCTAACCCTTACCCAACTATGAAAGAGGCTTTGTTTACGACTTTCTTTGGGGTATTATCTATAGTTGGATTTATTGTTTTTGGAATTAATAAATACCTCTTCAAGAACCGGTGAAATGGACAATGAGTTTACTATATTACAGCATGGCATGACATAAAACTGGTTGCCGCAGCTTCAGCAGAAATAATAAAAAAGAAAATCCCACTGCTTATACACTATTGCACGCAGTGGTTCCATTGGCATGAATAAAACATTTCGGGATTCCGGCTATACTTTTCGCGGTATATTTATTTATAACTGTAATATCGGCGGAAATCTGGAAGACATGATGTCTGTCTAAAAATATATAATATTATTGTCCGTTTTCCATTATTGAGAGCTTTGGCTGGTATTTTTTAAATACCTTGCGAAAATGAAACCCGTAGATAGCAAAAATAAATGCATCAGGTAAAAAACGTGGATACCTGGCAATTGTTTTTAACAGGAGGCCCCAGTAATGGCGCCTTCCTTTTTCTAAAATCCCAAGATATAACGTTGCTTTTAAAAGAGCAGTAATATAAGAAAAGCGAAATAATCTAATCCTGCTTCTTTTAACAGGCTTAAATTCTTTAAAGAATTCAAGTACTCTTTCATAATACCGGGCAGGATCATAAATTGTTGTAACTATTTTATTATAACCACCGACAAGTGTTTCTAGATGCATTTTGGGAATAAAATTAAGAGTAAAATCGGTATTGTTTCCGGTAAAGTTCCGGGGCAAGAGCCGGTTTTCTTTTTTTAGACGCTGGTAAAGCCTGGTACCCTTGGGTGCATTCAGTAATCCTACCATTGCAGTAACAATACCGCTTTTTTGAATAAATTTAATCTGGCGTTCAAAAATTGAAGGTGTATCATTATCAAATCCAACAATAAACCCACCGCTTACCTGCATACCATAGTTTTGAATCCTCTTGACCGAATCAACCAGATTTCTGTTTATATTGGTAAACTTGTTACATTCTTTTAAACTCTCCTCATCCGGGGTTTCAATACCGACAAAAACGTGCACAAAACCCGCTTCACGCATGAGGCTCATTAATTCTTCATCATCTGCCAGGTTAATTGAAGCTTCAGTGTTAAACCAAAAAGGATTGTTATGTTCTTTCATCCATTTAATAACTGCAGGGAGAACTTCATTTTTCAGCTTTCCCTTATTACCGATAAAATTATCATCAACAATAAAAACGCTTCCTTTCCAGCCGCGGTCATACAAAGCATCAAGTTCAGCAATCATTCTATCTGCTCTTTTCAAACGCTGTTTACGGCCAAAAAGTGTGGTAATATCACAAAATTCACAGTCATAAGGGCAGCCCCGTGAATACTGAAGATTCATTGAAACATAATCGTGGATGTTAACCAAGTCCCAGTTAGGAACCGGTGTAGTATTGAGATCAGGCTTTTCGTCACTGCTGTATATATGCTGCGGGTTTCCCCTTTCTAAATCCGCTAGAAACTGGGGAAGAGTTATTTCTGCCTCACCAAGCACCAGATGGTCAATATCACGAAACTCTTTAGTCTCCATTGTAAAAAGAGGACCGCCGGCAACAATCTTAACCCCTAATTCTTTACACCGCCCGACAACTTCTTTTACAGATTCTCTTTGTATGACCATGGCACTTATGAAAACATAATCTGCCCATTTTATGTCCTCATCCTGTAGTTTATTTATGTTCATATCAACCAATTTTTTTTCCCACTCACCTGGAATAATTGTTCCCACCGTCAGTAAGCCAAGCGGTGGGTGCACAGACTTTTTGTCTATAAAATTAAGAGCATACTTAAAACTCCAAAAGCTTTCCGGACATTTAGGGTAAACCAACAGCACTTTCATTTTCACTCCTCCTTCACCATCTTTTCTCCATCTTACCATATACTGTAACGTTTAATAAAGGTTCAGCAACATTTTAATAGTATTTTTCCCACAAAAGACAGTTTGATTACGCATGAATTCGGATTTGAATTAGAGCTTGCTGCCGGCACAGGAATAATGAACGCGTATGAACTTCTTTTGCAGCAATATCAATTGTATGTTAGAATTATACAAGTTTTTAAGAAGGGATTGTCAAAATGAGCAAAGCATTAATTTTAGCTGAAAAGCCCTCTGTGGGGAAGGAACTGGCAAGAATTCTAAACTGCAGGCAAAAGGGAAACGGCTATTTTGAAGGCAATAAATACATAGTTACCTGGGCCCTGGGACACCTGGTTACACTGGCTGATCCCGATGCTTATGATAAAAAATATGCGTCATGGAGAATTGACGAGCTACCCATGCTGCCTTCTCAATTAAAACTTGTTGTCATCAAACAAAGCGGCAAACAGTTTAATGCTGTTAAAAAACAGCTGCATAAAAAAGAAGTCGATAAGATTATTATTGCCACTGACGCCGGGCGTGAAGGAGAACTGGTTGCCAGGTGGATCATCGAAAAAGCCGGGGTTAAAAAACCTGTAAAAAGGCTGTGGATTTCTTCTGTTACTGATAAAGCTATTAAGGAAGGGTTCAATAAATTAAAGGACGGCAAAGAGTACGAAAACCTTTATGCTTCAGCCGCTGCACGTGCTGAGGCGGACTGGTTTGTGGGCATCAATGCCACACGTGCCCTAACCTGTAAATATAATGCCCAGCTTTCCTGCGGAAGGGTTCAAACCCCTACCCTTGCAATTATTGCTCAAAGGGAAAAGGAAATCCAGAACTTCAAACCAAGAACTTTTTACGGCATCACTGCCCTGGCAAATGGATTAAAGCTGACATGGCAGGACCGGCAGAATAATACCAGGATATTTGATAAGGATAAGTGTGATCAAATACTCAAATCGATTCAAAAAAAGAAGGAAGCTGAAGTTATAGAGGTAAATAAAACCTCTAAAAAACGCAACCCACCTCAATTATATAATTTAACAGAGCTGCAGAGAGATGCCTACAAGTTCTTTGGTTACTCAGTAAAGGAAACACTTTCTATCATGCAAAACCTGTACGAAAGACATAAGCTGTTAACCTATCCCCGGACCGATTCCAGGTACATATCTACAGATATCGTGGATACTTTAAAGGACAGAATTAAAGCCTGTGAAGCCGGATCCAATGCAAATATAGCTTCCCAGGTTTTGAAAAAACCAATAAAACCAAGCAAGTCCTTCGTTGACAACAGTAAGGTATCTGATCATCATGCTATCATACCCACGGAACAAAGACTTATCTTTGGCTCATTGAGTGAAAAAGAACAAAAAATATATGACCTGGTTGTCAAGCGATTTCTTGCTGTCTTCCATCCGCCCTTTGAATACGAGCAAACAACAATAAAAGTCAAAATAGGAGATGAAATGTTTACCTGCAGGGGTAAAATTGTAATCAACCAGGGTTGGAAAAAAGTCTATGAGAATGATTTTGATGATGAAGAAGAACAAGACACTGACCTTGCAGACCAAGAACTGCCTCCAGTAAAAAAAGGCAATATCCTAAAGGTCTCTGCCGTTTCCCAAACCAGCGGAGAAACCAAACCGCCGGGGCCATTTAATGAAGGAACTTTGCTGTCAGCTATGGAAAACCCAAAAAAGTATATGGATAGCACAAACAAAAAATTAATTAAAACACTCGACGAAGCTGGAGGGCTGGGTACGGTAGCTACCAGGGCTGATATAATCGAAAAGCTGTTCAACACCTTCCTCATTGAAAAGAAAGAGAAGAATATTTTCCTGACCTCCAAAGGAAAGCAGCTCCTTGAACTAGTTCCTGAGGATCTTAAATCCCCTGCCCTTACTGCAGAATGGGAACAAAAACTGGGTTCCATTGCAAAAGGCGCTCTTAAAAAAGATGCTTTTATTAATGAAATGAAGTACTACACCAAAATAATTGTCAACCAGATTAAAAACAGCAAAAAAGCTTTTAAACATGACAACCTGACCGGAAACAGATGCCCCAAATGCGGAAAGTACATGCTCGAAGTGAACGGTAAGAAGGGAAAAATGCTCATCTGCCAGGACAGAAATTGTGTGTATAGAATAGGCATCTCTAAAAAAACCAATGCCAGGTGTCCTAACTGCCACAAAAATATGGAACTCCACGGTCAAGGAGAAGGTCAAATCTTTGTATGTAAATGCGGTTACAGAGAAAAACTTTCTTCTTTTAATAAAAGAATGGAACATAAAAAAAGCAGCATTTCCAAACACGAGGTAACAAAATACATGAAAGAACAGAAAAAAGCAAAGGAAAAGCCAATTAACACAGCTTTGGCAGATGCCCTCGCAAAATTAAAAAATAAATAACCCTTTACTCAAAGCTTATAGAAATATTTTGGCTGAAGAATTTCTGCGGGCCCGGCGCTTGATTACCGCCATGCGCACTCAAATCTTAAATAATTGACTATTGGATAAATAAGGTGATAAAATATTGATAACGATATATATCGCTATCGACATTAATAATAAGTCGCCCAATTTAACTCATACCTTTTCACATACAGCAGCATCGCAAAAAAATTAAATTGTTCAACAAACCGCTACAGGGAAGGAGCTGTAATTAACGGGTGCGTCCCGCAGCTATCCAGGACATGTACCCGGCAACACATGAAAAAGGAAAAAGAAAATATATATGAGCAACTCATTGATTTTTCCAAATTAAGCAAAGGACTGCTCTTAAAGGGCCTCCTTCCCTATTATGTCCTCGGCCTGCTGGCCCAGGAGAAAATGTATGGAAAGAAAATCATCGACCGGATCTATCAGGTTACCGGGGAAAACTGGAAACCGTCCCCGGGGTCCATCTACCCTCTATTAAAGAAAATGACGCGTTTGGGTCTTGTATCTGAACATATCGATGATTCAAGGGGAATTCCCAAGCGTGTTTATGAGCTGAATGACGCCGGAAGAGAAGTCTATAAAGATATGCGGGATGAGATTAAACCGCGGCTGAAACGAACTATTGAGTTGCTGACCCTGCACCTGGAAGAGCTGGATAAGGATCTTTGAGGGTTTTTCTTTTTGCATAGGTGCCTTTTTTTCTCAATACAGGCCGCCACTCTTCACTTGCTTAACTAGTTGGAAGGGAGCCTTAAAGCATGGCCGGAAAAAAGAAAGCCAAAGGGTTGAAGATATCAGCGGTTTTTCTCGTGCTTCTACTACTTTTACTGGGAACCCGCGCAATCTATCTCAAAAAGAACACATTTGATTATTACAGGTTAAAGCCCCTTGATATCAACTATACCGTGCTGGCAAGCGGTCGGGTCAGCTTTCCAAAGCCATATGAGATTACTGCTGCCTCCTCCGGAAAAATAACCGCCATTAACTGCCGGGAGGGGGAACTGGTACGTGAAGACCAGCTGCTAATCGAAATGGATGACTACCAGGACAGGCAGAATGTTCAGTTGGCTATGAGCAACCTGAACCTGATGCAAAGCAAGAAAAAAAATATTGAGGAAGAAGTTCTGCCCAGGCAGGAAGAGGAGATCCGCCAGAATGAAGTTAAGCTTTTAGAAGCAGAACAAGAAATGAACCGTCTAAAGATACTTAATGAGCGTGGGGCGGTGCCGGCGGTGGATTATGAGATAGCTTGCAACAATTATCAACTGCTGCTTTCTCAATATAATCAGGCTGTTATTACCAGGGACGCCCTGGCAGGAGGAAGCAGCATGGCGGAAATTGATGCCCAGATTTCCTATTATGAGGCCCAATTAAAAACGGCACAAAATGCCGTGCAGGATAAAAAAATAGTATCGCCGGTTACAGGAACTGTCAGCACGTTGAATTACTCAGCAGGCCAGCAGGTAACGGCCGGGGATGTGGTTTTAACCGTGCTGAGACAACAAAGTTGGGTCGTTGAGGCAGATGTGGACCAAAAAGAGCTCTCCCGGATCAAACCGGGGCAACCTGCTTTAGTGTCTCTCGACGCCTATCCCCAAAACAAGCTGGAAGCTGAGCTTTTTTACATTGCTCCACAAATTGACGAACAAAAGGGAACCTGCCTTTTGAGGCTGGAAATTAAAAACGCTAAGGACTTTATTAGACATGGCATGGCCGCAAGCGTGGAACTTTTGTCTGAGAGCAACGAGCAGGTTTTGGCACTGCCCAAGCAATTTATAGATTACTCGGAAAAGGAAGCTTCTGTGTGGGTCCTGAAAGAAAATAAAGCTGTAAGGACGCCGGTCACATACCAAAACATAGGCGAACGCTGGGTTATTACCGAAAACCTCCCGGAAGAATCCGTAGTGCTGTATCCAGAAAAAAAACCTGGCATTTTCAAAGTATATCCCGGCCGGGAGGTCCTGCCCGATGCGGTTCAATAGTTATGAATTCATGATTGCCGGCAGGTTTCTTGTGAACGGCAGGTCTCAAACGGTGCTGATCATCCTGGGCATTGCAATTGGGGTGGCCGTGCAGGTTTTTTTAATATCTCTGATGGATGGTTTGCAAAGAAACCTCATTCAGCGCACCATTGGCTCTTCCCCGCACATTACCATCGCGCCGCCGCTGTCTTCCCCGTTGCCCCTGGGGATTGGCGGGAACGCCATAGATGATTACCAAAGGCCGCTGAAAACCGAGGAAAACGAAATATTGTCCTGGCAGCGCTACGGTGATTACCTGGGCAGTATTGAGGAAATAACTGTCGCCGCACCAATGATTAACGGTAACGGTTACATAGAAAAAGGAAGATCGTCTTTTCCTGTCCTAATTAAAGGGATAACCCTGCCTGAAGCCGATATGATTTATAAGTTTAATAAGAACATTATAAGCGGGGATCCCCGTCCGGGCGCCAACAACGTTTTGGTCGGCGCAGCTTCATCTGAAAAATCAGGCCTTAAAGTAGGAGACACTTTTTACCTGAGAAATCAAAAGGGTGCAGGCGATTATTTTTCCATCAAGGGTATATTCGACCTGGGTTCTTCGGCAGCCAACAATATGGTTGTGATGTCCCTGGACCGGGCACGAAATTTTCTGGACATCACCGGAATTTCGTCTATAGATATTCAAGTGCACGATGTTTTTGCGGCGGACGTCCTGGCTGAAAACCTAAGAAGAAGTCTTAGTCAGGTAAAGGTGGAATCCTGGCAGGAAAGAAATGAAGAACTGCTGAGCGGATTGAAAGCGCAGGACACCTCTTCCGCCATGATCCAGTTTTTTGTTTTACTCAGCATTACCCTGGGTATTGCAAGTGTCCTGGCCATAATTGCCATTCAAAAATCCCGCCAGTTGGGCATTCTGAAAGCAATGGGAACCAATGACAAAAGCGCCGCCCGTATTTTTATCATCCAAGGTTTTTCAATGGGATTTGTCGGGGCACTGATAGGCATTTTGCTGGGGCTAGGCATGGCCGGCCTGTTCATGTTTGGGACCGAGACCAGCGGCGGTCCGGCTTACGAATTGAAAATCACCCTCACAAATATCCTTCTGCCGGCAGTATTAGCTGTCCTTTCAGCCTCGGTTGCCGCGCTGGTGCCCGCCCGCCGGGCAGCGGGCCTGAACCCGATGGAGGTTATCAGAAATGGATGACATAATAATCGTGGACAAAATTAACAAGTTCTACGGCAATGAATTAGTCTTCCAGGTGCTGTTTGACATCAACCTCTCCATTAAGCGCGGTCAGTTCACTGCATTTATTGGACCGTCGGGGTCTGGTAAAAGCACATTATTAAATATTATCGGCCTGCTGGAGTCACCGGCCAGCGGCAATATCTTTTTGGACGGCCAGGATGTATCCAGATTAAACAAGGACGAACAAGCCTCCTACCGTAACGAAAAAATCGGTTTCATATTTCAGTTTCACTACTTGCTTCCTGAGTTCACAGCCCTTGAGAATATCCTGATGCCATACTGGATTGGCAAAGGCAGGCCGCCCGGAAAGGTTGTCGACAGGGCCTTGCACCTCATGAAGCGAATCGGGATTAAACAGTTCGGCGGCAAGTACCCGAACCAGTTGTCCGGGGGCCAGCAGCAGAGGGTGGCCATTGCCAGATCGCTGGTCAATATGCCGAAAATAATCTTAGCCGACGAGCCCACCGGAAACCTCGACAGCAAGACCAGCAATACGGTGATGGAGCTCTTAAAAGAGATTATCGGTGAAAACAAAACCAACCTGGTAATGGTCACGCATGACCGTGATATTGCCGCCGGCGCAGACCGGGTGATTGAAATTGTAGACGGCAGAATCAAATCATCAACGACTTGATTAACCGCCCGACGCACACTCGTGACTTTAGTCGTGAATTAGGCGGGCAAATGTCTGTATATATTAACAATATAACGCGAAATATGCAATTTTTGTGCTTATTGCAGAAACGGTTCCTTTACCAGCCAAATTCGTAAGATTAACTCCCCTTTCAGTCAACATATTAACATCCATACAATACCTCTCCCTTTTTCATCTATCTTAATTCGGTAAAAGGAAACAATTTCCTTTACAATACTGGAAAATTATTCTATGGCCGATGGCAACTTTCAAAATTTGTGTTAACTCCTGCGTTTCATCTGGGTTCAAATTCCTCTACTCTATGGCCGATGGCAACCCGGGGAAAACGGTCCAGGAGCGCTGAACAAGTTTTGGTGCGTCTGTGCAGCTTCTTGTATGGCCCGTTCTACTGATTCTAGTAACAGACCACTGGCCCAGGTGAATAACCTGGGACAGAAGCAGGAGCTGGTTGTCTTCCGTATGGTCCAGTACTATGCGTAGCTCTTTGCGATGATTATTAATATCATATTCCAGGTAAGCAAAGAATCCGTTCATAGGACGTCCCAAAAAATCCAGCCCTGGCGTTTCCACAAATATGCACCATTCTGGCAAATTGAACAATATGTCATGTGGCAAGTCCCCGGTGATCGGCGTATCTATCACGGCCTGGTAAACGTCCGGGTCGAATCTGTATACCCCCTGCGTTACCCGCCACGCAGCTAGCGCGCCTATTATTCCCACATCGTTAAACAGGAACATACTTTCTGGACGCATGTAATCCAGTCCCTGGTTATCTGCCTCAGCAGTCACTATTGCAAACGCCCCCGCCAACGGCAAAAAACACCATTCCGGCCAGAAGGGGAGGTCTTTGCCCCTGTCAGCGCGGAACTTGTCAACCTGTTGCCACGCGTTGGGGTACACTTTGGAATAGTACTCTAAATGTTTCTTGGGCAACAGCATACTACCAATCAAAACCTTTGTTCCAGTTTGTGTATAATCTGTCGCCGATCCAATACGTGGACAGGTTGGTGCCGTCACTGTAATTAGTATACATTCTATCGCCTATCTGATAGGTTTTGGCAGATAAACCGTTGTTCCAGTTAGTGTAGGTGGTATCCAGCATCGTGTAGGTGGTGGCAGCGAGTCCGTTACTATAGTTGGTGTATAATTTGTCCCCCATATACCGCGAAGTGGAACTTAAACCGTTGTTGTAACTGGTATACAAAGTGCCATTCATGTAGTATGCTTGATACGAAAGACCATCGGTGTCGGTGTAGTAGTACGTACCCCCCAACCAATACCCGCTGCCACTGCCGGCGTAGGCTAAAGCGCACATACTAAAAAGTAGTGCAACCGCCACTGCGAGCGTTAACAATGTCCTTCTCACCTGTAACACTTCCTTTACATACTTTGCTAAAAGTGTACCATAGAAAATATTGTCACGCAATGTACTCTATGAAAAATACTACACTGTTATTTCTTTACAAGACCCCCACTTCGGACCTGCCTTGATGTCAGCTACGAAAGGCACTGAGCCGTCCAGCACCGGGCGTTCCATCTCGTCTTTAATCAGTGTCGCCGCTTCCCGTACATCAGTCCTGGTTTCTACTAAAATAGAGTCGTGGACAGTGAGCAGAAGTCGCGTGTCAGGGTCGTTCCACAGTTGTTTCCCCACCCGGATCAGCGCTTGCAGGGTTACATCGCTGGCCCCGCTTTGGATAGGAAAGTTAACCGCCTGACGCAGTATTTCCGCTCGGTTCTGCTTGCTAATAAATCCGAAACGGCGCATCCGTCTGAACGGTGTAATTAATTTCCCCGTACTTAATACTGTGCGTTTAGTGTCCTCAATCCAATCTCTTGCGTGGCGGAAAGTAGTAAAGAACTGCGTGATAAGCTCCTTGGCCCGTTCAACAGACGTGTCCAGCTCTAATGCCAGGGAGGCCGCGCTCATTTGGTAAATTACACCAAATGACAAGTGCTTGGCCGCCTGTCGCAAGTCCTTAGTGATATCCGCCGGTTTCTTGTCAAACATGCGTGAAGCATTTGCGGTATGAATATCCACACCAGACGTCAGCGCACCGATAAGATTTTTGTCCGTTCAAATTCCTCTATGGCCGATGGCAACATCAAACGGAGGTGCGGACAAAAACCTGGACTTGAATGAGTCAGGAGGCAGTCCATGTATTCATATGAAGACCGCATAAAAGCAGTAGAACTTTACATCAAATATGACCTATGCGCCGCCGACACTGTGCGGGAATTGGGTTATCCAAATCGTAAGATGTTGGTGCGATGGTATAAAGAATATCAGGAAACAGGCGGGTTACATGAGCAATTCATTAAGCATCCCACATATACCCCAGATCAGATGCAAATTGCTGTGTTTATGATAATCTAAAAGTCCCCCAGGATAATAATTGAAAACTCCCCCAC
>CAYPRB010000011.1:0-43425 GCA_964413055.1 uncultured Pelotomaculum sp. | reverse complement strand
ACCGGTGAAGTGGTCAAGATCTCAGTTGACAACGGTACGCCGGTTGAGTATGGACAAACAATTTTTTTGATTAAGGAATAAATTTTAAATCGAGGCGGAGAGTGAAGATGTTCAAAAAAATTTTGGTTGCTAACCGGGGTGAAATAGCGGTTCGTATAATACGTGCCTGTCGCGAGATGAATATAAAAACCGTTGCCGTTTATTCAGAGGCGGACCGGAACAGCTTGCACGTATTATGGGCGGATGAGGCGTATTGTATCGGCCCTCCGTCCGTTGCAAAGAGTTACCTGGATGTAACGAGTATCATTAGTGCGGCACTTGTTTCCGGGGCGGAAGCCATTCACCCGGGTTACGGTTTTTTATCTGAAAACGTTGACTTTGCCGAGATGTGTTCAACCTGCGGTATTGTTTTCATCGGACCTCCGGCAAAAGCCATCCAACTCATGGGTGTAAAGGCACAGGCCAGGGAAACGATGATTAAAGCCGGGGTACCGGTGGTGCCGGGTTCAGAAGGTGTTATCAGTGATAGCAAAAAAGTTCAGGAACTGGCGGATAAAATAGGTTATCCCGTCATCATCAAAGCAAGTTCCGGCGGTGGAGGCCGTGGCATGAGAGTGGTGCAAAACTGCGGGGAGTTGGAAAGAGCTGTCAGTACCGCCCGGACGGAAGCGGAAGCTGCTTTCGGCAGTGGGGAAGTATATCTTGAAAAATACCTGGAAGAGCCTAGACATATTGAATTTCAGGTATTGGGAGACAGGTACGGACATCTGGTGCACCTGGGGGAAAGAGACTGTTCGATCCAAAGACGCAACCAGAAGGTGTTGGAAGAAGCACCTTCTTCTACTATAACCCCGGAGTTGCGTGAGGAGATGGGCGCTACGGCCGTCCGGGCCGCCCGGGCGGTGGATTATTTCAGCACGGGTACGGTAGAATTTCTATTGGATAAAAGCTTTAACTTTTATTTTATGGAGATGAACACCAGGATTCAGGTTGAACACCCGGTAACAGAATTGGTAACGGGGATTGATTTAATCAAAGAACAAATTCGCATCGCATACGGGGAAAGACTTGATTTTTCCCAGGAAGATGTTAAGATCAACGGCCATGCCATTGAGTGCAGGATTAATGCCGAGGCGCCGGATAAAAAATTCATGCCGGTGGCGGGCAAGATTACAGCCTATTTGCCTCCCGGCGGACCCGGTGTCCGGGTTGACAGTGCGGTGTTTAACGGTTACGTTATTCCTTCCTATTATGATTCCATGATCGGGAAACTGATCGTATGGGGTAAGAACAGGGAGGAAGCTATTAACCGGATGGACCGTTCCCTGCGTGAAATGGTAGTAAAAGGGGTTCCTACTACGATTCCTTTTCACCAACGAGTATTAAGAAATGTTTTTTTCCGTCGTGGTGACGTCTATACCAATTTCATTCAAAGACGCATATTGACAGAAACTCAAGAAATGCAACCTTTTTAGATTGTAATTGCGTTATTTTTCCATATTTGATATAATAATAAGTGATTATAATAGTCGTGAGTGAATAAATAAACGGGGGTGTCCAAAAGTGGTAGCCGAAGAAATTGCTCGGGAAGAACGAACCATGCTGGGTTCAATCAAGATAGCCGATGAAGTGGTAAAAACGATAGCAGGATTGTCTGCCATTGAGGTTCAAGGTATGGCTGGAATGAGCGGTGGTTTAGTAGGCGGAATAGTGGAAAAGTTGGGTAGGAAAAACTTGACTAAGGGGGTCAAGGTGGAAGTCGGCGAAAAAGAGGCTGCCATTGACTTATACGTAATCATGAATTCCGGCGTACGCATTCCTGACGTGGCGGGAGAAATTCAGGAGAGAGTTAAAAATGCCGTCGAACATACGACGGGTCTTGCCGTTATAGAAGTAAACATTAACGTTCAGGGGGTTGCTTTTGTGACTGAGGAGGAAGAAGAACACAGGGTAAAGTAAAGAGGTTGCACCTCATTTTTTATTGCTTAAGTTAACAAGTCCCTGGTGTTTAAAGTTTAAGTTTAACAGTGGCTTTAGACACCAGGGAAAACTTTTTCAATATACTAACCAATGTCAGGAGGTTTATAATGGGTCCTTTTGACCGTGTTTTACTGGCCGGATATACTTGTTTTCTCACCGTGGTGTTTTTAATTTTTTCGGCGGTAATGGTGGGGTGGACTTCACCCGTCTTGTTATTCAGGGATTTTTTAAACTTCGACCGCCCGGATGTCCTTTGGGCTATAATAATAGTATTGCTCTTGGCCGGGGTCAGGTTGTTCTGGGTAAGCGTCCGTAAAACGAAGGGCAGGCATGTGGTCCTGACTGAGCGGGATCTCGGCCAGATTAAATTGTCCCTTCAGGCAATTGAGAATTTAATTGAAAAAGTTGTGAGTCAGATAAACGGTGTAAAAGAAATTAAATCCAATATTTTTTCCGTTCCCCAGGGTATCGGCATTCAAATCCGGGCATCGGTCACGCCGGAAGTTAATGTGCCGGAGGTTTCTGCTGAAATTCAGGAACGGGTTAAAGAACGGGTTTTCGAAGTTACCGGTTTGTCGGTTGGCACCGTGAAGGTTTTAATTGAAAATATTACCGTTAAAAAGCCGAGGGTCGAATAAAGGTGGTAGTGAGGTGTAATCATGGCTGTTTTACGTGAAATATTAGATAGTCACCTGGGTAAAATAATAGGAATTATTTTGGGGCTGCTCTTTGGTTGGTTTGCTATCAAGTACGGTTTATTTAAAGCGCTTTTCGTGATGGTATGTGCGGTAGCCGGTTACTATATCGGTAAGCGGTTGGACGAGAATTATGATTTCAAAGGATTATTGGAGAATCTTTTTCGGGAAAGATAGCAGTGGTAATAAATCATATCAATGTTGTATAATTGCCGGGAGGATGTGTATGAGCAGGAGACAGGCGAGGGAAAGAGCCCTTCAAGTTCTGTTCCAAATCGATGTGGGGGGGATTGATCCGTATCAAGCGTATCAAAATATGGCGGACAGTTTTGGGGCATTGACGAAGGAACAGGATTTTTCCAGGAGAATTATTTGGGGTGCTCTGGACAACCTGGAACCTATTGACCGGATCATCAACATCGTAAGCAAAGATTGGAATATAAACAGAATGGCAAAAGTGGATAAAAACATCATGCGGCTGGCATTGTATGAAATTATTTACTGTGATGACATTCCCAACAATGTTTCTGTAAATGAAGCGGTGGAATTAGGTAAGATATTCGGCGGAGAGGAATCGGGTAGATTTATCAATGGAATATTAGGTTGGGTGATAGAAAATTTTGCTCAATACCGGTCCAGGGATCGGTCGGATAATATTTAAGGTTGCCGGTCTTAGTTTTTTTTAGAGGTGATTTATTTATATGTACCGTATAACCAGGAAACAGGTTTTAGCTCCGGCGATAAGCCTGTTTGAGATTAAGGCGCCTGAAGTGGCTGAAAAGGCCAAGCCCGGACAGTTCATCATTCTCCGGGTCGACAGTGAGGGAGAGCGTATCCCGTTAACTATTGCTGATTTTGACCGGGGAAAAGGTACCATTACCTGTGTTTTTCAGGAAGTCGGTAAGACTACCAGGGTATTAGGAACCCTGAATGAAAGGGATTTAATTAAAGATTTTGTCGGCCCGTTGGGAGAACCGTCCCGTATTGAGCATTACGGTCACGTTGTTTGTGTCGGCGGTGGGGTAGGAGTTGCTCCGGTATATCCCATAGCCAGGGCATTAAAAGAAACCGGGAACAAGGTGACGGGCATTATAGGGGCAAGAACCGGGGAACTGGTTTTTTGGGAGGATAAGATGCGGGATGCCTGCAGTGAATTGAGAATAACCACCGACGACGGTTCTTATGTCAGGAAGGGCTTTGTTACCGATGTTTTAAAGGAGGTTATCGAGGAAAGCAACGAGGTTGTTCTTTGTATCGCCATCGGACCCCTGCCGATGATGCGGGCGGTATGCAACCTGACCAGAGAATATAACTTGAAAACCGTGGTCAGCCTAAATTCAATAATGGTGGATGGGACAGGCATGTGCGGCAGCTGCCGGGTAACCGTGGGTGGAGAAACCAAGTTTGCCTGTGTGGACGGGCCGGAATTTGACGGACACCAGGTAGATTTTGCCGAAATGGCGCGCCGTGCGGTTATTTACCGGCCCCAGGAAAAAATTTCCCTGGAAAAATACTTAAATGAAAGTAAAGGCGGACACCGGTGTCAAGGCAGTTGTAGAGGTGAAAATAATGACCGCAGGGAATAAAAAAACTTTGAGTCCTAATCGATTTGATATGCCGGTGCAGGAGCCGGAGCAGAGAATAAAAAATTTCGCTGAGGTAGCGCTGGGGTATGATGAGGAAACTGTTGCCGTCGAGGCAGGACGATGCCTGCAATGTAAGCAGGCGCCGTGTTGCCGGGGTTGCCCGGTAGAGGTTGATATACCCGCTTTTATTAAGCTTGCCGCCCAGAAAGATTTTGCCGGAGCCATAAAAAAAATTAAGGAAAAAAATGCCCTGCCTGCCGTTTGTGGGCGGGTATGTCCCCAGGAGAACCAGTGTGAGCAGTACTGCACCTTGGGTAAGAAGTATCAACCAGTATCCATCGGCCGGATCGAACGTTTCTGTGCAGACCGTGAATTGGAGCGCGGTACAGTGCCTCAAAAGGTTGCCGTTCCTACCGGTAAGCGGGTGGCGGTGGTGGGTTCCGGCCCGGCAGGGCTGACCTGCGCCGCCGACTTGGCCAAATTAGGCCATCAAGTGACCGTGTTCGAAGCGCTACACGTGGCCGGCGGTGTTTTGATGTACGGTATTCCCGAATTCCGGTTGCCGAAAGCAGTGGTTCAGAAAGAAGTGGCGAATTTAAAGGAACTAGGAGTCGAAATCCAGGTAAACGCCGTGGTGGGTAAACTTGCGACGGTTGACGAATTGAAAGAGGACGGGTTTGATGCCATCTTTATCGGTACCGGTGCCGGTCTCCCATATTTTATGAAAATACCGGGTGAAAATGCTTGCGGCGTGTACTCAGCAAATGAATTTCTCACCCGCACTAATTTAATGAAGGCTTATTCTTTCCCCGACTATGACACTCCCATCAGGGTGGGCCGAAAAGTGGCGGTGCTTGGCGGCGGAAACGTGGCTATGGATTCGGCGCGCACCGCACTTCGTCTTGGGGCTGAAGAGTCATGGATCGTCTACCGGCGTTCAAGAGCCGAGCTGCCGGCCCGTAACGAGGAAATTGAACATGCCGAAGAGGAAGGGGTCAAATTCCAGTTTTTGACCAGTCCGACCAGGATTTTATACAATGACGATTATTGGGTAACGGGTATGGAATGTTTGCGTTACGAACTGGGTGCGCCGGACGATTCCGGGCGCCGCAGGCCGGTTCCCATCAAGGGTTCGGAATTTGTCATTAAAGTGGATACCGTGGTGGTGGCAATCGGTCAGGGGCCAAACCCGTTGGTGTCCAGGACTACCACTGATTTGGCTTGCTCTAAACGGGGCAATATTATTGCCGATGCGGAAACGGGCGCAACCTCCAAGCCGGGAGTTTTTGCCGGTGGTGACGTGGTGAGCGGTGCGGCTACGGTGATACTGGCCATGGGTGCCGGCCGCAAGGCGGCGAATGCAATCCACGCTTACTTGTCGGGTCAAAACACGGAGTAGTATGCTTATATTACTAACGGGAGTTTGAAGATGCGCATAATAACCGTATCTGAACTAACCAGGCATGTTAAAGAGTTAATCGATAAAGATTACGTCCTGGCCAACGTATGGGTCAGCGGTGAAATATCGAACTTTAAAGCTGCTGCTTCCGGACACTGTTACTTTACTTTAAAGGATCACCGCAGCTGCCTGAAGGTGGTTATGTTCCGGTCTAAAAGCCGGCGGCTACTTTTCCGCCCGGAAAACGGCATGGCAGTTACTGTGCGTGGTTACGTTTCGGTATATGAAAGGGACGGAACATATCAGCTTTATGCCGGGGAAATGGAGGCCGAGGGCACCGGCGCGCTTTACCTGGCGTTTGAGCAGTTGAAAGAAAAATTGCAGCGTGAAGGTCTGTTCGATAAAAAACATAAAAAACCATTGCCGTTCCTGCCGCGTAGAATCGGGATTGTTACCTCACCTACCGGCGCGGCCGTCAGAGATATGCTGGAAATAATCAGGCGCCGCTGGCCGGGGCGTGAGATCATCCTGGCACCCGTGCCTGTACAGGGTCAAGAAGCACCTCCGGCTGTGGCCCGGGGGTTGCAGCTGTTAAACCGGCTTGACGATGTGGAATTAATCATAGTCGGCCGGGGAGGCGGTTCCCTGGAAGAACTCTGGGCTTTTAATACTGAAGTGGTCGCGCGCAGTATTTTTCAATCAAGAATTCCAGTTATTTCTGCCGTGGGGCATGAAAACGATTTTACTATCGCTGACTTTGCAGCCGATGCCAGGGCGGCAACTCCGTCCGCTGCAGCAGAAATGGCTGTTCCTGATAAAAAAGAAATCATAAAGCATCTTAATGCGCTGTCAGCCAGGCTTTCAGGAATAATGAATCAGAAGGTGGAAGAGGGCAGGCAAAGGTTCTTTTCCTGTGTTTCCGGCCGGATTTTCACCCGGCCGGTTGATGTTGTTTGTAGTGAGAAAAGGCAGGCTCTTGATATGCTGCATCATTCATTAATCCAGGGAATAAGCAGCACCGTGGATCGCGAAAAAAACCGCTTGGCGGTGTTGGCGGGCCGGATGCAGGTATTGAGTCCGTTATCCACCCTGGCCAGGGGGTACAGTATATGTACCCGCTGGGATGGGGGGCAGGTTGTCAGTGATGCTCAAACGGTTGTGACCGGTGAAAAGTTGTTGCTGCGCCTGCACCAGGGGGTGCTCCGTTGTACTGTGGAAGATAAGATGACATGCTAAGAAAGAGGTTGGATATTATGACTGTGGTTATTGACGGAAAAAAGGTGGCCGCAGCAATCAGGGAAGGTGTAAAGACAGAAGTGGCCCGGCTCAGGGGAAAAGGTATCATTCCCAAACTTGCCGTGGTTCTGGTGGGGGAAGATCCGGCTTCAGTACTTTATTCCCGGACGATAGAAAAATCTTGCGGCAAGGTAGACGTGGATTTTGAATTGTTTGCTTTACCGGAAACCGCACGTGAAGAAGAGGTTGTTGCATTGCTGGAGAGGCTTAACCGGGATAGTGAAGTAAAAGGAATTTTGGTAGAGTTGCCTCTGCCGAAGGGGTTTAACCAGCAGAGGGTGATGGAAACGGTTTCACCGCTCAAGGATGTAGACGGGGTACATCCGATTAACCGCGGCTATATCTTAAGTAACAGCGAGGGGCTTTTCCCTACCACGCCCATGGGATGTATTGAAATTATGCTACGTAACGGGATAGAAATTAGTGGTAAACACGCGGTTCTGGTTGGCCGGGGTGAATCTGTCGGCAAACCGCTCATATTTATGATGCTCAACCAGAATGCCACCGTTACCGTTTGCCATACCAGGACTGGAAACCTGGCTTATCACACCCGGCAGGCGGACATCCTTATAGCTGCCGCCGGAAGGGCCGGGATGATTACCGTTGACATGGTTAAACCTGGTGCCATTGTAATTGATGCCGGCATAAATGAGACGGATGACGGTGGTATTTGTGGCGATGTCGATTTCAAAGAGGTGGTAAAGATTGCCGCTGCGGTTTCACCCGTACCGGGTGGCGTCGGTAGTATGACCACCGCATTAATTCATAAGAACTTGCTTAAGGCCATTAAGTTGCAGCAGGGGTGGTTTTGATGAGTAAGCTTTTTGAAAAAAGCCTGCGCGAGGTGATTGAGGTTTCAGCTTCAAAGTCGCCGACACCGGGGGGTGGCAGTGTTTCAGCAATTGTGGCCTGTTTTGGATTGGCCATGGCTTCAATGGTAGCTAATTTGACCCTGGGAAAAGAAAAATATAAAGATGTTGCTCCTCAAATTGATGAAAGTCTGAAAGAGATTAATGAATTAATTAAAAATTTAGAGGAATTAGTGGAAGCCGACATGGCGGTATTTAATAATTTTATGAAGGCTTACCGGCTGAAGGGGAATACCGGGACAGAGAAGGTTGCCCGGGAAAACGCGATCCAAAAAGCTCTCCAGGAGGCTACGGATACCCCGATTGAAATTGCACGGTTATGCTTAAAGGTATTACATATCGCAGAACGGTTATCCGTTGCCGGCAATAAAATGGCTGTCAGTGATGCGGGTGTAGCAGCCCTTTTGGCCGACGCAGCCTTAAAAAGCGTTCTCCTGAACGTGGATATCAACCTTCCGATGATTAAAGACCAGAAATACGTAAATAAAGTTGTTGCCGAGAAGGAGGACATGATTTCAGAAGCCGGGTATTTGAGGGAAAAGGCCTTGACCGAAGTGCAGCGGAGAATATAGAGTAGATTTACATATCGTCATCAAGCGGTTTTTTGTGGTTTATGTTAAATGTGTGGTGTTTAAGCAATATTATTTTTGCGTTACTATATTATGTAACGCAAAGAAAAATGACGGGAGAGGAAATTTATGCCGAAGGGAAATAAAAATAAACCAATCAGTTTTGAAGAGGCGCTTTCCCGGTTGGAAAACGTGGTGCAGAAACTGGAAGACGGCAGGTTGTCCCTGGAGGGGGCACTGGAGCTATTTGCGGAAGGCATAAAATTATCAAAAATTTGCAACCGGCATCTGGAAGATGCCGAACAACGCATTTCCATTCTGGCCACCGATGCCCGGGATGGTATAGAATTAAGAGGAGCAACATCTTTTGCTGTTACCGGGGAGGATTCCGGCAGTGAACTTTAAAGAAGAGTTGAAAAATAAGGCCCGTTTGGTGGAAGCTATGCTGGAAAGTATGCTGCCTTCGCCCGATTCCTACCCGCCTTCCATTCACCAGGCCATGCGTTACAGTGTCATGGGTGGAGGGAAAAGGCTTCGGCCTGCTCTGGTAATTGCCGGGGCAGAGACGGTGGGGGGCAAGGTTGCCGAGGTGTTGCCTGCTGCCTGCGCAGTTGAATTAGTACATGTTTATTCCCTTATTCACGATGACCTGCCGGCCATGGATGATGACGATTACCGCAGAGGTAAGCTTACCAATCATAAGGTATACGGGGAGGCATTAGCCATACTGGCCGGTGATGCTCTCCTGACTTTGGCTTTTAAACTTTTAACCGAGATGGAATCCTTCCGTCCGGAGAAGGTATTAAAAGTAATTAATGAATTAGCGGCAGGAGCCGGGACTTTCGGATTGGTCGGAGGGCAGGTAGTGGACACGTGTTTCACGGGGGAATCATGCGGTGAGGAAGTTCTTGAATATATCCACCGGCATAAAACCGGTGCTTTATACCGGGTTTCGGTCCGGATAGGAGCGATACTTGCCGGGGCAAGTGAAAAACAGCTTGATTGCCTTACTGCATATGCAGAAAACCTGGGGTTGGCGTTTCAAATCAAAGATGATATTCTTGATATTGAAGGTGACGAGAAAAAGCTCGGCAAGCCGGTAGGTAGTGATACCAAAAACGAGAAACTGACCTACCCCACTTTCTACGGATTGGAAAATTCCAGGCAAAAAGCGTTTCAGGCTGCTGAAAAAGCTCAGGAAGCGTTGCGGTGTTTCGATCGGAAGGCGGATTTTTTAAGAGCCTTGGTTGATTTTGTTATTCACCGTGACCACTAATTTTAGAAGGTTTTTTATGAATAATTACAAAAAATTAAATATTTTAGTCCTGTAAAGATAATAAGAGCTTTCACAGTATTTGTAATGCAAATATTGTATGTGTTATAATAATATATTGAATATGTTTCTTTAATAAGTGACACAGTATCCTAGTCAGTGGAACCTTTTTGAAGGCGGGGCTAAAAATCCGTCAAGGGCACATCGATGAAGTTTCTGGTGCTGGCTATTGACGCCCAGTCAGGGGTCGGTACTGGAAGTTAAGGGGGTGGGGCAACCTGCAATGGCATGTGGGCGTTGACCCCACCCCCGTGGAGACCTAAGTACGTGGGCAGCCATATCTGACAATTAGATGTGGTCAACTATGGCTTGGGGTGGAACCTGCACGTGGTTGAAGCTGCGTGTAGTGTAGCCTGCCTTGAGTGGTATGGGTGGATTTCCGGTTTTACAAGCAGCCGGCATGGGCCCGTGTGCGGCTAGTTTGTTGATTGAAACCCATATTGCAAAAGAGGCTAGAAAAGGTAATGCTGTCGAGGAAAACTCCTAGGCTGTACGAGATGTGCCGTGACAGGCCGGGGATTAAAGTGTGGACTAAGTGGTAATCCAGCTCCGTATCCGGTGACGGTCGGGAACGGCTTTAAAGGGAAACCGCCGGTTTGGCGACAGCCGGCAGCCGTTTGGGAAAACCTGCTGGACCTAAGCCGCAATATTTACCCGGCCTGTTGTCACTTATTGATCTAATTGGATTTTTGTATACCCTTTTTTTGACAGTTCGGTATGAGGTGACTTTTTTTGGGTAATAATAAATCTACTGTTTCCAGTAGATATATATTTTTTGTAGGAGTAGGTTCATTTTTTCTGGCTGTGGGTTTCACCTATCTTTCTGAAACTTTTGCTTCGAGGTTAAATAGTATATTCTTATCATGTGTTTTTTTAACCATAATTATTATTATAAATACGGTTTCAGATATTATAGGTACCGCAGTTACTGCTGCCACACATGCTCCTTTCAATGCCAAGGCAGCTAAGCGGATTCCCGGTGCGGTGCAGGGACTTCGGTTAGTCCATAATGCTGACCGGGTAGCCAATCTTGCCAATGATGTCATAGGTGACATTACCACTACCGTCGGAGGTGCCCTGGGGATATCAATTGTGGTTCAAATAATGTTGTTGGAGCCTGAAGTAAGCAAGTTCTGGCTAAATGTTTTTATCACCGCATTAATTGCCGCGGTGATTGTTTCTAGTAAGGCGGCGGGGAAAAAAATAGCCTTAAAACATCCTGATGACATAATATTTTTTACCGGAAGGGCTTTAGCTAAAATAGAGGATATAACCGGATTCAAGCCGTTTCAGAAGCGGCGTGGTTCTTCCAAAAACAGGAGGGTTGGGTGAATCGTGGGAAAGCTGCTGGAAAAGGTGCATGCTCCAAGAGATATTCGCACGATGACTTTTGTGGAATTAAATGAACTGGCTGGTGAAATACGCTGGGAAATTATTAATACTGTAGCCCGGACGGGAGGACATATTGCACCCAGTTTAGGGGTTGTGGAACTGACCTTGGCTTTACACCGGGTTTTTAATACTCCTTTGGACAAAATTATTTGGGACGTGGGACACCAGAGTTATGCCCATAAGTTGATTACCGGAAGGCGGGAACATTTCTGTACCCTTCGCCAGTTCAGAGGTTTAAGCGGTTTTCCGCAACCCGGTGAAAGCGAATACGACCCCTTTGGTACGGGACACAGCAGTACTTCTATTTCTGCGGCTCTGGGGATGGCTGTGGCGCGGGATTTAAAAAACGAAGCATATTCGGTGGTGGCAGTGATTGGAGACGGGGCCATGACCGGGGGGATGTCATTTGAGGCGCTTAACCATGCCGGGCACCTTAAAAAAAATTTGATTGTAATCCTTAACGATAATGAAATGTCTATTACTCAAAATGTCGGGGCCATGTCCGGCTATTTGACCAGATTGAGAACCGACCCTATGTATTCCCGGGGTAAGGAAGAGTTGGAACAGTTATTACGTAAAATTCCCATTGGGTCAACCCTGTTGCGGCTTGGGGAAAAGGTGAAAGACAGCCTGAAATATCTGGTGGTCCCCGGTATGATTTTTGAAGAACTGGGTTTTGTTTACCTGGGTCCGGTTGACGGTCATGACTTAAAAGCGGTAACTAAAATATTACAGCAGGCCAAATCTTTAAAAGGACCTGTTTTAGTGCACGTACTAACTAAAAAAGGTAGAGGGTATCGCCCGGCCGAAAAAAACCCCGACAAGTTTCACGGAATAGGGGCTTTTAATATTAATAGCGGAGAAGTTATAAAGAAAAGTAATATTCCTTCATATACTGATGTATTCGGTCGTACGTTATCCAAACTGGCCCGGACTAACCAGAATATCGTGGCGGTTACGGCAGCGATGCAAGGAGGTACCGGGTTGGAAAACTTTGCCCGTCTTTACCCGGAGCGCTTCTTTGACGTCGGTATCGCCGAACAGCATGCGGTTACGCTTGCTGCCGGAATGGCTGTGGGGGGGTATCACCCGGTGGTGGCGGTTTATTCAACCTTTTTGCAGCGTGCTTATGACCAAATACTGCACGATGTTTGCCTCCAAAAACTTCCCGTAACTTTTGCGGTTGACCGGGCGGGCATCGTGGGGGATGACGGCGCAACCCACCAAGGACTCTTTGATATTGCCTATTTGAGGCCGCTTCCCGGCATGGTGGTTATGGCACCCAAGGATGAGAATGAACTTCAACACATGTTGGCTGCAGCGGTAAGACACCCCGGTCCCTCTGCCGTGCGTTATCCGCGTGGTGTAGGGGTTGGAAGCGAGATGGACCATGATTTTAAAACCATACCGATAGGAAAGGCGGAGGTGTTGCGGGAAGGAAAGGACGTTACCTTGCTGGCCCTGGGGAGTATGGTTTGTTTAGCTGAAAAAGCGGCACAAGATTTAGCCGGTCTGGGAATTAAGTCAACAGTAGTTAATGCCAGATTTGTCAAGCCTTTAGACCGGGAGCTTATTTTGCATTTTGCCGAACGGACCGGTAGGATTATAACTATTGAAGAACACGTCCTGCAGGGTGGGTTTGGCAGTGCCGTTCTGGAATTGTTGCATGATGCCGGACTGAATAATACCAGGGTGCGATGTGCCGGGATTCCGGATACTTTTGTGGAACACGGCAAACCTCCTTTGCTTATGAATAAGTACGGCCTTACGGTAGAACAGATAGTGAAAGTGGTTGTGGACAGGCTGATGCCCAAAAAACGATATACCAAGCTCAGAGTGGTTACAAGCGATACACTGGTTTAAATTGCACCGGCCAAAGGAATCAGGGTGGTGGGTTGATTGTTCCGAAAAAAGCAGAGATTGGATGTCCGGCTGGCCGGAGAAGGATATTGCCCGAGTCGTGAAAAGGCCCGGGCCACTATTATGGCAGGACTGGTATTTGTTAACGGGAAAAGGGCTGATAAGCCCGGCTTGATGATTAGTGCCGAAGACAACATTGATTTAAAGGGTAATCCCGTAACCTATGTAAGCCGCGGCGGATTAAAGCTGGAAAAAGCGCTCCAGGTTTTCGGCCTTGACTTAAAAGACCGGGTGGTTTTGGATGTTGGTGCTTCAACCGGAGGATTTACCGATTGCGCTTTGAAACATGGCGCCAAATTGGTTTACGCGGTGGACGTGGGCTATGGACAGCTTGCCTGGCAGTTAAGGAACGACCCGCGGGTAGTAGTATTGGAACGTACTAATATCCGTTATCTTACCCGTGATACTTTCCCAATCATCCCTGATTTTGCCGTAATTGATGTCTCATTTATTTCGTTACAAAAGGTTCTGCCGAGGTTGAATGACCTGACTGTGCCTGGTGCGTCGGGTGTTGCTCTGGTCAAACCGCAATTTGAAGCCGGACGTGAACAAGTCGGCAAAAAAGGCGTGGTGCGGGAAAAGTCAGTCCACGTAGAGGTACTTTTACAAATCATTGAATATATTTCGGAGATGGGCTGGATTTTAACGGGTGTTGATTATTCACCGTTAACCGGTCCGAAAGGAAATATTGAATATTTGGTCTGTTTTAAAAAGTCATGGAATCAAAAAATAGATATTAATGCCGCAGCGGTGGTCGAAAAAGCGCATGCCGAATTGAAATAAAAAAAGCAGACCGTTGGTTTAACGTGGTAAGTACGTACTTTACCGGTAAATTATGGGGGTCTTGGCGTGAAAACTTTCGGGTTGGTAGTAAACCAGGAGAAAAAAGGAGTCTATGAACTTGTAGAACAAGTGGTGTGCTGGCTCGAAGACAGGGGATGTGAAGTTTTAATTGACCAAAATGTGGTGCACCTTCTGAGTCTGTCAAGAGATGGCGCTTCTGAAAATTATATTGTGGAAAACGCCCAGTGTATGATTGTTTTCGGCGGGGACGGAACCCTTTTGCGGACAGCGCGTAAAGTTGCCGGAACGGGTGCGCCGATTATAGGGATAAATCTTGGCCACCTGGGTTTTCTTACTGAAATAGATGTGCCTGAAGTGAATGTTTGTTTGGAAAAATTATTATACGGACATTATCACATCGAAGAACGTATGATGCTGGAAGCCTTAGTATACAGACAGGGAGAAGTTGTTAAACGCCTGGCCGGTCTAAATGATGCCGTTATAAGTAAAGGTGCGTTTGCCAGAATGATTCACCTGGAAACCAGCATAAATGATGAATATATTGATACCTATCATGCGGACGGATTGATTGTTGCCAGCCCCACCGGTTCAACGGCATATTCCCTTTCTGCCGGCGGTCCCCTGGTAACACCTGAACTGGAAGTTATGCTCCTGACCCCTATTTGCCCGCATTCACTTGGTGCGCGCCCTTTAGTCATCGCTCCGGACAGTATCATTAAGGTAGTAATTGATTCAAGCCAGGGATATTTTATGCTTACTATGGACGGGCAGTTGGGGTTCGACCTGCAACGGAAAGACGAGGTTATAATTAAGCAGGCCCCGTGGAAAGCCAGATTGATACGGTTGAAAGGCAGGAGTTTTTTTGAGGTTCTAGGAAGAAAAATGGCAGAAGGAGTCCGGAACCATAATGCGTATAGGACTGGGTAGCGCGGTATATCTGTCACAATTATTGCTATCGGAATCGGTCAGAGCAGGTGGAGTTGCAGTGGATGCTACGGCAGGTAATGGCAACGACACTCTTTTTTTGGTCCGGTTGGTTGGTCCCGGCGGTAGGGTTTACGCTTTTGATATACAGGAAGAGGCTCTACAGAAGACAAGGATATTACTGGAGAAGGAAGGTTTCGCGGATAGAGTATTTCTTGTTAATGCCGGTCATGAGGTAATGGAAAGGATAGTGCCCGGTCCGGTTGATGCTGTTGTTTTTAATCTGGGTTACCTGCCCGGGGGTTCCCATAAGCTGGTTACCCGTCCCGGTACAACTGTCGAAGCCCTGAGATCGGCACTGAACTTGCTTAGACCCGGGGGGAGGATTGGAATGGTTATTTATACCGGTCATCCCGGCGGCAGGGAGGAGTATGAGCAGGTGGCAGGTCTGACGTCTAACCTTGCCGGGGATAGTTATCAGGTCGTTAAGATCGAATTTTTAAATCGGACCGCTAACGCACCGGTAGTGATCATTATCGAAAAGGCAGGTGCTTCCAATGAAAGCCAGACGGCAGCACAAAATTCTTGAAATAATTAAGAGCCAACCGGTAGAAACACAGGAAGAGCTCGCAATTTCCCTGAGAGAAAGTGGTTTTGAGGTAACCCAGGCAACGGTTTCAAGAGACATCAAGGAGCTTGGATTGGTAAAGGTGCCGGATAAGAACAATTTGTTTCGCTACGCTTCCCGTGCTGAACCACCCGTTTTTCAGAGCGAGGCACGATTAAAAAGATTATTTCGGGATTCAGTAATCGCAATGGATATCAGTGAAAATTTGTTAATTATAAAAACTCATCCCGGTGGTGCGCAGGCTTTGGCTTCAGCTGCCGATCAGGCTGGCTGGGATGAAATCTTAGGTACGGTTGGCGGTGATGATACCATATTGGTGGTAGTCAAGTCCAAGCAGTCGGCCCCTGTTGTTTTTAAGAGGTTTGAGGACCTGAATAAAGGGTGAAAGTTATGTTATTACATATTTTTATTAAAAATTATGGTATTATTGATCGCTTAGAGACGGAATTTCAAACCGGTTTAAATGTTCTTACCGGCGAAACAGGTGCTGGAAAGTCCATTATTATTGATGCCCTGCAATTAGCCCTGGGAGGACGTGCCCATACGGACCAGATCCGTGCCGGGGCAAAAAAAGCAATCATTCAGGCTGCTTTTGATGTGAGCGGTATTAATTATTTTGGTTCGTTACTGGAAGCGCAAGGAATTGAACGGCCGGAAGACGGCGTATTGGTTCTGTCGCGGGATATTTCCCGGACCGGAAAAAATATTTGCCGGATTAACGGCCAGGTAACACCGCTGGCGCTTTTCAGAAACATTGGTAAAAACCTGGTGGATATGCACCTGCAGCACGATCAAAGTTCGCTTCTTGACCAGAATAAACACCGTCTGCTTCTGGACCGGTTCGGAGGGGCAAAACTGCTAGACAAATTGGATCAGGTTAATACAATATTTTTAAGTTGGAAAAATGCACGCGATAATTTTCAAATATTTGATAAGCATGCGGCAGAAAGAGAAAAAAGGATTGAAATACTAAATTACCAGATCGAAGAGATTGCGCAGGCTGGTCTTATGCCGGGCGAGGACGAGGAATTGACCAGCGAGAAAAATATGCTGGTTAATTCAGAAAATATTGCCTTGCTGGCTGCCCGTGCTTATGCGATGATTTATGAAGGGGATAACGACTGTGTACCGGTAGTGGAACTTATGGCCGGTGCTGTAAATGCATTGAAAAGTTTAGATAAATTGGATAAGAGGGTGGGGAAGGTATTAACAGTGCTGGAAAGTGCCCTTTATCAAGTGGAAGACGCAGCAAGGGAGTTGGCCGGTTACCGGAACGGGATAGAAAGTAATCCTCAAAGGTTGGAGGCAGTGGAAGAGAGGCTGGAGCAGATAGGAAAGCTCAAAAAAAAGTACGGGGCCACTCTTTCTGAAATACTGAAATATCTAGAGCATGCCCGTGATGAACTGGATTCCTTGGAGGATCATTCTAGATTAAAGGAAGTTGCCGGCAGGGAGTTAGCAGAATTAGAGGAGGCTTATGTCCGGACAGCTGCTCTTTTAAGTAATACCCGCCAGGAAGCGGCGGAAGCTCTTGAAAAAGCGGTTACCAGTGAATTGCTTTCCCTGGAAATGGGGGGCGTAAAATTCAAAGTTTTCTTTTCCGGTATCGAAGAGCCATCCCGGAACGGAGCCGAGCGGGTAGAGTTTTTGATTGCACCAAACCCCGGGGAGCCTTTGAGGCCCCTGTCTAAAATTGCATCCGGCGGAGAAATTACCAGAATTATGTTGGCATTGAAAGTATTGCTCGCCGATTCCGACGATCTGCCGGTTTTGGTTTTTGACGAAGCTGATACAGGCGTGGGGGGCCGGGCACTTCAGGCGGTAGCCGAAAAAATGGCCCATTTGGGTAAGCGGCGTCAGGTAATTTGCGTCACTCATTCCCCGCAAGTAGCCAGTTATGCCGGGGCGCACTACCGTGTAGTCAAAGAAATTAAAGGAGAGCGGACCTTGACCAGGGTAGAGCTTTTGGATGCTCAAGGAAGGCTGCAGGAGTTGGCCAGAATGTTGGGGGGTAAAAAAGTGACTGAGATCACTCTTGAACATGCCGGTCAAATGCTGCGGGCGGCGTCTGAAAGCTAGTTGGTTAGTAAAGTGAATTAAAAAAAATTTGTGCCGTGCTGATTTATTAAGCACGGTTTTTTTGTCTAAAAAGCAAATAACTTACAGATCGAAAAAAATCAATAAAATAGCGTATTGGCAAGTATGGGCATATTTAAGCGTTATATTGGCGATATATTAAGGTTATCTTAATATAACACTGTATTTCTTCACGTAATTTTGTATTTCTTTGGTTTTCATGGATTAATTATGCCTTGAAAAGTTGGGGGTGGGGTGACACAAATACTGGAGGGGTGATGCTTGAAGCGGAAAGCATGCGGTTTTTTATTGGGAATTTTAATGTTTTTATCCGGAATTCTTAGTTGTCAAGCACAAAATATCAATATACCGCCTGAAAAATATATGACTGCAATTGAAAAACCGCTAAAACAAAGTTTATTTGATTTTACCCGCAAAGACTTAAATGATAATCTTAGTAATTTACAAGTGAGGCTTATTCCCGGTGGACAGTCAATCGGTGTTTTACTGGCATCGAAAGGGGTGGTCGTGACAGGACAATCTTCTGTAGTATTAACGGAAGCAGGTAAAAAAACATACCCGGCGGCAGGTACAGGTATCAAACCGGGAGACATTATTGTAAAAATAAATAACGTTGCAGTAATTAATGAAAATCAATTCAGGGAACTGGTAACAAAGGCCGGAATGTCCGGATGCCATGCTTTGCTGGAAGTGAAACGGGGTAGGGATGTTTTCTTTACCAGGATAAATCCGGTTTATTGCAGGAAAGAACTGGGTTACCGGCTGGGATTAACAATCAAGGATTTTGCTGCCGGAATAGGCACGCTGACTTTTTATGAGCCTGAAAATTTGTTTTTTGGTGCTTTAGGTCATATCATTACCGATCTGAATAGCGCCGGCAGTCAGGAAAAGCCGCTTGAATTTTACGGCGGTAAAATTATCGGAACAAATGTTCAGGGGATATATCGCGGTAAGCGAGGGCGTCCGGGAGAAAAAATAGGAATCTTGCAAGACGGGGCAATTTTAAACGGGACTATAGAAGAAAATACGCGCTTCGGCATTTTCGGAGTACTCCAGGGACCGCTTAAAAATCAACTTTTTGATCAACCGTTAAAAGTAGCCGCGGCTGAAGATATATATGAAGGACCAGCGGAAGTTTTAACGGTGCTTAAAGGGGAGAGGGTGGAAAAATTCAGTATAGAAATCACTAGAATAAATCTTAATGGCAGGGAAGACGGAAAAGGAATGGTGATTAAAATTACTGACCCGCGGCTTTTAGACCTAGCGGGTGGTATAGTCCAGGGTATGAGCGGAAGTCCGATCATACAAAACCATAAACTGGTTGGTGCCGTGACGCACGTTTTTGTTAATGATCCCGTAAGAGGTTACGGTGTGCCGTTGGAATGGATGTTAATTGAATCTGAAATTATGAAAAATAAAAAGAAAAATATAAAACCACAAAAAGTTGCAAGTTAATATAAACAATATCTGTAAACTTATTTAATTTTTACCATTTTTTAAATTTTTAATTGATATTTGGAAGGACTTTTTTTTTATTCGTCGAAATGGTTTTTAAGTAGAAATTAGAAAAAATTAGAAAATATAAAAAAATAGGAGGCGGGATCTTTTATGTCAGGGAAAGCTATTAGGCTTTTAATAGCAGATGACAACAGGGATTTTTGTGAATTATTGAAAGAATTTATTAACCAACAAGAAGATTTTAATCTTATCGGTATAGCCTATAACGGGCTGGAAGCACTCGAGCTGATCAAAGAAGGTAACCCCGATGTTGTGGTTTTAGATATTATCATGCCCCACCTTGACGGTATCGGGGTGTTGGAAAAACTTTTAACCTCTAGTCAAGGCAATAAACCCAAGGTGATTATGCTGACAGCTTTCGGTCAGGAAAGTGTGACCCAAAGAGCCGTCGAACTGGGGGCGCATTATTATATATTAAAACCCTTTGATTTTAATATTCTAGCCAACCGGATCCGCCAGCTTGCAGAAGGGGTTAATGTATCTGCTGAATACATTAACCACACAAAACCGAAAAATTTAGATGTGGCCGTAACCAATATTATTCACGAGATGGGTGTCCCGGCACATATTAAAGGCTATCATTACTTGAGAGATGCTATTTTAATGGTTATCAATGATGTTAATCTGTTGGGAGCGGTAACCAAGGAACTTTATCCCATGATTGCACAAAAATTCCGCACGACACCGAGCAGGGTGGAACGGGCCATAAGGCACGCTATTGAGCTTGCCTGGGACCGGGGTAATGTCGATATGATGACTAAATTTTTCGGTTACACCATTAATTTGGAGCGCGGGAAACCCACCAACAGCGAGTTTATTGCTATGGTGGCCGATAAATTAAGGATAGAAACAAAGGTAAGTTAAAAATATTAACCCCCTACCGGGTTATTCGGTGGGGGGTTAATATTTTAAAAAGGAATTTTTAAAAATAACGTCGAAGATTAAGCAGTGGTTAGTGATTTGCAACATAGGAGGGAAATAGTATTTGGCCAGGATTACTTTCAGGCAGGACCGCTGTAAGGGTTGCCGGTTGTGCAGTGCGGTTTGCCCTCGGGGTATCATCGTAATGTCGGATGAGATCAATGAAATGGGTTATCATCCCGCAATAATAAAAGCAAAAGAAAAGTGTACGGGATGCACTTTATGTGCCATAGTATGTCCCGATCTGGTTATTGAAGTGGAAAGAGAGGAGAAGGTGGTTTGAGCAGGATATTGATGAAAGGAAATGAAGCCATCGGTGAAGGTGCGGTTCGTGCCGGATGCCGTTATTTTTTCGGATATCCGATTACTCCTCAGAGTGAACTTACTCATTATCTGGCTAAAAGATTGCCGGAGGTAGGGGGCCTGTATTTACAGGCTGAGAGTGAGGTGGCTTCAATAAACATGGTCTACGGAGCCGCGGGGGTCGGAGCCAGGGTAATGACTTCCTCCTCCGGGCCGGGAATCAGTTTGATGCAGGAAGGTTTGTCGTACCTGGCAGGTGCCGAACTTCCCAGTGTCATTGTTAATATGATGCGCGGCGGTCCCGGATTAGGAAATATCGCGCCGTCCCAGTCTGATTATTTTCAGGCAACAAAAGGCGGCGGGCACGGCGACTACCGTTTAATTGCCTTGGCGCCGAATTCAGTGCAGGAGCTTTTTAATATGATGAAAAAAGCTTTCGAGCTGGCGGATAAATATCGGAATCCGGTAATCTTATTGACAGACGGTATTATGGGGCAGATGATGGAGCCGGTTGATCTAGAAGAAGAATTTGAAGTTGAAATACCGCAAAAACCGTGGGCCGCTTCCGGTAAGATTGATCACGAAGGTAAGAACGTAATTAATTCTTGTTTCGTAATCCCCGAGGAAATGGAAAAGGTTAATATCAGGCTGCAGAAAAAATATTTCGAAATAGAGCAAAATGAACCGGTTTATGAAGGGTATTCGCTGGAAGGGGCAGAATTAATTCTGGTTGCCTTTGGTACGGCATCAAGAATTTGCCGGGCGGTAGTAGAAAAAGCCCGCGCACAAGGTATTCCGGCAGGATTAATCAGACCGGTAACTCTTTGGCCCTTCCCTTCCGGAGGTTTTGAAAAAGCAGCTGTTCAGGCAAAATGTTTTTTAACTGTGGAAATGAATGCTGGCCAAATGGTGGAAGATGTAAGGCTGGCGGTAAACGGCAAAGCGCCTGTCCATCATTATGGCCGGCTGGGGGGCATGGTGCCCGCTGCCGGGGATGTTCTGGAAGAAGTAAAGAGATTGTATTACGGGGGTGCGGTCAGGTGATAAAAGTGTTTTCCAGACCAAAATCTTTAAAGGATATGCCCTTTCATTACTGTCCCGGCTGCACTCACGGTATTACCCACCGGCTGGTTACAGAGGTAATCGATGAGTTAGGGATTCAGGATACGGTAATAGGGGTCGGGTCGGTGGGGTGTTCCGTTTTCACCATGGATTATTTTGATATAGATATGTTCCAGGCTTCTCATGGTAGAGCACCGGCTGTAGCTACGGGAATCAAGAGGGTTTTACCCGGGCGCGTGGTTTTTACTTACCAGGGGGACGGTGACCTGGCCGCAATTGGCACGGGTGAATTTGTGCATACGGCGGCCAGGGGCGAAAAAGTCACGGTTATTTATATTAATAACGCTGTTTATGGTATGACCGGCGGGCAGATGGCCCCGACCACCCTGCTGGGGCAAAAAACAAAAACCACTCCTTACGGTAGGGACGAGACAATCAACGGTCTTCCGTTAAGGGTATGTGAAATGCTGACATCTTTGGAAGGAACGGCTTATGCGGCAAGGGTGGCGGTGCATAATCCCAAATCGATCCTTAAAGCTAAAAAAACTATTAAAAAAGCTTTTGAAATTCAGATCAAGGGGTTGGGTTTCTCACTGGTGGAAGTGCTGTCTACATGTCCCACAAACTGGGGCCTGTCACCGGTTGAAGCGGTACAATGGCTGGAGGAAAAGATGATTCCTTATTATCCCCTTGGTGAATACAAGTCGCCTGCGGGGGTGGTTTAATGTTAGAAGAGTTCTACATTGCCGGATTCGGCGGCCAGGGTGCGCTTTCCACCGGTCAACTTTTGGCGCATGCGGGTTTGGCGGAAGGAAAATTTGTTTCCTACGTGCCCTTTTACGGGGTGCAAAAACGGGGTGGGATGGCGAACTGCGGAGTGTCGATTTCGGACCGTCAAATTAGCTGTCCCATAGTAACCGAACCGACCGTATTGGTGGCAATGAATAATTCGTCCCTGGAGAAATATGAAAATACAGTGGTTTCAGGTGGTTTGGTGGTTATCAACCGTTCCTTGGTGGATGTTCCCGTGAAAAGGAAAGATGTCCGGACGGTACCGGTATATGCCAATATCGAGGCGGAGAATTTGGGGGACAACAGAGTTGCCAACAATATTATTCTTGGAGCCCTTTTGGAGTTGACTGGTATCGTGTCCATTAAAGCAGTAGAGAATGCATTGAGAATCGTTTTGCCGGAACGGCATCATAAAATGATTCCGGTAAATGTCAGGGCTTTGAAGAGAGGCGTAGAACTGGCGCAGGAGTATAAAACAACAGTGAAAGAATAAACTTATCAAAGAATATTTTTATGATAAGGTGGTGCAGTATGGTTGATCCCGGCCGGGTAGTCGAGGATTTTTTGGAACTGGTCCGGATAGATAGTGTATCCGGTAAAGAACGAGAGGTGGCCGACCGGTTAAAAAACAAGCTTTCCTTACTGGGTCTGGAGGTGCGGGAAGATAATGCCGGCCGGGAGGTTGGTTCTGATACGGGTAATGTTATTGCTAAATTGCCGGCAAACGGCAAGGGACCGTTGTTGTTGTTATGTGCACACATGGATACTGTTGAGCCGGGACGGGGAGTTAAGCCATTGTTGGAAAACGGGGTGATCAAGTCATCCGGTGATACGGTGCTTGGTGCTGATGATAAGGCGGCAATAGCAGCTATTCTGGAAGCGTTAAGGATAGTGCGCGGGCAGCATATAGAACACGGCGGCCTGGAAGTGGTTTTGACCATTTGGGAAGAGGGAGGACTTTTTGGCGCTAAGAACCTCAATTTTGATTTAATTAACGCTGAAAACGGTTTTGTCCTTGACAGTGACGGTCCGCCGGGAACTATCATTACCAGAGCGGCATCTCAGAACCGGATTGGGGCTACCATTACCGGGAGAGCCGCCCATTCAGGAATTAGCCCGGAAGACGGGGTGAATGCCGTTCAGGTGGCTTCTCACGCCATAGCCAAAATGAAATTGGGCCGGATTGACCACGAAACTACTGCTAACATTGGTATCGTTTCCGGAGGTAAAGCAATCAATATAGTTCCTGACAGCGTAAATATTCAAGGGGAGTCCAGAAGTCTGGACGGCAGGAAACTCAAAGTACAGACAGCACATATGTGCCGGGCTGTCAGGGAAGCGGCTTCAAAGTTTGGTGCCCGGGCTGATATTGGAGTGGAAACAGTTTACCCGGAGTTCAACCTGGATAAGGATGCGCTCCCGGTAAGAATTGCCTTTAAAGCCGCCGAAAACCTGGGGTTTAATCCCAGACTGGAAAAAACGGGAGGCGGCAGCGACGCCAATATTTTTAATCACCGGGGTATTGCCACGGTAGTTTTGGGAATCGGTATGCAGAAGGTGCACACTACCGAAGAATATATTAGTGTTGCCCACTTGGTTGACAATGCCCGTTATTTGGTGGAGATTATAAAAACCGCTCAGGGTTTTGATTTTTAATTTAAATTTACAGTGATAAGTTCTTTAAGCGTCCGGTATTTGCGTGCGTATGATGACAGCAAATACCGGATTTCTTTCATTTTTCCACTGATAAAAATTCCTTCCTCCTGAACGTATATTTTCATAATAATTTCCCTTCTTTCCTGGTCGGTTGGGATTAGTATATTAATCCGGAAGGTAAATTATGCCCGGGATTACGGTGTCATAAAAGAAATAATCTGCCCATAAAAATAGCAATGGACAGGTACGCAAACAGAGAGGAGGGAAAACAAATTGGGTAAGTGGTTGGTGGGATTATGGGCTGGTTCCCTGCGGCAAAGCTGGCCTGCTTATATGGTGGTTCTAGCCGTGTTTATTCTCGGTATGACCGCCGGTTATTTCGGGGTACAAAATCTGCAGGCTGAGAAGGCACAAGAACTAGTCCGGTATCTCGACAGCTTTCTTAACCAGGCCGGTATGATCGAAGTGAATACGGAAAAAGCTTTAAGCGAAGTGCTTTTTAACGATATTATTATTATTTTGGCTTTTTATATTCTGGGCTTAACTGTGATCGGCATTCCGGTAGTACTGGGGATTATTTTTGCGCGCGGATTTGTTCTAGGGTTTTCAGTGGGATTTTTAATTCTGAAAAAAAATATTCAAGGGGTGGTTTTGGCCTGCGCTGCCGTACTACCGCAAAATGTGCTTTTTATTCCGGCGCTTTTGCTGGGTGGGGTGATTTCACTTTCATTTACCATACTTCTTACCCGGCGTTTTTTTAATTCCAAACTTTTAATCGGGCCGGTTTTTTTTGCCTACAGTGCATTAATGCTTATGGTAACAGCTTGTGCGGCAGGAGCGGGACTGATAGAGGTCTATTTGACACCGGTTTTGATTAAACTTGCCGCCGGATGGGTGTTAAATTAAAGGGATTATGTGGAGTAATGTGGAAATAGAGCTATCAGGGCTCTTTCTTAATTGCGAGGAGAGAGGTATGGAAGCAATGCTCAATGAATTCATTTATCACCTGGCGGTGGAACGCGGACTTGCCGAGAATACTCTTACATCTTACCAAAGAGACCTGGCCGGATATATTTTATTCTGCCGCCAAAAAAAGTTTGCCTATCCGGAGCAGACCGGTAGGGATGCGATCATGTCTTATCTATATCAGCTTCAAAGTGACAGGCGTGCACCGACTACCATCGCCCGTCATCTGGCTTCAATCAGGTCTTTTTACCGGTTTATGGTTAGAGAAGGTGTTTTGCAAAGTGATCCGGCCACCGACCTTGAGTCACCAAAGCCGGTTCAAAAACTGCCTAGGGTGCTTACAACCGGCGAAGTGGAACTTTTACTGGGACAGCCTCTGTCGGGTGAACCGGCCGGACTACGTGACAAGGCGATGCTGGAACTTTTATATGCCACCGGGGTGAGAGTGTCTGAGTTAATCTCGCTGGACTTAAGAAACGTTAATATTGATAACGGTTTTATCCGCTGTTTCGGTAAGGGAGCCAAAGAGCGCATCGTCCCTGTGGGCGACGTAGCCGTGCGTTATCTTAAAGAATATCTTGCCCGGGGAAGAAGTAAACTAGTAAAACCGGGTAGCAGCGCAGCTTTTTTTGTAAATCAGCACGGTCGTAGACTTACCAGGCAAGGTTTTTGGAAAATAATAAAAAAATATGCCCGGAAGGCAAAAATACAAACCAGGATCACTCCTCACACCTTAAGGCATTCCTTTGCCACGCACTTACTTGAGAACGGGGCAGACTTGCGTTCGGTACAGGAGATGTTGGGGCATACTGATATCAGTACAACTCAAATTTATACCCATCTGACCCGGAAAAGACTGAAGGAAATCTATGATCGCAGTCATCCGAGAGCCTGAACTATGACCATGGAGGACATACCATGAAAGTGAAGCGGGTAGTTATCTTGGTGCTTGACAGTGTGGGAGTAGGTGCCTTGCCTGATGCGGCAAAGTATGGCGACAAGGGCTGCAATACTCTGGGTAATACGGCACGGGCGGTATCCGGTCTTAATTTACCGCACCTGTACCGTCTGGGTCTGGGAAATATCATAGCAGTAGAGGGAGTACCAGCGGTTGGAAACCCGCTGGCTTCCTTTGGCAAAATGGCTGAGAAATCTTCGGGGAAAGACACTACTACCGGACACTGGGAACTGGCCGGATTAATCCTTAACCGTTCTTTTCCGGTTTACCCGGACGGCTTTCCCCCTGAAGTGATCAGTACCTTCGAGAAGCAAACCGGAAGAAAGGTTTTGGGTAATAAGGCGGCCTCAGGTACTGCCATTATCGAAGAACTGGGTCCAAGACATATAGAAACGGGTTTTCCCATTGTTTATACTTCTGCTGACAGTGTGTTTCAGATAGCTGCTCATGAAAAAATAATTCCGGTGGCAGAACTCTATGCTATTTGTCGTATCGCAAGAGAGATACTGGTTGGAGAACACGCGGTGGGCCGGGTGATCGCCAGGCCTTTTGAGGGACTGCCGGGGAGCTTTCGCAGGACGGAGCGCCGGCATGATTTCTCATTAACCCCGCCCGGAAAAACCGTTCTGGATCTACTCAAGGAAAATAGTATTAACGTAACCGCGGTGGGCAAAATTAAAGATATTTTTGACGGAAAAGGTATATCCAACAGTATTCACACCAAAGGAAATATGGACGGTGTTGATCAATTATTAAAAATATTAAATTCCGAACGGAACGGACTTATTTTTATTAACTTGGTCGATTTTGATATGCTCTACGGGCACCGCAATGATGTTCGGGGTTATGCGCGAGCCTTGGAGAAACTGGACGGAAGGTTGCCGGAGATTTTTAATCTGATGCGGGACGACGACATAATTATATTCACTGCCGACCACGGTTGTGACCCCACTGCTCCGGGAACGGATCATACCAGAGAGTATGTACCCCTGCTGGTTTACGGCCGGCCGGTATACGGGGGAATTAATTTGGGTGTCAGGGAGACGTTTGCTGATATGGCCGCTACGGTGGCAGATATCTTCGGTTTTGAATTCGGGGTAGGCAGAAGTTTTTGGTCCCAAATACGCAGGAAGTAAGGGTATGGTTTGTAAAATTTAGCAAGGGAATGCTTGCGTTGTGCGTATGTATGATATTATTTTAAAAAAAAGGGAGGGGCGGGAGTTAATCGCCGATGAGATAAAATATTTTATCGCAGGTTATACTGCCGGTGAAATACCCGATTACCAGGCTTCCGCCCTGTTAATGACCATTTATTTTCAAGGACTAAGCGACAGGGAGACATTAGAATTAACCATGGCCATGAGTGATTCCGGGGAGCAGGCCGATTTATCAGCCATACCCGGGATAAAAGTTGATAAACACAGCACTGGAGGGGTGGGTGATAAAACTACCCTGGTATTGGTCCCACTGGTGGCTGCCGCCGGTGTCCCGGTTGCCAAAATGTCCGGCAGGGGTTTGGGTCATACGGGCGGGACGGTGGACAAACTGGATTCAATCCCTGGTTTTAAAACTGCGCTGCAATATGAAAAGTTTATTGAACAGATTGCTATAACCGGTGCTGCCGTAATAACCCAGACTGGATATCTGGTTCCGGCGGACAAAAAGCTTTACGCACTGCGGGATGTTACGGCCACAGTGGACAGTATCCCTCTCATAGCTGCCAGTATCATGAGTAAAAAGATAGCGGCCGGAGCCGACGCCATAGTCTTGGATGTTAAGGTGGGAAACGGTGCCTTCACGCGTGACCGGGAAAGCTCCTTTAAACTTGCCCGGACCATGGTGAATATCGGAAACCTGGCGGGAAAGCGCACTGTGGCGCTGGTCACCAGTATGGACCAACCCCTTGGTTGCGCCGTGGGTAACGCTCTGGAAGTAAGAGAGGCCATAGAAGTTTTGAAGGGCCGGGGACCGGGAGATCTGTTGGAAATATGTCTGTCCCTGGGTTCGGTGATGCTTTTGCTGGCGGGTAAAACCGGTAATATTAAAACGGGGAGAAAGTTGTTGTCTGAAATACTGGAGAGCGGTAAGGCGCTGGAAAAATTTAAGGAAATAATAGCAGCACAGGAAGGCGACCCGCGCGTTACCATGGAAGCAGGTTATTTGCCCGCGGCAAAGATAACAGCGGAGGTTCCTTCCCCCGGCACAGGCTATATACAGGCTGTCCATGCCGGAAAAATAGGGCGGGCTGCAATGCTGCTGGGCGCCGGAAGGGAAAAGAAAAACTCATCGATAGATCTTTCTGCCGGCATCGTCTTAAAAAAGAAGGCGGGTGACCGGGTTATGACGGGAGAAACTTTGGCGGTCATGCATACTGCGAAGCGGGAAAATTTAACAGCCATCAAGAGAATAATTCACGAAGCATATATAGTAGGTAAAAACAAACCGGAACTACAACCTTTGATTTACGGTATGGTTCCGGAAGAATTCTAAGTGTGGAGCTTTTGTAAGACTTTCGCTTCCGGAAGCTAAAAGTGACGAACCAGGAATCCCGCGAATTTATTCGTGGGATTCCTGGTTCAAGAAGACCATTGTTTGATTTGGCGCATCAGTTTTTCCAGAGCTGAAAGCCTATCTTTTTTTATATCCAGGGGTTTTTCGGTTTGAGCGTTCATTGATAAACCCTTCCATAACTGTAAACGATGTCAACGTATAACTTTAATTTTATCAAACAATAATAAAATTGACGTATATAAGGGAGGGATAGGTTATGGTTTTAAAAAAGAAACTGGTAAAAATAGTGATGGTTTTGTTATTAATAAGCTTGAGTACAAGTGTAACAACTAGGGGGCAGGTGTCCCAGGCCGCTCAAGATGCTTCACAAAAGGGAGCACCGGCTGAAAGCATTTCTACCGGACTGGAGACTACCGCTGAATCAGCCATATTGTTAGAACCGGTTACCAATAAGATAATCTACAAAAAAGAGCCGCATAAAAAGCTTTCGATGGCCAGTGTAACCAAGTTGATGACCCTCCTTTTGGCAACAGAGGCAGTGGAGCGGGGTGAATTTAAACTATCGGACAAGGTTGTTACCAGTGAAAATGCCTGGGCGATGGGTGGATCGCAGATTTATTTGGAACCGGGGGAAGAAATGAGTCTGTGGGATATGTTGTTGGCGATCGGTTTGCAATCGGCCAATGACGCCAGCGTAGCCATAGCCGAGCATATAATGGGTACCCACGAATCTTTTGTCCAGGCCATGAATGACCGGGTCAAATCCCTGGGCCTGCAAGACACCAATTTTGTTAACTGCCACGGGTTGACTGCCGATAATCATTATACCAGTGCTTACGATATGGCGATTATTTTAAAAGAAGGTTTGAAAAATCCTCTCTTTAGAAAGATTACCGCCATGAAGGAATATGATCTGCGCGGAGGTACGTTTAAACTTTGGAATACTAATAAGTTGCTCTGGTGGTATAATGGTGCTGATGCCGGCAAAACCGGCTGGACTGAAGCAGCAAAATATTGCCTGGCTACTTCAGCGGAGAGGGATGGGTTAAGATTAATCTGCGTAGTAATGGGAACGGCTGAGCCGAAAAGTCATTTTCGGGAGGCAACCAAATTTTTTAACTATGGTTTTGCCCGGTATCAAGCAATCAATATCGCACCCGCAGGTTATGCTGCCGGTAAAGTTAAAGTAGGAAAAGGACAGTCCGACAGTGTGGAGGCTTTGACTGCGGATAAAGTCAGCATCGTTGTTCAAAGAGGAGAAGATAGGGAGTTTGAATCAAAAATAGCATTGCCGGATTATATTAACGCGCCGGTTAGAAAGGGTCAAGATTTGGGATGGTATGTAGTAGTCAAAGATGACAGTGAGGTTTTGAAGGTTAAGTTAATAGCCAAGGAGGATGTAGCTAAAGCTACGGTTCTGGGGCAAATAAAAAAAGTTATCGACAACGTTTTTTAGCATTGTTATGCAGTATTAGAATATGCGATTGGTACAAGTGGGTTCAGGCCCACTTTTTTATTTGGCTTGCCTTTTTTAAAAATATTTGGTAAGATTTAACAAGGATCTTTGTTATTAATTGACGAGAGGAGGACTGCTGTGCTTTTTCTTGATTTCGAGTTAAAACAGGATACACTGGTTGTCCGTCCCAGCGGTGAAGTAGATTTGGGAGTTGCCGATTATTTTCGCAACACCGTGGAAAATGTCCTGGACCGGGAACGGGCCAGGAATTTAGTGTTTAATCTTTCAAAAGTGTCCTTCATAGATAGTTCCGGTTTGGGAGTGTTACTGGGACGTTATAAGCGGGTTATTAGGAACGGGGGCAAAGCGTTTATTGTTTCCCCACAGCCCCAGGTACGGAGAGTGCTGGACCTTTCGGGAATCCTCCGGGTAATGATTGAATTTTCCAGTGAGAACGAAGCTCTGGAGAAAATCGGTTAAGGGGAGAAAACATATGGAATATATTAATCAAATGAAACTGGAATTCTTAGGGGTGCCAGCCAATGTGGCTTTTGCCCGGGTAGCGGTGGCAGCATTTGCCTCTCAGCTTGATTTCACTTTAGCCGATCTGGAAGAAATAAAGGTTGCCGTATCCGAGGCAGTTAGTAATGCGATTATTCATGGTTACGAAAATGAGCCGGACCGGTTTGTAAAAATTTTTGCAGCTATAACGGCGGATAGTTTGGAGGTTGTGGTGGAGGATGACGGTAAGGGAATTAAAGATCTAGACCAAGCCCTGCAGCCTGCTTTTTCCGGTAATGATGAACGGTTAGGACTCGGTTTTGTTTTTATGCAGTCTTTTATGGACAGTTTTCAGGTGGATTCCAAACCAGGTTGCGGTGCCAAAGTGATTATGGTCAAGAGGGTTGCTACCAGGATTGCTCAGGTCGATCCGGAGCCGCAGTAGGAGATGAATAAAATGAGCAGGTTGGTTGAAATGAACCTGCCCCGTTTTCCATTATTAAAAGACGAGGAAATGAAGGATTTACTTAAGAAGGCCAGGGAGGGTGACAGTTATGCCAGGGACCGGTTGGTTAACTGCAACTTGAAACTGGTATTTAATCTGGTCAAGCGTTTTCAAAATCGCGGTTATGAATTGGAGGATCTGTTTCAGATCGGTTGTATCGGACTTATGAAAGCTATAGATAAGTTTGATATGAATTATAATGTTAAGTTTTCTACTTATGCAGTGCCAATGATTGTTGGTGAAATAAGGAGATTTTTAAGAGACGACAGTCCGGTTAAGGTTAGTCGTTCCGTAAAGGAAACGGCGTATAAAGTGCAACAAATAAGAGAGCTGCTCACAGTGCGCCTGGGAAGAGAGCCGGCAATTGGAGAGGTGGCGACCGAACTGGGTATGTCCAGGGAAGAAGTGGTTAATGCTCTGGAAGCCGTTCAAAACCCGGCTTCCATCTACGAAACCTTGCACCAGGATGATGGTGATCCGATTTATCTTTTGGACCAGTTAAAAGGGAAAGAGGGCGGGGATGAACAATGGATGGAAATGATTACCATGAAAGAGCTTTTAAACCGTTTACCTGAAAGAGACAGGCAAATTGTCAACTGGCGTTTTTTTGAAGATAAAACCCAGTCGGATATTGCACGGCTTCTAGGGCTTTCTCAGGTGCAGATTTCCCGCTTGGAAAGACAGGCCTTAAAGAAACTCAGAAAATATTTGAAAAACAACGGCACTTGACGTCGAAGGAAAATTGCATAAAAATCAGCTTCACAGGCATAATATAACTGCTTTAAAAAAATAAAGGGGGTTATCAGGGTGCACGTTAAAGTGTCGGAACTGGTCGGAGAGTCTGCTGACAGCTGGAAGGGTGCCGTGCAGTCGGCCATATCGGAAGCTGGAAGAACCATGAATAATATTGTGGCCGTGGAAGTGATAAATTTCACTGCCAATGTGGAAAATGGCCGCTTGGTGGAGTATAAGGCCAATGTAAAAATTGCCCATACTGATTAGGATATTAAGGACACCGGCCGGTGTCCTTTTTGCATAAGGTGTACCGGGACGGGAAACGATATGTTATGAGGTGAAGTATTTATGTCAGACTCTATGGTGTTATCTGAAAAACAAAAACGGGAGTATGCGGAAATAGTTAATCAAATCAAGCCTAAGCCTAGAATATGGCGCAATATATTCTGGGCTTTCATAGTAGGTGGTTTAATCTGCCTAGCAGGACAAATCATGCTTTCTTTTTTTCTGAACCGGGGATTAAATATAAATGAAGCTGCGGCAGCAGCTTCAGCCGTGCTGGTGTTTTTAGCGGCTTTTCTAACCGGGGTGGGGGTATATGATGAAGTAAGCCGTTTTGGTGGTGCGGGCGGTATTGTTCCCATTACCGGTTTTGCAAATTCCATGGTTTCACCGGCTATGGAATACCGTGCCGAGGGTTTGATTTTCGGAGTGGGTTCCAGGTTGTTTACCGTTGCCGGTCCGGTATTGGTTTGGGGGATTGTCACCGCCTGGGCGGTGGGTATTTTTTATTACCTTTTCACGTAAGGAGGCCGGAAATTGGCGGCACCTAAAAAAAACGGACTGCAGACCGTTTGGTTTCAAAATCCTCCCGTGATTATATCCACTGCTTCTGTGGCAGGAGCGAGGGAAGGGGAAGGCCCGCTGGAGAAAACATTTGATAAGATTATTTACGATAGTCATTACGGGGAGGACACGTGGGAAAAAGCTGAAAAGCAGATGATGCTGGATGCGATGAAAAAAGCACTGCAGAAGGCCAATCTGCAGAAGAAAGATATTGACTTCATGCTGGCCGGGGATTTACTAAACCAAATTATTTCCGCCGGTTTTTCCGCCCGCAGTATGTCGATACCTTTTTTAGGGTTGTACGGCGCTTGTTCCACCATGTATGAAGGAATGGCGCTGGGAGCGATGCTCATTGACGGTGGCTTTGCTGAAAGAGTATTGGTTGCGACTTCAAGTCATTATAACACTGCTGAGAGGCAGTACCGTTTTCCAACCGAGCTTGGGATGCAGCGTCCTATGACCGCGCAGTGGACGGTTACCGGAGCCGGTGCTGTGCTACTGGCCAGGGAGGGGAGCGGACCCGTGATTACCCATGCCACTATTGGTAAGGTAATGGATATGGGGATTGGTGACGTACAGGACATGGGTTCCGCCATGGCGCCGGCGGCGGCTGATACAATAACGCGTCATTTGCAGGATACCGGACGAAAACCCGATTATTACGATCTCATTATTACCGGCGATTTGGGGGTTTATGGAAAAAAAATAGCAGAGCAACTGGTCAGGCAAAACGGTTATGAGATTGCGGACCGGTTTGCCGATTGCGGGGTTTTGATTTACTACGGTTCCCAGGATGTTCATGCCGGAGGTAGCGGTTGCGGCTGTTCGGCAGTGGTTACCTGCGGTTATTTGATGGAGCAGTTAAGGTCTGGTATGTATAAAAGATTCGTGGGCCTGGGTACCGGTGTCCTGCTCAGCCCGTGTAGTGTGCAGCAAGGCGAAACTATTCCCGGTATCGGCCATGCCGTAGTCATAGAAATGAGGTAGGGGGGTAACCAATGGAATTCTTCTGGGCATTTTTGGTCGGCGGGGTGCTCTGTGTGTGCGGTCAACTGTTAATGGATTTGACCAATTACAAATTTTCGCCGGCCCACGTATTAGTGACTTTTGTTTGTGCGGGTGCTGTAATTAGCGCTTTCGGCCTGTACCAGCCCCTGGTAAATCTGGCCGGTGCGGGCGCGACGGTGCCATTGTCCGGGTTTGGGCACTTACTGGCACAGGGAGCGATTAACGGGGTTAAGCAAAACGGTATTTTGGGTGCCTTTAGCGGGGGGGTAACGGCAGCGGCTGTTGGTATTACGGCGGCAGTGGTATTTGGTTACCTGGCCGCGCTTACTTTCCGGCCGAGAAGCTAATAGTTTTCAGATTAAGGATATTGAATAGGAGTGGAGCGTCATTTGCATCAAACCGGACCAGTAGGGGATCAAAAAAAAGAAAAAACCAAACTCAGCAAGCACCTGAAAGATAATATTGAGTTGTTGAATCAAATGATGGGTATTGAAGAAAGCTTTGATGTTCTTACCAGGAATCTGGTTATTGGAGGTAAGAAGGTTACCTTGGTTTTTGTGGACGGGCTTACTAATGACCAGGTTGTTGCTATTGTCCTGCAGAATCAAACTGTTCTTGAACGTAAGGATATGTTTCCTGACGGTTTGAAAAAGCTTTTCCAGCATCACCTGGCTTATACGGAAGTAAATGAAGTGGAATATCTGGAGGACATTATTGAGAAGGTGCTTAGCGGCCCCATGGCCATCCTGGTGGACGGGTCGGACCGGGCTATGATCTTGGATACCCGGACTTATCCGGTCCGTAATCCAGCGGAGCCGGATTTGGAAAGGGTGATCCGGGGTTCCCGGGATGGCTTTGTAGAAACCCTAATTTTAAATACTGCTTTAATCCGGAGACGGATCCGGGATCCGAAGTTGCGCATGAATCATTTTCAGGTAGGCATACGTTCCAAGTCTGATGTAGCGGTTTGCTACATCAAAGATATTGCCAACCCGGAATTGGTCAACAGTATCAAGGAAAAAATCAGCTACATCAAGATTGACGGAATACCGATGGGGGAAAAATCAGTGGAAGAACTTATAACCCCGGGCACATTTTGGAATCCTTTTCCGAAAGTGCGTTATACCGAGCGACCGGATGTAGCGGCAATGCACCTGCTGGAAGGACACGTACTGGTATTGGTAGATACCTCGCCCAGTGTGATTATAGCGCCTGCAACGTACTTCCACCATCTTCAGCACGCCGAAGAATACCGTCAAAACCCCACCGTGGGGGTTTACCTGCGTTGGATACGTTTCATGGGGGTGGCGGTGTCTTTGTTTTTTTTACCGTTGTGGTTTCTGCTGGCTGAAAATCCCAATCTTTTGCCGCCGTGGTTGGACTTTATAGGGACAAAAGAACCGGGAGCGGTACCGCTGATCATTCAATTTATTTTTGCGGAAATTGCAATAGATATGATTAGGTTGGCTACCATCCATACTCCTTCAGCACTCGCTACCTCAACGGGTATTATTGCCGCGATCCTGGTTGGGGAAATGGCCACCAGGGTGGGGCTTTTTGCCCAGGAAGTAGTACTTTATACTGCCATAGTTGCAGTGGGCACCTATTTAACTCCCACTATTGAGATGGCTAATGCTAATCGACTGGTGCGTTTGAGTCTACTTATTTTAACCGCGCTTTTCCAGGCACCTGGTTTTGTGATTGGGGTTATCACATTTTTTGTCTGGCTGTCATTTAACCGGTCCTTTGGTATTCCATACCTCTGGCCGCTGGTGCCAATTAATTTAAAGGCACTGGGAGGAGTACTGGTACGGACACCAGTACCTGTCAGTAATACCAGACCCAGCATTTTAAAACCCATTGACCGTGACCGCCAGGTAACTGCTGCCCCGGTGCGCAAACGCATCAACCGGAAGGAATGAGATTGTGTAAAGGAATGTGTTAATGTAAATAAAAGTTTTTTTAAGAAAAAATGCCCTAATGGGAGTTCAACTTAGGGATTTACGAAAACAAGTAAATTTTTGACCGACTCTCTTCAAGCGGGATCAAAAGTTAAGACCACACCCAAGGATTAAACCCTTCGTGTGGTCTTTCTTTTATACTTTTTTATCTGCTGTATCTTTTCATCTTTAAATAATAGGAAATATTAGCTCAATGCCGAACCCTTGCCCAGATGTCGATATTGATTCAATATTTACCTCAACCGATAATGCTTCGGCATATTTTTTTACGAGGTATAAGCCCATGCCTGTTGCGTGTTGCCGATCGGGATGGTTTCCGGTAAACCCCTTATCAAATAAGAAGGGGAGATCTTCCTGTGGGACGCCCTTGCCGTTATCTCGGACGGCAAGATGTATTTTACCATTTTCCTGAGTGTCCGACCAACTTACAACGTGAACAGTGCCGTTGACAGGTGCTGTATACTTCAAGGCATTGCTGAAAAGCTGTGAGAGCATGAAGGTAAGGACTTTTTTATCACTTATAATATGCAAATGTGATAAATTTAGCTGCACATCAATTTCCTTTTCATCAGATATAGCTCGAAAATCTTCAAGGCACTCCTGCACGCAGTCGCTTAAATCCAATTTCACAAATTTATAATCCACGTGGTCAGCCTGAAGCCGAGCATAGTATAATATGCGCTCAACATCATTGTTAATAGTACAGCGTACATGCTCCATCCGATTATAAACATACGCTGACATTTCTTCCCTATGGTTGGCTAAAACCAATGTTGCAAGAGACAGAGGGGTTTTGATTTCGTGTGTCCATGCCTCGATAAACTCCTGATAGTTTTGCAGTTCCAGTTGCTTGTCTTTTATCGTTTGGGATTGCTCTCTTAACTGCGCTGATGCTATCCGTATCGCCGGATGCCAAGATTCATCCACTATTGCCAATAAGCGTTGTTCCGTTTCTTCATCCAGGCTGTTCAGAAAAAGTCGCAGTATCGCTATCTGTTTTTTTTGTTTTATTCGATCAATCCAGTAACCTGTAGATACAATAATGGCGGTAAAAAGTAAGATAATTATAATAATACTTCCGAAGGTGTCTGTGCCTATCAGCCATGCCAGAAAAATAAAAAACAGGTCCGTTAAAAGTAATAAGATAAGCCAATGCCTTTCAGCTTTCAAACTCATTTTTTGTCGCTTCACGGCTTGCTCACCTCCAGCCGGTAACCTTGGCCACGAACGGTTTGTATCATATCTCTAAGGCCAATGGAATCCAAGCTCTTTCTCAGCCGGGTCATATTTACTTGAAGAATGTTTTCGTCAACGTATTCTTCGCTACCCCAAAGCTCAGTGAACAATTTCTGTTTTGAAACAACGGATGGATAACATTCAAGCAGAACTTTTAGAATTTTTCCTTCCGTATCAGATAAGACGACATGAGCGTTTTCCCAAATCACTTTATATGTGTCGATATCTAATACAAACTCTCCTGCTTGTATCAGGTTTCTCACTTTTCCGTATGTTTGAAGCAACCGCTCAGCACGTGCTATGAGTCGGTCGGGGTGGCATGGTTTTGTAAGAAAATCATCTGCGCCAAGCCCCAATGCGTACAATTCATCTGATAGGGTATCGCGCGCTGTTAAAATAAGAATTGGGAAGGAAGCTCTCGCTTTAAGCCATTTACATAACTCAAATCCAGATTTACCCGGAAGGTTTATGTCTAATACTGCCAAGTCAGGATTATTGTTCAGTATTTCTTTTTCAGGCGCGTCAAAAGAAGAGATACTCGATACTGAGTACCCCTTCTTTGCGAAGGTATTGACAAGTTCTTCTCGCAAGTAAATATCATCTTCGATGACTATGATCTTATTCAAAACGCATCACCCCCGATCTGTTACCTGTAATGCTTGTATCTCACGACTGCTGGCGCGTTCTACAATGTGAATATAAATAAATTCTATCACAACAAACAGAACAGCGGCAATTCCCGTAATTACAATAACTTTTACTATCGATGTTCCTGCCGGTAATTTTAGAAAGCTTGTGAACATCGACCAGATTGCAAAGATGGAGCTACATACCGCTATGCTAAGCGCTAAAGCAAAAAACAGTCTTATTTGCGATTTTGCTGATTTGCAAAGGTCGTTTACATTGGCTCCAAGCATAAGCAGAGTAGTGTATCGGTGTTTATTTGCTCGTTGTTGCATTAAATATTTCATACCGATGACTGTGTTTGCGATGACCATAAACAATATACCAAGATAGATGGTCAGGTAACTGGCGGCTACGGTATAAAATAGATTTCTGCCAATGCCACTTATAAAGCTTTCATATTCCAAGCCTGTTCCCGCGAGGTTTTGTTCCATTAATTGAATTGCCTGCATTAATCCCTTTTCATTTACGACTTCCTGATTCAGCACGACATTCCAGCAGAAAGGGGTGCTGGCATCAGAAACCCAATTCCGGTAGTCTTCATCCGAAACGATTAAGGCACTGTAGAGTGTGATTTTACGGTCAGCAACCACATTATCATAGTAAACACTGGATAAAAGCTCGTATTTTTGGCCATCAACTTCGATATAAGCTCCAAGTTCCAATGCGCTATTCAGAATGTTCATAAAGTCACCACTGTCCTTCATGGAAGTGTACAGTGCAATTTGATTCTTCTTCAGTTGAATCTGCTCTTTACCAATCGCCTGTAAGAGCTCATTGTAGCTGGTTTCTGAAATAATATACGGCCTTCCTCTCTGGTCGGAAAAGTTTTCAATCATATTGTTTCTCAAGTCCGTTTCAGGCAGGTTTGCGAGGGCAGCACTAAGCCCTGCCCAAGAGAATTCGTGTGCATTTGGACTTCTTTTCAGAATTTCACCTGATTGATCATACAGGTTTGTATTCATATGGCTTAAAAACATAGGATAATATTCAGAAATCATTGATTTACTTGCTTCCGAATCCAAAACCCCATGCACTTCCTGTTCGCTTCCCTCAATCGAAAAATCCACTGTTCTAACTTCCGTCGATCCTCGGCCTGAAGCAATACCTATACCAAAGGACGCGCATGCTAACGCTATTACTAAAAGCAAGGACGCAATTGCCAGTGCTTTGTATTGATGAATTACATTCTCCTGAATCTGTCGGCCTGTAAAGGTAAACAACCCCGAACGCATTGGGCTTTTCCGTTGGATGTTATGACCGATGTATACACCCATACCGCGATACAGCAGAAAGGTTCCACCCCCGCCGAGTATAATGATCAGCATAACGATGTAAAAATCAAAGCTTCTTAGCATCGTAACTCCAACTGCATATGCTAAAAAAAGTAATATCAGGCCAACAACAAAGCAGAACCACCCTTTTTTTGCGGATAGTGGCACTTGCTTTTCGGGCGAATCCGAACGTAGCAATTCGATTGGCTCTTTGCGACTGACTGAAGCGCTCAATAACAGCATAGCTATCATTTGAACTGCTATAAACCCAACAACTGTTCCAATCACAGCCGATATGAAAAACGAAATTCTATGCCCGATTATACCAAGTCCGACCAGCTTTGCCGTTGCAAGACTGATTCCCTCCGTGAGGAGTAACGCAACCGGCAAGCCAATCAGAATAGATATTAAGCTGTTCCAAATAGTTTCACTCATTAGCAGAGCAAAAAGCGTACTTCGTTTCATACCAAGCATCAGATACAACCCGAATTCTTTTTTGCGACTGTCTAACTGATAACGGTAAGCGAAATAGACCTGAAAAAAAACAAAGAAAAGCGAAATCATATAGACGACCGGAATCAATAGCATAAGTTTGCTGACTGCATCGCTCTCTATTGTTTTCAAAAAAAGCATGACATCCTGGTCACCCAAAGATAGCAGCGTATAAAATGCGACAATTGCAACAACCAAGGAACTGAAGAATAATTCATTGTTCTTTCGATATTTTGCGGCGTTCCGTCGAACATGTTTAAAGAACATTTGCGCTTCCTCCTCCCAGTTGTGCCATGACTGTCACAATACGCTTGTAAAAACTGTTGGAATTTTCCGTTTCAATGTTCTTTCTAAGCTCATGGAAGAGGCGGCCGTCTTGGATAAAAAGGATACGAGAGCAATAGCTGGCGGCATTTGCATTATGCGTAACCATGACAATTGTTTTATTCTGCTCCTTGTTGATAGCAGAAAGCTTATCCATAAGAACCTTAGAATTTTTACTGTCAAGTGCGCCTGTCGGCTCATCTGCCAGTATAATGCTCGGTTTTGAAATAAGAGCCCTGGCCGCCGCCACGCGCTGCTTTTGTCCGCCGGACATCTGGGATGGGAATTTGTCCAGAACATCCGTAATATCAAGACGATTTGCCAATTCCTTAAGCCCTTGTTCGGCTTGATGACCTGTTACACCATGGATCGATAACGGAAGAATAATATTTTCTCTCGCAGTTAAGTTGTCCAAAAGCTCAAATTCCTGAAACAGGTATCCTATTTCTTGACCGCGATAGTCAGCCAACTGTACGCCTTTGAAAGAAGAAACATCATTATTTTTAAGTAAAACTCTTCCCGAGCTGGGTTTAATCATAGTAGCAATGCAGTTGAGCAATGTTGTTTTCCCAGATCCACTGGCACCCATAATTCCAAGGAATTCGCCTTCAAGTACGTCAAAACTGATTCCTCTGAGGGCTTCTGTCTTATTGTCGCCCTTTCCATAGACTTTTGTGACACCTTCAACTTGTAAAACTCTATCTAAATTCATAATATACCTCCTTAATAAAACTCGTGGTAACGGGGCTGAAAGCCCCCAAACTACGGTACTTTATCGCCGGCTACATGTAGTCGACATACTTTTTTATCCATATAACAACCCTCTAAGATGTTCCAGTTCTATGCGAAGCTTCTGGTTCTCTGTTTCCAGTTTTGCTATACGTTTATCTTTTGCTTCAATAATCACGTCCTTTGAACGTGATGTTTTGTCATATTTGGCACGTTTATTCATTTCATTATTCACATCACATGCCCGTTGTTCTTCAATTCTTGTACGGATTCCCTTATCTTCATATAAGAAACTTTTTGAAATGCCACTATACCTATAGACACTATTAAAATTCACTTTCTTCCCAGATACAATCAACTGGTTGATTGCAGCCAGTGCCTTTGCTTTTGCTTCTTCCGTTCTTTTTCTATCGCTTTCTACCAATCCTTTCATTTTGTCAGACATCGAATTCCTCCCGATGGCCTCCATTCTTATGGATTAGCCCTTCCTTCTGGATTCGTGCCAGCATCTTTTCAAGGATTTGAAGGTAATTTCGATTCTTTTCTTCCCATTCGCTCCTCCCAAGCGTTTTGCTGATTTTCAGCTGCTCTCTGACTGGTTCCGGTACATATTTTACCTTTCCCATGGTATCTGTCGACCGCTCGCGCTTTGGTATGTCATCTTCAAAAATCAGGCGGTTTACATCCTTCTTTGGTGCCTGTGGGTATTCTGCAAGCTGAATATAGTCAATATAATGCCGGATAAACGAGATTGCCTTGCTACGGAAGGTAGCATTCTTACCTTCATAGTCACTGGCAACCCAGCCTAAGTATTTTTCAATATCCTGTCTCGCAAGTCTCTCAAAAAATCCATCCGTATATCCATTAGCATAAAAGGCCTCAAAAAAATACCGGATGTACACCATCATTTCTGTGCAGCATGACCAGCTTCGTTTGATGACAAGCCGGCTCATAAAGCGTTTCACCATTTCACGGTAATGAGAGGGGACATTTTTAAAGCTCATGCTAAATTTCTGGCGTTTAGCCGCTGCAGAAATTTTTGTACCCGGAATATGGGCTGCATGCCATATATCCTTTTCCATTTCGTTACGATCATCATAATAATCTTGGATGAACCTCACTACATCTTGTTTCAGTATCTGATAACGCCTCTCCTTTTCCGGTCGATTGCTGGCATATGCTGTTTTTCCACCACCATTGCCAAGATCTACAAAGCTGTCTACCTGAAGTCCACCACTCGACAGATCCCCCATCCGCCGGATAGCTGCTGTATAGCTGGCATAGAGACTTGATGCGGACATTAGTCCGTTCTTCATGGAATAGAGCAGGAAATATTTCATTTCGTTTTTCAGCTGTTCCGATTGGTATCCACTGAAATCTGCCAGTTTGCCGATCTTCCTTTTGCCATTAATGATAATAGCCTGCTGGAAGTTGTCCGCCTCCAGATACCATTGGTCATTGTCAATCCAATATCTCCCTTCCGAGGACAGGCATTCTGTCATTCGGTGGTATTTATCATCAAATGCCCCGTATTGGGCGAAGGCTACTGTTCCCATTACTGACCAGCCTCCCTTCCCATGGAAGGCATTTTCAGGCTCTCCGATGCTTTCCTGAATGCTTCTGCCATTTCCTCTTCCGATGGATGAACATAAGTATCCAGCGTCGTATAAATGTTTTTATGACCTGCACGCTGCCTCAGCATCTCCGGCTCCCATCCCGCCGAATAAAGCAGGCTAAGCGATGTATGGCGGAACATATGGGGCGTCACTCTGATGCTGGTCTTTTTGCGCAGAGTTCGAAATAGATTATCCACATCTCTGTAATCCATTGCTCTTCCTTCCATGCCGCCCTTAAGTTTCAGGAATACATGATTGGTATGGATTTCAGCGGTATGGTGCTCACAGGCATACCCCGTAAATAAATCCATCAATTCTTGCGTACAATCCAACCTGCGGGGGCTGGATACTGTCTTGATCTCCGCCAGGTTCTCCAGTTCTCCCCTGTCATGCAGAGTGATGGTCCTTCCTGCCATATCGAAATCTTCAAGCCAGAGGGAAAGGGCTTCCCCAATCCGCATTCCGGTCTCGAACAGTAGATAAAGCAGAAGGTAATCTCTTAAGTTTGTGCAGGAATCAAGAAGCGCTACGGCATCTTCCCTGCTGATAGTGCGGAGCTGCATCCTTGGTACCGACAGCTTCAGGATATGGCTCTTTATCATCCTGTTCTCTGCAATTCCATGAAGGAAACTCCTGTAATTTCTGCCCGGATCCCTGACAAACTTCACCAGCTTTTCTGACAGCTGGTTTTCCATGCCTTCATGCCGGAGAAGATAGTCGTAAAACATGATAGCTGTGTCTATCATTGCATTGATTGTCTGAGGCTGATGCTCCGACTCAAATCGAAGAGGTACTACCTTTTTCAGGATGTCAGGATTCTTCAACCACGCCAGAAATCCCGCAAGGTCATCAATATTCACCTGCTCATAATCCTTTTCTGCTTCTCCAAGATAAGTGAAGAAGTGTTTCAGATGAATGCAGTGCATCCTGAGCGTGTTTCTGGCATATCCGGCATTGTCCTTGAATTTCAGGTATTTCAGAACTGGCTGTACTGGTGCTCCTGTGTCATTAGCCAGATAGTATCTGACCCTTCCATCCACTGTCTTTAGTTCAACTGTTTTCATTGTTCATGCTCCTTTCTTTAGTTACATGAACAACAATACCATTTTTCCTTAACGTCGGCTACGCTAACTACGACGACTATACATCACGAGTTTTGAGTGTAGTCCACGTTAAATATACCTACGTCGACTACGTTAACTACTATGATTTATGATCACGAGTTATCTATCTTTCTTAATCCTCATTATAACAAGTGTCACAAAGAATAAACACTTACAGTTGATGTAAGGTATTATTCCTTCTTAAAAATAAAAAAGTAACCGGGAATAGTGGAATAGTAGCGAGGTCTTTTTTATTCTTTATTTTCAGCTTTTGCTGCCTTTTTCCGAGCATAGCTGGCTCGTCGGTTCCTACGATTACGCTCCGCTTGACAATCCCAACTATCACAATATAGTTGACGGCTTGAATGTCGGACAAAATATCTACTGCAGGCAAGGCAGGAGAGTATGGAGCCTTGCGATTCAAAATATCTAAGGTCATCATCTACCGGTGGTGCAACGTCAGCTACCATTCTGGAAAAGGTGTACCAACAAATATCAAATACCGATTGAATGTCGGCTCCATACATCACTTTCCCGGTTTTCTTATCTAATTTTAGCCTCATTCGGAAGTCCGGAAACATATCAATCACTTGCAATATATGGTCATCGTAATTCTCTAAAATATGAGCCTTATATTCCTCATCATCCTGATATTGCCTGTATCGTTCAAGAAAAGCGAGACTGTCACAAAGCCTACCTTCATAATAGAGATTTCTCGCATAGTCAATTTCGCCGTAGTATTTAACTCTTCTCAAGGCAAAGTACAGTTCAAAGAC
>CAYPRB010000010.1:0-70089 GCA_964413055.1 uncultured Pelotomaculum sp. | reverse complement strand
CCCTGTGTTCATCATCCACAAGTTTTGCTGCCTTGTTCAAGGACACAAGGTCAAGAGTTTCTTTATCGTAATAGATACCGATATCAATATCCGATTCAGAGGAATGCGTGCCCCTTGCACGGGATCCTCCAAGCACGACAGCCTGAATACCTGAAACATCTGCCAATACAGATACAACTTTATCTAATATTGTTTTAATATCATTCATGTATGCTCACCTCATTATACTTGAAGCTTTTCCAGTCTCGATTTATCGCTTCAAGAATTGCTTGTTTTAACTAACATCCAACCAGACCACACAACCCCCACAAATTCAAAAAACATCTAAATCGACCACTCGCGAACCCATGTTATCCAAACTGACCACTCGTCAAACACCGACATCTAAATCGCTCTGTCACGTTCAAAATCATGCCTTTGGACTTGTTCCCACGAACCGATATTTTCACAAATTTTACACATTGTATTTTAACTCTCAAACCTCGAAAAGCCCAATATTACTGGACTTTTGACACACTCACTTCTCAACCCTTGACATCAATACCACCGTCTCAACGTGCTTAGTCCAGGGGAACATGTCTACCGGCTGTACTTCTTGCACCCGGTATCCTTTGGCGGTCAGAAAACGGCAGTCCCGGGCCAGGGTGCCGGGATTGCAGGAAACGTATATTACCCGGGGCACTTTCATTTCAGATATTGCTTCGAGGGTCTTCCGTTCACACCCCTTGCGGGGCGGGTCCAGTACTGTCAAATCGGGGTGCAGGCTGCGCGCGGCTAAAGCAGGAAGGACTTTTTCTGCTTTACCGTGATGGAAGGCAATGTGGTCAATTTTGTTTAACGATGCGTTTTGGCGGGCGTCTTCCACCGCCCGGGCCACAAACTCTATGCCGTGCACTTTCTTGGCCTGCCCGGCCAGGAACAAGGCAATAGTGCCGATGCCGCTGTAAGCGTCGACAACTGTCTCTGAACCGGAAAGCGCCGCGTATTCCAGCACCTTGCGGTACACAAGCATGGTTTGAACCGGATTGACCTGGTAAAAAGATGAGGGGGATATCCTGAACGCCAAATTACTGAGGCGGTCAGTAATATAGTCACGCCCGTCCAAAATCAGGTTTTTATTTCCTAAAATCATTCCGGGAGGACCTTCGTTTATGTTCCTGACCACCGAGGTGAATCCCGGCCACAAAGATAACAATTCATTTGCGAAGGCTTTTTGTTGCGGCCAATCTCCGCCCCGGGTGACCAGTAACGCCATCATTTCGCCCGTGGCAAAAGCCTTGCGCAGTACCACGTGCCGGATAAAATTATCCGTTCGTCCTTTAAGACTAACTTTATTCCCGTGTTTATTAAGAAGCATCCCGATGATTTGCGCTGCTTCATTCAGTTCCTTTTCCACCAGCAGGCAGCCCGATTTTAAACCGGCAACTTCTTTAAAAAAACCGGCCAATTTGTGGGACCCCTCTTCATAAAAACCCATTTCATAGCCTGTACCACACTCCTGAACATGAAAGCCGGCTTTATTGCGGTAGTGCCAGGGGTACTCCATGCCGGCCGTTTCGAGGACGTTTACTTCGTCCAGGCCGGCAATGCGTGCCAGGCTGTCTCTGACCAGACGGGTTTTAAATTTCAGTTGTTCCTGGTAGGTAACATGTTGCAAGTGGCAGCCGCCGCACCGGAAAAAACGGGGGCATACCGGTTCTTTCCGGGCCGGTGAGAACTCGATAATATATATTAGGCGTGCGCGGGCGTAATTTTTCTTTAAAACGGCCACTTCCGCCCGAACCGTTTCTCCCGGTAAGGTAAAGGGGACAAATACCGTCATTCCGTTATACCGTCCCACACCTTCCCCGGCATGACTGAGACCGTCAATAAGCAACTCAATTTTTTCCGCCTTCCTTAATGGAAGTTTCTTTTCGATCAATTTAGCTCCTCCCGGATATGCCTCATACAATTACATTGTTAAAATTATACCTTTTAAAAGCTGTTCCCATCAACACCTGACTTAATGATAAAGCCTTACCCTTAGTCTCTCTCGAAAGGGCAAGGCTTTTAAAGTTTCAGCGCATCGAATCAATCAATGATATTAATTTAACTACTGACATTTAACAATTCCCTATTATAGTAATCAGGTATATAATCCGGGTATTGAAGGCTTTCATCTTTCAACCGGCCTTTTTCCAACGAGATGATCACGTCTCCCAAATATTTTGCGTCTTCTTCGTCGTGTGAAACCAAAATAAAGGGGATTTGCCATTGCCGGTGCAATTTTTTTACTTCCTTCCTGAGACTGAGTTTAGTGTTTTTATCCAGGGCACTGAACGGCTCGTCCAACAAAAGCAGGTCCGGTTGCACAACCAGGGCCCTGGCCAGGGCGACCCGCTGTTTTTCCCCTCCTGACAGCTGCCCCGGGTACCGGTCGATAAGATGGCCCACATCGAATGAATCTAACAACTCAAGTGGGTTAATGGAGGAATCCCGCAACTCACGTTTTTTGTTTTTAAGCCCGTATAAAACATTTTGCCGCACCGTCATATGAGGAAAAAGGAAATAATCCTGGAAAACATAGCCGATGTTGCGATGGCGTGCGGGTACAAAGATATTTTTTTCGGAAGAATAGAGTGTGCGGTGTCCCAATTTAATAAACCCTGAACCCGGATTCAGCAAACCGGCCAGGCACTGTAAAACAGTGGTTTTACCGGCGCCTGACGGGCCCCATAATACTACAATTTGATTATCCGCCCTCAAGTTTAATTCAAGCGTAAAGTGCAACAATTTTTTGGTTAAGCTTGCTTTCAACATATTTTATCACCATTCATGAGAAAATTTATTTTCTGGACCGCCGGTTTACCCAGTAGATAACCAAAAAGCTGAATACGGTTATGATTGCCACCAGTGTCCCGGCCGTGGCATTGTCACCGGCATCTACCGCGAAATAAATGGCCAGAGGTATGGTTTGGGTTTGACCGGGTATGTTTCCCGCGACCATCAAAGTGGCTCCGAATTCGCCCATGGCCCGGGCAAATGCAAGCACCATGCCGGCGATGATACCGGGCCAGGCCAGGGGCAGGGTGACGGTAAAAAAGATCTTAATTTCACCGGCACCCAATGTCCGGGCCGTCTTTTCATAATTCACATCCACGCTGCTGAAAGCCGCTTTAGCACTCTGGTACAACAACGGAAACGCTACCACGGTTGCTGCCAGTACCGCCGCCCACCAGGTAAAAACTACAGATAATCCCGTCCCGGCCAAGATCTTGCCTATTGGTCCGTTTCTCCCGACGAGCATTAATAAACCGTATCCGATAACGGATGGCGGCAGTACCATGGGTAAAGTAATTAAGGCGTCAAGAAATTCTTTGCCGTTGAATTCCGCGCGGGCCAGCAACCTTGATATGGGTAATCCGAAACAGGTAACGATAATTAAAGTGATGAAAGCAACCCGAAGTGAAATTATTACCGGGGACCAGTCATTTAATTGAAAAATCATAAGTAATTTTTAAATAGACTGGAAACCGTATTTTTCAAACACTTGGGCTGCTTGTTCACTTTGCAAAAACTCAGAGAAGTCGCGGGCCTCTTTCTGGTACTGGGAACTTTTAATAACGGCTACCGGATAAACGATCGGACTGTGAGAATCAGACGGGGCGGCAGCCAATATTTTGATCTGATCAGAAATCGTGGTATCCGAACTGTATACCAGGCCCGCATCCACGTCGCCGGTTTCCACGTATGCCAGCACCTGGCGGACAGTATTGGCCAGAACCAGTTTGGAATTAATTTTATCCCACAGGTCAAGGGAAATTAAAACTTCCTTGGCATATCTGCCTGCCGGTACCGATTCGGGCACGCCGATGCTTATCTTTTCCACCTGGTCACCGGCCAGGTTATCAAAACCGGTAAGACTGCTCTCCTTACCCGCGATTAATACAATATCGTTATGCACAATATTTTTTCGGGTTTCTTCTACAATCAGTTCTTTTTCAGAGAGGGCGTCCATTTTTGCCTTGCTGGCAGACATAAAAACGTCCGCCGGGGCTCCTTCTTCAATTTGCTTTTGCAGGGTGCCGGAAGAAGCCAGGTTAAGCGTAATGGTTACTTCATTTTGCTGGTTTTCATAAATATTTTTCAATTCTTTTACGGCGTCTGTAAGACTGGCGGCCGCCGAAACTGTGAGGTTCACCGGCTCCTGGTCCTGCTTTGCTTCATTGCTGCCGCAACCTGCGGCAACCGCTGCCAAAAGTAGCGTGAGGGCCAGAATGTATAATATTTTTTTCATTAGTCTCGCCTCCCAGATGTAGTGAGTTCTATATTATTTATTTCCAAAAACTAATAGATTTTCGTTATATTAATGATAAAATAACGAAGGTAAAAAATAAACGACTATTTTGCCTTATTCTTCTTCAAAGTAATATTTAAACAACTTGTTAAGCGCCTTATCGGAATCCTGGACAAACATGGTGTATTTATGGATCATAACCCGGGCTTCCTCGGTAAGGTAGGAACCTCCTCCGGAATCACCTCCCACATCACGTTTTAAAAGCTTGAATCCAAGCCTTTTTTCCATCGTGTTCATAAGCTTCCATGCTTTGCTGTAGGACATATTAAGCTCCCCAGCGGCTTTATTGAGAGAACCCAAACGGTCGATGCGTTTGAGCATATCGCACGGTCCCTCACCAAAGGCTTTTCCCGAGTTATCCAGCCATATTTTATAGCGTAGTTTTAACATCCTGTCCACCACCCGACTTTTGAAGTAGGGAAGGTTTAATACATTATATAGCAGCAATTTGATCAAGTAAATATCTTTGCTTAAAATTTCTTGCAAATATCAGGTTTCAGCATCAATTAAGGTTCCTCAAAACCAATCCAACGGTTCTTTTCGCCTTACTTACCATTTTTATCATTATAAAATCCCCGGCTTCTAAATGTCAATCAAATAAGATGAAAAGCTACCCGAAAATAATAATTAGTCTTTAAAACTTAAAACGGGCATAGTAAAATCTTTATAAAGCTACTTAGATAAAAAGGAGGAGGTTTAATATTGACCCGGTCTTTTAACTGGACTAAAATAGCCTATACAAATGCAAAAGGTTTGAAACTGGCCGGTCTTCTTTATAACGGACCGGAAACGGATACGGTAATTGTAGTATGTCATGGGTTTACCGGCAAAAAAGAAGGCAGCGGCAAGGCCGTAGCCATGGCGGAGGAACTCGGAAAGCGTGGTTATGCTACGCTTCTTTTCGATTTCAGCGGCTGCGGGGAAAGCGAAGGCAACTTTTCTGATTTATCTCTTACCGGACACATTGATGATATTAAAAGTTCAGTTGATTATTGTCTCGAATTGGGCTTTGAGCGCGTGGTTACCGTCGGCCGGAGTTTTGGCGGTTCGGCAGCGTTATGTCACGGCGGTTCCGATCTGAGAGTAGCGGGAGTCTGCACCTGGGCGGCGCCGGCAGAACTGGTAAAATTATTTTCTGTTTATGATGACCCTGCCGTAACAAACGAAGGAAACCTGGTTCCTTTATCAGGTGAAGAAGGAACGGCATATCTTAAAAAATCTTTTTTTTCGGATCTGGAACGGCACGATGTTCCGGCACAAGCCGCACTGATTGCGCCACGCCCGCTGCTGGTAATCCACGGGAATAATGATGAAGTGGTTCCGCCCGGCAACGCCCAGAAAATTTTTAACGCTGCGTCACCGCCTAAAAAAATAAACTACATTCCCGGTGCCGACCACAGGTTTACCGGGCAGCACGAGAAGGTATGGCAGGTATTTTTCAACTGGCTTGAAGAATATTTACCCTTATAAATTAATGAAGCGTCTCATGACCGTGCAGCGGCTCATCATGGTGCCTGGTTGCCAGAGTAAAGGTGTTTTCGGTGTGCGCAAACCCTTTTTCCATTTGCTGCGGGACACCACAGGCTTTTTCTAAAATATGCGCCAGTTCGCTGATCAAGGGCAGGCGCGGGTTGGTAGTAGTACACTGGTCTTCAAAAGCTTTTTCCGCCATTAAAGGTATTGTTTCCAGAAAATGTTTATAATCGACTCCCGCTTCGACAAAAGTGTCCGGAACCCCCAGTGAACGGTTCAGATCTTTTACCGCGTTAATCAAGCTGGCAACCCCTTCTTCCGGAGATGACGCGGGCAGGCCCAGGTGGGCCGCAATCCGGCGGTATTTTTCCGGCGCCATGAAATGTTCGTACTTGGGAAAGGACACGAATTTACTCGGCCGGCCGGCATTGTATTCGATCACGTGGGGCAGTAATATTGCGTTTGCCCGTCCGTGGGGAATATCAAAATCACCTCCTACTTTGTGCGCCAGGCTGTGGTTGATACCCAGGAAAGCATTGGTAAATGCCATGGCTGCAATGGTAGCCGCGTTGTGCATTTTTTCCCGTGCCTCACGGTCCCCGTCACGCCAGGAACGGGGCAGATACTCAAATACCAGTTCAATCGCCTTCAAGGCCAGCGCGTCGGTGTAATCCGAGGCCATAACCGAAACGTAGGCCTCGATACCGTGCGAGAGGACATCCAGACCGGTGTCCGCTACCAGGGCGGCGGGCAGGGTTGCCACCAGATCCGGATCGATAATGGCCACGTCCGGTGTCAGTTCGTAATCTGCCAGGGGATATTTGATATCCCTGCCCTGGTCGCTAATTACGGCAAACGCGGTTACTTCAGACCCGCTCCCGCTGGTGGTGGGAATGGCCACCAGGCGGGCCCTGCGCCCCAGTTTGGGATATTTATAAGTACGCTTGCGGATATCCAAAAATTTTAATTTCAGAAATTCAAATTCAACTTCGGGATGCTCATAAAAGAGCCACATGCCCTTGGCGGCATCTATGGCGGAACCCCCGCCCAGGGCAATGATCGTATCGGGGCGGAAATGTTTCATCAATTCGCGTCCCTGCAATACCAGATCAAGGGAGGGTTCGGGTACTACCCCGCTGAAAACTTCGAGCTGCGGCCTGGGTTCCCTTTTATTCAGGTGATACTTGATCTTGTCCAGGTGACCCAGCTGCTCCATGGTCTTGTCCGTTACCAGGAAAACCTTTTTAATCCCGGGCATTTTTGACAGGTATTGGATCGAGCCCGTTTCAAAATATATTTTTTCCGGTATTTTAAACCACTGCATATTGACCCGCCGCCTGGCCACCCGCTTGATATTGACCAGGTTAACGGCGCTGACGTTGGCCGTGGTGGCATTGCGCCCGTAGGAACCACAGCCCAGCGTCAGGGAAGGCACGTTGGTATTATAAATGTCGCCGATGGCTCCGTGGCTGGAAGGCGCGTTCACAATGATTCTGCCGGCCATAATCCTGCGGGCAAATTCGTCGCTCAGTTTCCGGTCCTGCGTATGTATTACCGCCGAGTGTCCCATTCCACCGAACTGTACCATTTGCTTACATCGTTCAATCCCTTTCCCGGAATTATCAACGACATAATAAGCCAAAACCGGACTGAGCTTTTCCCGCGAAAGTGGAAATTCCGGTCCTACCCCGTCGAGTCCGGCAATAAGCATTTTGGTTCCCGCCGGCACGGCAAATCCTGCCATTTGGGCGATATTGCAAGCAGATTTACCCACCATATCCGGATTCATGGAACAGGTACCGCCGCAGGTGGCAAATTGCTGCAATAACTCAATCTCTTCCGGTTTTAAAAAATAACAGCCGTTTTCAATGAGCAGCACGGCTACCCCTTCAGCTACCTCCCGGTCAACAATCAGTCCCTGCTCAGAGGCGCAGATCATGCCGTTGTCAAAAGTCTTGCTGAGAATAAGGTCGGTAACCGCCCTTTCCAAATCGGCGGTTTTTTCAATGTAGCAAGGTACGTTACCCGGTCCCACGCCCAGAGCCGGCTTACCGCTGCTGTATGCCGATTTGACCATTCCGGTTCCCCCGGTAGCCAAGATCAGTGCCACCCCGGGGTGAAGCATCAGCGTTTTAGCGGTCTCTACGGAGGGGCGCTCGATCCAACTGATACAGTCTTCCGGTGCCCCGGCGGCAACCGCGGCTTCCAGCATGGTTTGGGCCGCAGCGGCGCTGCATTGCTGTGCCCCCGGGTGAAAACTAAAAACAACCGGGTTCCTGGTTTTAATTGATATTAAGGACTTGAACAAGGTGGTGGAGGTGGGATTGGTTAACGGTGTTACCCCGGCAATAACACCGACCGGTTCTGCCAGTTCCTCATAGTCTTCCTCTTCGTCCACCTTAATAACCCCCACCGTCTTACGGTACTTGATACTGTGGTAAACATATTCCGTGGCAAAGATATTTTTGGTGATTTTATCTTCGTATACCCCGCGACCGGTTTCCTCCACCGCCATTTTGGCCAGTTCCATGTGCCGGTCCAAACCGGCCAGGGTCATGGCCTTGATTATATTGTCCACTTCTTCTTGTTTCAGATCCAAAAATGACTGCAGCGCTCCCTGGGCTTTATTGACCAGGTCATCGATCATCTTTTGGTTGTCATCCGGCAAATTAATTGCAGCATCTATTTCAGCCATTTTTATCTCCTGCCTAAAAGTTTTGATTATAATGAAGTATTTCCCGGCCGGAGGTTAATATTCCGGAATGAATTATTTTCGCCGTTTTCTTTGCGGATGCAGCAATCTTGAGCTGTAGTATAAAAGCAAGGTGCCGGCAACAAAATAAAATACCGTATAAACTCCCCAGTAGGGCATTGTCCAGTAACTGATGCTAAAACTCACGTCACTGGATATTCCGCTTTGGCCCAGTATTCTCATAAACACAAATACCGGGTTAATATTCTGTAAAAATTCAACCGTATACGGTATCAAGCCGGGTGACCATATTGCCGTGGTCCACTCCTCCAGCCTGCGCAAATGGTCTATTTCATAAAGGAACGCCGCCAAAAACCCGGTGCCGGCACACAGGGCAAAAGTCAGTCCGTAAGCGGTGATGGTACTGGCACCCGTTCTTTTGAAAACTGTCGAGCAGAACACCCCGATACAACTGAAAAGGTACATGGTGACCAGGTAAAAGCCGAATATCCCCAGCACCTGTTCCGGCGCTATACCGCCGTAAAGAAATATGATGCTGTAAAGCGGCAGGGTGGCAAAAACCAGCAATACCATAAACGCGCTTGCTGAAGCCAGCTTGCTCCAGATGATCTGCCAGGGAGTCAGGCGGGTGGTCAGCAGCACGTTCAGCGTTTGTTTTTCCCGTTCCCCGCTGATTATGCCGGCAGTCAGTCCGGGCGTCACAAAGGCAAGCAGAAACAGCTGCGTGGCGCTGAGCAGCATGAAAAACTCCCGGCTGCGATTCGGCTGGAACATCCCCGGAGAATTACGCCAATTCAAATACATGAAACCCAGGATAAATGCTCCGATCACCAACAGATAAAGCGCCAGTAACCAGAAGGCCTTTCCGCTGCGAAAGCGCTGGCGTAGCTCTTTAAGTAATACCGGATTAATTTCCGCCAACATTATCAACCTCCTCACCGGTTACGGCCATGAAAGCCTCTTCCAGGTTGCGTTTCACTTCGACAAACTCGGCCACAGGCCATCCGGCATCAACTATTTCTTGTAAAAGCGCCACCTGTTCCGCCCGGCTCCCGTTGAATAAGAAAGTTGCCGCTGCCCCGTCGGAAAAAGAACCGGTAACGCCCGGACGGGAAGACAGAAAGGTAACCAGTTCTTCTGTCCGTTCCAGCACCACTGCTTTAATCTGTCTGGTACCCCTGGTGGCCGCGGTCATTTCCGCCATGGTCCCGCAGGCAACCAGCTTACCGGTATCCATGATCGCAACCTGGTCACAAATTTCCGCCAACTCCGGGAGGATGTGCGAACTGATTAGAATTGTCTTGCGTAAATGTTTTAATTGTTTTATGATTTCTTTCATTTCCACCCTGGCTCTGGGGTCAAGGCCGGAAGCCGGCTCATCGAGGATCAAGACCTTGGGATCGTGGACCAGGCAGCGGGCCAGTGCCAGACGCTGTTTCATCCCCCTGGAAAGGGAATCGACGTAGGCGTCTGCTTTGTCCGGTAAATTAACCAGCTCCAATAACGTTTTTATCAAGTGGGGCCGCTGTTCAACCGGAATATGGTAGGCAGCGGCAAAAAAATCCAGGTATTCACCGGCCCGCAGACCATCGTAAACCCCGAAAAAGTCGGGCATGTAACCGATCATTCCCCGTACGTCCATGGTAGCGCTGGTCACGTCCCGGCCGTCAATCCTGGCCGTACCCGCATCAGGCAGCAGCAGGGTAGCCAGGATACTCATGGCCGTAGTTTTACCGGCGCCATTGGGCCCGATCAGACCGTAAACCATACCCTCGCGCACCTCGAGGCTGAATTGGTCCAGCGCCTTGACAGTACCAAAATTTTTACTTACCTGATTAAACTCAATCATGAGGCTACCACCCCTTCCACTGCCAGACCGGGCCAAACCTGCTGAAAATCAAATATCTCTCCCGTTTGGGTTAACCTGACCATTATTTTGTCGTCATGCATATAAAGGGCCAGATCATCTCCGGCAATTCTTTTTTCGGTACCGTTAACAGTTTCCCATTCATCTTGTTGAAAATTATAAATTTCAACCGTGCAAGAGAATTGTCCGCGGACTTTTTGCAGTTCCAGGGCTTCGACCGTGAAATCAGGCCCTAATTCGGCGTCACTGATACAGTAAGACAAGTTTGCGGTCCGGCCACGCACAACTTTTTCTTCCCGGTATTGAATTGGTTGCTGACTATTGATAACGGAGTGCGGCTTAATTATACCTGCCGGAAGACGGAATTTACCTTCTGCCAATTCCATATTGATATTCTGCTTGACTAAAATCATCCCACGGTCATCTTTTTGACCGGAATTCCCTTTTATTTCGAAAATATCCGGTACTCCGTCGTGCCAGCCTAAAAATTGAACTCCGGACAGATAACCGTTGTTCCCCTGCACCAACCCGGACATCATCATCTGGCGCTCGAGAAAAAACGGCTCCCCGGGCCGGCTTGACCTGCCCCCAATCCCAAGCTCCGTGAAAAGCATCGCCTGGCTTGGAAATCCTTGCCATATTTCCTGCGTCTCATCTATGTGAACGGCTTCTCCCGCAGATAACGCACCCAGCTTAACCACCCGGCCTCCCAGGACCAGCCTGCAATCACGCAAGTCAAGTCCGGTTTTATTGATTAAATCGCCTACCACGCGTTTTTCTTTGATATACAACTCTCCTTCAATAATGCCGAATTCCCGCTGTAGCCCGTAAGTGTAGATTTTACGCAGAGAACCGAACTCAATATCCTTAAATTCAATACCGGTATGGTCTTGATCCCGGCAAACCGTTACGGGCATGGTATTATTGCCGTAATAATCCGTAGGAACGGCGTAAATATTGTTGGGCACCTGAACGGTAAGATTGCCTCCCCGGGGGAATACAATACTCGTTCCCGTCCTCACTTCGGCCAGTTCCGGAGTAAATATTTCCACCGTGGCCAGGGTTTGTGACAGGTGGTTTTGAAGCCGGTTAACCGGTGCAAGCAAGTAAAAACAACCGGCGGTAACCAGTGCCGCCGCAGGCACCAGCACCCAGGCCCAGTCCCTCCGGTCCGTCCGGCGCAGTATGAAATAAAGCAGCGGCCCTAAGGCTATAACATAAGCCAGCCACAGCGCAACCAACAATAATACCGGCACCGTAAGCCCGGGCAAATACGAACTGGCGTTGATCAGACTGTTGTTCGGTCTCCAAACAGAAAGTTTGTCCGTTTGTAAAAGTTCCGCGCCTGATTTTTGATTGACACCAAATAAGGTTGACCATAATTCCTGTGATTCAGTGCCGAGAGCATCCGGGGCAACCCCGCAGTATAAGACCTGGCCCCGGCCCAATTTCCGGCCGGCCAGTACCGGGACACCGTCCTCCCCCGCCAATACCCGCCCGGCCACGAGCCTTCCGGCGGCTGTCTCCAGCGGCGCGCCGGAACGCAGCCCACCAAGATTCCCGGCAATTGCCGTGTGGCCGGTAAGCTGCACCGGACTGATATCTGAAAAACAGCCGGCGATACCGTTTTCAGCCCCGGCAAACAGTACCAGGGTGCCTCCCAGGCGCACCCAATCTTTAACCATCTGTACCTGACTTGCGTTTAACTGCGAACCGCCGGCGGCATCGGTCATTATTATGTCGGCATGATCCAGCAGCAGGGGATCCGCGGGCAGTTCACCCGGCGACAGGTACTTCAAGTTGATTTGGGAGCCTTCTTCCTTGGAAAGCCAGTTTTGCAGGCCGCTACCATCCCCGGTAATGCTTTCGCTTAAAGCAACGGCTACCCGGTTCCCGCTGACCATGGTGCCTTCTACTCTGGACTGCGCCAGCAGGACATCGCCGGCATAAAGTTGCACTACCGGCTGGGCCCTGGCGAATTCTCCGGGTATAATCAGATTATATTTTTTGCTGGCTCCCGCCGGAACATTGACCTGCGTAGTGAACCGGGCCAGGTTGTTTCTGTACCGGTCTTCATCCAGCCTTACCAGGAGCCTGCCCTCAATTGACGGTCCCGTGTTTTCGACGGTAACAGTCAGCTTTAACGGTTGCTCGGCTTTATAAACTCCGCCCAGGCCCGGGTATACTTTGATACCGACCGCGGCTGCGGCCGGTGCGGGTAAGACCGTTGCCGCAGCCACCAGTGCCACAACAACAAATATTAAAACGCTGCAATACAATTCAATTTTGCTTTTCATAGTTTTTCACCACCTTTAACCAGCCTTTCTTGCAAATCCACCTTTAGCAGAGTAACCGTGCCACCGCTCCGGCGTGCTGCCAGCAAGGATTTACCGTCCGGACTAAAGTTTAAGTTGTCATAATTATTTAACCGGTTGAGCAATAAGGTCCGGGGTTCACGTACTCCTTCCAGTTCCAGGCTGCGCAGCCAGTTCAATTCATCCGCGCCCGGCCCGGTTTCCGGCGCCAGCAACAAACTGTCGCCGGGAAGCAGTGACCGGTCCTCCTCTTGTATGAAACTAGAAACATCTTTCAGGTTTAAAGTCCTGATTTCATCCTGGAGCTGCCGGATGCTGAACAAAGGGGAACCGTCGGGTTGGTAGGTAAGTACCCGTTCAGTGGTGTTGACCTTGATAAAGGCTAGATAACCCTGCGCACTCCATACCGGGCAACCGCCCTCCCCAAGAAATATTTCCTTCCCGTTACCCGGTCCGGTCAACCACAGCTCAGACTGTCCTTTATCCCCGGCACGTTCCACCACCAGACGGGAACCGTCGGGAGACCAGGAGGGGTGTTTCCCCGGACCAACGCACACCGGTGCTTCATCTTCCTCTCCCAGTAGGTAGATTTTTTGGGCGTCACCGGATACACTTATGGTATAGGCCAGAACTTTTCCGTCAGGCGACCAGGCTATACCGGACAAACCTTCCCCCGGCCCCGCCTTGACGGTCACTTCCGCCCTGCTTAAAACCTTCTCCAGGGTTTCCACGGCACTGTCTTCCGGTAACGAAAACGGTAGTTTTGCCGCAATAATTTCTTCCCTCCCACGCTCATCCTGCCTAACCAGCGCCAGTTTATCACCCGTACGGGTCATGGCGAGTTCCGTAAAAGACCACTCCCCGGAAGGTTTGACGGAGCCGGTGTTATTACCGTAACGGTTCAAAAACAGCAGTTGGCCGTTCCTGATTACCCAAACACCCTGCATTTGCGGCGTGCAAACAAATTCCAACGGCCGGTCCTCCAGCCAAAAGCTTCTGATCTCTTTAGTGGTGCCCGCTTCCAGCGTTTTTGGCGCCGTCACCGACCACCACATCCAGCATAACACCGCCAGCAGTAGTACCGCCGGGACAAGCCATAATAAATACCGGACATGAAACCCCGTCTTATTCTCCCCTGCCGTGCCGGTAGCATCGTGAAAACCGGTTGTTTCCCGCCCGTCTTGGAGTTCGGCCAGCCGTAACTTCAGTTCTTCCCGCAGCTGCCGGTTGACCGGTATGGTCTCACGTACCCGGTGCATATGTACCAATAACTCATCTAAAGAGCCTTTAACCGGTGCACGAACCGGTTTTTCTTCTTCCAGATTGTCCCTGTAGGGGGCGATCGGGGTGACTTTGCCCGGGGACTTATCCTTGTTTTTATCACCCTCGCGCAACACTTTCACCCCTCTCCTCAATAATGAAAAAATTTGCCCGCAACGACTTAAGCGCGCGGTGGTGAATCATTCTCACCGCAGATTCTGATTTTCCCAATACCATGGCAATCTGGCTGAACTTCAATTCACCAGCATACCGCAGAGACACCACGTCTCTCTGAGAACGGGTCAAATGCCACAGCATTTTTCTAAGCTGATGTACTTCTTCTTCCCGCAATAATTCCTCTTCCGGCCCGGAGGGAAAATTGTTGTAAAGCAGCATCTTTTCTTCCGGAAACACCTTTTCCCTGCGTCCTCGTAAATAATCAACATAGCAGTTATGCGCGATCCGGAAAAGCCAGACCACCACCGGTGCTTCACCCCGGTATTGGTGGAAATGTTCCAGTGCTTTCAGGAATACTGTCGCGGTAAGATCATCCGCATCCCAGGAGCTTCTGATCCGGTAACGAAGATACCGGTTTACCGCGTCAAATTGCCGGTCGTAAAGCTCCTCAAAGGAAGTACCTGCTTTATTTTCATATTCAGCTTCCGGTTTCATAAAAATTCTCCTGACCACCTGACTTAGATCGCAAAGCGACCGCTAACAAAGCTTTGTTAATTATACAGACGGGATAACTTCCGAAATGTAATCATAAGACAGGAAAAAGTTAAATAAAAGCGTATTTTTTGCTGCTGTTTAGCATTCATCTTGCTCATTTTGTACCGGTGCAGCATATTGAAAATAAATTTGTCCGGTATAACCCGGTATCACCAGATGTTCCACCTCTTCTATTACTATTGAAATACCGGTGCTTCTTAATAATTCAACCAATCCTTCTCTTATTTCCAGCCTGCTTTTCAGTGCTTTCCCGTCACCAACGGCAATAATATGATAAGGTGCCGAAATAGGAACCGCATTAATATTGATATGATTGCCGGCCAGGCGAATTTCACTGACGGCAAGAACACGCTGGCCGTTTACGGCAACGGCTTCTGCTCCGGCATTGAACAATTCATTAACAATTTTCAAAATATCCAGGTCGGTAACATGGTTAGAATTAAGATTAAACTCCGTTATTTCTCGTTCCGGAAAGTTATCTTTAATTACAACTTTCAATCCCGGTCCGGATAACGGGACCAAACCGGCACAGCGCTTCATTTTGTCCAGCTCTTCTATAAATATCTCTTTAGCCTCGGCCTGTCCTAAATTAGCCTGTTCCAGTTTAACGGAAAGATCGGCGACTTCTTTTTGAAGTTGAGCCAGGTCCTCGATCAATTGCTCTTTTTCCTGGGCTAATTCCTGCTCTCTGTCGGGGGGAGTGTTGTCCCCGGTACTGGTGGCACGAAATTGGAAGGCCAGCATCAGTCCCAATATGAAAGTGGTAACTATAACGGATAAGTAAACAAATTTCTTCAAGCCTATCTCCCCCGGGGAAAAAAACTTTTATTACCTTTTTACATGAATATTCCTAACCTGTCTGAACAGCATATTCATAACTGAACACTCCTGGATAAGCCGGGAGTTTAATCTGGTCCAGTTTTTTCACCAAAACCTGAATGCCGAAAAATTGCAGGGTATCGGCTACCCCGCCCTTCATTTTGATGGCGCTTTCCAGGGTATCGGGATCTCCTATGGCAGATATGACATACGGAGAAGCAAGTACCTTTCCATTGATTCTGATCGTGGGACCGTTGCATTTTACTCCGGTCGAACTTATTAAACGCTGGTCATTAACGGCAATGCCCTCTGCTCCCGACGCTTTTAATTCGTTTACCACTCTTAAAATGTCTTCGTCATGTACCACGTAGAGGTTTGGGTTTTCGCCGGGTGCCAGGGAAATATTGCTGTCTTTCAAGGTAACTTTTACTCCGCTGCCCGCCAGTCCGGTAACACCGGCTAAAATTTTCGCTTGCAGCATTTCTTTTTTGAGCGGTTCCGATAAAGGACCGGTTGATAGTTTATCCAACCGGTCATGCATCGTGGCTACTTCCGCCTGCAAAACATCACGTTCCTTCTTCATTTGCGACACCTGGCCGGATAAAATCTGGGTCCTCCGGAACGCTTCGCTTTCCCGGATATCTTGTATCGTCCGGAACTGCAACGCAAATATTATACCAACAGCAATGCTTACCGTTACCAGCACCATATGAAAGCTTTTTAACTGCAACCGTTTCACTCCTAATACTCCTGTTAATTTGAGGTAATTTACTATAAGCCAAAAAAATCTATTACCCCGGGAGGATCTCAAACCACTTCCAAGGAATCTTTAATATAAATTATAAGAATGGAGGAGTAAACCAAGATGATAAATTGTGCTAAATGCGGTATCTATTCCTGCTATATAAAGGATGCGGAAAAATTCCCCGCTAATTGTCCGATGCGTAATCATAATGATTTAATCGAAGAAGCTGCAGCCGCTTACCGGGATGAGGTTACCGGCAGCCTGGCCTACAATTCGGCGCGGGTCGAAGCAACCGGTTACGGAAACTGGCCCCGGATCCGCGAAATCATGGAATTCTCCCGGCGTTCCGGTTTCAAAAAGCTGGGTCTGGCCTTTTGCGTCGGCTTGCGCCGGGAAGCTTTGGAAGTAACTAAAATATTTGAAGATAATGGTTTTCAGGTCGCTTCGGTAATGTGTAAAACCGGAAGCCGGCCAAAAGAAGAACTGGGTATCAAGGACGAGGAAAAAGTACGCCCGGGCCGTTTTGAAGCTATGTGCAACCCTGTGGCCCAGGCAATGCTTTTAAATAAAGAACTAACCGATATGAATATTCTCCTTGGCCTTTGCGTGGGACATGATACTTTATTCATTAAATATTCCCGTGCCCCCATTACTGTTCTGGCGGTAAAGGACCGGGCAACGGGACACAACCCGCTGGCCGCGGTTTATGCCACCCATTACTTTAATAAAAAGCTTAAAATCACCTAACTGTCTGCAGATTGTGTGCCGCCCTGGTTACCAACACCGCCAATTCAGCCCAGATAACCTGGTCCAGGGGGCGAAAACGGCCTTCATCGTCACCCTGCATCAATCCCAGACCGCAGGCAATGGCCGCGTAATTATGTGAACTCTCCGGTACCTGTGCCGCGTCAGTGGTTTTTAGTTCTATTTTCACCGGCATTGCCGCAACTTCATCGTAACCCAGCGCCTTGACCAGCCACACGGCTAGGGTATCCCGCGTCAACGGCTGGTCTGGTTTGAAGTTCCCGGTGCCGCTAAGTATTCCACTGCTTACGGCAGTTTGAATCGCGCTGAAATCAGGATCATTTGGCGTAATATCGTTAAAACCGGTGGCTTGATCGTTTTCTCCGGGTGAACGGTTACCCGAATCTGTGACTCCTGCCAATACCCGGACGGCATCCCTGCGGCGCACCGGGCTGTCAGGAGCAAAATCTTTTTCCGGCAGCAACCCGCTGCGGGCAATAAATGCCAGCGGCACGGCAGCCCAGTGGTCCCGGGGTATTTCATAATCCTGGCCCTGAGCGCCCGTACTGAACCGGGCGGTACTCACCAACTGCCCGGTACGGGCATCAATCCCGCTTTCCTGAGGATGGGCAAACCTGAGTGCTACCACGGGGTTCTTTTCCAACTTGGGATTCTCCTGTTCCCTGGGAATAAAGTAAACCGGTTGTAAAAACATTTTTTCCTGAAATAATTTTCCGGCTTCCTCCCGGGAAATTGTTTTTCCGGGGTCGGCAAACCGGACCGCGTGCCAGTTGCAATCGTAACTTACAATTTCACCTTGGGGACTAACTATAACCCTGATCCCGTCCGGGTCGAAAGGTATACCGTTAGCCAGGCGAATAAAGGTAAATGCCTTCTAATTGGTATGTACCCCCTTCTAAAGTATTGTTTATTATCGCCTGCTTAAAGCCTTTAAAATTGTCGTCGCGGCTTCAGCCCTGGTTACCACTGCTCCCGGTTGGAACATTTCCCCGGTCGTTTCTATCAGTCCCAGGCCTACGGACAGGGCGACATGCCCTCTTAGGGAGCCGGTAATTTGGCCGGCATCCTGAAAATTGAGCGCGTAAATATCGCTTAACTGTGCCACGTGATTTAACCCCAGGGTATTGACCGTCAGACGCGCCAGGGTTTCCCGGTCAACCGGCCGGTCAGGGGCGGGGTTCTCTCCTGCCTGAATAATTCCGGTCCGTGCCGCAACGTCATAATAAGGACGGTACCAGGGCTCTTTTTCATCCCTGTCTGCCGTGCCGGTTCTGCTTGCGATTTGTTGCCCGGTGCTTCTGACCAGCATCGCAATTAATTCCGCCTGGGTAACGGCGTTGCCGGGCAGAAACTTCCCGTTTTCTCCTTTGATTATACCGGAACGGGCCAGAATTTCCACCGTCTCTTTAACCGGATGGTCTTTTAAATCGGTAAATTTATTTTTATCGGATTTGTCTGATACCGGATTCCCGCCGGCGTCAAGGGTTTCTCCATTACGCGCGTCCAGCAGGGTAAAATATTTATCGGACATGTGATAGACAAGTTTTACTTCGTCAATTGGCCGGTCACCCGATGAAACCAGCGGTTCAGCGAACCATAACTTCAGGTAAGCCAGCTCTAAAGGAGCCTCCTGTAAGAATATATCGGCAGCACTTTTATCACTGATAATTTCCCGCGGGTCGGGAAATTCCACGTCCCACCAGTTCATACGGTACCCGGTAACTTCACCCGTATTGCTGTCCACCTGCACGTAAAAACCGTTACCGGGAAATTTTACTTCCTGGGCCTTTCTGACCCAGTTAAAACTGTAAGAACGAGGCCGGGGCTGCTCTTCCGCACCTGTTTCAGGCCAGTAATCCGGCCGGGCACTTTCAAATTCCAACTGCCGCCATTTTTCCGGCTGGTGGACATTAATATATTTTTCCGCAATTTCACGGGCGGCTTCTTCACTGAAGTTAACTTCCGGCGGGTTGTCATGAGGATACCTTCTTGCTTCATCAATATTAAAATAAACCAGTTCTCCGGTGGATGCGTCCACCGCTACACTCATCCATTGCCGGTAGTTCCCGGTATCGTTTTCCCAGTTAAAACGCCAGATTTTTTGCTCCTTAAACATATAATCCTGTTCCAGCCTGCTGCTTGTCAGTTCGTAATCCGCGGGAACGGTGACATAAGACTTTGCTTTTTCCAGCGCCTTATTCTTTGCAAGCAGGTGCCTGGCTTCTTCGACGGCCACTTCTTCCACCGGGGTAAGTTTAATCTCTTCGGCTCCTCTTAAATCCGCCGCTTGCGCATCTCCCCCGCCCTTGGCCGAATAAAATTTGTGGAAAACCTCCTGATTCAACAATTCACCGGTCAGGGCATCGATAAGCACCTGGTCCTCGGGACCGGGCAAACGGTAAACCAATTTTAAAGGTACTTCCTTGCCACCTTGAATGGGAGGCCGGAAGTACTGCAGTTCGGGACATGATTGATTGCGAAACACTTGTTCCGCCTGGGCCAGGGTTATGTGCCCCGCCGCCGGTGGAAAATCTTCGCTGTCTTCCCAAGTTACACTGAAATTAGTCACCTCTCCGGTATTTCCGTCGATCGAAACCCATATACCGTTTTCCGGATAAGTTATGCCGTTAATAATACGGGCATAATTGTAACGGTACTCCACCCGGCCCTGCTGCTGAAGTAAAGGAATCACGTAGCCATCATCCCGTTCCTGCTGCAGCCTGGTGTTTTTAAAACGTTCCGGCTGCAGTTTTTTGGCCAGGGCCGCGGCATTTTTTTCAAGCTGTTCCCTTTGATAATGGGGCAAGCTTCGGTGCTCCTGCCCGGGCAGATTCGGCGTCCACCGGTACATGCTCCAGATATCGCCGGTTCCAGCATTTACCCGCACATCCATATTGCCGCCCAATGTGCCGGTACTGGACCAGCGCAGTTCCCAAAAAGCTTTTCCATCCGTCTGACTAAACTCTGTGGTAAAATTATCCATACTTTCAGGTACGGGAAACGCTTCTTTAGCTATATGTATGGCTTGCTCCAGACTGATACTGGTTTCCTGTGGTGCTTCTTTGTCGACAACAAGTGTTTCCTCACCTTGGCTTGAATTATTTTGCGAATTGGCGGCCACATTTTCCGCCCGGCACAACCCCGGCAGAAATAAAAATGTGGTAAAAACAAAAACAGTACCGATTAAAACATACTTTTGCACATCCCACCTCAATTTCATCACCACTCCCCCTTTTAAAATATAGACTGGGCAGCACGGAAAATGTAATGTTATATGTTATATGTTATATATAATTTTAGACGGAAAAAGATACCGTCCGGTTCGCATGATTTGCCAAAAAAATAAAATTAAAATTAGTTTTTACCGGCAAATGAAGGATTACTGTTACAGCAAGAGAAATAGATCAAAAAAATATTTTAAATTGGGGGCATATTACTGCATGAAACATATCATTTTTATCGGAGACGGCATGGCTGATTTTAACATACCGGAACTTAACGGGAAAACACCGCTTGGTTATGCCTGTATTCCGCATATGGATTTCCTTGCCGCCAACGGCGAAATCGGCATGGTTAAAACTGTACCGGACGGATTTCCTCCCGGCAGCGATGTCGCCAACTTATCTATAATGGGCTATGACCCGCGTAAATACTATACCGGACGTTCGCCTTTGGAAGCGGCCAGTATGGGCATCGACCTCGGACCGGAAGATGTGGCGTTCCGCTGTAATCTGGTCACCCTTTCCGAAGAAGGTGGCTACGAGGAAAAAACCATGGTCGATTATAGTTCCGATGAAATTACTTCCAAGGAATCCGGTGCCTTAATCCGTGACGTAAACACCCGTCTGGGGAGTTCAGACCTGCACTTCCACGCCGGTTTCGGCTTCAGGCACCTGCTGGTGTGGGAAAACGGCCCCACCGGAGTAAAACTTACGCCGCCGCATGATATTTCCGGAAAAGTAATCGGCCCATATTTGCCGCAGGGCGAGGGAAGTGAAACCCTGCTGGGTTTTATGAAAAAAAGTAATGAAATATTGTCCGGCCATCAGGTCAACCGGAAAAGATTGGCTGCGGGCCTCAGGCCGGGTAATTCGGTTTGGTTCTGGGGGCAGGGAAAAAAGCCCGCGGTGAAAAAGTTTCACGATAAGTTCGGCCTTGAAGGTTCTGTGATATCAGCAGTGGACCTGATTAAAGGCATCGGTATTTGTGCCGACCTGGAAGTAGCCACAGTGGAAGGCGTCACCGGAACGGTAAAAACTAATTTCAAGGGCAAGGTGGAAGCCTGTTTGGACGAATTAAAAAAAGGCCGGGATTTTGTTTACCTTCATGTAGAAGCACCGGATGCGGCCGGCCATAGGGGTGAACTCGAAACTAAACTGAAAGCTATTGAGATGGTTGATGAAATGCTCGGTATGCTTTTGAAAGGTCTCGAACAATTTACCGACTACAAAATATTGCTCCTGCCGGATCATCCCACCCCGTTAAGTATTATGACCCATACTACTGCTCCCGTACCTTTTGCTGTTTATGCCAAAGGACAACCACGTAAAAATAAAATAACTACCTACCATGAAGAAGCTGCGGAGAAAAGCGGCCTGTTCTTTCCGGTTGGACACGAGCTGATAGATTATTTTATTCGCGGTTAGAACGCTTAAAATATTTGGAACAAAACTTTTTGTGCCGGCGGTCAAAAGACTGCCGGCACGTTTAGGTTTACGGATTATTCGAGATTGAATTGTTTGTGTAGTGTACGGACCGCCCTGGTTACCTGGTCCGCTTTGATGATACAGGAGATTTTAATTTCGGAGGTACTGATCATCTCAATATTTATTCCTTCATTTGATAATGCCTCGAACATAAGGGCCGCCACTCCGGGGTTACTAATCATACCGGCACCGACAATGGATACTTTTGCCACGCTGTCATCGCTGGTTACTCCGTCGGCACCCAGGTCATCAGTAAGTTCATCTACCACTTCCAACGCTTTATGCAAATCTCCCTGCGTGCAGGTAAATGAAATATCGTTGCGTCCATCGTACATGGCGCCCTGAACGATCATATCCACGTTTATATTCTCATCCGCCAGGTTCCGGAACAGTTTGTATGCAATCCCTGGTTTGTCGTAAACGTTATACAGCCCGATTTTGGCAACATCCAGGTCGTACGCCACTCCGGTAACCACAAGCGCTTTTTCCATATCTTCCTCCTCCTTTACCAAGGTCCCGGTATGTTTATTAAAACTGGAACGTACGTGCAGCGGTATGCCGTAATGCATAGCCAGTTCCACGGAACGTGGATGCAGCACCACTGCTCCCAGGTTTGCCAGTTCCAGCATTTCACAATAGGAAACCCGGTTTAATTTACAGGCTTCCGGTACCATACGCGGGTCGGTGGTATAAATCCCGTCCACATCGGTATATATTTCACACACATCGGCTTCTAACGCTGCTGCAATTGCTACCGCGGTTGTATCGGAACCGCCCCGCCCCAGCGTGGTAATATCATTTACACGGTCTATGCCCTGAAAACCGGCTACTACCACCACACTGCCCCTTTTTAGTTCATCCCGTAGACGTTTAGTTGCAACCTCCAAAATACTTGCCTTGGTATGCACATTATCGGTAAATATGCCCACCTGGAAACCGGTCAAAGATATTGCCGGTACTCCCAAATCATTGACGGCCATAGCCAAAAGTGCTATGGAAACCTGTTCCCCGGTGGACAAAACCACATCCAACTCCCTGTCCGGAGGGTTGGGAGTAATTTCTTTAACCAATTGCATCAAATTATCGGTACTGTCACCCATAGCCGAAACCACCACCACTACCTGATGGCCTTCGACACGGACATCTGCTATGCGCCGGGCGACCCTGCGTATGCGGCCGGCATCGGCAACAGAACTTCCACCGTATTTTTGGACTATCAGCATTTATAGGTCGTCCTTCCTTAACTGTGATTGTCTGGTTCCTGGTTTGGTTTGATTAATCATTTCACTTCCAGCGCCCGGGCGCCCACCGGACTGGGTTTTAAAACTAACACTTTTGATTTTACGCCGTTTTGCCGTAATGTATCACCCATAACCCTGGCAATCAGTTCTAAATTAGAGTCTGCAAAAGCAACTATTGCCGGTCCGGCCCCGCTCAAGGTAACCCCGCGCGCACCAGCAAGTTTCGTAGCCGCCAAAACCTTTTTCAGCCCGGGAATCAGAGCAGATCTAAATACCTGGTGCAGCCGGTCTTCCATGGCCGTCCCCAACAAACTAAGGTCTCCCTGCTGTAGCGCCGCTACCAACAGCGCCACCCGTCCGACATTAAAAACGGCGTCTTGAAAAGGTACCTGATTGGGAAGAACTTCCCGGGAAGCCCTGGTGGCAAGACAATAATCCGGAATTGCCACCACGCACCTCAAACTTGGCGGTATTTTAATTTTTAAATAATTTATCTTATCGTCCGCCTGCACCGAAACCACAATACCCCCGAGAACGGCAGGAACTACATTATCGGCATGTCCCTCCATAGATGCGGCCAGCGAAATTATTTCTTTTATGGAATAACCGCCTCCGGTAAGGAGGTTTGCGGCAATGACTCCCCCCACAATTGCGGCAGTACTGCTCCCTAACCCCCGGGCTACCGGAATCTGGTTGTAAAGGCGCAGCTTTATGCCGGTTGGAGCATAACCCGCCTGTCTGAAAACCCGGCTGGCAGCCTGAAAAACCAAATTATTTTCATCCCTGGGAAGATCTGAAGCTCCTTCACCCGACACATCAATACTCAATCCGCGGGAACCGGGAATCATTTCTATAGTATTATAAAGTTCCAGCGCCATCCCCAGGCAATCAAAACCAGGCCCCAGGTTAGCCGAGGTAGCAGGTATCTGAACCCGGATCATACAGGATTACCCCTTCCGGAAAACTTACCATAAAAAATCGTTTGATAGACATGGTGCCTTATACCCCAAAAAATTTTAATCTCCTTCTACCCTGACTACGTTGGAAATTTCATTAACCGTTGAGAGAGCCTTAATTATTTTTAACGCGTCTTGTAAATTTTTTTCAAACACTTCATGTGTAACCAGTACGATTTGTGCCGCTTTTCCGGTGGTGTTTTTTTGAATTACCGAAGCAAGGCTGACATCGTTATTTCCGAAGATCGAAGCAATACCTGCCAGCACCCCCGGCTTGTCGGCGACATCAATGCGAATATAATACTTGGTTTTGGTTTCGCCCATAGGTTTTACCTTTTTCCTACTATAACAGGTGCAACTTACAGTTCCTGAAATGTTATTCAGGCGGTTACGGGCGGCATTCATTACATCCGCCGTTACGGCACTGGCGGTAGGCAGTTCGCCTGCCCCACGTCCAAAAAACATTACTTCCCCGACCGCATCTCCGGTGATAAAGACGGCGTTAAATACATCATGCACAGCAGCCAGAGGATGGCTTTTCGGCAGTAAAGCCGGGTGCACGCGCAGTTCAATCCCGTCATCACTTTCCTTGGCAATAGCTAAAAGTTTAATCACGTAATTAAGTTCTGAAGCATAGATGATATCTTCGGCGGCAATTCTGGTAATTCCTTCTACATAAACTTGATTCAAATCAACCCTGGAGTTAAAAGCAATAGAAGCTAAAATGGCGAGTTTCCGGGCGGCATCGAAACCTTCAATATCTGAGGTCGGATCGGCCTCTGCATAACCGAGTGTCTTGGCTTCTGCCAACACATCATTAAAATCAATTTTTTCCCGGCTCATTCTGGTGAGCATATAGTTGGTAGTTCCGTTTATAATACCGATAACCTCGCTGATCCGGTTTGCTGCCAGGCAATCTTTTAAAGGTTTGATGATCGGGATGCCACCTGCTACGCTGCCCTCAAAAAATACGTCACCTTTTCCCGCGGCGGCAGCATCGAAAATATCCTTACCGTATTCCGCCAGCATGTCCTTATTGGCGGTAACCAGGCTTTTACCTTTTTTCAGTGCCCGGAGTGAATACTCCAGGGCCCGATTGGTACCTCCCATCACTTCCACGATAATATCGAATTCAGGGTTGTCGACAACCTCTTCGGGAATTGTAGTCAAGATACCGTCTTGCAACTCTATTCCACGGTTCTTGTTGGGATCGCGCACCAGGATCTTTTTAATTTTAACGGATGCACCCACTTTTTGTTTAATTTCCGCCTGGTTTTGCTTTAATATCCGGTAAACACCCCGGCCCACGGTACCCATACCCAGCATACCGACACTTATTTCCTGTTTAGACACTTTTTTCAGTCACCTCTTCACTGGTTATATTACTTGAAATTATGTCCCACGGGATATGCCTCCCGTACACCGTCTAACGCCTTAAGTCGATCAGTAGTTTCTTCAATATTACTTTTCATATCTTTAGTTTCAAAGGTTATCGTAACACCGGCCAGACCATGAATAGGAATATTCTGGTTTATGGTAAAGATATTTGCCTTAACCCCGGCAAGTGTGTTAAGCACATGGGAAAGTATCCCCGAACGGTGTTCCAGTACCAGGGCCAAAGTGACGGTTCGACTGGAATTCCATTGGTGAAAAGGGAAAACCCCGTCTTTGTATTTATAAAACGCACTGCGGCTCAAACCAACTTTGGTCACCGCTTTATTTACGGTGCATTCCTCATATTTTAGCAGTATTTCCTTGACCTTAATGGTTTTAACAATTGATTCCGGCAAAAGGTCTTCCCGGACAAGAAAAAATCTGCGCCCTTTATTTTCCATGACTGCTCCCCATGTCCACCAATAATGGATATGTTTCCACCCACGGCAGACATTATATCATTATCCCGGAGAACAAGCAAAACAAATGAGCGCAGTTTTAAGTTAATAATTATTTTTACTATTCATTTGCTTTCATAATATCATAATTCCTAATAAAAACAAAAACCGGCCGGGCGACCGGTATAACATTTTTTACATTAGATAATAATACAAATCAAGCCCCCGGAACCTTCGTTGACAATTCTTTGAAGGGTTTGTTGGAGTTTTTGCTGCACATTTTCCGGCATACGGTGGAGTTTGTTCTGGATGCCTTCCCGTACCAGATCATGTACCGATTTGCCGAATATTTCCGATTGCCAGATTTTCTGCGGGTTTTCTTCAAATTCATTTAACATGTATCGCACCAGTTCTTCACATTGCTTTTCCGTGCCTATGATAGGGGTGATTTCGGTGGTAATATCAGCCTTGATCATATGCACCGACGGGGCAGTTGCTTTAAGTTTGACGCCGAAGCGGTTACCCTGCCTGATTAATTCCGGTTCTTCCAGGATCAGTTCGTCAAGAGTAGGGGTCACAGCGCCATAACCAGCCTCCTTGACCTCGTAAAGGGCACTGGAAACCTTGTCGTATTCCTTTTTGGCAATGCTGAGTTCTTTAACCAGGCTGAATAATTCTCTTTCACCGTCAATAGAGATACCGGACTGTTCACTTAAAACCTGATAGAAAAGTTCGGGTGCGGAAGTGATGTTAATGGCAGCAGAACCGGTACCCATATCCATATTATGAAGCCTGACCTGATCTATGAAATCATATTCAGCCAGAGATTCTACCGCTCCGTTTACCTCTCTCAAGCGACGGATACTTTTAACGGTTTCCCTGATACAATCTTCCAGTTTTTGACGCAGCCAGTGTTTGAAATCCAGTTCTTCCACCCAGGCGGGCAAATTGATGTTGACTTCATTGACCGGAAATTCATAGAGCAATTTTTCTAAAATATACAAAATATCTGCCTGGGTCATCTGGGCACAATCCAGCGGAATCACCGGCACATTGTATTTTTCGGATAATTCCGCCGCAAGCCTGACGGTTTCTTCTCCGGAAGCTTCGGTACTGTTGAGTATAATCAAAAAGGGACGGTCAATGTCTTTTAATTCTTCAATTACCCGCTCTTCCGCTTCCAGATAGTTTTCCCTCGGAAGGTCCGTTATGGTACCGTCGGTGGTTATTACCAACCCCATCGTAGAATGCTCGGAGATTACTTTTCTGGTTCCCAGTTCAGCCGCTTCCTGAAAAGGAATCGGTTCTTCAAACCACGGCGTCGACACCATCCGCGGGCCGTCCTCCTCATCATAACCAAGAGCGCCTTCCACCTTGTAACCGACACAGTCGACCAGGCGTATTTTAATATTTAAATCCGGTGTAATCTGAACTTCTACTGCTTCATTGGGGACAAACTTCGGTTCCGTGGTCATAACCGTCCGCCCGGCAGCGCCCTGGGGTAATTCATCCTTTGCCCGCTCCCGGTCATAGACGTTTTTTATATTCGGAAGTACCATTAATTCCATAATACGTTTAATAAAAGTTGATTTTCCGGTGCGGACGCCGCCGACTACGCCGAGATAAAGATCTCCCCCGGTACGTTCCGCAATATCACGGAATATATCATTCCTTTCCATTTACACTCCCTCCTTGTTAAAAAATAGTGTACCGATATATATATATATAATTAAATGGTCATCCCTCCCCCGACCTGCAAAAAGTAAAAATTTAATACCAATGAGAATACCTGGGAAGTCTATTTTTTTCCAGTAGAAAACAATAACAGTATATATATATGAAGCCAATGGACGAATATTACCCGGCAAACAAAAATTTATAAATAAAATCAACCAGGTTTACCTGTTTTTAGCATAAAAAAGCACCTGGTTCATCAAAAAACATTTATATCCGATTTATTTTAAAAAATTTGCCCTGCGGGGGACTTATGTTAGCTCGAATTAATTCTTTTAACATAAAAAACTGACTGGGTCCTGGTGAACCAATCAGTTTATAGCAAGGTAGTCATTCGTAAAATTTAATTTCATGATTTCATTTTGCCCAAGGCAGCTGCGGCCCGGGCCACTTCTTCCATTTCGCGGGTTTTACTTCTTGTCATCAGGTTGCCGACGGCCTCGCCCGGATGCAGCCCTTTAAACAACACGCGGTAAATCTGTTCGGTAATCGGCATTTCAACGGAATGTTTTGCAGCCAGATAACGAACGGCTCTGGTTGTGCGCACTCCTTCTACCACCATATTCACTTCAGCCAGGGCTTCATCCAGTGAATTCCCCCTTCCGATAGCCATACCTGCCCGCCGGTTCCGGCTGTGCATACTGGTGCAGGTTACAATTAAGTCCCCCACTCCGGACAGTCCGGCAAAGGTAAGCGGGTGTGCCCCGCATGCGATCCCGAGGCGGGTAATTTCAGCCAACCCCCTGGTCATCAGAGCCGCCTTGGTATTGTCGCCAAAACCCAGCCCTTCTGCGATGCCGGTACCCAGGGCAACAATATTTTTCAACGCTCCCCCCAGTTCCAGTCCCACCACGTCCGGATTGGTATATACCCTGAAACTGTCACACATAAATAAATCCTGGACATATTCAGCACTTCCCATTGACGGTGATGCCACCACCACCGCGGTAGGCAGCATCCGACCCACCTCTTCGGCATGGCTGGGACCGGAAAGCACCACATACCTTTGGAGCCTGACCTTGCCGGCTTCTTCTGAAAATACCCGGGACATACTGCAAAGGCTGTTTTCTTCTATGCCTTTAGCCGCATTGATTATAACCGCATTTTCCGGCAGATAAGGCATTGCTTTACCGATTACCTCGCGGAAAGCATGGGACGGCACCCCGAAGAGTACCGCTTCTGTTTCATCCAGGACATACTTCATATCCATACTAACGGCGATACCGGATGGAATCAATACTTCCGGCAGGTAACGTTTGTTTTTTTTAGTTTTATTAATTTCGTTGACCAACTGTGCGTTGCGGGACCACATCCTAATCCGGTATCCTTTATGTGCCAGCAGTACTGACAGAGCGGTGGCCCAACTGCCGGCCCCCAGAACAGATATTTTTTTGCTCATTTATTATCACTTCCTGAAATCATAGCTACTCTAAATTCAGGTAACTAATATTTTTTCAGCCTGATTTTGGGTTCCGTTCCGGCTACCAGTCTTTTCAGGTTGGGAATATGCTTGCACACCGCAAATACAGCAACGAATATGCCTAGCGCAAGGTAAGGCCGCTCAAGGTGAAAAACCAGCATTAAGACGGGAATTGATACCACGGCCGTCAGGGAGCCAACCGAAACGTACCTGGTGATACCCACTACCATAAACCAGATTAACACGGCCAAAACCGCCACCGGAAATGAAATAGCAGCAATTACACCGATACCGGTAGCAACCAGTTTACCACCTTTAAAGCCTAAAAATACAGGCCAACTGTGTCCGGCCAGGACGGCCATACCTGAAAGCGCCACCAGTAACGGCGGGGCAAATTGTCGCGCCAGCACCACTGCCAGCACCCCTTTACCCAGGTCTCCGGCCAGCGCGGTAATACCAGCCGCTGGTCCGGCATTCCGCCAAACATTGGTGGTACCGACGTTGCCGCTGCCGCAACGGCGGATATCGATGCCTTTGTAAAATCGAGCTACTAAATAACTTACCGGAACGGAACCAATCAAGTAACCGGCTGCTATAACCCAAAAACCATCCATTGTTTTCTCCTTCCAAATGTCAAACCGTGCGTGCTTCCTTGACTCTTTTACGTAAAATAAAACGTATCGGGGTGCCTTCAAACCCGTAAGCCTGCCGCAACTGGTTTTCCAGGTAGCGCAGATAAGAGAAATGCATCAGTTCGGGATTATTGCAGAAGAGAATAAATCTGGGCGGTTTTACTCCACTCTGAGTGGCATATAAAATCTTCAGCCGTCTGGCCCTGTCTGCCGGAGGAGGGTTTTGCCGGGTGGCTTCCCGCAGCAAGACGTTTAAATCAGCTGTATTAATACGGGCCGAGTTTTGTTCGGCAACAAAATCCACCAGTTCAAGCACCTTGAAAACGCGCTTTCCCGTTAGCGCCGAAATAAAAACCACCGGGACGTATTTCAAGAAAGCCAATTCATGACGGATTCTTTCGGTATAGAAATTAATTGTACGGTCGTCCTTGACAACCAAATCCCATTTATTAACAACTATTACCATGGCTTTTCCGGCTTCCAGAGCAAAGCCGGCGATACGTTTATCCTGGTCGGTAACCCCTTCCACGGCATCCAGCATAATCAAAACCACATCACTCCGGTCAACCGCCCGTAACGCACGGATCACACTATATTTTTCGGTATTGTGTCCGATCCTGCTTTTGCGGCGCATACCGGCAGTATCTATAATTACATAGTTCCTTTCTGCCCGCTCAAAATACGTATCAATCGCGTCCCGGGTGGTCCCGGGAATATTGCTGACCAGCACCCGCTCCTCTCCTAGAACATAATTGACCAGGGAAGACTTACCCACGTTGGGCCTTCCAACAACTGCAATCTTGATTACGTCTTCATCATATTGACCTTTTTCTTCAGGTGGAAGCAATTCCAGCAACTTGTCCAGCATATCCCCGGTATTTAAACCTTCCGCCGCAGATACCGGCACCGGTTCTCCCAGTCCCAGGCGGTAAAATTCATAAATCTGGTTTGGCTGGTCGTATTTTTCCACCTTATTAACCACCAGCAGCGCCGGTTTCCGGGACCGGCGAATTAACACCGCCACATCTTCATCATAAGGGTTTAATCCAGCCCTGGCGTCAACTACAAAGAGAATCGCATCAGCTTCCCGAATGGCTAATTCAGCTTGACGCCGTACACCCTGGATAATTTCATCTTCTTCATGAAAATCAAGCCCTCCCGTATCGACCACGGTAAAACTCCGGCCCGACCATTCAGCGTCCCGGTAAAGGCGGTCCCTGGTTACGCCGGGTTCACCCTGTACTATTGCCATCCGGCCGCCGGCAATACGGTTAAAAAGGGTTGACTTGCCCACATTAGGTCGCCCGACGATAGCCACCACAGGTTTCGGCATTGCCCACTCCTCCTCAGATACTATTTCTTTATAAATGCTTCAGCTTTTTCCGGGTTTCCCAGCAGGATCTCCGCCAACTGCCTGGGACCTTCAGCCACGGCAACACTGATTCCCAAGCGTGTAACCAGGTCTTTCAGGGTCAAGTCATCTAAAAAAATATTTTTATCTTTTAACATAACCGCAGGCAACACCACCAGGTCGCTTGTCTCACTTATTTTTATCTGTTTAATTATATCCCCGCCGGTTATTAATCCCGCCACCGTAACCTGTGGACCAAAATAATTATTTTTAACCGTTTTTACTTTTACATCAAGACCTGCGATTTGATTTAGCCTGTTCGCTACCGGACCGAGTACTTTCTTTCCCAGGCAGCCCGTCACAATAATTGCTTTGAGCGGTGTAGTTTCAGCGGGCAGACCTTTTTCCACCTCGTTCCATGCATCTTTAAAAAGCCGTACCGGACCGACGCCGTTTTCAACCTGCGGAAAACCCGCATATTTCTCAGCAGGGGGAACGGGTATATCCGAAAGCAGGTAGAATTCATCAGAAGCAAATATAAAGGGGTTCTCCAGTTGATTAAGATATTGCTTCTGCCTGTTATGAACCCACCGCACCAACCCGCGCGCTTCTTCCCGGTTGACTTGCCGCAGGGGAAAAAGACCGTGCCTGAACCTGGTCAAACCAACCGGAACCACGGCCAGTGAACTTACGGCAGGCCAAAATCCGGCCAGTTCGGTAACCGTTCTTTCCAGTTCTTCACCGTCATTTAACCCTGGACAAAGTACTACCTGGGTATGCATCTCGATACCAGCCCCGGCCAGATAACGCAATTGCTCCATGATTAGTCCCGCCCGGGAATTACCCAGCATTCTTTTCCGCAGCAGAGCATTAGTAGTATGTACGGAAACATACAAAGGACTGAGCCTCTGTTCGACGATTCTTTCCAGCTCTTCTTTAGCAAGATTGGACAGGGAGATAAAATTACCGCACCAAAAGGAAAGCCGGTAATCGTCGTCCTTGATGTAAAGGGTTTTCCGCATGCCCCGCGGCATCTGGTCAACAAAACAAAATTTGCACCGGTTTGTACAGCGACGAATGTTTCCAAATCCGCCGGCACTGAATTCCAGGCCCAGGTGCCGGTCAAAATCTTTTTCGATATCCAGAATCCATTCTTCTCCGTTTGACTTTATTACTTCTACGGTTAAAACCTCTTCCGTTCCTAAAAAATAGAAATCAATCAGATCCCGTACCGGTTCACCGTTGATAGCCACAATCAAATCGCCCGGTGCTAAACCGGTTTCTTCAGCGATACCTTCGGGTGCCACCCGGCTGATTTCCAGACCTTGCCCTGTCATGTCCGGGCAAACCTCCCTTTTAGTTCTCAAACCATTATCTATAATTTCCATTATATAGTCAAGGTTATCTTAGAAAAGGTTTTGTAGGCGGGCTTTTATCCCCGATACCAGCCGGGATATTCGGATATAATTTTTTTTTATACCACTTGCAATCAAAAACCGTCCCAGTGGTGCGAGTCGTTTATGTTTTAAAAGTAATCCTCCCGCCAAGAGCAAGATGTTATCCGTTACCCCGCAATCTACTAATTTTAGTTTATCCCGCGGGATTCTATAAATATCAAGAAAACTGCTTACCAGACGGGGAAGCATTAGATACCAGCCTTTTGCCGGTACGGCGTATATTTTGTTTTCCCGTTCATCACATCCCAGAAATATTATTTTGCCTGCAGCTTCTTTTTTTATGCTGATAATATCCCACATTGCACTATGGTCGATATTTTCCCATCCGGATATTTGACCCGTATGAATTTCTCCCGCCAGAACCGCCAAGGGAAGTTTACTGTCGCTGAAATACAGAATGATCAAACTCACATTCTCCCAACTCTTGCTTTACCTTTTTCACCAGGTCTACCAGACGGAAATAAGAAGCCCGGGTGCCCAAAATGACAATGGGCCGTCCCAGTGTAATCATGCCCAGGCGCCTGGACAGATACCCTCCCAATCTCATGACCGGATTAATATTAGGAGTCATATTAATCAGCAGATATTCTTGCGACGGAATATTAAACATCCGGGCAAGCCCCTGAAATATATTGCTTAATACTTCAGGACGGCCACGTTGTGCCGTCACGTAGATCTCATTTCCCCTTTTATCCACCCCGACAAAAAAAATATGACCGTGCTCACCCGATTCCTGCCGGTCATAAAATGGTATCCGGTAAAATGTTCCCCGGTCGGGAACACAATCAACCGGCAATAAATCAAGGTGGATAAAAGCAGCAGTCACTGACGAATGTGTTCCGCCGTAACAATGATAAATGATTTTCACAAGGGTCACCCAATACTAACATCTTTTTTTTATGTTTTCGATTTAATCTTTGGTCAAGTCATCTTTCACATCCTTGAGCACTTCACTACCGTCAGGCTCGTATACTTCAGGAACCTTTTTTTCCCGGGCGTGATGTTCACTGCCCGACCGGCGTAATACCGGCCGGCGCGGCCCCAAAAAGCCGGTTAGTTCCCGGCCGAAACTTAAAATTCTTTTTTTGGCGTTCTCCCAGCTGCCGGAACTGATCAGCAGGAAACCTAATCCCCCCGCCACAACCAATCCGATGATCCACCCCAGTGCCTTCCAGGAGCCCCCTTCGGCAGCAGTTCCGGAAGTTCCACCGCCCGCTCCGGGAACTGCCGGTGCTGCAGATGCAGTTCCCAAAACCGCGGGAACGGCATCTGCCAGCATAGCCACTCCATTTTCAGCCTCTTCTCTACGGTTAGTGTAGGTACCTGCTTCCAACAAAAGGGCATTCGGCATCAAATCCTGATTATAATTGCCCTTACCGACATATATTTCCCTTACTACGTTAGGATGCATTTTATTGGCCGCCGCCATCAGGCGCTTGGCAAAGTCCAGGTTGGAATTCATGCGGGGATTTTCCCGTCCGACCACCAGGCGAAGTTTTGCAACATTCTTACCTTCAATTTGCGAGCGGTAATAGTTGGCATCTTCGATACCGTCCCGGTGCACATCAAATATTGCCGCCGGTTCATTTTTCATCAATTCCGCCGCTGTTCGGCGGGAACGGGCATAAGCATTATTGTCGTGCGGATCATGGGGGTTTTGGCTGTGCTTAACCTCAAAACCTTTACGTTTTAGCGTATCCACCATGGCACCACCGACTTGAAATATACTCCCCTTGAAAGGAACCGATTCCTTACCGTCCGAAGGCACATAGGATTCACTGGAATGAGTATGGTAGACCGCAATATTACCATTTTTTTTCTCAGCCAGTTCCATAATTGCCGGGACAGTATCCTGACCGGTATAATATTCATTGTAAGCCTCAATCTGCTGGTCTATACCCTCAAATTGTGCCTGCGCCCTATCGCCCCATACTTTGTTAACCAGGTAGATCTGCCCTTCAGCAGTATATAATTTATCACCGGCAAAAGCTGACCTGGCCATCTTACACAAAACTTCACCCTGCTTATCAATAATAGTCATGGTTTTTCCGGTATGATGATGGTCCGGACTGTTTTCTTCAAAAATGCCTGCCGTACTTAAAACCGGCTGCAGATTAGGTTTTTCATGGCTCAGCCAGGCAAATAATGAAACTCCCAGCACCAATAAAGCTCCCAAAATTAGTTTTTTCCTATTCATCTGACTCAGCCGCCTTTCCACGGTCCTTATTATTTGGTTGCTCATTCTGGAAAGGATTTTCCTCGCGCTCCAATGTCTTTGGTTCCTTCTTCGTAAATTCCGGTTTTTTCAAGCCCTGCACCAATTCCTCGGGCCTGCCCCCGGCAACCGGTCCCCCGGCAAGTCTTTCAAACAATTCTCCCACTATTTCTGCCAACAGCACCGCTACAATGCCGGCCAACACGATAGTGTCAAAGGCTCCCGCGCCACCGATACTTACGGCATAGTTAGCGGGGGCCCCCTGGTTGAAAAGCCAGGCATAATGGTATATATCCACCAATAATACACCCAGGGTAGCAGCAACAAAAGCCGCTCTTCTCGATCTGCCGAAAAGATATGCGACAATGCCTCCCACCAGTGGATATAAATAAATGGCGTCAATAAAGGCATAGCGCCCGGCGGGTTCCACTATTCCCCGGTTTATCACAGATCCGATAAAATATACTGCTGCTGCAGTAGCTACGGCTCCGAGAAGCGCTCTGCCCCATTCCTTACTGGTGCCGGCTTTTATCAACAGATAAACGGCAAGCACCACCGGTATCAGCGCCCCCCCGATATTTATTGAAGTAGTAAAAGGCAGAAACGGCAGCGGTATGTTTACTAAGCTGCCGATAATAATGGCACCTATTACCAACAATGCCCCCCGGTCGGACAATCTCATCCTGTCCAGGACACGGTGGGCCAATCCCAGGTAGATTATTACCGATACAATGACCAATACAATAATACCAATGGGAAACCGTTCCAAGATGATTCAGCCCCCTCTTATTTCTGCAAATATTAATTATAGGCTTCCCGTTCCACCCGATATTATGCAAGAACAAATTCATCTGCGGCGACCGAAGGAGCGCCTTCATTAAGAGCCTGCGTGGAATTCTTAAACAATAAAAAAAGCGGCGTTAACGCCGCCGCCGGTATTTAATATTATTCTTTTTTCTCAAACAAGTCTCCTACCATATCACCTATAGTTACCAAATCATCAGCTTCTTTGGGGTTATTGTTCTCATATTTATGATACTCCCGGTTTTGCTTCTCTCCGGGGACTTCCCTAATTGATAAACGGATCCGCTTTTCTTCTTGATCGACGCTCAGCACTTTCACGTCAATCTCTTCTCCTTCACTAACCACCTCATCCGGAGTTACCACATGCCGGTCTGCCAGGTGGGAAATGTGAACCAAACCTTCCACGCCGGGTTCCAATTGAACGAAAGCTCCAAATGGTGCCAACCGGACTACTTTTGCCTTTACAACACTTTCCACCGGGTATTTTTCTTTCACGGTATCCCAGGGGTTGGGAAGTAACTGCTTTAAACCCAGGGAAATTTTTTCGCTTTCCCGGTCCACTCTGAGTACCATTATTTCTAGTTCGTCTCCTACTTTTACCACTTCAGACGGGTGGTTGATCCGGTGCCAGGACATTTCTGAAATATGAAGCAGGCCGTCTACTCCCCCGATATCCACAAATGCCCCAAACTGGGTAATACGCCGCACTATACCTTTAACCACCTGGCCCTCCCCGAGGTTTTCAAATATCTCTTTACGCAGGTGGGCGTATTCTTCTTCCAATATTGCCTTGCGGGACAGGATTACCTTTTTTCTGCCGCGTTTTAACTCAATTACCCGGGCTTTAATCACTTGACCCAAATACTTGGACAAGTCTTCCAGGTAGCCTCTTTCAACAAGAGACGCCGGTAAGAACGCCCGCACCCCGACATCAACGAGCAAACCCCCTTTGACTACTTCCCGGACCGTACCTTCCACTTGTTCTCCGGAATTAAAGGCTTCCTCAAGACTGTCCCATGCTTTTTCGGCATCGGCTTTTTCTTTTGAAAGGATCAGCTTTCCTTCGTTGTCCTCTGCTTTCAATACGTAAACTTCTATTTCATCCCCTACTTTTACTACATCCTGGGGGGAATTAATTTCACAGCAGGACAGTTCCCTGATTGGAATAACCCCTTCAGATTTTGAACCCACGTCAACCATTACCTCGTCCTGGCCAACACGTACCACCGTTCCTGTTAAAACCTGGCCGTTACGGACGGCTTTAACTTCTACCGCTTCTTCCATACTCTCTTCCCTGTTGTTCATTTCCTCAAACTCGCTCATTCTACTCTTTACCTCCTCTATAATCCAGTCAGGTGTGGACGCACCCGCTGTTAGCCCCACTACCTTTACTTCTTGAAACCATGCCTGATTCAGCTCACCGGCAGTTTCAACAAGAAAGGTAGGTGTCCCCGATTTACTGCACAGACTGTACAACTTTCTGGTATTGGCACTGTTTTTGCCTCCTACCACAACCATTGCATCAACCTTTTTTGCCAATTCCAATGCGGCTTGCTGCCTTTCGAAAGTAGCGCTACAAATGGTATTACATACCTTTACTTCTTTATTCTTTTCACGGATCATTTTTACTACTGCTTCAAAGTTCTCCAAGGGTTGGGTGGTTTGAGCCACGATTCCAATTCGGCTGTATTGATCAATATAAAACGCTTCCTCTACATTTTCAACCACCGATGCTTTACCTGCAGTCCAACCTATGATCCCCTGTACTTCCGGATGCTTTCTATCACCCACAACCACTACCTGATATCCTTCAGCCATAAGGTCGCTGGCAAGAACCTGAGCCCTACGGACAAACGGACAGGTAGCATCGACAATATCCAATTTTTTATTTCTGGCAATATGTAATAAACCCGGCCCAACACCGTGGGATCTAATGATTATGGTTCCTTCATTTATCTCATCCAAATCATTAATTTTCTTAATCCCTTTCCTGGCAAGGTACTCCACTGCTTGAGGATTATGAATCAAAGGACCCATGGAAAATATCGGCGCTTCTTTTTTTGCAACCGTATCCAGTGCCATTTCCATGGCTCTTTTCACGCCAAAACAAAACCCGGCCTTTGCCGCTACACGTACTTCCATATTAATCACCAACCAACATTGCCTGTTTCGGAAATATTCGCCAGAGAATTGTAATTTTCCTGCAATAACTCTATTTTTTAAAATTATTATATTTTAGTCCAATAAATCAGCCAGCTGTACCATTACCTGTTGACTAGCAGCTTCAAGAACGGTTTTTTTAGCTCTTTTGACCTGCTGGTTTGAAACTGGTTTGCCGACCATAACCGTAACCTTGCTCAATACCCCTCTGGTCCCTTTCAGAGCGACGGGCAAAATCGGTACCCCCGCTTTAAAAGCCAGCATGGCTGCACCCGGTTGTAGTTTCATTAATTCACCGGTATGGCTTCTGCCTCCTTCCGGAAATATCCCGATTACCTTTCCCTCTGCAAGAAGTTTTACGGCAATTCTTATGGCATTCCGGTCCGATTTGTCCCGTCGAACAGGGAAAGCACCCAGGGCACGGATCAACGGACCCAACAACGGGATTTCAAACAACTCTGATTTAGCCATGAAATAAACCTTGCGGTTGAAAGCACACCCAACCACCACCGGGTCCCAGTAACTGACGTGGTTTGCAACCAACACCGCACCTCCGCCGGACGGCAGGTTTTCCGCACCCTTTACCTCCCAGCGTCTCAACAAAACCAGGATGATACGGCAAAGCAGTCTGGCAAACTTATAAAACATTTATCCCCACCTTCCAGCCGTGAATAAATCAGTACACGTTCATTATTGTCTTACTTTCTCCAAAATTATATTTACCACCTGTTCCACCGTAAGAAAAGAACAATCAATAAACGCCGCGTCCGGAGCCTGAACCAGGGGATTAATCTTTCTGGAAGAATCTATCCGGTCCCTTTCAGAAATTTCTGCTTCCATTTCTGAACTACCCACAAAACAACCTTGCTGCGCCAATTCCTCCCTGCGCCTTTTGGCCCTCTCTTTCGGGGTGGCATATAGAAAAACTTTCACTTTTGCTTCGGGTAACACTGCCGTCCCAATATCCCGCCCTTCCATTACTACGCCGCCTTTTAAGGCCATGGTTTTCTGCATTGTAATGAGTTGCTTTCTAATTTCAGGTATTTTGGCCACCAGTGATACAGCCCTTGAAACTTCCGGTGCGCGAATTTGTTCCGTAACATCCTCCCCGTGCAAAAAAACCCTCATCTTTCCGCCCGGATTAGTTTTTATGTTTAACACCGCATCTTTTGCCGAGCGGACCAATCCGCTTACGTCATTCAAGCTGACCCCGTCGTTGAGAGCTTGTAAAGCTACAGCACGGTACATGGCACCTGTATCTATATATGTATAACCTAATTTTCTTGCCACCAGTTTCGCAACGGTGCTTTTTCCCGCCCCCGCCGGTCCGTCAATGGCTATGTTAGAATTTAAATCCATAGCCTTCCACTCCTGCAGTCTTTTTCCTATACAAATAAATATCCCGTTGCTATTTCGACACTCTATTTATTTTTCCTTTCATAAATTATTAATAAATAGGCTTATTTTGTTCATTTTTTATTATTCTACCCGTATATTTTTTAATACATCGTAAAACCCGGGAAAGGAAATATCTATACAGCCGGTATCAATTACCGTGGTTTCCCCACCGGCAAGTAAACCGGTAACAACGGCAGCCATAGCAATACGGTGGTCTCCGTGACTTTTACACTGACAACTTTTCAGGGTTTGCCCGCCCCTTACCAGCAAACCGTCCGCCAACTCCTCCACACCGGCACCGAATGCAGCCAATAAATTTAGCACAGTGTAAATCCGGTTGCTTTCCTTAATTTTTAGTTCCCCGGCATTCCGGATTTCGGTTTTACCTTCAGCTACCGCCGCGGCAACGGCCAGTGCCGGTATATCGTCAATCAGCCGCGGTATCATTTTTCCACCCACTGAAACGCCGGTTAACTTTTTTTTATTAAACACTCTGATATCCGCTACGGGTTCTGCTCCTTCCTGCCGCCTGTTGAATATTTTTATTCCGGCACCCATTTCTGCAAGCACCTCGATGATACCGTCCCGGGTGGGATTGACCCCTACTCCTTTCAAAGTTAAGTCCGAACCGGGTAGCGCCGCCGCCGCCGCCATTAAGAAAGCCGCCGAAGAAATATCTCCGGGAACATTTACCTTTTGCCCGGTCATATCAGGCCGCCCTTTTAACCGGACGGAACAGCCCGCAATATCAATTTCCGCTCCAAAATATTTTAGCATGCGTTCGGTGTGATCCCTGGATCGATACGGTTCCGAAAATACGGTTTCCCCCTCTGCAAACAGGCCTGCCAAAAGCACCGCCGACTTAACCTGGGCGCTGGCCACTTTTGAAGTGTAAGTAACCGGTTTTAGTCTGCCGCCCCGCACGGCCAGCGGCGCAAAATTCCCGTCCTGCCGCCCGCCAATCCGGGCTCCCATCAATCCCAGGGGGACGGTTACCCGGGCCATCGGTCGCTGCCGCAAGGAACGGTCCCCGGTAATAACACTGAAAAAAGACTGCCCGGACAATATACCCAGGAGCAATCTGAGCGTGGTCCCGGAATTTCCGGCGTCAAGAATATCTTCCGGCTCTGACAGGCCGTATAATTCACGCCCGTTTATCCGGACTGTTCCAAAACCCGTCATTTTTATTTCAACACCCATTTTTTTAAAACAATTTATAGTCGCAAGGCAGTCTTTACCTGCCAGAAAATTTTCGATTACGGTTTCTCCCCGCGACAGGGCGCCAAGCATAACCGCGCGGTGGGATATAGACTTGTCGCCCGGCACGGTCACGGTGCCGCGAAGGGCTCGGGCCGGTTTAACCAACAGATCCAATAGGTTCACCTTCTCCATGATAATTTTAATAAAAAATTATTTTTTATGTACCATATATTTTTTTTCTCTGAGTATCCGTACAGCGGCATCCCGTTCTTTTTCAGCGGTAAAAGCCAGTTTAACCGTACCGCCTTCACCTTCACGCACCCTGAGTATCTCAATATCGCTGATATTAATTCCGGCTTCCGCCAGGTACGATGTGAAACCGGCTATGATACCGGGACGGTCCGGTACGGTAACTACTATTTCGTATAAACAGGGCAGGTAACCCTTGGTCCTGGAAGAAAGACCAGAACGGACCTCCCGGGCCCGTTCCAATTTTCTATGCACGGCTTCTTCTTTTTCACCTGCAATCAGGCTTTCAAAATAGTCAAGTTCTGCTCTGAAAAAGCGGAGCACTTCCTGCATACAAACACGGTTGGTCACAAATATATCCCGCCACATCACCGGATTACCAGCAGCAACCCGCGTGGTATCCCGGAAACCTCCCGCGGCCAGGGGCAAGAACTTTTCGCTGTCAGGCATTCCCGCTACCGCGTTGACCAGGGTAGCCGCCAACATATGCGGTAAATGACTTACGGCGGCAATAGCAAAGTCATGCAGTTCCGGCTCTATTTCCACCACTTTTGCACCAACCCCTTCCGCCAGCATTTTTACCTTTTTAAGAGCGTCAGGCGGTGTACCGGCATTGGGTGTAATCAGGTAAAAAGCGTTTTCAAAGAGATACGGATCCGCTGCTCTCACGCCGGCGCGTTCCGAACCAGCCATCGGATGACCGCCGACGAAACTTATTCCCTCAGGCAGCAACTTCTCCGCCTGCCCGGTAATAGCGGCCTTGGTGCTGCCGACATCCGTAATAACTGCTCCCGGCGTAAGATATGGTAATATCTTTTTTAACACCGGAATAGTGGCACTTACCGGAGTAGCTATAACCACCAGGTCCGCTCCCACGGCACCTTCTTCCGGTGATGACACGATCCGGTTGACGGCTCCCATTTCTACGGCGACTGACAAGTTCTTCAGCCTGGAACCTGCTCCGATAACTTCTTTAGCCAGTCCACTCCTGCAAAGAGCCATGCCCAGGGAACCGCCGATCAAACCAACGCCAATAATAGTGACCCTTTTAAATTCCGGATTCAAGATATTTTCCTCCCCATCACCGCGGCGATTTGTCTTAATTCCGACATCATGGCCTTAAAATTTTCGGGCGTAAGGGATTGGGGGCCATCGCAAAGGGCTTCGGTGGGATTGGGGTGAACTTCCACCAGCAGTCCGTCAGCACCGGCGGCAACGGCCGCCCTGGCCATGGGACCGACAAAGCGCCACTTTCCGATGGCATGACTGGGGTCGACAATTACCGGCAGGTGAGAAAGATATTTGACTGCCGGTACCGCCGTTAAATCCAGAGTATTCCTGGTATAGCTTTCAAAGCACCGGATACCGCGCTCGCAAAGGATGACATTATAGTTTCCTCCGGCCATAATATATTCAGCCGCCATCAACCATTCTTCTATAGTAGCTGACGGCGCCCGTTTCAATAATACCGGTTTATCCACTTTAGCCGCTTCCCTTAAAAGAAAATAGTTTTGCATATTACGGGCGCCGATTTGCAATATATCGGTATACTCGGCAACCAGGGGCAGGGTTTTGGTATCCATTACTTCAGTCACGACCAGCAGCCCGGTCATCTCCCTTACCTCGGCCAGCAACTTCAGACCCTCGGCCTCCAGTCCCTGGAAGGAGTAAGGTGAGGTTCTGGGTTTAAAGGCTCCTCCCCGCAGCATTGTAGCCCCGGCTTCCTTAACTGCCACGGCAGCGGCCAGCAGTTGCTCCTTGCTTTCGACAGCACACGGACCGGCCATTACCTGGACGGTATCGCCCCCTATCTCCTGTCCACCAACCTTGATCACAGTTCCTGCATCGTGAAAAACCCTGCTGGCCAGTTTATAAGGCTGGAGGATGGGAACGATATTTTCCACCCCGGGCATGGCTTCCAGACCCGTCACGCCCATTCGGGTTTTATCCCCAATAGCGCCAATAATAGTACGTTCGACCCCCCGGGAAAGATGAATCTGAAAACCATTACTCTCCAGCTTTTCCAGCACCGCTTCTATCTCATCATCCGGAGCATGATGTCTCATGATTACAATCAATTCTGATGAGCCTCCTTAATTATTCCATTTACTTTATATTTGCCAAATTATAAAAAAGCACCCCCATAGGAGTGTTCAATCAGACTTTAAACACATAGCTATCGCCCCCCTGCCGTACTACCGTACTTCCCAAAACTACCGTAACACCCGCGCGGCTTATTTTTTGCGCGGTCAAACCATGCTGCTTAAAACAAACACAACCTGCAGGTTATATATAACATATAGGTATTAAAATAGCAATGTTTTTAGAAATAAAAAACGGTACTCATGTGAGTACCTATTAATGTCGCTGGAAATCTTTTTCCCGTAAACATACGGCTTCCCTCAGGTAGACATGCCTTATTTCTTGCTGGGTTTTTTCAGTATTTACATGAAGCAGTACCCGGATACAGTTTCTCAAACTGCCGGGAACATTGATTTCAGTAGCACAAAGGAGCGGAGTATATTTCCAGCCCATTTCCCGCGCGGCAGAAGCCGGAAAAACAGCATCCAAGTCCGGGGTTACGGTAAAAAAAACACTGGCAATATCCTCAGGATTTAATTCATTTTTAATTTTTATAATTTCTAAAAGTTCCCTGGTGGCAGCTAATATTTCTTCACCCGAGTTTCTTTCCACCGTTATCGCTCCGCGTATACCCCTCAATACCATGTTCCGGCATCCCCTTACGTTATTTTAATTGGGAACCGCCCGGTGTCCCAAACCGATGGCAACTTCATCCAAATGAAGCAGCCCCACTCCGAAAAAAACCGCTACCGTAACGTGGTCCTCGCTCCTGGCAATGCCGATTTTACCACCCACATTTAAACCGACGGCTTTGGGCATGATCTGGGACAGAGCCTCCCGTGCCGCACCGGCAACCGCCCCTTCATCGACGTGGATTTCTCTGATCACACCTTCACGTTTTGAGGCCACCACCGCCCGTTCAACAATTTTACTTACCGACGAAATAAAATCTCCACCGTAATCCACGGCGGCGGTTCTAATTCCTTCTTTTAAAAAGCGCTGTTTGTATGCTTTCTCCTCTTCCCTGGTACCGGTCAGAGCCATTTCTATAGCAACTCTGGCTATCCTGCGACTCCCGTAAAGGACCATCCATGTGCTACCTCCTGCCCAAATTTTAGAGTATTCCGCCTGTTTTGTTAACATAAACATTTAGACCACTCTCTGGGAAATATTATAATGAAAATAATTTTAAAAAGCAATGAAACCTCCCTCTATAACCTCCTTGAAGGCTTTTAATGATTAAGACGCACCTTTCCCATACTAACAACGTTTCCTTCAACCCGGAACTTTGAACCTGCGGCAGGAAAAACAACTTCTTGAGAAACATCGAGCACTTCAATATCAATAGCCCGGTTATAACGGGTACCGTCGATTTTAATCGTATCCCCCGGACTTACCAACACAGTAACATAGCGGTTATTAAACTGCCCCTGCGGCTCATCATTTACCAGTACCCGGGCCATCGGCAACAAGGAGTAATTCTTTAATTGCAGTGTAATAACCTGTCTTTGTAGAACCGGTACCGCTTTTCCCGTTATCCCGTACTGTTCCGAAACCGTTACCGGAACTGCCGCCTGTTGCATAGGGCAATTAACCAGTAAGACTTGTACTATGCTTACCGTCACGGCAGTAATAACCACCAGTGCAATTAATACGCGTTCCAGTCCTGCGCCACATAACCCGGAAAAAAACATTTTCATAAATATTTATCCCCTGGAATAAAATTTCCGGTATATATATATTATTCCCTCCGGCAACATATTCTCAGGGAATCCTTTAATGGTACTTTTTTTCCATCCGCAGACTGAACTCCTTCATCTCTTCATGGACTTTGAACATGAGTCTTTCGATATCAGTATGATTCATAGTAACAAAGGCAGGATTAAGTATTTCAATTTTTCGAAAGTCTTCCCTGGTGATAAACTTAATCAAATTTTCCAGACTGTCGGCTTCAAGAGTAAGCACCAGCGGGGCAAATGCCACTTCGTTATTGGTTATATCGTCATAAACCGTATACACCTCGGCCTCTACGTCTATATCAATAATGTTAATACCCTGAAGAGGTACATTCCTAAAAAATGTCACCTGTTGTTCCCGGGCTTCTTCAGCTACTTTATCCGTAGGTTTTCCACCGAATAAAAAACGACCGGATTTATGAGCACCCTTAAAATCAAGTCGTATTTTGACCAAGATCCCTTCCCGGTCACCATTGCCGTCTCCACCCTGGTTCCTCGACAACAAAATCCCTCCTACCATGATGGTGTCAATGGGTTGTAATTCTACTTCTTTATTGAAATTCCTGCTCAACCCTTCACAAACGGAAGTCTTAACTACGGTTGCAAACCAGCCAGCTGCTTTAATCTTTTCACCTCATCACCGGTGAGATACCGGTAGCGGCCAGGCCTTAAGCCCTTCAAGCTTAGATTTGCTATTTTTATCCGCTTCAAGCGCAATACGGGATGTCCGATGCTTGTACACATTCTGCGTACTAAACGGTTACGACCTTCATACACGGTGATTTCCAGCAGGGCGTTTTTTTGCTCATCAAGCATTTTTACCAGCGCCGGGGCCACCGGTCCATCTCCCAAAACCATGTTATTTGCCAATTTATGTAGCATTTTTTGGGTGGGCACCCCTTTTACACGCACCAGATAGGTTTTAGATACTTGGTGTTTCGGGTGGGTCAGAGCATAGGTGAGATCCCCGTCGTTAGTCAGCAGCAGAAGTCCTTCACTATCGTAATCAAGCCTTCCCACGGGATAAATTCTTTCGGTTACATTTTTTAATAAATCGGTTACTTTTTTTCTGCCCTTTTCATCGCTTAAGGTGGTGATATATCCCCTGGGCTTATAAATTAGAATATACACCAGGCGTGAAGTGAGAAAAACCATTTCTCCCCCAACCTGAACTTTGTCCCTGGCCGGATCTACTTTAACCCCCAGATTGGTTACTACCTTACCGTTTACTTTTACCATACCCGAGGTGATCATTTCTTCGCAACACCTGCGCGAAGCCACCCCCGCCCTGGCCAAAACCTTTTGTAGGCGTTCCATTCAAATCACCTAACGCTTATTATGTGCGTATTCATAAATAATTAAAAAGGATCTGAATGTCCTTTTTCAAATCAACTGCTTAAGACCGTTTTTGGTTTATTATGATTTTAATAATAACACTTTTTGCAATTAAAACAACGTACTAACTAAAAAAACTGAGGCTGTAAGCGTGGTCAAATCGGCCACCAGCCCGGTAATAACGGAATAACGGTATTTTTTTATCCCCACCGAGCCGAAATAAAGGGTCAGCACATAGAAGGTTGTGTCACAACTTCCCTGCATGGTGGAAACCAAACGCCCCAGGAAACTGTCCGGACCGTAAGTTTTAATAACATCCGACGCGATACCGAGCGCGGCTCCTCCCGAAAGAGGCCGCATTATGGCATGAGGCAGAACCTCGGCAGGCAGGCCGACGGCATTCAGAAAAGGTGAAATCATAACCACGAGTACTTCCATGGCCCCGGAAGCCCGGAAAATACTGATTGCCACCAGCATTGCCACCAGGTACGGGATGGTTTTAACTGCCGTGGAGAAACCCTCTTCGGCCCCCTCAACAAAGGTTTCATAAACCTTTACTCCCCGTATTGCGGCAATGAGGGGGACCACCAGGAGCAACACCGGAATTGCCCAGCGGGATAGCTCGGCAATTATTGCGAACATGCCTTCCTACCTCCCCCCGCGGGAATAAACCAGGCGTAAAATCCGGTCCGTTACCAATGCCACGGTCATACTAAAAGCAGTAGCCATGATGGTGGGACCTACAATTCCGGTAGGATCGGTTGACCCGTAAAACAACCGGATACCGATGATGGTAGTAGGAATCAAGGTCATACAGGAAGTATTCAGGGCCAGGAAGGTGCACATGGCATCCGAAGCCGTATCTTGTCCCCGGTTCAACTTTTGTAATTCTCTCATGGCGATAAGTCCCATCGGCGTGGCGGCATTCCCCAAGCCTAGAATATTTACCGAAAGGTTCATGATTATTGCTCCCATGGCCGGATGATCTTTAGGTACGCTGGGAAATATAAAATTCATTACCGGCCGCATTATCCAGGCCAGGGCTCTTACCAGGCCGGCCTCTTCAGCCAGTTTCATAATGCCCAACCAAAAAGTAATGATGGCAATTAAACTGATGGAAATTTTCACTGCATGGTCGGCACCATCCAAGGCCGCCTTGGTGACAACTTCTATATTGCCGTTAACGGCGGCAACAAGGATCCCGAAAACAATCATTCCCAACCAGACAAAATTGACCATGCTATCTCCCCTACCCTAAGTTGTCACAACTACTTTACTTTATGAGAGGGCTTGGCCAAATATTACAGATAATGGTAGTCTAAAAACTTCCTGATAATATATGATATATTAGTAAAGGGTTGTATAAATATTGCGTTAATAACAGAAATGTTGTATATTTTACAGGAAAATAGAACTTCGACGGAGAAAAATTAGGTTTAGTTATCAAATAATTAATTAAATATTATACTAATTGTTATTTTTGCATTGCATAAGGGTGAGGAGGAGGAAAATATAAAAATGAGGGAGGGGCGTATACACGATTTTTTCCGGTCGAGAGAAACATCCATAAATATAATTCTCGGGGTAATCGTCGGTATTGGTACCGGTTTTGGTGCCATTGGCTTCCGGTGGTTAATTGAGTTTTTTAAAAAATTTTTCTTTGACGGGGGAAGTCAGGCACTAGGTTTTCTTGACGGTTATTACGTTATCTTCATTCCGGCACTTGGCGGGCTGGTAGTCGGAACACTGGTTTATTTTTTTGCCCGCGAGGCCAAAGGACACGGCGTACCGGAGGTTATGGCGGCTGTGGCCTTTAAGGGCGGTATTATCCGTCCGCGGGTAGTAGTAGCAAAGGCATTAGCTTCAGCGGTTTGTATCGGTTCCGGCGGTTCAGCGGGCCGGGAGGGGCCTATTGTTCAAATTGGTTCGGCGATTGGTTCCGTGATCGGCCAGGTTTTTAAAGTAAATACCCGGCGCCTTAAAACATTTGTTGCCTGCGGAACGGCCGGGGCTATTGCTGCTACTTTTAACGCCCCGATTGGTGGCGTGCTGTTCGCCCTGGAAGTAATTATGGGACAATTCAGCGGTAGTCACCTGGTTTCAGTTATTGTTTCAGCGGTGATGGCTGCTTCAATAAGCAGGTTTTTTTTGGGTGATATTCCGGCATTTATAGTGCCGGCTTATCCGTTACATAACCTTTGGGAATTACTGCTTTACGCCGCACTAGGAATATTAAGCGGCATTTTTGCCATGATTTTTATCCGTACCCTATACAAGTTTGAAGATTTATGCGATATGGTCAAGACTGTACCCGAATATTTAAAACCTGCTCTGGGAGGTCTGATTATAGGAGCAATCGGTTTTTTTTACCCGCAAATATTCGGGGTGGGTTATGAAACCATTGAACTTGCTTTGACCGGAAAAATAGTTCTTTCAATGACGGCACTGTTGTTGCTGCTAAAACTATTGGCAACATCGATAACTATCGGTTCGGGAGGATCGGGTGGCGTTTTTGCACCGGGACTTTATATGGGTGCCATGCTGGGTGCTACTATGGGAACGGTTTTTAACTATTTTTGGCCGGAGATTGCTATTACTCCCGCAGCCTATGCTCTGGTTGGAATGGGCGCCGTTTTTGCAGGCAGCGCCCAGGCACCTATTACTGCCATCATCATGCTGTTCGAAATGAGCAACAACTACCAGATTATCCTTCCGCTCATGATCGCTTGTATTATCAGCGCGGTGGTAACCCGGGGCTTGTACCCGGCCAATATTTATACAGTCAAGCTGATCAGGCGCGGCCTGGATATTGATGCCGCCCGCTACCCGGATGCATTTAAAAATATAACCGTGAGCGAGGCTATGACCAGAAAGGTGCAATCTATTCCCGCAGGAATAACCATTGCCGAAGCCTACCGCCAGGTGCAGAATAGCCCGCACCGGGGGTTTCCGGTAATTGATGATAAAGGCCAGTTGACGGGTATTATTACTAGTTACGAATTAGTGACCGCCCGGCAAAAATCCAAAGAACTTACGGTAAGTGCCGTTGCTTCTACTGATTTAATTGTAACCACGCCGGATGAACCTTTAAGCACCGCCGCTTTGAATTTAAGCAGATATAATATCGGCCGTCTTCCGGTAGTGGAGCCGGATAACCCGGGTAAAATGGTCGGACTCTTATCCCGGACGGATATTATTGAAGCATACAGCAAATTGCTTACTAAAAACAACCTGCAATTTCAAAATAATCACAAGCAGGTGCAAAATGCCGGTTCATAGCTGGCTGTTTAAAAAAATGCCGGCCAAGCCTGTGCTGGTAACCCTCTTTTTTATTTCCGTCAAATCTGTAGTATAAAGGTCCAGTTCCTGCATTCTTTTAAAATAAACCGAACCGGAAAAAGTGTATTTTATTTTCATACCCTCAGGTTTTTTCATTTCCCGGTGCATGTACGCAATAATGTCGCCGCAGGCCAGTTCTTCCGGCAGTACCAGCAATTCTTTTCCCCCTGCCAGCCGGGCCGCATTATGGCCGGCCAAAAAACCGGTAACTATAGCTTCGGTATGCCCAACCAGCAGGCCGGTTTTTTCTCCGGCACAAAACAAATTGGCTACGCCTTGTACGCGCAAGCTGCTGTCACAAGGAGCTATGGCCATAAAACGGATTGAATTGCCTCTGCTGCCGGAGTAGGGATCAGCATAACATGCATTCTGGAAACCATCTATAGTACGCAGCACTTCCAGCGGGAAAAACGGCGTCATTAATTTTGCGTGGCCGGTATCCAGCAGCACCAAATTCTCTGCAAATTCATTCAAGGCATATTGCTGGCAGACTTTAAGACTTAAGTGGTTGTTTTTATGCAGGTGTCTGGGCAGGGGGACTACGAGAACACCTTTGTTTTCCAACTCCCGCACCAGAGCAGGTGCCAGGGATTTTTTTTCTAACTTGCACGAACCGCTCATGGCCTCGAAATACGGAAAACCTTCTCCAGCCCGTATTTCCGCTACGCCGGCCTGGGCAGTCAGACTGACACGCGGCCCGAAGGTGGGACAGCGTAAAATACACATGGCACAACCGGAACCAAAACGAGAACAATTTTTGACCGGCCCGGCCGTCCCGGTGCAGTCTATGAACACATCCCCCCGGATTACTTCCCCCCGGGCAGTCTTTATACCGTTGATATGGTCATTGTTCCTGGTAATACCGGTCATTCTTTGCTGCAGCTTCAACTGGACACCCGACGCTAATAGCAATTTCTTGACCGCCGGTTCAATCCGGTTGACATCATACAGCATGGCGTGACGGTGCCCCGGGAAATCAAGCCGGCGGTGAGTAGCTACTTTTTCAATGATATCAATAAAATTGTTTGCACCTAGCACCCTGGCCTCTTCCAACGCGGTAAACCGGCCGTTATTGCGCATGATGCCCCCCACCAGCCCGGTACCGAGAAGCATATCAGTCTTTTCTGTCAAAATAGCGGGCACCCCGGCTGATACCGCGGCATAAGCCGCAGCACATCCCGCCCAGCCACCCCCCACAACCACCACAACCATAAAAAACCCTCCCGGAGTTATTATATTCAAGGAAGGGTGTAAATCTACATAAATGACTATATATGTTGTATATTACATAAATTTTTTTGTTACTTTTTCTCCATTATATGAGAACAATACCGGCTTGCTGCTTAACGTGGTTTCAAGATGCACCGGGCGTCCCCACAAGGTATAAACATGGGGCAGGGTATTTTCCAGATAACGAACGTCCAATTCTATACCTTCAAAATTATGTTTAAGGTAAAGCTCGCCCCGTTTAGCAAAATCCCCGTCCTCAACCGTAATGTGGGGATAACCGCAATTGACCAGGTTATTTACCAGGCCGTCCCGAATAGTCTCCCAGTTTTTATCACTTATTTTCCAATCGTAACCGGTTTTTTTATATAAATAAAGATCTAAATCTTCAACTATTTCCCGGGTCAGGTAATTACGAAGAAAAGAAATGTCATTTTCCACCGACCGGACTTCAAATATTTTTTCACGTCCTTCCCCGCCGGGCCGGCCGTACCTTTCTTTTTCTTCCGGCGTGGGGTTATCCCAGCGTTTTTCAATATCTTCAAATATTTTCAACCCCAGGGCATACGGATTAATCTGCGTGCGGATAGGTTGCACAATGGAAGCATGCATTTTGGCAAATTCAACGGCCTCCCGGTCATCCAGGTTGATTGCACGCATGATCCTCAGGTGCCAGTAAGTCGCCCAGCCTTCATTCATAATCTTTGTTTCCATTTGCGGCCAAAAATAAAGCATTTCCTGCCGGACAACGGACATAATATCCTGCTGCCAGTCGTCCAACTCCTTGCTGTTTTGGCTGATAAACAACATCAAATCCTTTTCGGGTTCCGGCGGAAACTTTTTATGCCGCCCGTTTTCGGCACATTCAACCATCGGATTTTTATCCAGCGACCACAAATCGTCATATGGTGAAGCGGAATCTTTAGAGCTGCAGTTGCAGCTTTTCTTTTTTTTCCGTCTCCATGCTTCGTGCTTGTTCTTTAAAAACGGCCTGGTTTCAATGTGTTCCTGAATAGAAATAGCCGCGTCAATAAATTTTTCCACTTTATAACGGCCGTATTCCGATTCGTACGCACGGAACCGGTTGGCAGCCGCAGCCATCGACTCTACCATATCCCTGGAGGTGTTTTTAAAATAAACATTATTTTTAAAGAAATCACAGTGACCCAATACATGTGCCATTACCATTTTATTCTGGATCATACTGTTTCCTTCCAATAAAAAAGCATAACAAGGATCGGTATTAATCACCATTTCATAAATGCGCCCGAGATTATAATCGTAATGCGTTTTCATCTTGTGGTAAGCTTTGCCGAATGTCCAGTGAGAAAAACGGGTCGGCATGCCGTAAGCACCAAAAGTATAAATAATATCCGGCGGACAGATCTCAAAAAAAGTGTCATAAAAATCAAGACCCAATTCCCTGCCCTTAGCCATGATAATTCCCAGCGATTTTTCCAGTAGCTTAATTTCTTCCTGTAGTTTCACTTTTATCCCCCTATAAGCAAATTATCCACCAGCCCTCAAGATCAAAATATGCCGTTGAAACAATTCTGAAATCTGTTAATTAATGGTATTAAAAATATCAGAATAAAAAACAATTATTGATTTGAAGTTAGTTATAAAAAAATTAAATAGCCACGATAAAGGATCATTGAGATATGTTGTAGAAACTTGAATGCAAATAAGTTAGAGCAATTTTTATAGCACTAAAATAAGTGTAAATGAAAACTACATTAAAAAACATTAGGGGGTGGCCTTGTCATTAGAATGTAATATATTAAGTAATAATTTTTTGTTAAATTTTAGTATTTAAGTAAGGAGAGTAAATTGCTCAAAGAACCAGAATGTGTTTTGTTGGCGGTTGGCGAGACATTTTTTTAGTAAAAGATACCTATCTTTTTAGTGGTATTGCGGCATTGTGAACATTTTATAGTAATCATGGTCTAATTCTCCTATGTTATTCTTTGTATCCCCCAAACCCCCGGTAAGTGTCAGCTCAGTTTAAGACCTCTTTTTTCAAGTACTTATCTTTAAGGATAAGGCAATGCTGGGAAGCAACCTGAGCGCCTGCAGGGTTTCTATAAAATTTCTATAAAAGGGCGGAAATGGGGCTGTGGAAAAAAACGCAATTGACAATCATTATACATTAAACATATAATAAAAAAAATTCTATAAATGAAATAAGCTGAGATTAGTTAAGTGAAAGTTAGTGTGAGTTAAGCTGAGATGAGCCGGAAAATAGTAAAACACCGGTGCTCATTTGAGTACCGTTTTTTTTAAATTAAATTTTCAACGGTCATCCTGTGGGCTTTACACAAGAAGAGCTTAGTAAAGATATCCACGAAGTGGATAGTATAGCAAAGTTGAGTGGAGTTGAGCCAGATTTCAATATCAAGCCGGACTCTACATCCGGTTTTTTGTTGTTCAGGTATCAGGTAAAGGTAAATACTTGCAGGAGGCTGAAAAAAATGAATCAAACATTGCCAGACAGGATAAAATCTTATTTTTCAACAGCGTAATTAGGGGGTGTGCTATATAAAAAAAGGAAGATTTGGCCATTACGGCGGGCAGTATATGCCTGAGACATTAATGAAGGCCGTTCAGGAACTTGAAAAGGCATACGAGTTCTACAAAAATGACCCTGCTTTTCAAAATGAGCTGGATGGTTTACTGAAAAAATACGCTGGCAGGCCATCACTGTTGTATTATGCGGCGAAGATGACACAGGATCTTGGCGGCGCAAAGATATACCTTAAACGGGAGGACCTTAACCATACAGGATCCCATAAAATCAACAATGTTCTGGGCCAGGTGCTGCTGGCTAAACGCATGGGAAAAACCCGGGTGATTGCCGAAACGGGCGCCGGACAGCACGGAGTTGCCACTGCTACGGCTGCTGCATTGATGGATATGGAATGCGAAATCTTTATGGGCAAGGAAGACACCGAACGTCAGGCATTGAATGTATTTCGCATGGAGCTGCTAGGCGCCAAAGTCTACCCGGTCACCAGCGGAACTATGACATTAAAAGACGCCGTCAACGAAACCATGCGCGAGTGGACAGCACGTATGGATGATACGATGTATGTCCTGGGTTCGGTTATGGGGCCGCACCCCTTCCCGACCATTGTACGGGATTTCCAAAAGGTCATAGGTAAAGAGATTAAAGAACAACTCATGGTGGACGAAGGAAAACTTCCCGATGTAGTCATCGCCTGTGTCGGCGGTGGTAGCAACGCCATGGGAGCCTTTTATGAGTTTATTCTAGATCCGTCAGTAAAACTTATCGGCTGTGAGGCTGCCGGGCTTGGCGTAGACAACCCAAAGAATGCGGCAACGATTGCTAATGGTACAGTCGGCGTGTTCCATGGTATGAAATCCTATTTTTGCCAGGATGAATACGGTCAGATCGCACCGGTTTACTCCATTTCGGCAGGACTTGATTACCCGGGAATCGGGCCGGAACACGCATATCTCTCCGATAAAGGCCGGGCACAGTACGTGCCAATTACAGACTCTGAAGCCGTAGAGGCCTTTGAATATCTTTCCCACACCGAGGGAATCATTCCTGCCATTGAGAGTGCACACGCCGTTGCCTACGCTAAGGAACTTGCGCCCGCGATGGCAAAGGACCAGATCATCGTCGTTAACCTCTCGGGACGAGGTGACAAAGATGTAGCGGCAATCGCCAGATACAAGGGGGTATCACTTTTTGAGTAGAATCACCAAGGCTTTTGCAAACCGTAAAGCATTTATTGCTTTCGTCACGGGCGGCGATCCCGATATAGAAACCACGGAGAAACTGGTCTTCGCTATGGTGGAAGCGGGCACTGATCTAATCGAAATCGGCATACCGTTTTCTGATCCGGTTGCGGAAGGCATTGTTATTCAGGAGGCGGACGAACGTGCATTGAAGAGCGGCTGCACCACTGACAAACTTTTTGATATGGTCGTACGAATCCGTCAAAAAACGGATGTGCCGCTGCTGTTCATGACTTATCTCAACCCAATTTTCACCTACGGGAAAGAAAAGTTTTTAAGCCGGTGTGCCGAATGCGGTATCGATGGTATCATCGTCCCTGATATGCCGTTTGAAGAAAAAAACGAATTAGCAGATGTCTGTGAGCTTTACAAAATCGATTTAATTTCTATGATAGCCCCCACCTCGGAAGAACGAATTACCTTGATCGCCAAAGAAGCCAAGGGGTTCATTTATTGCGTATCTTCCCTTGGCGTGACCGGCGTACGCGGCGAGATTACAACGGATATTGGCATAATGGTGCAAAAAGTTCGGGAAGTTACCAATGTTCCATGTGCCATCGGCTTCGGCATTTCCACACCTGAACAGGCCGGCAGTATGGCCGAGTTAGCCGATGGCGCCATTGTCGGAAGTGCAATTGTAAAGTTAGTGGCAAAATTCGGCAAGGACAGTGTTAAACCTGTCTCAGAATATGTACGCAGTATGAAAAAAGGCATTGAAAATCCCCTTAAATAAATCATGAACAAACGGAAAAACCTTTTTGGAGGACACAAATTATGTATAAAAATGTTTTGAACAAAACAACAAACAATCAGGAACTGACTGAACAGGAGATTTTTCAACTTATCAGATCCATAAACAATAATGAAGTCAGCGACGTTCAGATTGCCGGTTTTCAGGTCGCACTTCTGATGAAAGGTGCTTCCCTGCAAGAAATAGCCTTCATCGCTAAAGCGATGCGCGAAAACTGTATCTCCCTGAAGCCCAATGTGGAAACAGATCTTATGGACACCTGCGGGACTGGCGGGGGCTTAAGCACTTTTAATATTTCCACCGCAACAGCCATTGTTGCTGCGGCAGCAGGTATTCCTATTGCGAAGCACGGCAGCCGTTCCATTTCAAGCCTGTCCGGCAGCGCAGATGTACTGGAGGCTCTGGACGTCAACATCAACCTCACTCCTGCACAGGTTGAAAAACTGATTGAGAAAATCGGCATTGCTTTCATCTACGCACCTTTGTTCCATCCGGTAATGTGTAAAGTTCTGCCCGCGGAATCGGATCTTGGTATCAAAACCATTTTCTATACCATCATTGGTCCATTAATCAACCCCGCTCTTGCACCCAGGCATGTCCTCGGCGTTTACAAGCCCGAGCTTATCGATACCGTGTCTTATGTAGCTAAAGAGCTCGGATATACCAACGCCATGTTTGTACACGGCCTGGATGGTCTGGATGAAATTTCCCTGCTCGGCAAAACCAGAATCAATGAGCTAAAAGATGGTGAGATCACAACCTATGAGATTCAGCCCGAAGATTTTGGCATGGAGTGCTGTACCCTTGAAGAAATTAAAACAGGCACTCCCGAAGAAAACGCAAAAACGATTCGTGGTGTCTTCTCAGGCGAAATAACCGGACCCAGACGTAATGCGATTGTACTCAATGCTGCCGGTGCATTGATAGTCGGCGGCAAAACAGCCGGCTTTGAGGAAGGCATAGCCCTCGCCAACATGCTGATAAACAGTGGTGCTGCGGCGGAGAAACTCAATCAGCTGCGAGAAATGTCTAACTCATTTGGAGCAAAATAATGAATACGAAAATTTCCGCTTCGATTAAAAAAAGAAAACAGGCAGGTTTCATTCCCGTCATTCCCGATGTAAAGTGCACTACCCCCAAAGAGGGCGATCTCCTCCGGGGAAGAGATCCGGTGGAAGTGGCTAAGCTGCTGGCTGAAGCAGGTGCACCCGCACTGTCGGTTGTAACCGAACCAAAGAACTTTGGCGGTTCCATAGAACTTCTGGAGCGAATTGCGGCGTTAACCAAGCTTCCTACCCTCCGTAAGGATTTTATTGCGTGCGTTGATGATTTGAAGATTACAAAGGATTGTGGCGCAGCGGCAATCCTGCTTATTTGCGCCACGCAATCGTTTTCATCGCTAATGAAGCTGTATGAAGAAGCTTTGAAAATCGGACTGGAGCCATTGGTTGAGGCACATACGAAAGAAGAATTGATCCTGGCCAGAAAAATTGGCGCTAAACTAGTGGGTATTAACAATCGTAATATCCTTGAACTGGAAAGAGATGCTGGAACCGTTTCTGCTACAGAACTACTGGCCAAGTATAAACCAAATGATGCAATACTAATCAGTGAAAGTTCCCTTCAAACCCCTGCGGAAGCCCGGGCAGCAGTTCGGGCGGGTGCCGATGCGGTACTTATCGGAACAGCAATCTGGCAGGCAGAAAACATGCGTGAGTGCTATCTGGCTTTCAGCAGAGGAGTGGGAGATTGCAATTAATGAGCAGCATCAAAGTAAAAATATGCGGGTTGAAACGCGAAAAAGATGTACAGTTGTGCATGAAGCTGGGAGTGGATATACTCGGCTTTGTAACGGAATACCCTATGCCGGTTCCCTGGAACTTGAGCCGCGCAGAGGCGTTACCGTTATTGAACATGGTCCAATTCCCGCACGGAAGCTGTATTGTTACCGGCGGTGCTCCCGGGAAAGTAATTGAACTGGCAGCCAACCTGCGTCCATCCATGGTGCAGCTTCATTATAAAGAAACGCTTGAGGAAACCATAATTATTTCAGATGCACTTCGGAAAATGAATATTGATGTTGTTAAAACAGTTCCTCCTGTAATGGAAGATCGCATCTCACAATTTGGAACCACGGATATTGAAACGATCATAGAGAAACTATGCAGGACCAGTATTTACGGATTGCTTGCAGATTCACGCGTGCCATCAAATGCATCCGCAAATGGTACCGGACTGGACCTTAAGTTATGCTCGCAGATATTAAATCTATCTTCAAAGCCGGTTATTATTGCAGGTGGAATGAATGCCGGTAATGTTTGCAATATTTTAATGCAGACGGGCGCGGACTTCATCGACGTCATGACGGGTGTAGAGAACAGCCCGGGAGAAAAGGATGCTGAATTATTGTCGCGTCTGTTAGCAACTATTCGACCGCTCAAAAACAAAAAGTAAAGGCAAATGCCGGTATTTGTGGCGTTGTTTATTTAGCGGCTTGTCCCAGACTGCTTTAAAAAAAGGGTGGTTATATAGCTGGGTCCTTTTGAAGTATCAAAGCAGGAAAGAAGCTACAAGAACAGAATATATGACTTGTAAGTATGAAAACCATGGAAGAAAGCTTAAATACGTTTTAAAAAAGAGGTGTTTTACATGATCAGATTACGGGGGCATCATTTAATTTGTCTTAATTACTACCGGGGTGAGGGATACGATCGGGTATTTATCGAAAACCTGGAAGACATAATGCGCAGGGCTAACCAGGGCGAGAAAATAGAGGTGGTCGCAGGTGCAGACGATATCTGCCGGGTTTGCCCGACGCTCCGGGGAGGAAAGTGCGTCGCCAAGCCCGGAATGGATGCGGAAATCAGAAAACTTGACACCCAAGCCACCGCACATCTTGCGGTCGAAATTGGCGCACGGGTACTCTGGCGGGAAATTAAGTCCCAAGTGGCAGCAACACCCAAAGAATGGCTGGCTGCTTTTTGTGCAGGGTGTGATTGGGAAACAGTCTGTAACCGCTCAACTAATTAATTTTTCAATAGTGGTTATATCACCGCACGTTTTACACTTGTAATAGACATATGTTCTTTCTTCGTGCTCAGTGGTGTATAATTTTTTTACCGGACCGCCACATGCGCATTCCATTTTAGGACCTTTTTTCATAACCAATACCTCCCGGTGATTAATTCCGGAAACATATATATTTTGACGGAACATCTTCCCGCCGCCCTTGTCTTACTCCGTAAACCAATATATTGATTGATGGATCCATATTTTTTGCAGGAGTTATTTTGGGTAATAGAAAATTAGTAAGGGTGATCATTTATGCATGAACCGGAAAGAATTGAACTGGCAAGGTGGCGTTGGATAACCCTTGCGGTGACCGTGCTGGGTATACTGCTAATTACCCTTCCCTGGATCCCGAATAAATTTAAGATAATGCTGGCCATCCCGGTATATATTAGTTTTGTTTTTGTTTATTATAAATACCTATGCTTGAAAAAACAGCATCCAACAACCAGTAAGCATAAAAAATAATTATTTTTTATGCTTCTGTTGAAATTATACCAAATATACCACTTAAATAAAATGTTTATCACTGATTTTAAAAGTTACAATATTTACCTGCCGGAATAAATATCTTAAATGTAACAACGCGCCAGTCTTTTTAAAGAACGGTCATAAGTTTTTTCCACCTCGGGTGGAAAAAGACAACCGGGAGCTTCACCTAATTTCCGGTGGTAGGCGATGCATTCGCAGCATATGCCTTTCCTCGGGCACGGTTCGTAAGTACACGTACAATTATCCTTATTTTTTTCAATTTTGCGTTGTTTCGGCTTCATAAAGCACTCTCCTTATTATAAAATAAATTATAAAACCGCCGGGAAATAAAACCTTCCCGGGTGGTTTATTCTTTAATCACAGTTATGGTTCCTTTAAAATTTTTTCGCTGATCGGTTGACTTTCCATTTGTCCATGAACAAGAAAATGTTGCTCTGCACCTCAGACGAGCAAGAGATTGATCAGCGGCAGCGAGTTATATATCTCAGCCTCCTGGTATTTCCTGCGTCCGGCCAAGATTTTTAAATTTTTTTTAATTTCTGTTTTTATTACTTCTTTGTCTGCAGTGCTATCCAAATGACAGTAATAATCAACAAGCTTATTAACCACTTTAAATTTTTCCCCGTTAAAACCGGGAGCGTTGCTCAAGATATAGGCACAGCATTCAGCAATATCCTGCTCGGGCCGGCCAAAAACTTCATTCTCAAAATCCAGGGCATAAAAAGAGTTTAGGAAAAAAATAAAATTCCGGAGATTGGCGTCATCTTTCAACAAAACGGAGCCGTTTATCTGTAAATTAGCCTTATGAAACCGGTAAAACCAGCATGCCAGCTCAGAAATCCAATTAGGCGCGTGGGCGGTGACATCATCAATAATGTTGTTAAGGAGAACCCCCTCTATATACTGCAGGTAGAGAACTTTTCCATCCGCTCCGTACACCAAAGGAACATTTATATTAAGTCTTTCCAGGTGTTTGAGCAAACGGTATTCTCTTAATGCCGCATCTGCGCCTGAATATTCTTTAGTTATGACTGGCAATATACGTTTGTCCCATTTCATTTCATTCAAAGTCACCCGGTTACGCCTGCTGTAGAAGCATTTTACTTCCGGATTAGTGATTATTTTATCCTGCATTTCGCCAGTCCTTTCTTGCAACCATATTTATACCAAGTATTCTAAAACTGTATAAACTGATTTCATAAAATCTACGCCCCATCATTAACTAACAGGGACAAATTCATTTCCGTTTTAGCGAAAGGCAAAGTAGAAAAACAGCAATACCAGGGGAGTACCTGCCAGAACCAGTTTATCTTTAAATGACATGGTTTGGGCGTACATATAGCTGCGCGTGGGATAGAGTCCAAATGCACGGCTTTCCATGGACATGGTCAGGAAATCCACCTTGCTGAGTGCCGATATAACCAGCGGAACCAAGAGATGCTTGACCACCCTGAGCAACCACCGCGGCGACAGTCCCTCCAATTCGATCCCCTTAGCCATCTGGGCATTTTTCACCAGGGCCAGTTCCATGCGGAAAAGGGGAATAAAACGCATGGCTGTAATGAGCATAAAACCGGCCCTGTAAGGCAGTCCCGCCTTCATTAAAGCATAGGCCAGCCGGTTCGGGTCGGTGGTGGACACAAACAGATAGCTGGATCCGATCACATTAACAAAACGCAGTACTATACCCAGCCCGCCCCAGAGCCCCCCGGACCAGACAGCAAAATGCCACCGGCCCAGGCCGAACTGCCAGATTAAATAACCCTCTTTGACCCATAAAATTTGGACCAATAGTATTAAAAAACCAAAAATAAAGATAAACCGCAATTTACGCACAAAAAAGCCCGTTCCCAGGCCGGCCAGATGGTAGGAAAACAGCAGTAGTACAAAAAGAACCAGCCCCCCGTGTATTGAAGGCACGGTAAAAACCGCCAGGGTAAAGCAGACGAGCAGAACCAGCTTGACCAGGGGGTGTAAGCGGTGCAGCGCTGAATACCCTGCTACATAAGTCAAGCCTGGAAACAGGTTTTTTAAATTTGTGGCGGGAAAATTAAGGTGTTTACCCCGGTTAAGGAACATCCCTGCGCGCCTCCTTGCTCCGAACTGTAAACGGATATCCGTCCGGTAAATACTCTTCCCGGCCCAGCTGCGCCAATTTCCGAAACGCCTCCTGCACGCCGGCATCAACAACCAGTTTTCCTTCATCCAAAAAAAGGATCCGGTGGCAATACGATGCAACCACCGCCGGCTCATGACACACCATCAGGGTCAAACCACCCCGCCCACAGTGCTCGCGCATGGCTTGCAGAAGCAAATCAAGGCGGTCACTGTCCTGTCCCACCAGCGGCTCGTCCAGAATTAAAACTTCCGGAGCGTAGGCCAGGACCGAAACCAGGGTCAGTCTCTTTTTTTCACCCAGGCTGAGGGTGAAAGGATTTTTCTCCCGGTACGGCAGCAAATCGAATCTCTCCAGCAATTCATAAATGTCACGCTCCGTTTTTTCGGCCGGATTAGTACTTAAAAAAAGGGACGGCAGCGCGGCATCTTTTAAAACGGTAACTTCAAACAACTGGTGGTTGGGATTTTGAAAGGTCAAACCCAGGTCCCGGGCGCGCTTGGTAACCTTAAGCGCGGTAATATCGACTCCTTTAAATCTGACACTGCCTTCCCTGGGGCTGAGCATCCCCAACAGGTTTGCAATCAACGTGGTCTTGCCGCTGCCGTTATCACCCATGACAGCAACTATTTCTCCTGGATACAGGTCAAAATTTACTGCGGCAAGAACGTCTCCCCCTTCGTAGCCCGCCCTGAGGTTTTCCACGGATAACATGGGTTGGTTGGGGTACGGCCCGGGTATCTTTTTATTATTTTCTACAAGGCAGGTTGGAGAGGGAATATATGTTTTCCGGTGATCCTGCGGGGCGCCGTCACCGGCAATCCTTCCCCTTTCCATGGTCACCAGGCGGTCGGTAATGGGCAACAGCTTCTCCAACCGGTGCTCCACAACAATAATGGACATGGCTTGTTCCCGCCTTAACCGTTCGAGAACCTGAAGCACTTCCCGCGTACATTTGGGGTCCAGGTTGGCAGTAGGTTCGTCCAGAACTATCAGCAAGGGGTTCATAGCTAATACAGAGGCAATGGCCACCCGCTGTTTTTCGCCGCCCGAGAGGGTTTGGACCTGTCTTTCCCATAGATTTAACGCCCCCACCGCATCCAAGGCGAAGCGAACCCGCTCCTCAATCATTTCGGGAGGCACGCAGAGGTTTTCCGGCCCGAAAGCAACTTCGTCATTCACCCTAAGCGTACAAAGCTGTGCCTCGGGGTCTTGCTGCACCAATCCCACGATTCCTGAAAGCCCGCCGGCGGGATAGTCCCTGGTATCCTTATCCATTACCCGCACCAGCCCCTGCATATTTCCCGGGAAAGCATAAGGAATAAACCCGGCCATACATAAAACCAGCGTGGATTTGCCGCAACCGCTGGCGCCGGTTATAGTTAAAAATTCACCCGGCTTGACCTGAAGGTTCACTTTATCCAGGGCCGGAGACACGGAACCACTGTAGGTAAAGGATAAATCTACGACATCGACAACAGTTTTAACCACGCTTAACCCCTCGATTTTTTAAAAATCTATTTTACTACAAGCTTATTTACCATCTTTACCCAGTGCCCCCCCGGGTAATTTGCGGCAATCAGGCGCAGCATATTTTCTTCACGAATCAACAGCATTTGTTCGTCAGCCAACACTTTTTGCAATTCAAATTCCACCGTATAACCATCCGTGGCGGTCACCACCAGGGTATTTGCACCATCCAAGGGACGGGTATCCCGGAGGATGACCCGCAGGGGAACCCCCGTATAATTCTGCGGCGGAACGCTGGTGACCTCTCCTTTTAATTCCGCGGTGATCGTCGTTTCATACTGTTCGAAGTCGAAAAGCCGGAAAGAAAGCGGTTTTTCCACCGCCCCTTCCACCCGGCATTTGGGACCGACCCAGGGCGGCTCAAAAACAGCGGCATAATAATATACCGCGCCGGCGGAAAATGCTGCCAGCAGCAATCCCGTGACCACCAGCCGCAGGCGGGACATAAATATTTTTTGCTTTCCATTTGCATCGGCCGTGGCAGCGGTTTTAGCTCTTGAATTAACACCCATGCGGTAAGGCCTGGCCTGTAAGACAATCTCCAGAACCGAGTGCCCAAAACTACCCGCCAGGAGAACGCCGGAAATAAAGGCCAGGAGACCGATAAAGCAAATATAGGTGACGGGAGCGCCGGAAAAGTAGAGCAATTGAAAAACAAACACGTTGGACGCAGCCGCAACACCACCCGCCAGCATGTAGCTGACCAGGTTGTACCGCCTGGTGAGCAGCAGGACAATATCGACGATGATCCCCTGCATCAGGGAAATCAGTACGATCGCCACCCCGTGGGTGCTGCCCGTAAAAAGCTCGATTACTCCTTTGAGCAGGCCGGCGGCGGCAGCTGCCCCCGGTCTCCTGATGAGACCGGCCGCTAAAATGATCCAGAAAACGTGCAGACCGGAGACAAACTGCCCGGCACCGAAAGGAACACCGCAAACCCGGTTTAAAAGATTACCCAGATAGCCGACATAAGTACTGATCACTCCGCCGATACCGCTTAAAACAGCAATAATCAGCAGGTCCCGGTTGCTCAAGTAATATTGCTTACGCTTTTTTATTTCTTCTTCCACGGTTCTACCTCCAGTCACCGGTTGTCTCCCCGCCGTCTGCTGTCCGGGCTTTCTTTAATCAACGCGAATAGTTTTTACATTGCGTACCCAGTAAGGCTTGTTCACATCGCCGGGCTCGCGCTGCCCCACGACCAATTTTAATGGATTGCCTTCGCCCGGGTTATATTCCCAGCCATCTTCTTCCCACGCCAGGATCATCTTGTATTGTTTTTCGGGATTTTGCTCGTCGATGTAATCGTCCCGCTTAACCTCTTCCAAAGTGTATTCCACTTCATAACCGTCCCCGGCAATAAAACTCAACCTGGAAGCGTGCTCTTTTAAGTTTGCTTTTTCCTTCAAGAGGTGCCAGACCCAGACGCCTTTGAAATGAAAATATTGCTTGGTTCCGTATGAATTAACGGAAAAATAATCGTCTTCGACCAGGCCACCCTCCAGGGCTTTTATTTCTTCCATGGAGAGACGTACTTCACTTTCCACGGCAGCACCCCGGATCACCAGAAAGCCATCTTCTCCGGCGGCAGGCGGCTGCCCGCCCCGGCATCCGGTCAAAATCATAAAGGACAGCAGCAGCAACAGTAAAAACAACACCGTTGCCGCTATTGGAAGGGAACATCTTTGGCCATACATTATATTTCATCCCACCCTGCTCTAGAAGAAACGGATTAATATTATGAGGGTCCCCAAAGAAACTTACAGTTCAATGCACTCATTACTGCAGGATTACTGGATTATGGTCGTTTGCACTAGTTAACTCGTCAACAATGTAAACCTTGATTACGTCGCCTGCTTTCACATTGAAACCGGCCTGGGCCGTATCCACCTGGTCGAAATCAGCTCTGGTGGCGTTAAGTCCCAATCGACTGCCGTTTCTTGAATGCGTAAAGACCACGGTTTCTTCACCGTTATGAGGAACTAGAGGATTAATGCCGGCCGTAAAATAATTAAATCCTGATACGCCGTAATTCACGGTCATAGTACAAATTCCTTCCCCGGTACTCCCCGGGGTATACGCCTGATCTGTCCCGGGGGTAACCGTGTAAAGCGGGTTTTGTCCCGGATCGTGCGTTTCCCCTTTACTGAGCGCATACGTTTCAATCAATTCACCACCGGCTTTTTTGGCCGTCAATGTCAAAACATTACCATTTAGTTCCAGGAGCTGATAATTACTGCCCGTCTCCTCCCTGGCAATATAGGGAAAACCTTCCGCCGTATCGTAAAATTTGGAACCTGAATTTCCCATCACATAGACAATTCCATACGCACCGCTTTGCACTTCCCCCTGAAAAATGGGATGGGTACGCATATAAACATGTTGATGCCCGACAAAAACCATATCCACCCCGTTTGCCTCCAAAATTGGTACCCAATGTTCACAAAGGGTTTGGTCAATTCCCTTGTAATCGTAAACAACCGGGTAAGCAGGGATATGAAAAACAGCAAAATTCCATTTTTTGCTCGTTTCTTCCAGGTCTTCCTGCAACCATTGTTTAACGCTTTCAGTAATGATGTTGCTGGTATCCAAAACCACAAAATGGGCATCTCCGTAATCAAAGGAGTAAAATGTCCCGCTTACGCCCTGGGGACCGTTATCCGGTAGAGAAAAAAATTCTGAAAACAGGCTTCCGTCATGGTTCCCCTTTGCAGGCATCATCGGAATCCGGGAGAACACACCCGTCGCAGCGTCGAGAAATTCTCCCCACTCATGTTGATCACTTCCGTTATCCGTCAAATCCCCGCCCAAAAGGGCAAATCTGATCTGGGGATTTTCGCGGTAAATCTCGTCCAATAGATTGCCCCATTGGGCATATCCGTCCTGGACATCACCCAGATATAAAAAGGTAAAATCCTGCGGAGCGGCGGAAGTCGAAAAAGATAAAGGTTCGCTCCAGGCGCCGTCCTTACCAACCCGGTAGAAATATTGCGTACCGGGCTTCAATCCGGTAAGCGTGACGGTATAATGGTAATTATCGCTGCCGGCGAATGATTTAACGGCGGCAGCCATTTGCCCGGCGGCGTCAAAATCGCCGTTAAAGCCTTCCGCTACTGCGTACTGGACCAGTGAAGAATCATTATTTGGCGTTAACCAGGTAATGGTCTGCGAAGTGGCCGGGTTCCGGGTACAGGTTAAAATAATTTGTTCGGGCCCGGTACCTTCCCCAGCCAGTGCAGACGCAGAAAAAAGACAGGAGTAAAAAAGGGCGCAAAGGAAAACCATCAGGTAGATTATTTTCCTTGCTCCCGGATGCTTTCTTTTTATAAAACCCATTTCAGATATCATTTTGGCTTGCTCCTTTATTCACCAATCCCCGGATAGGGAGCGTAGGGCAAAACCCTTCACGCCAAAGGCATTTCCAAGTTTTGCCCAACTCGCCTTCCAACCTTTTTCTTCTAATACTTTAATCAGGTCCTACTCCTGCAGAATCCGCGGGTTCCGGTCTGGTGCATTGCTTAGCTCATCTACAGTATACGCCTTGACCACGTCGCCGGACTGCACATTAAAACCGGCCTGGGCCGTATCCACCTCGTCGAAGTCCGCCCTGGTAACGCTTAGGCCAAGCTGGCTGCCGTCCCTTAGATGGGTAAATATTACCGTCTCTTCACCATCGTGGGATAACAACGTATTAATACCGACGGTAAAGTATTTAAACCCGGATATTCCAGAATCCACGGTCATGGTGCTGATACCATCTGCAGTTTGCCCAATGGTATAGGCATCATCCTCTTCTGGCACTATTTCGTAAAATGCCGGTTCCGGGACTAAATCAATACGCACGATCTGCGAGATGGACGTTTTCCCGCTGACAGCCGGTCCGACGAGCCGGAGCGGCCAACTGCCGTCAGATTTGGGTATGGTTGCCCCGTTCAGGGTGTTGGCGACGATATAGTTGTTATTCCTGATGATATCCGTACTGTCGATCGTCACCGTATAGCCGTCCGCGGCGGTAATTACCACCTGGTAGCCCTCCGCTGCCATTTCCTCATTAAAGGCGTTATCAGAATGCTGGTCGGCGTCATCGACGAATCCGGCAAAGAGCCACAGGGGCATACCTTCCCAGACCCGGTCTTGAGAATCGGTATAGGCTACCTTGTGGTCAGCACCGAACTGACAGGCAAGAGCCGATTCGAAATAGGTTTTGCTCACATCATAGCTTATCCCGCCGAGATCACGGCCGTCGAGCTCCAGCGTCCAGTCGCCCTGGGGAGCGGAGTAGAGCTTGATTTCTGTAATATACTTGGCCGACAGACCGGCGCAGGAAGGATACTGGACACCATCGCCGTAATAGTAGTGCCAGTAGTTTTCCGGCAGCGTTTCGTGCATGTCCCACTGGCCGTAAACGTGATCGCCTCCCGGGGTAAAGAACAAACGCATACCGTCGGCGTAATAAGGTACGTATTCTCCGTCAGCCCACCAGGCCAGAATGGCATCCCCCTGGCGTTCCTGCACCGAGGGGTCGGTATAGACGGAGGAATAGGGAAGCCTGGTTTCGTAACCGTCATTTGCAACCAGTACAATTTCGGTCCCGGAGCCCATGCCGCCCACAAGGTCGCAAAGGTCCTTGATGCGGGTGCCCTTCACGGCGTTAGCAATCTTGTAACCGCCAGGATAGGTTTCGGCGGAATCCCATACATCATCGGGATTGTTGGTGATTCCCTCGTAGCGGTATACCGTGGTTCCGTCCCCGATCACGTCCAGGTTCTCCTGCATCCAGAGATAATCGAACGTCTTTTCATCAAGAATAGTGGTACCATCTTCAGCGTACTTGACGATATTGAGCTCAGGTATGGACGGGGCAGTCCCAAAAGACGTCAGCTCAATTGCAACGATATTCCCAACGCTGGTACCGCCAAGGGATCCTTCGGCGCCGGCAACTCCGTCACCGACCAGGCGCAAGGGCCAGGAATCGGTAAGCGGCGCACCGTTAATCTGGTTGGCAACGATAAAGTCGTTGCTCATATCTACGTCCGCACTGGCAAAATCCTTGGTGTAACCGTCTCCTGCTTTCACCAGGATGGTATAACCGGCGTTTGCCAGATTAGCATTGTATTCGTGGGGCTGCCGGTCATCTACCCAGCCGGTCAGGAACCAGAGGGGTATGCCTGACCAGACGTTGCCGTCACCGTCGGTCCATTCTACCAGGTGGCCCGAATTCGGACAGGCCAGAGCGGCTTCAAACTCCGCCTGCGAAATAACATCACTGATCTTGCCGTCCAGGGCGAGGTTCCAGCTACCCTCTTCAGCCGGCGGTGTCTGCAGTTCGGGGATTTCTATCTTGACGATGTTGCCGACGGCAGAACCCCCGAGCGAACCGTCTTCTTTGGCGACACCGGCACCGACCAGGCGCAACGGCTCTGATGAACCGGTAAGCGGTGCACCGTTGCATTTATTGGCGACGATATAATCATTACTACTAGTTACATCAGCACTGTTAAAGGTTTTGGAATAACCGTCTCCGGCAATCACTTCCACTGTATAACCCTCTGCGGCCACGTCATCACTGAAAGTCCAGTGGCTGCCGGCCTCGATGTCGTCCACCGCGCCCAGGAGCACCCACAGCGGCACGCCGGACCAGATGTTGCCGTCATTGTCGGTCCATTCATTGGCATGACCTGACCCCGTGCAGGCCAGTCCGTCTTCAAATTCCGCCTGGGTGATGGTATCGCCTACTTCCCCGAGCAGTTCCAGGGTCCATCCTGCAGGCGGCTCAGGAAGGCCGGAAAGCTCGATGCGCACAATGTTACCTACCTGCTGCCCGCCAATAACTTCCTCACCTTTCAGGTGGAGCGGCCAGCAGTCTTTTCCCGATGCGGTCTGGAGCGGCAGCGGTTCCCCGTTCAGGGTATTGGCGACGATATAACCATCGTTGCGGGCAATATCAGCGCTGTTAAGAGTTGCCTTCCACCCGTCACCGGCGATAACATTAACTTCATAGCCCTGTTCGGCCAACTCATCATTGAAGTTGATATGGTAATCACCTTCGTCGGCTTCATCATCGACCATGCCGACAAGCAGCCACAGCGGCACGCCTCCCCAGACATTATCCTCATCGTCGGTCCAGTAAACCCGTTGGCTCACAGAACAATTGAGGCCCTCTTCAAAGAAGGCTTTGGTTACGGTGTCATCCTTCGCCCCCGAGAGCTGGAGGGTCCAGTCTGTCGGCGTGACACCACCCGTATCCACAACGGTTTTCACCGCGGCGGTAGCCGCCGCCTTGACGGTATTAAGGCCGGCCGGATCGTTAATATTAGCGGCGTAATAATACTCAACCCTGTCCCCATCTGCCAATTCAATAACGTTCAGTCCATCCGGAGTATTCATGTAGCCGTCTTTATAAACATTATTGACATACGCATACCAGTAACCCGGATCTTTGCGGTTATAGTCTCCTAAATTGTCCAACAAGAGTACTTTATCATCATCCCAGCGTTTGTCGGTAACTTCATAGGTAAAGCCCCTGGCAATAGAAGCTTTGTGCAGTGCCCCCAGCGGTGTGTTCTCGTAAACAGTGTATACTACACTCGAGTTGTAGGCGGTCACGTCGAAGGTCGCACCGGGTGTTAAATTTACCGTCCCTTCGTAGAGCACATCGGTTTCCTCGGCGGCGGCGGCTGGTTGGGGCACGGCCATGAAAGCAAACACTGTAACCAGCAGCGCCAGTGAAATGACCAGCAGGAAGCCCGGCCTGCGTTTTATCATGCCATCCATTTTTTTTCTCCTTTCTTTTGATTATCTATTCCGGCAACGTATTTGCGACCACCGTAACGGCCTCGGCCCTGGTGGCGTTGCCCTGGGGTCTAAAGGTGTTGTCGGGATATCCGCTAATGGTTCCCTCCTGTACAGCTGCGGCCACGGCCTCCCGGGCCCAGCCGGAGATACTGCCGCTGTCTGTAAACGGAATCTCTTCCGCCGCTGCAGCCGGGTCGGATGCCCGTACTATCATGGTAACCATCTGCTCACGGGTAATCAGGTCGTCCGGGCTGAAAATCTCCTCGCTATAACCCTTGACGATGCCGTGATATGCTGCAGTAGCAACAATTTCTTCCGCCCAGTGGCCGGCGGTATCTGCAAAGACTTTACCGCTCCGTAACTCCAGGCCAAAGCCCCGCACAGCAAGCGCGGCAAATTCGGCCCTGGTGATCTCATGGCCGGGTTTGAAGGTGCCGTCCGGATAACCGCTGATAATCCCGAGGGCCACCAGTTCCTTAATGGTAGCTTCCGCCCAGTGGCCGGCGATGTCCGTCAGCTCCACAAGCGGCACTTCCTCAGGCAACCCTGCCATCACGGAAAACTTGGTTAAGTGGTCCACCTGTATACTTATGGTATTGCCTGTTACCTCACCACCCAGATTTATCCACCGGCCAAGGTCTGCGTCGTAATATTGGATGGTCGGGATCTCACCCTCGCCCAGAGCTTCGGGGTCAAAGGTAAAGGTAAGGGTCACTGGTTCAGCAAAACTGTAGCTGCTGCTGTCCCCCACGCTGAACTCGTAAACAACCCCCAGCAGCCTGAAACCTGCAGGCGCAGCAGGTGGTGCAGCTACCCGCTCTATTTTTACTTCCACATCTTCTGTCCCGGTCAACGCTCCGGCCGGTATTTCGATAGTGGCCTCGTCCCCGAGTCCGATAGTCCCGCCGGTATCCGGGCTAACCGAGGCTTTACCCGTTGTGGAGGTGACAGGATCCGGGCCCGTGCTTCGAGAGCCGCCTCCGCCGCCAGGGCTAGAGCTGGATGATTTAGTCCCCACGGTAAGGGTTTTGCTGCTCACTTTGCTGCCTTCTCCGACAACAACCGTCAACGTATCGGCAGCGCCCTCCGGCACTTTGAAGTCAATGCTGTAATTCCCGTCGCTACCGGACTTTGTCGCATCAAACACCACTATATTCCCCGCTTCGTCGACTACTTTAAGGGGGACCCATGCCTCCTGCGCTGTTTTACCTGATGCTGTAACGCTTTCTCCAACTGGAGCCGCGCTTGTACTCAAAGATAGATCTATTCCGCCTGTACCAGCCGCAACCGCAGCGGGAATAAAAATCAGCAACATTAGCAATGCTATTTGAAAAAACACTGCTTTCCTAAGCCTCATCGTTCTCACGCTCCTATCGTATTATTTCACCCAAGCAGTATTACTGCAGGACCACCGGGTTGTGCTCCACGGCATTACTCAACTCATCAACAATGTATACTTTGACCACATCGCC
>CAYPRB010000009.1:0-95323 GCA_964413055.1 uncultured Pelotomaculum sp. | reverse complement strand
TTGCTTCCATAACATCCACTGTTTAGTTTTCAAAGACCGCTAAAACTTTTGCTTGTCTTGCCGCCTCCAATTTTTACTGGTCCGAGGCGACACAATTGTTATCTTATCACTATCATCAGCAGCAGTCAAGAACCACTTGCTGGTAAAGATTATAAATCTTATAAACCTGGTGGCTGTTCTAGCTTTCAGGACATACCACCGTTACCCATGACGATCCTGGGTTTACATGTTAACATAAAGGCTTAACCTTGTCAAGCCGGTATTTTCCATGTCACCCGCTTTTCAAAATGTCTTCCGGCGTGACTGGACCATAATACTAACATTATATCAAATGCCTTGTCAAACAATTATTACTGGAAATATCAGGCCGATTACCGGCCAATAAATTCAGTCACGGGGCTTCATTAAAGGAAACAAAATAACGTCCCGGATGGATGATGCATTGGTCAGCAACATGATTAACCTGTCGATGCCGATACCCAACCCACCAGCCGGAGGCATCCCGTATTCCAAGGCATTTATGTAATCCTCATCCATCATGTGAGCTTCTTCGTCTCCGGATCTCCTTTTCTCAACCTGTTTGGAAAAACGCTCCTTTTGGTCTATGGGATCGTTTAATTCTGAAAATGCGTTAGCCATTTCCCGGCCGTAGATAAATAATTCAAAACGATAAGTAAGCCCGGGTTCTTCGGCCTTTCGCTTGGCAAGCGGAGAAACTTCGACCGGAAAGTCTACCACAAAAGTGGGCTGGATCAACTTGGGTTCCACCAACTCCTCAAAAACCCGGTACAAAATATCCCCCCATGAGTCGGAGGTTGCCACCTCCAAATCAAGCCCGGCCCGTTTCACCGCCGTGCAAGCCCCGGCCGCATTTTTCAAAATACTGAAATCCAAACCGGAGTGCCGTTTAACCGCTTCGAGCATGGGAATTCGCGTCCACTTCGGGGACAGGTCAATTGTTTCCCCCTGGTAATTTATACATGCCGTTCCCAGCACTTCTACGGCCGCCGCCGAAATAAGCTCCTCGGTCAAATCCATCATGTCGTTGTAATCCGCGTAAGCCTGGTATATCTCCAACATGGTAAATTCAGGGTTGTGTTTGGTCGAAATACCTTCATTCCTGAAGTTGCGGTTAATTTCGTAGAGCTTTTCGAATCCCCCTACTAAAAGCCGTTTCAAAAATAGCTCCGGGGCAATTCTTAAATAAAGATTCATATCCAGCGCATTATGGTGGGTAACAAACGGCCTGGCCGCGGCCCCCCCGGCAATAACCTGCATCATCGGAGTTTCCACTTCCAAAAAACCCTTGCGGTCCAAAAAACTGCGCAAGGCACGGATAATTCTACTTCTGGTTTCAAACACTTCCCTGACCCCGGGATTCACAACTAAATCGACATAACGCTGCCGGTAACGCAGTTCCACATCTCTTAAACCGTGCCATTTTTCCGGCAGCGGCCTAAGCGACTTGGCAAGCAAATCAAACTGCTCTGCCGACACGGTAATTTCGCCCTTACGGGTTTTAAAAACTTTACCCCGCACCCCGATAATATCACCGATGTCCAGTTTACGAAAAAGGTCGTAAGCCTCAACCCCTACATCATTCAACCGGACATAAATCTGGACTTGCCCCGAACTGTCTTGTAGGTGGGCAAACGAAGCTTTACCCATGCCCCGCCTGGACATGATGCGCCCCGCTATAACCACCGGCTGGTTTTCCATTTCCGAAAAGTTTTCTAGAATACTACGCGCCAGGTGCGTACGTTCAAACCGGTTTCCGTAAGGTTCAATTCCCGCCCCGCGCAGTTCTTCCAGTTTTTCACGCCGCACCCGCATCAACTCATTTAAATCTTTTTCCCGCTCACTGTTTGATATATCAACCCCGGCTGCGAACTGATCATAATTTTTTTTCTGTTTTGACATTTTATACCTCCAACAGCCTCATACTAAAACATCGATTATTTGATATTTTAGCTGCCCGGCCGGAACATTTACTTCCACCACGCTGCCCTTCTGCTGACCGATAATGGCCTTACCTACCGGTGATTCGTTTGAAATTTTATTTTCCCCGGGATCAGCCTCAATTGAACCGACAATAGTGTATTCTATTTCATCGTTGGTTTCCAAGTCCTTAAGTTTGACGGTTGACCCAATCGAAACCACTCCTTCAACCAGGTTTTCACCGTCTATAATCCGGGCGTTACGCAGCATTTTTTCCAAAGTAAGAATGCGACCTTCAATGAAAGCCTGTTCATTCTTGGCATCCTCATACTCCGAGTTTTCGCTGATATCCCCAAAACCAATAGCCTGTTTGATCCGCTCGGCTACCTCTCGCCTTTTCACCGATTTGAGCTGCTCCAATTCTTCCTCCAACTTCCTAAGACCGTCCGCCGTCATAATAACTTCTTTTTCTTTCATTAAATAACAATCTCCTTGTTTTAAAAAAATAAACATTACAAAACAATAATATGCCCTGCACGGCTTATTATTCGGACACCCGGCAAAAAGGGCTATACTACACTTAAAGCACTGCAAAAAAAGTCTTGCAGTGCTTAATTATATTACCCCGCGCTTTTCCTAAACATTATAAGAACAGGACCCGGCTTTGTCAAGGTCAAACCGTCTTTTTATTCGACATTTCCGGACCGGTTTTTGCTCCCGGAGCTTTTCCCGCCGTCGGGTCATCCGGTTATGGAACCTTGCCCCCGGGCCCGTTTTTTTATTTCCCTAATTTCCTGATCCGTAACCGCCCTGCTGAAACTGCGAAAACCGGCCAGTTTAAAACCGTGTTTTTTTGCCAACACAGCGATTTCTTCAACCTGTGCAATACCCAACTCCCGGCCCAAAGAATAACTCTCGTACCGCTTTTCCAGCGCCAGCACCATTACTTCGGCCATGCAGGCATAAGCGGTTCCGGAAGGAAAGCCAAAATCAAGATTAAAATCAACCGCCCCCGGTATTTCCACCACGCCCCCCTCTATAACCAGTACGTCATCCCTTTTTTCGGCCACGCTTTTAGACACGTCACGGGGCCTGGCCACATCACAAACCACGGCGCCGGCCTTGAGATCTTCCGGTTCAATCACCGTGTCTACCGCACTGGTTACCGTTATGATTACGTCACCGGAGCGAACGGCATTACGGACATCGGAGGTTACCCGCGCCGCCAGACCGGTATCATAAAGAATTTTTGCGGCCAATTCATCCAGTTTTTTTTCGTTGCGGGCCGCCAGGGTCAGGTTCCGGACCTCCCGGGCCAAAATCAGGGCACATACCCGCCCGATAGAACCCGTGGCTCCCAGAATCACAACCGAAGACTGCTTCAGATCGTGCCCCATTACCCGGGCCGCTTCCCTGACCGCTTCCACGGCAGTGGCTACGGTATAACTATTCCCCGTGGTAACCGGAATATTCAAACTCCTGGACACCGTGATGCCGGCATCGCCCACCACCTTGGTAAAAGCACCCAATCCCAGTATTTTGGCGCCCAATTTCTCGGCCACGCGTCCTCCCTGGATAATTTTTTTTAATACATAATCCCGGGGTAAACCGGTCATCAGCCTGGTAGTCAAAGGACAGGCGATAAACCATCCTTGCGCGGTTTCGTAAGGTGAACTGACTCCGGTAATATGTGCCACCTTCATGGCAGGAAGCTTGGAGAAAGCGCTCTCCAACAACCGCTCCGGCACAAAACCGGCAAACTTGAATTTTCTTGCCACATCTTCCGCGTGCATGGGGTGGATCATAAAGGCAAAATTCTGCAAATAAACCCCTCCTATTCTTTTATCGCCCGCACCATCTCAACTATATCCGCAACTTCAACGTATTTATCATCCCGAATGGGGGACTCACCGATTTCATACCCCACTATCTCTTTATCCAAAACCGCTTCAAATATTTTTATCCTTTGACTGGAACCTATTAACAGCACCTGATCAAAAGAATGTGCCTTGGCTATCAAATCCATAATAGCATCGAACAGGTCCACGCCTCTTTTTTGCCGGATAAAATCCCAGCGCTCCTCCTCGGTCAACAAAAAAGTAAATTCTACCCCTTCCCGCTCGAGACTGTTTTGAAGTTCTTTTTTGTTTAATATGGGAAACCCTATTACCGCCAACTTGCGCCCCTTTCTGATTTCACCCAGGCTTTCCAGGCGGCTGATCAGGGTCCGGTCAATGCCCAGCCGCAAGGCTGCTTCGGTTTGAGACAACCCCTTTTCCCTGAGCTTAAAAACTTCCCCGATGACCTGGTCGATCTTTCTCCTGCTGATTATTTTTTCACCCAGGCGGATTAAATTCATTATTATACACCGCCTTTTAAAATTTTCCAATAAAAACCATTGTGTGCACAAAAATGTGTACACTTAAATTTTAACAAATAAATAGGCCCCTTGGCAATGGGCCTGTAATAATTTTGCAAAACCAAATGTATTTTTTTCAAATATGTAAGTTTACCATTCAATTTATCCTAGCGATATTAATTTAACTCTGACCATAAATCCTTTCCAGGTTTAATAAGATGCTCCGCACCTCTTCCACCGACCCGGCTTTATTCACCTGCTCCCTTAAGCGGGCCGCTCCCCGCATCCCTTTCACGTACCAGGCCGCATGCTTGCGCATCTGCCACACGGCCACTTGTGCGGTTTTTATTTCCACCAGCAACGCGAAGTGCCTCAAGGCCATAGCCGCCCTCTCACCCGGGGTGGGTCCGGGCAGGAGCTCACCCGTTGATAAAAAATGCAACGTCCGGGAAAAAATCCAAGGGTTGCCTAAAGAGGCGCGTCCGATCATTACTCCGTCGCAACCGCAACGCTCCATCATGGCCAGGGCATCCTGCGGCTGCCAAATATCGCCGTTTCCGATCACCGGGACTTCAACGGCCTTTTTGACTGCGGCGATGATGTCCCAGTCGGCCTCCCCCGAATAAAACTGGTTTCGAGTGCGCCCGTGCACCGTTATTGCCGCAGCACCGGCATCCACAACGCATCGTGACAAATCAACCGCATTAACCGATTTCTCGTCCCAACCTTTACGCATTTTGATCGTGACGGGTACTTTCACCCGGCCGGTCACCGCCCTGACTATGGCGGCGGCTCTTTCCGGGTCCTTCATCAGGGCGGCGCCTTCACCGTTTTTTACAATCTTGGGCGTCGGACAACCCATATTGATATCAATAATATCAGCGCCACGTCCGGCTATAATTTCAGCCGCCGCTGCCATATAAGCGGGTTCCGACCCAAACACCTGCACACTCACGGGTCTTTTCTCCTCGAAAACATCCAAGAGACTACAGGTTTTGGGGTTACCATATAAAAGGGCCTGGTCACTCACCATTTCAGCGCAGACCAGGCCGCAGCCGGCTTCCCGGGCCAAAATCCGGTAAGCCTTATCGGTAATCCCGGCCATGGGCGCCGATATGACCGGGTTGTCAAGTTGAACCGTACCAATCCTCACTGTGGAACATTCCTTTTGTAAATTAATCTTAATCCGTGCAAGGTCAGGAAATCATCCACCCGGTCAATGGTAACACTTTTCAAAGCAATGAGTTCCGCTAAACCACCCGTTGCGATAACCTTAGTATCTTCACCCAATTCTTTTTTCATCCGGCCGGTGATACCATCCACCTGACCGACAAACCCGTAAAATATGCCCGCCTGCATACTGGCAACGGTATTTTTCCCGATAACGGAGCCGGGCTTGGTCAATTCCACCCGGGGCAGCTTGGCCGCCCTGGCAAAAAGTGCTTCCGTGGAAATGTTTATACCCGGTGCGATCGCCCCGCCCAGGTATTCGCCCTTATCATTAATGGCACAAAAGGTAGTGGCGGTACCAAAATCGACGATAATCAGCGGCACGCCGTACCGTTCAATACCGGCAACCGCATTGACAATCCGGTCCGCACCGACTTCCCGCGGATTTTCCAGCTTTATCGCCAGTCCCGTTTTGATCCCCGGACCGACTACCAAAGGAGAAATATTAAAATATTTCCGGCACATATTTTGTAAAGTATAGGTCAACGGCGGCACCACCGTGGAAATCACCACCGCCCTGATTGACGTCATTTTGAGGCCGGATATGCCGAAGAGTTCTTTAAGCATAACCCCGTATTCGTCAGAAGTTCCGTGACGGTTTGTGGAAAGCCGCCAGTCAGCCACCAGACTGCTGCCCTTAAAAACCCCTAAAACGATATTGGTATTGCCGATATCAAAAACCAGAATCATTATCCTGCCCCCACTTTCCGACATTTATAACCTGCCAAATTTTATCAATAATAACACTCCGGCAACTTTACCAGAAAAAATTTTTGGTGCTTTATCGCGAATGATGCGGATTTTTATTGACCAGCAAATATCCTTTTTGGTACTAAGAACCTCTTCGATTGTTTCCAGCACCAAGTCCCATCACGTTGCTCAGGCGGAACATGCTACCAACTTCCTTTGTATAGTATAACAATTTTTATTATTCTCTGTTTCTTACGGCATTTCCTCCTGATATAGAATATTGAACAACTTCACCCCGCCTTCAACTCACATCCTGTTACAGTTCAGGCTTTCGCGGACATCCCTGTCCGCTCATCCAATATCTCCTCTTCGCCTGGTTCACTTGCGACGCTACGCAACATCGCTCGCTACCTTCAATACCAAGGCCTCATTCCTCAATTGTTACGTTAACCATCTACTGAAAACAGGTTTACAATAAAGGTAAAAATCGTTCTACTTTCTTTAAGCCAACCGGAGCGATATTTCTCCCGAAACCAGGCGTTGCAATCCGCCACCTGGTGCACGTACCAACAAGGCGCCGTCTTCGTCAACGTCTTCCGCCCACCCGTCCCAGGAATTTTTTAAAGTATGGATCCGCACCGGACAGTTAAGGGAAACGGATAATTCCTTCCATGCTTCCAGTACCGGTTTAAATCCCTGTACCGACCAGACCCGATACCAGCGTTCAAACTCCGCCAGCGAGACCCGGACCAACCCATTCCTGAATATGTCCCTGCCCGCCGCCTCCTTAAGCGAGGTGGCCGTATCCCGTACTTCCCCGGGGAAGTCGCCGGTTTCCTGGTTGGCGTTAATGCCCGCCCCCACCACCAGGTAGTTGACCCGGTCCATTTCCGCGCTTAATTCAGTCAGGATTCCACATATTTTCCTGCCGCCTGCCAACAAGTCGTTTGGCCACTTGATACCGGCGGCAACTCCCGTCTCCCTCCTGATAGCGGTTGCCAGGGCAACGGCTGTCATCATGGTCACCTGAGCCACCCCGTAAGGACTTACCCGCGGGTAAAGGATCAAAGAAAAACAGATCCCCTTGTATGGGGGAGCATACCAGGACCGCCCCAACCGGCCCTTACCACCCGTTTGCTCCTCGGCCAATACTAAAGTGCCTTCAACAGCTCCCGCGCGTGCCAGTTCTTTTGCCCGGTCGTTGGTGGAAACAACCCGGTCGTAGTAATAAATCTTCCTGCCGATAAACTCCGTGGTAAGCCCGTCCCCAATCTCTTCGGGGAAAAGCCGGTCCGGGATCCCGGTCAACGCGTAACCGGCCCGGGGTCGCGCCTCAATCTCATACCCGTCTTCCCGCAGGACCTGGATGTGTTTCCATACGGCAGTCCGGGTTACATTAAGGTTTTTACAAATTTCTTCCCCGGACACGTATTCCGGCATCATTTCTTTAAGCAACCTCAGAACCGCCTGTCTCAAAGTTTCACCCCACACAATAATTTTAATTCATTTTAAAGTTCCACTATTTTAATGTTAACTATAAAAGTGTTTTATGACCTCAACTTAAGCTCCTTTAGATCCAGTCCGATGTCGAGGGATTTTACCGAATGGGTCAAGGCCCCCACTGAAATCAGGTCCACCCCGGTTGACGCCACGTCACGAATATTTCTTGCGCTGATACCCCCGGATGCCTCCACCAGGGCACGGCCAGCCACAAGTGTTACGGCCTTACGCATATTTTCCGGCTTCATGTTGTCCAGCATAATAATATCAACCCGGGCGGCCAGGGCTTCTTCAACTCCGTCCAGGTCCTCCACTTCCACTTCTATCTTAACCGTATGGGGACAACCCTGTCTGGCCTTCTCTACCGCGGCCTTAATTCCTCCGGCGATCTTGATATGGTTGTCCTTGATCAGCACCGCGTCATACAAGCCGAGCCGGTGATTCCCGCCACCACCGACCCGCACCGCGTATTTTTCCAGCACCCTTAAACCCGGTGTTGTTTTTCTGGTGTCCACGATACGTGCTCTTTCCCCGCTTATCAATTCAACCAGCCGTGCCGTTGCGGAAGCAATTCCGGACATGCGCTGGAGAAAATTTAAAGCTAACCTTTCGCCGGAAAGCAAGGCTCGCGTGTTCCCCTTAATTTCAGCCAATATCCGGCCCGGTTCCATGCTTTCACCGTCCCGCAGCCCGGCACGGAATTCCATGACCGGGTCCAGACATTGAAATACCGCCCGCGCCAGAAATAATCCCGCCACCACCCCGGCTTCCCGGGCTATGATATAACCGGTCGAAACATCATCCGGCGGCACAATACTGTTGGTGGTCAGGTCTCCGGAACCCAGATCTTCCATTAAACTAAACTTAACCAGTTTTTGCAGTTCCCAGGGGTTGATATCCACAATATCACTCCTTTGCATTTAATTTTATGGATGCAGCTTATTTAGCGGGAAGGTTCCTGGTATAATACTTTTAAGCAGCAACGGGGAGTGAACGCTCATGAACAAACTGGTCACAGTAGGCTATTATCTGGACCTTAACGAAGCGTATATTATCAAGGGATTATTGGAAAGCGCGGGTATCAAGACCTGGATCTTCGACGAACACGCCGCGGCATACACACCCTTTGTCATCGGGGGTGTAAGGTTGATGGTGCAACAGCTGGACCTGGATAATACCAGGAAGGTTTTGTGCCGGGAAAGTTTTCCCGATGCTGAATAAGGACGGGCTACCCGTCCTCAGCTTCTTTACCGTCTAAAAATTATATGCTTTTGCCACCGCTTGAGGGTGTCGGGATAATCCACCCGGCAGTGCCCGCCCCGGCTTTCCCGCCTGGCCAGAGCCGCTTCGGCCACAAGTTCCCCCACCAAAAGCATATTTTTTACTTCCATTTGGCCGGTATTCTCTACTTCGTGCCGGTACAAGTACCTCCAGCCGTCGAAGAAATCCAGGGCTTCCTTCAGCCCTTTACCACTGCGGACGGGACCGACCTTTTGCCCCATCAATACTTCCAGTTTGGCACGTACAGCGGCAAAATCTATATCTACCGGCGGCAATAACCGGTCACAGGCAAATTCCCGGTATTGAGGACGGTAATCCTGCAAATAATGCTTGGTTTCGTTAACTATGCGGCCGCCGAAAACCAATCCGTCCAGCAGGGAATTACTGGCCAGCCGGTTGGCGCCGTGAACACCGGGACAAGCAACCTCACCACAGGCATAAAGCCCTCTGATACTGGTTTCCCCCAACAGGTTGGTTTTAACCCCGCCCATCATATAATGTGCCGCGGGAGCAACCGGTATACGGTTCACTGTAATGTCCAGATTGTAATCCAAACAGGTTTTGGTGATATTGGGAAACCGTAGCTTGACCACTTCCGGGTCCAGGTGGGTCAAATCAAGATAAACTTCGCTTGCTCCGGTAAGCGCCATCTCTTTCAAAATCGCCCGCACCACCACGTCCCTGGGCGCGAGTTCGGCCAGGGCATGGTAACCGGTCATAAAGCGGCATCCCCTGCTGTTACGCAGGTAAGCCCCTTCTCCGCGCACCGCCTCAGAAATTAAAAAACGCGGGACTCCCGGTATATTCAGTACCGTGGGATGAAACTGAATAAACTCCATGTCCATCACTTCGGCCCCGGCGCGAAAGGCTATGGCAATACCGTCCCCGGTGGCAATTTCCGGATTGGTGTTATGTTGGAAGAGACGACCCAGTCCACCGGTAGCCAGTACCATCACCTTACCACGAAATGCTTTCAGTTTTTTTTCGTCCTGGTTACATGCCAGCACCCCGTAACAAGTATTTTCCCGCACCAGGAGATCTACCACGTAATGATTTTCCAATACCCTGATCTTTTCGTTTTTCTTAACGTGCTGGGTAAGCACGCGCTGAATCTCTGCGCCGGTGGCATCACCACTGGCGTGCAGAATCCGTCTCTGGCTGTGCGCACCCTCCCTGGTCAGAGCCAAACCGTTGCTGTCAGAATCAAAAATAGCGCCGAGTTCAATCAGCTCCCTGACCCGGTCGGGACCCTCACTGACCAGGGTCACCACTGCTTCTGAATCGCACAATCCCACCCCCGCGACCAGAGTGTCTTCCTGATGCAGAGTGGGTGAATCATTGTCCCCCAGTGCCGCCGCTATGCCTCCCTGGGCCTTGTCGGTACTGGTATCCATCATAGTATGTTTGGTCAAAACGGTAACAGAACCACCGGCGTAAGAAGCTGCCAGTGCAGTATATAAACCGGCAATCCCGCTGCCAAGTATAATATACTCGTCTTCTTCCTGGGGAAGCTCCGAAGTGTTGAAATTTAACATATATTTTCCTGGCAAAGAATACCCTCCATTCAATTGCCGGTAACCATCATCGTAACAACTCTATGGGACCAAGTTATTCCGGCTGGTTTCACAAAACCTGCCCAGGCAGTAAAACCTGTTTGGGAACCGACTTCATTCCTATGGCTTCCGGCTTTGCTGCCTTTATATGTCCAGCATTCTTTCCAGGCAGTGAAAGGCCCGTTCCCTGATTTCCTCCGGCACTTTGACCTGCGGTTCAAGACTCACCAGTGCCCGGTGTACTTTTTCCAGGGTGGTTACCTTCATGTCATGACAAAACAGCGCATCGGACGCCAGGTAAAATCTCTTGCCGGGACACTGTTGCTGCAACGGATAAAGTATGCCGCCCTCGGTGCCAATAATAAATTCAGAAGCATTACTTTCTTTGACAAAACGGATCATGCCACTGGTACTGGTCACCAAATCAGCCAGCTTTACCACTTCAGGGCGGCATTCGGGGTGGACCAGAACCATGGCGTCCGGGTGCTCTGCCTTTGCTTTTAATATATCCGCACGGTTCAAACTGTCATGCGCGGGACAATATCCTTGCCACATGATCATTTCCCTTCCGTTCCTGGAAGCAATATAACTTCCCAAATTTTTATCCGGCACAAATAACACCGTTTTGTCTTCCGGCAAAGACGCCACGATTTCCACCGCATTGGCCGAGGTACAGGCAATATCACTCTCCGCCTTGACTTCAGCGGAAGTGTTTACATAGCACACCACTATAGAACCGGGCAGTTCCTGCTTTTTCCGTTTCAGTTCCTGTACGGCGGCCATGTCCGCCATGGGACATCCCGCACTTTTTTCAGGCAGGAGTACAATTTTATCCGGACATAGAATAGACGCGCTTTCGGCCATAAAATGAACCCCGCAAAAAACGATCACGTCGGCTCCGGTACTGGCAGCCTGCTGGGACAAGCCGAGGGAATCGCCGACGTAATCCGCCACCTCCTGCACCTCGGGGCGTTGGTAGACATGAGCTAAAATTATTGCATTGCGTTCTTTCTTCAGCCGGATTACTTCCTCCGATAACTTTTGCAGCGGTTCTTGCCCTGACATTTAACTTTCAACCCTTTCTAAATGATTGCACAATTTTAATCTGGACTGTATATATTATAACTAACTACGGCGAAAAAACAAGAAAGTTTGTTAAAGCTTAAAATCTTTTCTATCATTCTACCTACCTTCTTTTTCACTGTCAAGGGCGGGTTCGGCGCCGTCAAAAGCTTCACCCCGCTTCACATCCGTGATCACGTTCCGGTCATCCACCATTACCACCACCGGGGTGTAATTGCTTGCCTCTCTTTGCTCCATAAGGGCGTACGAAATGATGATTACCAGGTCACCCGGCTGGACCAAACGGGCGGCCGCACCGTTTAAGCAAACCACTCCCGAGCCACGGGGTCCCTTAATCACATAAGTTTCAAAACGATGACCGTTGTTGTTATTTACCACCTGCACTTTTTCGTTGGGCAGTATGTTTGTGGCTTCCAACAACAACTCGTCTATGGTAATGCTGCCCATGTAATTCAAATCAGCGCCGGTTACAACGGCCCGGTGAATTTTTGATTTCATCATGGTCAAATACAAACCCCATACCCCCATTGTCTTTAAAATGTACATTCATGATTCCAGAGTAATGTTGTCTATCAACCTGGCTTTTCCTATCTTAACGGCCAGGGCCAACAACACCGGTCCCTGGATTTCCGCTACCTCCTCCAGTTCCGGATAGCTGTATATTTCAACGTAATCAATCCTGGCCAGGGGTTCGGCGGCAATCATGGCGGTAACCTGCCGGCGCAACCGGGCGGCATCACGTTCCCCCGCCCGGTAAAGTTCCTTTGCGTACTGCAAACTCCTATACAGGATAAGCGCCGCCCGGCGCTCTTCGGGTCCGAGGTACCGGTTGCGGGAACTCATGGCCAGTCCGTCGGGCTCCCGCACGGTAGGCAGCGTCACCACCTCCAGATCCAGGTTCAAGTCAGCGGCCATCCTTTCAATCACCAGCGCCTGCTGGGCGTCTTTCTGCCCGAAAAACGCCCGGTCCGGCTTTATGATATTAAAAAGCTTGGTAACTACTGTGGCCACGCCACTGAAGTGCCCGGGACGGGAACACCCGCACAACTTTTCCGTAATCCGCCCCACCTCGACCCGGGTGCTAAAACCCGCCGGATACATTTCCGATACCGAAGGGTTGAATATTGCTTCCACTCCGGCTTTTTCAGACATGCGGACATCCCGCTCCAGATCCCTGGGGTAGCTGGCAAAGTCTTCATGAGGACCGAACTGGGCCGGGTTAACAAAGATACTGATGACCACAACCCCGCATTGTTCCCCGGCCCGCCGCATCAGTTCCAGGTGCCCCTCATGCAGGCTGCCCATGGTCGGCACCAAACCGACGGAACGCCCCCCGGCCCTGACCTGCCGGACAAAATTACGGATTTCCGGTATTGTGTGACAAACCTGCATGAAAACCTCAACCTCCAAGGGCGATATTTTTGTATCCTTAATTCAATTCATACTCGAAGGCATGTCCGGTCGGTTAATACAATTTAGCCAGCACTTCTTCAGACATGCTGAAACTATGCTCGGGTCCGGGGAAGGAGCGCTCCTCGACTTCTTGCTTGTACTGTTTTAAAACAGCAGCGATATCGGTGTGCAAATGCGCGTACTTCTTGACAAATTTCGGAGAAGTCCGGGGATAAAGACCGAGCAAATCGTGAATAACCAGCACCTGCCCGTCGCAATAGGAGCCGGCACCGATACCTATGGTGGCTACCTGCAGTACTTCCGTTACTTTTTTCGCCAGGGGCGTGGGAACACATTCTAAAACCACCGCGAAAGCCCCGGCTTCTTCCAGCGTCCGGGCATCGTCAATAAGCTTTTGGGCCGCCTGCTCATCCTTACCCTGCACCTTGAAAGCGCCCAACTGGTGGATGGACTGGGGGGTAAGTCCCAAATGGCCCACTACCGGGATCCCGGCATCCACTATTTTACGCACGGCCCCGGCTATCTCCCGGCCGCCTTCCAGTTTGACGGCCTGAGCATCCGTTTCTTTTAAAAAACGTCCGGCGTTGCGTACCGCCTCCGCGACCGAAACCTGGTAGGAGAGAAAAGGCAGGTCGGCGACAACCATGGCGCGGTCGGCCCCGCGGCAAACCGCCTTGACGTGGTGAATCATATCCTCCATGGTTACCGGAAGCGTGGAATCGTAACCAAGCATCACGTTGGCCAGCGAATCTCCCACCAGAATCATGTCGATACCCGCTTCGTCCACTATCTTAGCCAGGGAATAATCATAAGCGGTCAGCATGGTAATGGGTTTGCCCTCTGCTTTCATCTTCCTAATAGCAGCAGTAGTTATTTTGTCTTTACGCATTATTTTTACCTCCCTCGAATATGCGGACCAAGGTTTCCCCCTGCCCGGCGTTGATGCTTCCTTTCTCCAGCGCCACCCTAACGGTATAAAGACCCAGCCGGCGGTAAAGCTCCAGCTCCGGACCGCCCACCTCTTTTATTGCTTCCAGGTGCCCTTCCAATGTAGTACCGTCGCCTCTGGCCACCGGCCCGGTCAACGCAGCAGCGGGGCCTGCCCGCGCGATATTATTTATTGTGCCCTGGATCAACGGGAATAAAGCCCGGAACGCCTCTTCCCGGTTTAGCCCGAAACGGCCGTAAAGCCCGGTGGCCAGATGCATTAAAGATACCAGGTAATTCGAAGCTATTACGGCGGCGGCATGGTATAACGGCTTGTCCTCGGGTGCAATAAAAAAACTCTTGCCACCCAGGTCTTTGACAATTTGTTCCGCCACGGGCAGGGCCTCTTGGTCACCTTCCAGAGCGAAATACGATCCCGGTAAATTCTCCAGAGCCATCTTAAAATCAGCCAAAGACTGGAGTGGGTGTAATGACGCGGCAAAAGCGCTGCATCGGCGCACCGCTTCAATTTGATCCGCCGAGTGCGCCCCACTGGTGTGGAAAACTACCTGTCCGGGCTTAAAACCTTTCCGCCGGGCAATACCGGCGGCTACCCCCGTAATCTCCCGGTCAGGGGTGGTAATAAAAACCACGTCGGCTTCACGGGTCACCTCTTCGGGCCGGTCTGTATACCTGGCAGGCAACTCCCGCGCCGCACGTTCAGCAGAGGAAATGCTTCTGCTGGCAACACCCGCCACCGGATATCCCCGGCGGTGCAACAAGCAAGCCAGGGCGGAACCTACTTTTCCCGCTCCCACCACTGCAATGCTAGGTTTGTTCAAAGGCACACCTCCCAATTCCCAACTGTTCGATAAAATCTGATGCTTTCCACCATTTTTCGTCAGGGAGGAAAAATAAAATGCCTTCCGGAAAAACCCGAAAGGCATTGTTACTCCTTACACCTCCCGTCTCGGTCCGTTCCGGCTCCAAGCGGTACTGATAAAATAGATTTTACCCGTCAAATACCCCTTTCAGGTGTGGTTCCGAGGATACCACCCTAAATTAATTTTTATTTTATCATAGACTCCCCGGATGGGACAATTATTTATAAAAAAAATAATTAGTAAAAAGCACTATTTTTATGCCTGGCTAATCCCTGCCGGCCAGAATCCGGATATCCTCAACACGTATGTGTAAACCGCAACTTTTTTGCAAAGCCATGTTTACCAAACCGGTATGATTAAGTGCCATCATGCAAAAACCCGGCAAAAAAGTCACCCGGCAGCCAATGACAGGTTCCTTTATCATCTGGCATCCAATCCCCTCAAATCCAATCATATGGTATGCTTGCACATCTTTAACCCGCTGTTCCCGCGCGTACTTAGGTCCGACAACCCAGGTGTAAATAAGTCCGGTCAGCGGCTCCGCTTTAATCACCCGGAGCACGTGGGGGATCGGGCAACCGGCTCCCATCGGCCGGCCCAGAACGTAATCCCCCTTTTTGATTTCCATTTTTTCCACCAGGTCGCTGCGGAAGGGTAGCACTATCTTACGGGCGGACACCTCCCCCGGAAGCGCTCCCAGAACAAAATCATAACGATGCCCCAAAATATCCCTGCCGGTATAAACCGCTTCCGCGGGCGGACCGTCCCAACCGGAGTTCTGTTCATCATAATAAGGGCAATCGGCATAATTTTTTAGGCCGGTCTTAACCATTCTGATAAAGTTTTTACAACTGCTTTCTCCGCACAAACCGCAGTTTTTCCCCGGGGGAAGCCATGACTGCAACGTCATCATCTCTATTCCCCCCGGTATAAGTATTCGGCAAGTTGGCCGTCAAGTTTTTGAATCACACCGAAATGATGTTTCCAACCCACCTCTTTTTTCCCCATACAGATAGTACAAGTACCGAGAGGCGGATTACCTTTCAATACTAAAGTTTCTTGCTCTATTTCCGCCGAATTCTCAATTAATTGATATAATTTATGCAGGGAGGTTCCTTGAAGGGCGTTGGTTTCCATGATGGTTACGCCGGGATGAACCTCCCTGATCTTTTGGATCAATACTTCCCGCTCGGCCTGGCTTACCAGGTCAATTTTAGTTACCACCACGATATCGGCAAGACTGACCATGGCCCCCATTTTTTCCGGAGCGTGTATTCCCGAAATGGAACTTAAGATCACGATACCGAGTCCCTGGTTCACATAAGGCGAACAACGCAAACAAAGCCCTGCGCTTTCCACGATAAAAAGGTCGGCAGATTTTTCCTCCGCCCATTCCACGGCATCTCCCATAATCATTACCCCGGCATGGTCAGGGCACAGATCCCCGGAATAAAACTTCCTGGCAACAATATTAAACTCTTTTCTTAATTCAAGATCTTCAAAAGCCTTCACCACATCAATTTTTAAAAAAGCAATCTTCATTTTGTGATGCAATTTTTTTACTACCTGCCTGATTAAAGCGGTTTTACCGGCGGACGGAGGACCGGCAACAATCAATAATTTCAAAAAATCACCACCTGTTCGGCATTAAATCAAGCTAAATAAAATTTGAGGCGATCAACTCCCGGGTAATAATTTTTCCGGCCCTTAAGTTTTCTCTAATCACACCTACCCGGTGGTCCAGATCCAACAAGTTTTGAGCGGCCCGGATTTCAAATTCACTCCGGTACAAAATCATTTTCACCGCCCCGTTTTCCATGATGATTCGTTTTGAGGTAAGCAAAGCAATCACCGGGTCATGAGTGACAAAAATAACTATTTTGCCTGAATTCTGAATGATTTTAATTACCTCTTGCTTAAAAATACCGGCATTTTCGATTTCATCAAGTAGAATAACCGGTGCCGCGCCGATCAAAATAGCATCGGCAATTAAAAGTGATCTGGTTTGCCCGCCGGATAAGACAGTCACCCGGTTTTCTTTTTTAATTTTTTCACCGGTAAAATTGTTGGCCAGTTCAATTGTCGCATCAACAATTTTTTCCTTCTCTATGCCCCGGGCCCGGGCATGAATCTGTAAAAATTCCTCCGTGGTCAAATCGGCAAAACACTTGGTATTCTGCGTAATCATGACAATAGGCTTCAACGAAGGGTTGTTTCTAATTTCATCACCGGGTGTTTTTCCGTTAATCAGTACCGTGCGTTTAGTGGAAGTATCCTGCTGTGCCAGTAGTTCGATGTCGGTTATAAAAGCTGTTTTTCCACTTCCGGTCGGTCCTACAATAGATATGGTTTCACCGGTGCTTAGAGTAATGTGGTCATAATTTTCTTTTGCCGCTGATTTATCCCGACCCGGTAAGATGGTCATTTCCCGAATCATTTAATTCTCTCCTCTTAAATTTTTCATTTCTTCAAGCTATGTATGTTGCATACTAAAAGAAGCTTGCACTATTTATATTTATGATACCAAATAATACTAGTACAGGTCCTGCCTTAACCTTGATATGTATAAGGAAAGTCAAGTATTTGACCGGCGCCTTCTTTATTATTGCAATCTTGTAATAAATACCGCCTTTATCTAGCAGTTAAAAAAAATGTATAATATATAAACATAGTTCAATAATCTTACACTGGGGGGCATGGCCTTTGTTCATGGAGAATATTATAACAAGAATATCCGGTCTGGCAGCCGGTGAAAATAAAGCCATTTACCTGGTCGGCGGATTTTTACGGGATCTATACCTGGGAAATCCCGGTCACGACCTGGATTTTGTGGTGAGCGGCAATGCCCTGAGTTTCGCCCGTAAAGTTGCTGAAATCCTGGCCGGCACCTACATCCCTCTGGATAAAATAAACTGCGTGGCCAAAGTGGTACTGGAACACGGGAAAGAAAAGTGGCAAATCGATTTCGCCGCCCTGAAGGGGTGGAACCTGGAAAAAGACCTGTCCTACCGGGATTTCACCATTAACGCCATGGCCCTGGAACTTTCCCAAGGCTTGAATTTTTTACGCGCGGAAGAAAGCCGCCCGAACCGGAAAAATTCTGCGCGCCGGCACTGGCAGCAAGCAATCATTGACCCTTACGGCGGACTGGCCGATATAGAAAACAAACTCATCCGAACCATCAGCAACTATGTGTTTGAATCCGATCCGGTTCGTATTTTACGCGGATTACGCCTGGCCGGAAAACTTAATTTTTCTATCAGGCCGGAAACAATTAAAATGATGGAACGCGACCGTTGGTTGCTGCACGAAGTGGCGGGAGAACGTATATGGGAAGAACTGCTGGGCATCCTAGCCATTCCGGAATCATATCCCTGGCTGGCCACAATGGACGCGATCGGGGTCTTGTTCGAAATCCTGCCCGTCACGGAAAAAATGAAAATTACGCGGCAGAATAATTACCATGTGGATACAGTCTGGGTCCACACCTTGAAAACGTACAAGTTCCTTGAGGATATGTGCCTTGATTTGAATACGGACGGCATATTAACCACCAGTCGCGGGGAAGAATTGCGGGAAAAAGTTTTAAACCACCTGGACAGCAAGCTTCCAGCCGGGCACCGGCGTATCCAATTAATCAAGCTGGCCGCCTTGTTACACGATGCGGGCAAGGTAGATACCGCCAAGACGCTGGCGGACGGACGTATAACCTTCCCGAAACACTACCTTGCCGGTACCGTACATGCGGGCGAATTCGCCCGGGGACTAAAAATCAGCCGGTCAGAGGAATTATACCTGAAAAAACTGGTGAAAAACCACATGTACCCGCTGTACCTTTTCATCAACCAGCCGGTTTGCCCGGTTTCTCTACACCGCTTTTTTAAAAAATTGGGTCCGGAATCTACCGATTTGCTGCTTCTTTCCCTAGCCGATGTCACTGCAACCTACACTTCCAGCGGGAATGAACGGGACCTGGCCATGTACCGCACCTTTATCGGAGATTTTTTGAACAAGTACTATTTTGAACCGGAAACCTTCGTTAACCCGCCGGTATTGGTAAAAGGCACCGACTTGATGGATAGCCTGGGAATCCCCCCTTCTAAGCAACTGGGCGATATGCTGAAAAAAATAACCGAAGCCCAGGTGCGCGGCGAAGTGACAAACAGGAACGAGGCCATTTCCTATGCCCGTCTGCTGTTAAAAGAAAAGCCGTGATTTAAACCAAATATTCAATTTGAGCATCGGGTAAAAATTCTTTGACCAGGCCGGTAAAATGCGCGTTGATTTCTTGATATAATTCCTTGGCATATACATATTTACCGTACCCGAACTGGCCGTATTTAAATTTCCTGGATTCCTCGTCCAGGTCCAGGCCGGTGTTCGGAAACACCTCCAGGATGGTATTTTTAGCTCTTTTGGTGAACCGGTGCGCGATTAGTTCCAAAGTGAGACCGTGAACACCGGCCAGCTCTTCCGCCACCTCCCGGAACAACGCCCGGTAACTTTCTTTCCAACCCGGTGCGGCCATAATCGGGGCCACCAGAAGACCCAGGGGATAGCCTGCCGCCGCTACTTTTGCGGCGGCCCGCAGCCTTGCGTCCAGTGGAGGCGTGGCGTGTTCAAACCGTCTAATAATCTCAGCCGTATTGATGCTGAAACGAAAACGGGTATGACCATTGTGGGGAACATGCAGCAACGAATCCACTTCGGTAAATTTAGTTACAAAACGAAAACGTCCGTACTCCCGCCCCGCGAAAAACGCGATCGCTTTTTCCAGCGTGCCGGTAAGCGGTTCCACCGGCACCGGATCGGAAGTAGCGGCTCCTTCAAAAACCGTGGTGGCGGGCATTCTTTTTTCGATATACCCCCGGGCCGAGTGCAAAATTTCTTCCACGTTGACGTAAACCCGCAGGTAAGGTTTTTTACCCAGGTTGGTCAGCAGGTAGCAGTATTCACACTTGCCGGGACAGGACGTGGCCAGGGGCAGTTGAAAATGGGCCGACGGCCGGCACTTTTCAAAAGTCATGGTCCGGCGCACCCCTACCACCAGCGTTCTTTTCCCCTCAAAATACCCTTCGGCCCGCGTTTTCCCGGGAATAGTGGTTACCCGGTTATGAGTGGAGGTAAAACTTGTTTCCGTACCTTGATCTTTGAAATACCGGAATAATTTTTCTCCGAGGGGATAATACAGGGCTTCACGTTCAAAAATAACTCTTTTCGGTGTGAACACCGTTTTTATCACCACCCGTCATATAAACTTATAATGTACCGGAGCAGAATCAATATACGCACAAAATACCCCGCGAGCAACTTGGTATTGAAAGCCAAAAAGAAAATAAACCGCCCGGAAGCGGTTTATTTTCTTTAATCTTATATCGTTTTTTAATCAAACCGGATGCGGCCTACTTTTTTTACCGACTGCTCTACGGCCAGTAACGCGGCCACTTCGGCCGCTTTACCGACCCCGGGGATCATCAAACCGGGTTCTAATTCTGCCAAAGGCACCATCACGAAGGCTCGCTCGCCCATGCGAGGGTGCGGCACCACCAAACCGGGCTGCGCGATCCTTTGCTCACCGCACAGCAGCAGGTCCAGGTCAGCCGTCCGCGGGCCCCAACGCTTGGTACGCACCCGGCCGAGTTTTTTTTCCGTTTCCAGGAGGAACTCAAGCAGTTCCCGGGGCTCAAGACCGGTTTCAGCCTCGGCTACCGTATTTAAAAACCATTCCTGCTCCTTGCAACCCACCGGTGCGGTGAGATAAAGAGATGCCACCCGCCGTACCCGTACCCCCGGTGACCGGTGCAACAACTCCAGGGCCTTTTTTATATACCCCTTCCGGTCACCCACGTTGCTGCCCATTCCGATGTAGGCCCTACTCAACATAAATTTTCCTCTCCGGGTATGTTCTTTACTTATTCCCGCCCTGCAACGGGTTTTGCCGCCTTATTTCCACCGCCATCCAGGTAAAATGCCCTGGCACCGGTGTCTGGGGTTTTTTTACGCGGACAAGCGTTTCCTCTACAGGAAAGCGCTCCAGTACAGCGGCGGCAATCGCTTCCGCCACGGATTCGATCAAATGGCAAGGGCGCCCGCTAACAATTGACTCCACCAGCCGGAAGACAGCGGCATAATTTACTGTATGACCGCGGTGGTCGGATTTTCCCGCCCGGCTTAAATCCAAGTAAAGCTCCACATCCACAATAAAACGCTGTCCCAGCGCCCGTTCCTCCGGCAGGGTCCCGTGATACCCGTAAAACTCCATTCCTGCGAGGATTATTTTATCCATTTTCCAAAACTCCTTCTTAAACCCCTGTTCCCCGTTCCATTATCGCATCGGTCATTCTGGCCACCCGCACCATTTCCCTTACATCATGCACCCGGACTATATCCGCCCCGTTGGCGATTCCCACCGCCACGGTGGCCGCGGTCCCCTCCACCCGCTGGTCCACGGGAAGATCCAAAACCTTGCCGATGGTAGACTTGCGGGAAGTGCCGAGCAGGATCGGGTGGCCGAGGCAACGCAGTTCCTTCAGTCGCCGCAGTAGTTCCAGATTTTGCCGCGGCGTTTTGCCAAAACCAAAACCAGGGTCAATGATCATCTTGTCCCTGCTTATACCTAATTTTTCCGCATCATCAAGTACGGTCCGGAAGTATGCTACCAGTTCACCGATCAAATCCCCGTCACCAGGTTCCTTCCGGTTGTGCATCAGCACCACGGGAACTTGATATTCCGCCGCCAACGCGGCCAGCGCCGGATCGGACTGCAATGCCCATTGGTCATTGAGAAGGTGGGCGCCGGCCTCCAGTGCTGCGCGTGCCACCGCCGCTTTGGTCGTATCTATTGATACCGGGACGGTTATTTCGCACACCAAACGTTGCAAGACCGGTAGCACCCGCGCCAGTTCTTCGTCTGCCGGCACCGGAACGTGCCCCGGGCGGGTGGACTCTCCCCCCAGGTCGATGATGCCGGCGCCCTGTTCGACCATTTGGGTCGCCCTTTCTACCGCCAGGCCGGGATCGCAAAACCTCCCCCCGTCCGAAAAGGAATCCGGGGTTACATTCAAAATTCCCATCACCAGGGTTTTCTCCCCCAGGCACACTGATTTATCCCGGCAGTAAAGATTGTAAGGGCTAAAGCCTTCCCGGCCCGCCAGAATTTCCCTGATTTGCCCGGCCAAACCGGCCAGGCCGAACGGTTGCCCTTTAAGCTTGGTTAAAAAGGCCTCGTACTGTTTTAACGTGCCCATCAGCAACACCTTGGTCTCCGCAACCGAGTTATTAATTACCCCCCTGGACACGGCGGCCTCGCCGCCCTTGCCGAGCATTTCCTGCTTGATGATATTGGCCTGGTGCGGCTTGACTCCTTCCAGCATTACCAACCGGTGTACCGCCTTGGGTGCCATCCACCGGCAGCCGGCATCGTCGGCCCCTACGGAAGCAAGCGCCCTTAACGCTTCTGCTTTATTTTCCACGGAAATACTGTACGCTGTGATTCCCAATGCGCTCACTCCTCGTACAATAGTTTTTAAGAACACAAGCCAACCAACTTCAAAACAATGTTTTTAAAGAATCGAAATGCTTTTTACTTTAAAACAGTCCCAGGACCTCGCCGGTATTTACATCCACGTCGATTCTCCTGTAGGCAGGGTCGGAACCGGTTCCCGGCATCAGTCTGACGTCCCCGGCCACCGGGCAAAGAAACCCGGCCCCGGCATAGACCAGGATATCACGCACCGGTAGTACCCAACCCCTGGGCACTCCTTTGACAGCGGGATCGTGGGACAGGCTCAAGTGCGTTTTCACCATGATGGTGGAATAACCGCTAAAGGCAGGCTCCGCCTCGAAATAAGCAACCTTGGCCGCGGCTTCCGGCGACCAGGAGACACCGTCCGCTCCGTATATTTCCCGGGCAATGGTTTCCACCTTTTGCTTAAACGGCATCTCCGCAGGATAAAGAAACTTGAAATCCACTTTCTCCCTGGCGGCATCAATAACCGCGTCGGCCAGTTCGAGGGCCCCCTCCCCGCCCTTTAACCAGTGCTCTGAAAGGGCGCAGCGGGCGCCGGCCTGTTCCGCATAGCGACGGACCAGGTTGATTTCGTCCCTGGTGTCGGTATGAAAAACGTTGATGCAAACCACCGGGTTGACTCCCGATTTTTTAACGATAGCGATATGGTGCAGCAGGTTGACTACCCCTTTTTCCAAAAGCACCAGGTTTTCCTTCCGGTAGGCTTCGGGCAAAATTCGGCCCGGCACCACCTCCGGCCCGCCTCCGTGCATCTTTAAGGCCCTGATGGTAGCAGTAATCACCGCAACGTTAGGGGTAAGACCGCTCAAGCGGCATTTAACGTTCCAAAATTTCTCGAACCCGATATCAGCGGCAAAACCGCTCTCCGTAACGTGGTAATCAAACATTTTCAACCCGATCCGGTCGGCGATGATGGAAGACTGCCCAATGGCAATATTGGCAAAGGGACCGGCATGTACCAGGACGGGCTGGTACTCCACCGTGCTTACCAGGGTGGGATTGATAGTATTTTTCATAAAGGCACACATGGCGCCCGCCACTTCCAGGTCCGCGGTAGTAACCGGACGGCCTTTTTTATCGTAAGCGACAACAATCTTTCCGATGCGTTCCCGTAAATCCTCAAGATCCGTGGCCACGGCAAGGATCGCCATGAGCTCGGAGCTGACCGCAATGTCAAACCTGGACTGCATCATATAACCGTCTCTTTTGCCGCCGATACCCATAATAATATTGCGCAGGCCCTGGGCGCAAAAATCAATGGCCCAGCCTAACTTCACCCTGGCCGGATCTATGTCCAGCCGCCTCAAACTGCGTTCGGCCAATTCCGCATCACCGTAATTTCTTTCATGCTGCATGCGGGCATTGAGCGCCACCATGGCCAGGTTATGGGCATTCATAATATCATTGATATCACCGGTCAGTCCCAGGGAAAACTCGGTCATGGGAATTACCAGCGCGTTGCCGCCCCCGGCAGCCGTACCCTTGATATTCATGGTCGGACCGCCTGAAGGTTGACGTATCGCCGCCCCGGCATTGACCCCCCTCTTGCTGAGACCTTCCACCAACCCCAGGGTGGTGGTGGTCTTCCCCTCACCCATAGGCGTGGGAGTCAACGCCGTAATTTCTATATACTTGCCGTCAGGCCGGTCCCCAAGCCGCTTGATGGCTTTCAAAAAATCAAGCTTGCATATTTTGCCGTAAGGAATAATCTCTTCTTGTTCCAGACCAAACCTTTCCCGCCATGCTTCCGGGGTGGGCAAATTCTGTTCCGCCAGCCGCGCGATTTCATAATCCTTCATCCTGGTCGGGTCATAAGCCATGAAAATAATTACACTCCTTCTACCACTTTTATGTAATATTCCGGTAAAGCAAGATAACATTTATTATAAAACAAGTTTATCCGGAAAACACAAAAAAAAATAAAGCATTGAATTACTTGACCTGTCAAATTAATACAATGCTTTTACTACACAGCCCAAAAATTACATCTATTCGTAAACCCACCGGTCCACGTCACGATCATACGTAACCAACTCATCTTCCCGGAAAAACAAGGCAATTTCTTTTTGGGCACTGGCAGGGGAATCCGAACCGTGAATCACGTTACGCCCGATATCTATTCCGTATTTACCCCTGACGGTACCGGGAGCCGCTTTCAGCGGGTCAGTGGCCCCCATCATTTCCCTTGCCGCGCTGATTACTGCTTTACCCTCGATGACCATTGCCGCCACGGGCCCCGAGGTAATATATTCCACCAGCGGTTTGAAAAAAGGTTTGTCCCTGTGTTCCCCGTAGTGTTTTTCCGCCAGCTCGCGGCTAATCCGCAGCATTTTGAGGCCGACAATTTTAAATCCTTTTTTTTCAAACGTGGCAATAATCTCCCCGGCAAGCCCCCGTTGAATTCCGTCAGGCTTGACCATAAGATAGGTACGTTCCATTTGAACACCTCCAAGGTTCATTTCTAAACGTTATATCTTTACGGTACATTTATAAACAAACCCGCGGCGTGGTTTGAACCGCGGGCGCCTTTAAATATCACTTTGTTTTAGGTTCTCCCTCGCCGGCTTCCATCATCAGATCTGCAAATTCCTTAGCTTCAATGGTTTCTTTTTCGAAAAGCGTCTTCGCCACCAGCTCCAAGGTACTCATATGCTGTTCCAGCATACTTCTGGCCTTTTCGTACGAATGCTCTATGATTTCCCGTACCTGGAGATCGATGGCGCTGGCCACCTCTTCACTGTAGTTGCGGTCCCTGGCCAGGTCCCGGCCCAAGAAGGGAGTGTCCGTTTTACTCCCGTAAGTCAGCGGCCCCAGGTCGCTCATACCGTATTCCATGACCATTTTCCTTACTATACCGGTGGCACGCTCAAGGTCGTTCTGCGCCCCGGTACTGATCTCTTTCAATACCACTGCCTCGGCCACCCGTCCGCCCAACAGCATGGTGACCTGGTCCAAAAGCTGCGACTTGGTGGCATAATAGCGGTCCTCCTTGGGCAGCAACAATGTGTAGCCGCCGGCACGCCCCCTCGGGATGATGGAGACCTTATGTACGGGGTCGGTATTAGGAAGCATGTAACCGACTATGGCGTGCCCGGACTCGTGGTAACAGACCAGCCATTTCTCCTTTTCGCTGATTACCTTGGTTTTCTTTTCCGGCCCGGCAATCACCCGCTCGATGGAATTCTCTAAATCCGCCATGGTAACTTTTTTCCTGTCCTGGCGGGCCGCCAGCAGCGCCGCCTCATTGGTTAGATTGGCCAGGTCGGCGCCGGTAAAACCCGGAGTGCGGCGGGCTAGAACCTCAAGATCCACCCCTCCTGCCAGGGGTTTGCCCTGGACGTGGACTTTAAGAATTTCCTTGCGCCCGTTTACATCCGGCTTGTCAACCGTCACCTGGCGGTCGAAACGCCCCGGACGCAACAACGCCGGGTCCAGGATATCCGGACGGTTGGTGGCCGCCAGAATAATAATCCCTTCATTGGCCGCGAAACCATCCATTTCCACCAGGAGTTGGTTCAGTGTCTGCTCCCGCTCGTCATGACCTCCGCCCAGACCGGCACCCCGCTGCCGCCCGACGGCATCAATCTCGTCCACAAAAACAATACAGGGCGCGCTTTTCTTGGCCTGTTCAAACAGGTCACGCACCCGGGACGCCCCGACCCCGACAAACATTTCCACAAAATCGGAGCCACTGATGCTGAAAAAAGGAACCCCCGCCTCGCCGGCTACCGCCCTGGCCAGGAGAGTCTTTCCCGTTCCGGGCGGGCCAAAGAGCAACACTCCCTTCGGGATTTTCGCACCCAGTTCCTGAAATTTCTTGGGGCTCTTTAAATATTGCACTATTTCTTCCAGTTCTTCCTTTACCTCGTCCGCACCCGCCACATCCGCGAAAGTAACTTTCTGCTTTTCTTCGGAATGCAGCTTGGCCCGGCTTTTACCGAAGGACATTACCCGGTTGCCGCCTCCCTGGGTCTGCTGCATCAGGAAGAAAAAGAGGAGTATAAACAAAAAAATCGGCAACAGGCTGGTCAGAAGTCCGGTCCACCATCCGGGTTCGGGAGGCAGTTCGCTTTTCCAGTTTATTCCCTTCTCTTTCAGCACGTTATACAGGGCGGTATCGGCTACGGGTCCTTTAGTTTCAAACCTTTCTCCGTTTTTCTTAACACCGGTAATGATATTAGTGTTATTTTCCGCTTGAATCATTACCTCAGTGATCTGGCCCTGGTTAAGCTCTTCTAAAAATTGACTGTATGACAGCGCCGTAGGGACATTTTCTTCTGGGGCGGTATATTTAATCAAGGTAATGATTACCAATACGATCAATAAATAAATACTAAGGTTTTTGACAACCTTATTCAACCATGCCACTCCTCTCAAAAGGGCAGAATTTAACAGCCCATAATGAATATTCTACCACACTTCAAAATGGGTTTCAATCAATAGCCAAACAGTACAATAAAAAACCTTGCTCCAAGTTTCATTAAATACTACAACTTTATTCAGGACATTAGCTTCAGGTGCAGCACCTGATCAGTTTTACGATCTATTTTATAACTTTCCCCGGTTCTTATCCCTCCAACCCATAATATTTTATTTGGTGTACATATCAACGGAACCCAATCCCTTTCTTTACGGGAAACTTTTTGCTTAATAAAAAAATCCTTTAATTTTAACATGGTGGTCTGGCCGAAAGGCCTAAAAACGTCCCCCTTCAGGCGCCGGCGCACAAATAACCGGGCCGGAAGCTTGTCAAAATCCAGCATGGCTTCCGAAGGCGGCAGTTTTTCAGGTTTATATGACGGATCCCGGCGGAGCAGTTCCGTATAAACGGTACGGCCGGTCTCGGGAATATAGGTAGCACCCGGTATCTTTAACGGATAAATGTAATAGGGTACTGCCGTATTTTCAAGTTCCGCCGTAAATTCCAAGGTTCTATATGACCGTACAACCGAAACGTCCCCCGGCAGAACCACCCGGGTCCCGGTCCTTCCCGACCGGATTAAATCTATTACTGCTTCAACGTGCTTGAAAGCAAGGTTTTTCTGCACACTATCCAGAGACTGCCAGGCCCGGCGCAAGACCCTGCGCCTGATGGCCAGAGGTGTCTTTTTTAAACCTCCAAGAGCGAGTACCACCCGTCCCCCGTCTTTTTCCACAAAGCACCTCTGGAAAGCTTTTTCCGCCCGGTCTTCAAGATAACCGTCCTCCTCACGGCAGATTTCAGACAACCGGAGCAGGGCGGGTACCAAAGCGGAATTGTATTCATTTTCCAAGAGGGGCATTAAATCCAGTCTGACCTTATTTCTAAAGTAATGGGTTTTCAAGTTGGAATCATCCTGGCGGTAAGGCAATTTAATTTTACTGCAGTAACGCTCGATCTCGGAACGCCTGATTTTTAACAAGGGCCTGATATAACGGCCTTCCCGCACGGAATACATTCCTTTAAGACCCGTCAGGCCCGTACCGCGCAAAAAATTAATCAGCACGGTTTCTGCCTGGTCATCCGCCTGGTGGGCAACGGCAATCCTGGACGCACCCACCCTATCCGCCGTTTCCCGCAGGAACCGGTAGCGCACTTCACGGGCCGCCACTTGACCGGACAAACGGTGTTCATTCCTGTAACCGGGAACATCGCGCGCTTCAATGGTCGCAGTCAAACCATAGCGTTTTGCCATACCGGCCACAAAACGGGCGTCGGCCTCGGCATCCGCACCCCGGAACATGTGATTTAAGTGGGCCACGTGTAAGGATATTTCCAGTTCATCTTGCAGAAGATACAAAATATGCAGCATGGTCATCGAATCCGGGCCGCCCGATACGGCCGCCAGCACCTTGCAACCCCGGTCAACCATCTTAAAACTACATATATCGGTTTTAACTTGCCGGATCAGATCCATAAATCCACCTTAATCAATCAAGTTTGAGTAAATGATTCTTTTTTTAACAACATTCGTATTCAACGTCTAAGAAAACTTTTCCTGCCGCTCTTTTAAAATATGTTGTTTTAGGTTTGCACTTATGAAACTATAAAATTCCAAAAAAATATAACCAAATGCGCCGGACGAAAAAATAAACCGGGTTTATATTAGCCCGGTCTTGTTTGGCGCCTGTTTTTGTTTTTTCAGCCTGGCCACCAGCACAGTCATATCGTCTCTCACCCGTGAGGCCCCGCCGGCCCCGGTCTGAACCAGCTTGAGAATAAGTTCGGCCATTTCCGGGGGCGGCAGATCCTTTACTTCCATTAATGTCCGGGCGAACCATTCCTCCCGGTCTTCCGCGCCCCGGTAGGCGTCCAACACGCCGTCCGTAACCATCACCAGCACGTCCTCCGGTGCCAGCGTACCGCTTATGGAAGCTACTTCAAAATCCTCAATAATACCCACCGGCAGGGAACTGGCCTTAATCCGGTTCACTTCCCCGTCGCGGATCACAAACGTGGGTACGGCACCGATCTTTATAAAATCAACCTGGCCGGAATAGAGGTTGACCACCGCCAAATCCACCGTGGCAAAACTTTCACCGGGCGAGCGCAGGAGCAGGATGGAATTTACCGTTTTTATAGCCAGGTCCTGTCCGAAACCCGACTCCAGCAGGTAGCGTAAAAGTGATATGGTAGTGCCGCTCTCCAGGGCGGCACGCGGGCCGGTGCCCATCCCGTCACTCAAGACCAGACCCATCCGCCCGCCCTTGAGATGAAAAAAAGCATACCCGTCACCCGAAACATAACTACCGGTTTTTCCCATCACCGCAGTACCCAGGCTGAGCCGGTATTTCAGGTGGGGGTAAAACCTTAAATGACATTCATCATCACCTTCCCTTGCGGTACAGCCATCCGCGGGCAGGTAAACCGGCTGCTCCAATATGGAAGTAAGCAGCGGTACGATAATATTCCGGCATTCTTTTCTGCCACCGCAAGGAGTATGGGCCAGGGATATTTCGATCCCCTTGTCTTTCCGGCGGTATACCGAAATTCTTTCCACTTGTGCCCCGGCCTCTTTTAATTTTTTGCGCAGATGCGGGCCGGCTTCGCCGGCTTCCAGAGCAAAATCCAATTCCATGGGAAGGCTGGCAATTACTTCTGCAACCCCTTTCAACTGTTCCGAAACTATTTCCCGGCTTTCCAACAGCCGTCGCGACCAATAGCGGTTCAGGTTATATGTTTCAAATAGACAGTTTATAGTAATGGCAAATTCCTTGGTGCGTGAACAACGCTTTTTAATTTCCCCGGAGAGGTCATCCGGAGTAACCTTCCCGTGCATTTCGATAAAAGCCAGAATATCAATCAAACCCTGATAGGTTTTATAAAATTCCCGTTCCCAACAGGTTTTATAGAACGAGCAATCACTGCACACTTTTTCCCCCACCTGATTTAAGAACGCCTGCAGGTTTTGCTCCTCCTGGTTCTGCCCGGTAGTTGAAGAAACCTGTTCAAAAGTACGGGACATTTCTTTAAATACGTGTGACCATGCTTTTATGCGATGCTCAAAAATTTCTTTAAATATTAACCCTTTATCCGTTACGGACGCCGCTTGCTCCGTTCCCAGACCCAGGGAAACCTTTAATTTTTCCATCCAACCGGAAGGGAGCATTAAAAATACCGCTACTGCTATTCCCGCCTCAATCAGGGGTGCGACAATATCTTCACGACCGGTCACATAAACGGAAAGAATAATATTACCCAGAACAAACCCGACAGCGACACCGGCCTTACCGAAGCTTCTGCCGGCACCCGCCAGAAGCCCGGCAAAGGAATATACGCCCACGATAACCGGGGCGGCGGCATAAGCCAAGCCGGGAATAATACCCACCACGGCGCCGGCAGCCGCTCCGGCCCCGGTACCGCCCATAAAAGCAACGGTTATAATAGTAAGACTGCTTAAAACCCCCTTAATACTTACCAATCCGAATTCCAGATCGCCGGTACCGGCTATTACCCCGCCGAGCACCAGTAAAATACAACATGCCTCTTCCCCGCTGAAGGCAATAAAATTTTTTGCTTTTCTCTTGAGCGCCGAAAGAGCGTAAATCATGACCGGCGCAAGAACCGCGGCGAATACCGCTTCAAATAAAACCGTAAAATAATTATAAGAAGAAGGAGCAGTAAAGGCGGTAAAAGAAGCCTTTACTGCCATGGTGACAGAAAACACCAGCACCGACAAGACCAGCCAAAGTCTCTTAATGTCTATCGGAACCAATTTCGCTAAAATCCAAATTCCTAAAACAGTAACCAGTGAACTTGCCAGGGCCGTCCCTGAGCTAACCGTCAACAGGCCAAGAATAACTCCGGCTGCCGCAACCCCCCCGAAACTGCTGAATACCAGGCCCGAAGCCGCAACAAACGATGTCCCGAAGGGGAAGAGAGCACCGAGCAGCACCGCCCGCCCAAGAAAAAAAGCGGTGCAGAATATGGCAATTATTCCAGGGATACCAACCGGTTTGTATTTTAGCCCCAAAGACAACCTGCGCTTCCGGTCGCCCGTACCTCCTGACGCACGGCGGCTTTTGTTTTTTTCTTGCGCAACCCTTTGATAAGTGTAGGTCTCGATGTTTTCAAACAATAAATCCACCCCTCATGCCTTTTTCCCCAACGGCTATATTATAATATAAAGAGGTGGAAATTTATGTTATATTTAGTAGGTTTAAGGTTATTTTCGTTCGACTTCTTCCAGCACCAAAGCACAAAGGAGGTCGTTTTCACTTACAAAAATGCATTTCAGACCCAATATTTTCATAATTACATTGACAATTACCGCTCCGGCTACTATTATGTCGGCCCTTTCCGGCTGCAAGCCGGGCACTTGTTTGCGTTCCCCGATACTCATAAATCCAAGCCGCGCCAGAATTGCTGCCGCATTTTCTGCCTTCAGGCAATAACCGTGTACCTTCCGGGGGTCGTAAACCGGCAACTCAAGGTCTACGGCAGCCAGAGTGGTAACCGTTCCCCCCACTCCCACCAGGGTATTAACCGGTGCCCGGCAAACTTTTTCCAGGGTGGGGCCCAAACAGGCGGTTATTTCTTTTGCATCCGTGCCGGACTCGGTAACCCGCACCGCTCCTACGTTGACACTTTCCAAATGTAGTTTCCCGTCTTGCAGCCAGATTATCTCCGTACTGCCGCCCCCGATATCCACCACAGCGGTGCCTTGAGGGGCAAAAGAAAAATCCGCCAATACCCCCCGGTAACTCAAACCTGCCTCCTCCGCTCCGTTCAGCACCCTTACCTGCAGTCCGGTCCTCTCTTTGACCGCGCCGGTAAATTCACTCCGGTTACCGGCGTCCCGCACGGCACTTGTAGCCGCGACCACTACTTTCTCCGGCCGGAACCGCCGGGCGACTTGGTAAAAATCAAAAATAGCCGCTGTGGTCCTTTGCACCGCCTCGTCCTGCAGCACCCCGCTGCCGCTTCCCTGTCCCAGCCTGGTGGTGCGCAAGCCTGATTTCAATATTTTCAGGCCGGACCCGTTCTTTTCAGCAACCAGCAACCGGACAGAATTTGTCCCTACCTCAATAACAGCAACCCGCTTCATGCCCAACCACCTTATAAAATACAGACATTATTCCGGCCCGGCCTTGCAACCAATCTAATTAAAAAAAAGCAATTCTTAACAGAATTGCTTTTTATATTATTCCGCCTTTTTCCCGGAGCCGCGGCCTCCTCTTTTAGATTCCGAACCCCGTTTTAAAACCATTTGACGTTCCTCGCTTTCTTTGAGAAACTTAGACAGCTTTTCTTCAAAGGTAAAGTTTAATTTCCTCCTGTCCGAACGGTGCGAAGTTTTAGCCTTTTTTATAGAAAGACCAATTTTACCTTTTGGATCTACGGAAATCACTTTCACCTTCACTTTATCACCGGTTTTTAAAAAATCATTAACATCTTTTACGTAAACTTCCGCTATTTCCGAAATATGCACCAGTCCGGTTTCTCCTCCGGGCAACTCAATAAATGCACCGAAATTAGTAATCCCAGTGACAACGCCCTCCAACACGCTCCCCAACTCTACCGGCATGACTGAAAAAATTCCTCCCTTAAGTTGCCCCAAACCTAATGTAATTATATGCGATACGAATGAAGAGTGTCAAGAAGCTAATGGGGTGCCATATTTTCCTGGGAAGGTGCCTCTATTGTTTCCAATTCCGTTCCCGGAGGTACCGGCACTACCCTGGTCTCACCGGGCATGATCAATCCCAGCTCTTCCCTGGCCGTTTTTTCGATAAAATCATTACTTTGGACCGCCCGCAATTCCTCCTGCAACGCAGAATTTTTTACTTTTAATTCCTGTACTTGCTGCTGTATAACTTGCACGTCTTGTTTCATGACGGATAGCTTGCCAAACTGACTGCCGCAAAGAACCGCCAGGTAAGAAAGGAGCAATATTACCGCCAGGAGCGGCAACTTGCTTTTAGAAAGACTGAAAACCTTCTTGCGCCGGACGGTCTTTTCCGCCGGACCGTCTTGCGGCAGCGGTAAAATTACTTGGTTTTCTTTTCTTAAAGCCTGGCTCATGCTTTGCCCTCCTCTACCTCTTCATCCTCAACCCCGAAAATACCCAGGTTGTGACCGGCAATCACAATCACCACCTCATACCCCTTCGCCCTGGCACGGTGATATAAAGTAGCGACCGTACCAGAACTTAATCCGAGTTGCCCGGCTATGCGGCCGGTAGAGTAGCCCATTTCTTTCAGTGTTACGACCTGCCGCTCCCGGAAACTGAGCCTTTCCGCTCCCCTGATTTCAATTTTCATGAACCCATGCCTCCGGGTTTATTTTTAAATCATACTGGTTTTTATACAAATTATATACAAAGTAAATACATATCTTCTACAAGTAACCAATAATTCCTTCCGGAAATAAAAATTTTTGTCTGGCTTGCAATATGTAATTTATGGGAATAATAGGGTTGATGTTTTTTACTTTATATAAAAACGAGGTAAAGTCCGGTGCGTAATATAATTAAAACGGTCCTGGCCGTCTTATTGTTTTCAGCGGTTGTTATTGCAACCATCAGTATCTTGAAAGAAAAACCGGGTCCGGTATACGGCCCCGGTACCCTGATCCGCTTGCATGTGATCGCCAACAGCGACAGTGTCCCGGATCAGGATCTAAAAAGAAAAGTAAGAGACGAAATTGTAAGCAATGTAGCGCCTGAATTTATAGCTGCCGAAAATATTAACTCGGCCAGAATGGTGGCCGGCGCCAATTTGACACGCGTCCGGGAAATCGCCGCACGCACAATAAAAGCGGCAGGCAAGAATTACCCGGTCACTGTACAATTAGACCGGTACGCTTTCCCGACCAAACATTACGGTCTCTTTATCCTGCCCGCCGGTGACTACGAGGCAGTGCGCGTGGTGCTCGGCAGCGGCGGAGGGAGCAACTGGTGGTGTGTCCTTTTCCCGCCCCTGTGTTTCGTCGACCTGTCGCAAGCAACGGCAACTCCTCAACAGGAAGAAAAAAACAAACCGGGTTTGGGTCTCCCCGGTTCCCAAAATAAGGAAGTCAATCCTAAAATTGAATACCGTTTTAAACTATGGGATCTGTTCCAGAAGCTGAAGAGTTGAAAAAATTGACCGGAAGAAATGTCAATAAATCATTACGCCTTTAATAAAAGCATCCGTACGCTCGTCCCGGGGATGATTAAAAATTTGGTCCGCCGTCCCCCGCTCAATTAATTTTCCTTTAAAAAATAATAATATTTCCTCGGACATGCGTTGAGCTTGAAAGATATTATGCGTTACCATGATTACGGTGGTTCCCTGTTTTTTATGTAATCCTCCCGTAATTTTTTCTATCATGGCCACATTGGCCGGATCAAGGTTGGAAGTAGGTTCATCCAACAGGATCACTTCCGGTTTTAAAACCATTGCCCTGGCCAAAGCAATCCTCTGGGCCTCACCGCCCGACAAAGACCGGGCGTTTCTATCGACAAATTCCGTCAAACCCACTTCATCCAATGCCTTATGGACAAGTTCCGTGATATCTTTCCTGGCATAACCACGGGCTTTAAGCCCGTATTTCACATTGTTGTAGACCGAAGTGTCAAACAAAACCGGCCTTTGAAACACCATGGTCATTTTTCTGCGCAGCTCTAAAACCTGCTTTCCCGATTTGTTTGTTACCGGTACACCGTTAAAAAGCAAATTGCCGCTGCTGGGCGGCTCCAAGAGGTTAAGAAGCCGTAACAAAGTACTTTTACCGGCGCCGCTGGGTCCAATTATGCCGTAAATTTTACCTCTTTCAATAACCAATTTATCGATACTTAAAACTTGTTTGCCCGCGTATGATTTGCTTATATTCTCAAGCTGATAAACAAAGGGGTTAATTGTTTTACACCTCCCCCTGCACCCGGTATAACAAAGAGTTAATAATAAAAGCAAGAACAAGCAATATTATTCCTAACCCCAAAGCAAGCTCAAAGTTTCCCTTCCGGGTTTCCAAAACTATGGCCGTGGTCATGACGCGGGTGCTGCCCTGAATATTACCGCCTACCATCATTACCGCCCCTACTTCGGCCACCACCCTGCCGAACCCGGCCACCACGGCAGCCATAATGGCCCGCTTAGCCTCCCTGATTACCGTCCAGATGATCATCTGCTGACTGGCACCTAAGGTAACGGCCGTATCTCTGATTTCCTTGTGTTTATCCCGGACCGCAACCAAAGACAAACCGGTGATGATTGGTGTCGCCAATACCGTTTGGGCAATAATCATGGCCATGGGCGTAAACAATAACTGCATTTGACCGATAGGCCCCTTATTAGATAACAACAGGTAAATAACCAGGCCGGCCACCACCGGAGGAAGCCCCATCAGAGTATTAATCAACTTTTCCAACCAGCGTACCGAAACAGATGGTCGCATACCTAAAAAAGCGCCCAGGGGAATACCGATTAAAGCAGCGGTTGCAACGGCGATGCCGGAAACCCTGAGGGAAAGAAATACTATGGCCAGCAAATCACGGTCCAGGCTGATTATTAACTTAAACGCTTGCAGTAAGCCTGTCCCAATATCAGCCAAACTTTAACCCTCCCAGCTTAACATTGCTATTCTCAATCTTACCTAATTAAAAAGACCGCCCGGCCCATTGGACCGGGTTGATAATTTTACTAAATGCGTAAGAAAAACAATTAATTTTATATAATACTATGCGGCATTGGGGACAAATAACTGTTCGTCGTATTTTTTAAACTCACCGATTAATGTCTGGGTAGCGTCATCAATCATATAATCAACAAAAGCTTGAGCCCCTTCATAGTTCACGTTTTCATGCTTTTCCGGATTCACAGACATCACACCGTACTGATTAAAAAGAATCGGGTCTCCCTCTACCAACAACACCAAGTCAATTTTGTCTTTCATGGCCAGGAAAGTTCCCCGGTCGGCCAAGGTATAGGCGGTTCTTTCATTAGCAACCCGCAAAGTATCTCCCATGCCTTGTCCTAATGACAAATACCAGCCACCTTCCGGGCTGACGGAAGCCTTTTCCCAGATGGAAATTTCTTTTATGTTGGTACCCGAATCATCACCCCTGGATGCAAATTCAGATCCGGCATCAGCAATTTTCTTGAAGGCCGCTGCCGCATCTTCCATTCCTTTGATCCCCGCAGGGTCATCTTCCGGGCCGAGAATGACAAAATCGTTATACATCACATCATGCCGGTTTACAAAATAACCTTCTTCTACCATTTGCAATTCCCGGTCTTTAGCATGCACCAGCAAGACATCCACATCTCCGTTTTTCCCTAATTCCAGGGAAGCACCCGTACCCTTGGAAAGGATTTGCAAGTCATAACCGGTTTTTTCTTCAAAATCAGGCTCCAAAACATCCAACAGCCCGGTGTCATAAGTACTGGTCGTGGTTGCCAGCATCACCACTGAATCCTGCCCGGCCGCTTGATTTTCATCGTTATCACCGCTACCGGCTTCCTGGCCGGTGGTGCTGCAACCGACCACGGCGAAGGCCAGTAATAATACGGTTAGCAATACCCAAAATTTTTTCTGAAAACTATGCATTTACCCCTCTCCTCCTACGTTTGTTTTTGTGCCCGGAAATGAAAAAAGGGTTTGGACACTGAACCCAGGTTTAAACGCTAACCCTTATTCAAGCCCCCCCTTTCCACCATTGATTTGGCAGAACCGCTTCCAGCCCTACCATCAGCCAAAACACATCAGTCGCTACCCCATAGCATATACCTTAAGTGTAACGACTCGGAGATTTGGTATGTTTTGTTATGCATAACGATAAGCATATTATACTTTTCCCGGACAAGTTTTTCAAGAGTTGTATATGCTAAAAAATAAACCGGCCGTAAAACTTTACCAAAATCATCAATATTTTTTGGATACTTCTTTATTATCCCCGCCCCCTCAGGTTGCATTACCTGCCCGTTTTAAAAATTACCTTCGATTTATGTCACATTTTTTACCACCCTTCCATAAATTAAATATCATGATCAATTATGGCAAACAAGGAGGACTTTTTATGTCTCAAAAAGATTATCAAGCGCAATTCAACAGACCGACGGGTAATCAAACCGGGGGAAATACAACCCAAAACCAACAAACACCCCCGCCGGAACTAAAAACAGAAGCTGCCGGCCAGGATTTTCAGGCAACCGGACTCCATTATCCACCTCCCCGTCTGGCCATGTCCTACGTGATCTGGCAAAAGTACGGACCGGTTTTCAACCCGGCGGAGGCGCTCGAAAAAGGAACCGTTTTCCCGGAATTATACCAACCGTATCAATACTAAACCAAGTGAGGTGAAACGGGAATGAACAATATGAAGACCCTGTTAAAAAAAATTCAAGCACTTGAGTTTACGGCCGTAGATTTGAATTTATACCTGGATACCCACCCCCAGGACCAGGCGGCTCTCAGGCATTTTTGCACCGTCAGGGACGAACTGCTGAACTGTATCCGAACCTTCGAACAAAAATACGGTCCCCTGACCCCTGTGGGATATGCCTGTACTAATTGCTGGCAGTGGGTTGAATCCCCCTGGCCGTGGGAAATAGAATACGATTGAGAAAGGACTGCCGAGTATGTGGATGTATGAAAAAAAACTCGAATACCCCGTACGGGTTTATAAATGCGACCTCGCAATGGCCAAATACCTGTTGGCCCAATACGGCGGACCGGACAGTGAATTGTCCGCCGGAGTAAGGTACCTGACCCAACGCTATACCATGCCTACCAATAAAACCAAGGGTTTGCTGACTGATATCGGTACGGAAGAAATGGCCCACTGGGAAATAGTGGCCACCATGATTTACAAACTGGTCAAAGGCGTGCCGGTGCAACAGCTCCGGGAAGCCGGCATCGGCGAATATTTCGTCCATCACGACCGGGCGCTTTTCCCGGCCGACGCCGCCGGGGTCCCCTGGACCGCCGCCTATATCCAGGCCACCGGCGACCCCGTCACCGATTTGACCGAAGACTTGGCTGCGGAGCAAAAAGCAAGAACCACTTACGAACACTTGATTCAACTCACTGACGACCCGGGGATCAAGGATACTTTGAGGTTTTTGCGGGAAAGGGAAGTGGTCCACTTCCAGCGCTTCGGGGAAGCACTGAACGACGTGCAGGCCAAACTGGCCTGCAAGCAACATTATTAAATAATTGTTTTTACATCTCCGCCTCACTACGTGAGGCGTTCTTGTGCGAAGGTAAAACAACCAAGATAATTTTCTTGTGATGCAAAGATTATACTGACAAAAGATTCTTCATTTCGACTCTAGGAAAGGTTACCACCAGCTTAAATAAATCGCCGTCAATACCAATGTCCAGACTCCCCTTCTGCAGCTCCACCAGGCTTTTGGCAATTGCCAGCCCCAAACCGGAGCCCTCGTTAGTACGGGACTTATCCCCCCTGGTGAAACGCTCCGTTATTTCGGCAGGGTCAAAATTCATCTCGTAGGCCGCTATATTTTTAAACGTAAGGCACACCTTTTTTTCATCTTCCTTCACCTCGATATATACTCTGGTCCCGGGCAGGGAATATTTAAGAATGTTGCTGATAATATTTTCAAAAACCCGGTAGGTTCTTTTCCCGTCTAATTCACATATCACCTTGCCTTCAGGCAGATTAAGCCTCATTTGCAGTGCGCTGTCCTTGATGCTTTCTTCCATTTCCCCCAAAGTCTGTCTCAGCAAAGCTACTGCATCCACCTCTTCAAAATGAAGTTCAAGGTTGCCGCTGCTGGCCTTGCTTGCTTCAAACAAATCATCAATAAGGCTCTTCAGCCTTTTCGCTTTCTGGTCCAGGATATCTATATATTGGTGCCGTGTTTCCTGGTCCAGGTTTTCATCCTTCAGCAGGTCCACATAGGTAATAATAGAGGTAAGCGGGGTCTTTAAGTCATGGGACACATTGGAGATCAACTGGGTCTTCATGTTCTGACTTTTTACCTCTTCCTCTACCGCTACCTTAAAGCCCTCTTTAATATTGTTTAAACTCTTGGCAAAGGGGCTTAAAACCCCCATATCTCCGGGCATGACAACGTCAAAATCTCCCCTGGCCAACTGGCTGCTGGCTTCGTGCAAGGCCCTGGCTTTGTTAATTACCTTTGTCGCATAATTGAACAGCAACACCGTATAGGCTATAGCCAATATAATCCCAAACCCACCGGTGATAGCAATAATGAAGAGGACTAAAAAATTTATTGCCAACAGGGTAAGCAGTTGTCTGTTATGGTCTTGATTTATATCCGTATCGCTAATCTGCACAATAATTTGTCTTACAGTGTTAATTAGATAAAGAAGCAACGCCCCCGCTAAACTTTTTTTAACTACTTCTACCATAAAGCCGGTATAATAAACTTGTTTCAGATAGCAAATAGTGAGATAAACCAGCAAGAGGAGCAGGAATGTCATAGGGATTCCAAAAAGGTAAAAAAACCAATTTGGTTCTAAAAAGTCGCTGTAAAAACCTTGAGCTGGGATAATAACACTAATAAATAAACAGGTTATCCAGAGCAAGCCCTTGATTTCAAAAAACATCCCGTTAAAAATCTGCACAATGGCTGCTTGTTTTTGTTTTGTATAAGGTATAGCCAAAGCCAGGACGGTTAAAATCAGGATGCTTATCCCGCCAATGGTCAAAATTAAGAGGACAAACTGTTCAATGTAATTGTAAAAATCAGCAGGAACAGGAAAGGCATAATATTTGATTGGCGCATAAACACATACAGTTACTACCGCTAAACTTAAAATCATAAGCACAGTTCCCACGGTAGTAGACACTATTTTGTTACCTAAATTTTTACCAGCAGGCAGATTAGCCTTCGAATTTGTAGCCAATGCCCCACACCACCTTTAAATATTTGGGTTCCCTGGGATTGATTTCTATTTTCTCCCGGATCCTTCTGATGTGGACAGTTACCGTATCGGGATTATAGGCCGGCTCCTGCCACACCTTTTCATAAATCTCTTCTATAGAGAATACCCGGTTGGGATTGCGCATTAAAAGACGCAGGATCTTATACTCCAGGGGAGTAGTTCGTACCGGCTCTCCCTCGGCCAGCACCTCTTTTTTGGCGTCGTTCAACTCGATGCCGCCTATTTTTATAACATCTTCCTGTCCCGGCGCACCATTACCGTAGCTGGTATACCTGCGAAGGTTTGAGTTTACCCTTGCCAGCAATTCCAGGGGGTTGAAGGGTTTGGTAATGTAATCATCGGCACCGATATTGAGCCCCAGTATTTTATCCATATCCTCCGACTTTGCCGAAAGAAAAATAACGGGGACATTGCTCCTTTCTCTTATCTGCACCGTTGCTTTGAGCCCATCGAGTTTTGGCATCATAATATCCATCAGCACCAGGTGGATTTCTTCCCCGGCAAAGGTCTCTAATGCCTCTTCCCCGTCATGGGCCTTAAAAACATTGTAATTCTGGTTCTTCAAATACACTTCAATGGCATCCGCAATATCCTGCTCATCCTCCACAATGAGAATGTTATACATGGGCACCGCTCCTAATCTTAGAGATATCTCTGCCCCTTATAATAGCATTGATTTTTTAAGAATCTACCACCATATTTCTTACGAAATTCTTAAAATGAAGGACCGCAACACCTTAAAAAAAATACCGGGTTCCACCTGATATGTCTTAGTGGAACCCCTGCCCCTTTACTATCCCTTAAGAATTAATTCTCGTAAGTATCAGAAGTGGTGCTAGCCAGTAGTCTGACTGAAATAATCCTCCCCGGGCATTTCTGTAACCGTGCAGAACCGGTATCCTTTTGAGTCGAGCTCTTCAATGATGCGCGGCAGCACGGTTACGGTATTGCTCCGGTCACCCCGGCCCGAATGCAGCAATACGATACCGCCGTCTTTTAACTCTGTAACAATCCGGGAAAGAATTTTTTCCGGCGCGTTTTCCCGGGGAACCCAATCCAAAGAATCCGCCAGCCACCTTACCTGGAGATATCCTTTCTCTTCCAGATATTCTATTTGCGTTTTAGTTATGGCGCCGTAAGGAGGCCGGTATAACCGGGGGTTGAATCCGAGGATTTGCTTGAAAACAGCCGCTGCCCGGCTAATCTGGTTATGATAAACAGTTTCCTTGGGCAGTTCACTGAGCCGGACATGATTGTAACTGTGATTGCCCACCTCATGACCCTCCCGGTAAATCTTTTGCACTACCTCCGGGTACTGCTCCATGTTTTCCCCGGTTAAGAAAAAAGCAGCTTTAATCCCATAAGTTTTTAAAATTTCCAGTATGGAAACGGTATAAACCGCGTCCGGCCCGTCATCAAAGGTCAAGGCAACTTTTTTTCCGGCCGCCTCCGAACCACCTTTAATAAAGCTCACAATAACCCGGCTCCTTTCACTTTAACCTATTTACCAGGAAAAATAAATAATTCGTCAATGGTAGTGTTTAAAGCTTTGGCAATGTCGTTGGCCAGCCTCAGCGAGGGGTTATACCTGCTGTTTTAAATATATCATATCTGTACCGTATCCGGTATCGCAGCAACAAATAATAATAAAATCCCCCGGAAAGGGGATTTTATTATTAAGTACGATTCCCGACACGGGAAATAACAGGGAGGCTTAAAACAATGCCGGTTATGAATATGGTAATGAGGTTAAAGTTGTCTAACCGGCCGGGTACACTGGCCAAAGTACTGACCCTCATCGGCCGGGAGGGCGGCAGTCTGGGTGCCATCGACCAAATATCAGCTTCGCATACGCATATAGTCAGGGATTTAATGATCCGGCTGCGCGACCGGGAACACCTTGAGCACCTGGTCAAAGCCATGGAAAACATCCCTGAAGTGCAGATTATGCGCATCGCCGACCGGGTGTTTATGCATCACCTGGGTGGGAAAATTGAAATTACTCCCCAGCGTCCCCTGTTAAACTGGCAGGATTTATCCCTGGTTTACACCCCGGGAGTAGGTGGAATATCAGAAGCCATTGCCCGGGACCCACTTTTGGCCTACAAGCTGACGATGAAAGGAAATTCCGTGGCCATCGTAACGGATGGTTCGGCGGTGCTGGGTCTCGGCGCTCTCGGCCCGCACTCTGCCCTTCCCGTAATGGAAGGCAAGTCCGTCCTGTTCAAAAAATTTGCCGGTATCGATGCTATCCCCATCTGCCTGGACGTGCACGAACCAGCAAAAATCATTGACACCGTGACGGCCTGCGCTCCTGCCTTCGGCGGCATCAATTTGGAAGACATTTCCGCTCCCAAATGTTTCGAAATCGAAGAAACCTTAACTAACATTTTGGATATCCCGGTTTTCCACGATGACCAACACGGCACCGCCATTGTCACCCTGGCCGGTCTGATCAACGCCCTAAAGGTGGTGGGCAAGAATATTACCGGAATTAAAATAGTCATCAGCGGCGCCGGCGCCGCGGGGGTCGCCATTACCAAGATCCTGAAAGATGCCGGGGCCGGCTCCATCATCGTTTGCGACCGCAAGGGCGCCATTGCCCGGGACAACTTTTCCGGGCCGCCGTCCAAGCAGTGGCTGGCTGAAAACACCAACGAACCGTGCGTGCACGGTAAAGTCGACGAAGTTATTTCCGGGGCGGACGTGTTTATCGGAGTATCCGGACCCGGTCTGCTCAACCGCGGAGACATACTCAAAATGTCTGCTGACCCGGTGGTATTCGCCCTGGCCAACCCGGAACCGGAGGTGGATCCGGAAGCAATTTTTGATATAACCGGAGTTGTGGCCACCGGGCGCTCCGACTACCCCAACCAAATCAACAACGCCCTTGCTTTTCCCGGTGTTTTCCGCGGCGCCCTTGACTGCCACGCCCGGACTGTCAACACCGAAATGTATCTAGCCGCGGCATATGCCCTGGCAGGGATTATTTCCGAAGAACATTTAACGGCGGAACATATTATTCCGTCGGTTTTTAACGAAAACGTCGCTCCGGCAGTGGCAAAAGCAGTCAGTGAAGCTGCCGAAAAAACCGGGGTTGCCAGGGAATTCCCCAACCGCACCAACGGCCTGTATTCTTCATAATATCGACTAATTGTGTTTACAAAAATAGTTTGCCGGCAAGCCGCAGCTTATTTTCGCTTCCAAAACTTTAAGCCGGGCAGCTGTGATTTTAATTTTACCGCCAATCGCTGCAGCCTGCCCTCCACAGGCTTGATTATTATCAAGTCCAATTTCAGGCCTGCTTTGGACAACAGAAATTTCAGCCACCGCACCGGGTAAGACAAAACCAACAGCACCAGGCGCAAAGGAAATGTAACTACCCGCCAAATAAATAACCACGTTTGAACCATTAAGCACCATATCTTGTAAAATAAAAAAAATTTAAACCTGATCAACCTTCTCATCGCAACGCTTAAAATATAAAAATAAACCAAAACACCCAAGGTTAACCCGATCAATACATACAGACGCATTTCTCCCCAATTTCCCATTAAAAGCATTCCGAACACCAGGATCGTGGTAATGAGCCAGAAAATGCTATCCCCCAGGTAGGTACCCACTTTTTTCGGCCGGTATATTTCCCTGAGCACGCGGTAATAATCAAAACAAAACCCGACAACCGCACCGATGATTACGGTGGCTGTAAAAGCGTAAACCTGGCCCGCCAGCGGCTCCAAAAAAAAATCCCCCTTGAATAAATTAGCCCTTCAAGATAACTCCATAAACCTTGGATTATTTCAAAATGCGGTTGATTAACCCCTTACCCTTTTTGCCCTTGCTCTCGACGTACTGTACGGCGATAAAAAAACCTTCCGCGGCGAGACTGCCCGTTTCCAGGTTGAGCTGAGTGATGTGCAGTCCTTCTCCTTTTAGCACCAGCATGCCCAAATTGGTTTCCAGGGTTATTTCGGACTCGTCAAAGCTGTCCACATGCTGTACTCCCTGAAGCAACACTTCTTTTCTCCCGTTAATGGAAACACTGTGTGCAACCTGTTCATGCACAGCAATCACTCCTTACTGTAAATAAATATGCCGTATAATTTTACATATTACAAAAAAAAAAGGCCTTTAAAGGCCCTTTAACTCCATTTCTGCTCAATTTTAATGTCTTTAAAGTAAAATTCAACGATCTCCCCGGCAGACTTGCCTTTTTCCGCCAACAGCTTTGCCCCCCATTGGCACATTCCTACTCCGTGGCCGAAACCTTTACCGCTAAAGGCCATCATTCCGTTATCGATACTGATCTCCGATAGCAGCGTGGATCTTATTCGCTCACTGCCCAGGGCATTCCTCAAAGCCGGACCTGCCACAACCGCCTCGCCGATTTTGATTTGCTCGGCCCTCCCCGAAGGCCCCTTTCTCTGGACCGCAACTGCAGTAATAGCGCCGGGATCTTTACCGGTTATTTTCTGCACCGCGGTCCGGACCTGATCAAGAGGTATTTTAGCCTCCCAAGCTTTATTTTCCGGTTTGGTGATTGCCAGACAGCCGTCTTTTACTCCCCCCTTGATGTAAGGTACAGGTTCTTCCTTAAAGGCCAGTCCCTCTTCGGCAGTGGCGGAAATCCCGCCGTCACAGGCAGAAAACCAGGCATTAATTAAATCACCCTTGTAAGTAACTACCTGCCCCCTGGTCTGTCGCACCGCTTCACGCACGTTGTCGTTAATTTCAGACGCATCGTAGGCCTGGGATTCCTTTTCACTAGTGGAAACATCAGTTCCATGAAGCTCTTTTACCCGGCCCGTTTCTATATCCTTCATGGCAAATGTACGGGCCAGGATCGCCTGGGCGGCCAAAGCATTAACCGGCCAACCGGTATCCATTTCCGCTGCCACCACACCCTGAATATACTCTTCCATCTTCAAGTTCTTTTTTTCGCCGGTTGCGTTAAAAAACACAGAAACAACGGGCTCTTCACCCTGCGGCGCCGGTTTCGGCGCCGGCTGCATCCCGGCGCAACCAGAATTTAACATAAAAATTACCAACAAAAGAAAACCTGCTTTGACCGGTAATTTACGACGCATATAAATACCCTCCTGCTTTTTTATTTATTCTTGGCAGGAGGGACTTTATTTATGTAGCATCATCTTCTATGATTTTATACAATTCATCCGCCAATTTGGCCGGAACATTACCCTGAATGGAAACGACCTCCAATTTAAGCACCCGGTGACCAAAATTTATCTCCAGTATATCACCCGAATTTATTTCTGTACCCGCTTTAGCCAACCGTCCATTCACCGATACCCGCCGGCGATCGCATATTTCCTTTGCCAGGGTGCGCCTCTTGATCACCCGCGAAACCTTAAGAAACTTATCCAGGCGCAATTCTGCCGCACCATCCTTTATTCTGGGAAAAAAATCAGATGAAATCTAATTATGTTTTACTGCAAGTTATTTATCAACCGCATCTTTAAGCGCTTTTCCGGCTTTAAAAACGGGAACGCGCGCCGCAGCAATATCGATTTCTTCACCAGTCTGCGGGTTCCTACCCTTACGGGCTGCTCTTTCTCTGGTTTCGAAAGTTCCAAATCCTACCAGTTGAACCTTGTCTCCCTTTGACAACGCCTCTTCAATGGTACTCAAAATTGCACCTACCGCTTTTTCAGTATCTTTTTTGGTCAGTTCGGTTTTTTCAGCAACGCTTGAAATTAATTCTGCTTTATTCATGTAATCCCTCCTAAAGAAAATTAAATGGTAATTCCCCTACCTATTCGCGAAAATCCCGGCAACTCCTCCCTTAAAGAAAATGTTTCCTAGTTTTTTTCCAATCTTTTTGCTTCTTCCCACCATGTATCCATTTCGGACAGGGTACATTGTGAAAATTCCCTGCCTTGGCGCTGTACCATTTTTTCAATGTAACTGAAACGCCTGATAAATTTCTCATTGGTTGACGACAAGGCTGTTTCCGGCTCCACCTCCAGCAACCTGGCCAGGTTTACCACAGAAAAAAGCAGATCTCCCAATTCTTGCTCAATAAGTACCTGGTCGTGGTCGGGAATGATTGATTCCAGCTCCACCAGTTCCTCACGAATTTTCTCCAGCCCCCCCCGGTAGTCCGGCCAGTCAAATCCTACCCGGGCAGCCTTTTTTTGAATTTTCAACGCCCGCATCAGCGCCGGAAGCGATTGGGCAACGCCCGACAACAGGCTGCGGGGGGCACCACCCGCCCTTTCTTCTTGCTTTATCTTTTCCCAATTGAGGGTTACCTCATTACTGTCATGCACCTTTACCGTACCAAACACGTGGGGATGGCGGCGGACCATTTTTTCGGTGATTCCGGCGATAACGTTATTCAAGTCAAAGCCGCCGGTTTCAGATGCTATCTGGGCGTGAAATGCTATTTGTAGTAACAAGTCTCCCAATTCCTCACATATTTTATGCATATTTTCCTGGGAAAGAGCGTCTAAAACTTCATAGGCTTCTTCCAGCAGGTAAGGTTTTAAAGTATGGTGATTCTGTTCCCTGTCCCAAGGGCAACCATCTTTACCGCGCAGACGCGCCATTACGTCCATCAGGGCATCGAGGGGATAGCGACAGCTGTGAGTATCATCATCTTCTCCGGGCACTGCTTGTCCTCCGGCACCATTATCCATATTCCGGGCCCGGGTTGGGTTTTCAGCTTTGCGTAACCGGGGAACCTCCACCTCGTCCACCTGCCCCTCCTGCCGGTCCCCGACTTCCCATCCGGCGCCGGTCGCTCCCTTCTCCCCCGCTCCCAGCTCATATCCACCGGCCGCCGGTAAATATAAACTGGTAAGATGATCGATCCATTCCAACCGGTCCAACTCATAAAGAGATACCGTCTCGATCCTCTCCTCGCCGGGGATACCGGCTCCTCTTATTACTGTAACCGGGTGCTGCGGAGTATAAACCTCAAGCAGTGCCAGCTTAACATCAGAAGCGGTCAGGCGGTTATACACCTGGGTAATCACAACCGCCCCGTCAGGATTTAATAATTTTCCGTCAAGCCGCAAACCGTCAATAATTTGCAGGCCGGTTCCCGGATTAAGCCGGATTGACGAAAAAAGCGCATCGAGAAAGCTTACCGCCGGTAAAAACTTTATTTCAATCCCCTCAAACCCGGCCTTTTCCACGATCAGATTTACCGATTCCTCCTCAACCATCGGGTGGCCCGGAACGGCATACAATACCGGTCCCCGGCCGGCTTCAGTAATTACCACCTCTGCGATCCGCCGGTAAACTTCACTGAAGCTGGCGGCGCTTTCGTAAAAATGGTCAAAGGTGGAAAAAGCAAACCCTTCCCGGCGGAGCCAATCCACCACCGGATGTTTTTCGGTACGCAGCAAAATACGTGATGAATTTTTCAGTGCCTCCCAGGCAGCCAAAGTAATATCTCCGGGTGCCCCCGCACCCAGACCGGCAATAGTAATTTTTGTTTTAGATGTCATTATTCAGTGTATCTCCTTCCAAGAATGCCCGTCAAGCTACTCAACATACCTGTGGGCTTACAACACTCATGTTCGACCCTTAAAATTGCCCGGGCTCGTTCGCTCCCGGGCCCGGTCGAACCCGGTGCTTTGCGCCTCAAACAGTAAGCTATAAAAAAGGTGGCCTTTCAAGGCCACCCGTGTTACTGTTCCATTTGCTTAGCTAAAAAACCGGCTGCCGTTTCGGCCAGCTTTAGTTCCATTTCGCTCATCTTAATATCCGGTTCCTTAGACGCCAGTATTACCGCTCCGATCGGATCCCCTTCAGCAATGATCGGTGCTATTACTTCTGAAGAATAATTGCACTCCCCGTCTTCTACAATCATACATTCTTTACATAAATAATCTTCACCGGGATTATTAATGATGATCGCTTTTCGTTCTTCCATAATTTTTTCTACTGCATTACCGATGGGCTTATTTAAAAACTCTTTCTTTGGCGCGCCTGAAACAGCAATTATTACATCCCGATCTGCGATACAGGCAATATGACCAAGGGCCTCGTGTAATGAGTCGGCATATTCTTTTGCAAAATCGCCTAATTCACCGATTGGTGAATATTTTTTTAATATAACCTCACCTTCCCTGTCTACAAAAATCTCCAGGGGGTCACCTTCGCGAATCCTCAGGGTTCTCCTTATTTCTTTAGGAATGACAACTCTCCCTAAATCATCAATACGTCGGACGATGCCCGTTGCTTTCATTAAATTCCCTTCCCTCCTTCTTTAAGCTGATATTGCCGGATTAACTTTATATGATAGTATATAGCAGGAAGGGAACAATTATTCATTTTTTTCCAATCACAAAAAAAATATTTTATCTTTCAGCATTTTTATTAATTCTTAGACAGGCTTTTGGTTTTTATATCAAGTTATTTACTATATCAGCCTTATCTATGGCGTCCTGCATAAACCGGTTGAATTTTTCCTGCTTGGCCTGCTGCAGTAATTGTTGCATAAGAACTTCTTTCACCTGCTCGAATGCTTGCTGCCCGGCCGGAATTTTTTGCTCCATTTTGATTACGTGGTAACCATAATCCGTTTTTACCGGCGTGCTGGTATATTCACCGGGATTCAGGGCGCAGGCGGCATCTTCGAATTCTTTAACCGACTGGCCTTTACTAAAGACATAACGCCCCCCGTCGATCTTGGTGCCTTCATCTTCTGATTTTTCTGCGGCCAAAGCAGCAAAATCCGCGCCCTGATTCAACTGGGCAATTACTTCCCCGGCCAGTTCTTTAGCTTCGGCATCCGTATGCTTGGCGGGATAATCACTGCTTCCGTCGTCGACAAAAAACAATATGTGCCGGACTTCGAATTGTTCGGGCTGGACAAATTGTTCTTCATTCGCTTCATAATACTCCCGGGCTTCCTCCTCGGAAACCGGTGCCGTATCCTTGGTCAACTCTTCTTGTAAACTCATGACGAACGCCGCCTCTTCCCCGCTCATTCCCGCTTGAATCAAAAAATTATTATATTCCTCCTCGGAAGCAAACTGCCCTTTTATTTCGTTCACCTTGTCCTCGACCTGTTCGGCCGTCAGACTAGCAAATTGTTTGGCTTCCTGGATCATTAACTTGTTGTTGATCATCTGGTTAAGCATTTCTTTTTCCAAAGACGCCAGGAGTTCCTTGCCTTGCTCCCCGCTGAAATCCATTCCCCGTTCTTCCAGCATGACCTTCATTTGGTCAACTTGTTGGGATAGCTCACGCGTAGTTATTTTTTCACCGTTCACCTCGGCAACCACATTTTCCCTGCAACCGGACACTGCAATTATGCATATCACTATCATCAATGCAATAAATATTTTTATTTTTTTATCCACTGCTTCATCTCCCCCGCCCATGATGGTCCAATTATATCTTATGAGAACCAACTCTTCAAGAGGATCCCGGCAAGAGGGAATTCTTTTTTACAAGTCCCGCACCTGCCGGGTTGTGGCCGGAGTATTTTTCCCGGCGGCTTCCCGGTCCCGGTTCTGCAGCTTTCTTAAAAATAGTTCCAGTGTTTCCAACAATCCGGGTGATACCGGCCGGTCTGCCCCGGTAACCACCCGCAGCTTGATCTCAAATTCATGACCCAAATTATTAAATTTGACCTGGTTACGGTATTCCCCGCTCAGCGCCACCAGGTCTTCCCCGGTGAGAGCATGGTCCGGGGCAAACAACAGTCGCAGTTGGCCCGGTAAAAGATTAATATTTTTTATTTTTAGATGACTTGCCAGGACCCTGACTCTGGCGACCGCCAGCAAACTTTGCACCGCACCGGGCAGGTCTCCGAAACGGTCCGCCAGTTCGTCCGCCAGTTCTGAGAGCTCTGCTTCCGATAAAAGTCCTGCCATACGTTTGTAAATCTCAACTTTTTGGTTGGTATCAGGAATGTAATCACCCGGGATGTAAGCCTCTACCGGCAGTTCCACATTGGTTTCCACCGCCCGGGCTTTTTCTTCGCCCTTGGCCTCTCTTACGGCATCCTCAAGGAGACGGCAGTAAAGATCGAAACCAACCGCGGCAATATGTCCGTGTTGTTCAACCCCCAATATATTTCCCGCACCCCGGATCTCCAAATCCCGCATGGCAATTTTAAACCCCGATCCCAGCTCTGTGAACTCACGAATGGCAGCTAATCTTTTTTCCGCAGCTTCCCCCAGCACCCGGTCCTTGCGAAAGGTAAAGTAGGCGTACGCCAGGCGGCTGGAGCGACCGATCCTGCCCCGGAGCTGGTAGAGCTGGGCCAAACCCATCATGCCGGCTTCCTTAACCACCAGTGTGTTCACATTGGGTATATCCAGACCGTTTTCAATAATACTGGTACAAACCAAAACATCTATTTCCCGGCTTACAAAGTCAAGCATGATCTGTTCCAAACGGCTTTCCTGCATCTGCCCGTGAGCTAAGGCGACCCTGGCTCCGGGAACCAGTCCCTGGAGCCAGACAGCCACCCGGTCCAGATCCAGCACCCGATTATAAACGAAAAACACCTGCCCTCCCCGGCTCAACTCCCGCTGGATGGCTTCACGTATCAGGGCCGGATCTTCTTCCAGCACGTAGGTTTGAATCGGATAGCGGTCTTCCGGCGGTGTTTCCAGGATACTTGTATCCCGCACCCCGATCAGGGACAGGTGTAAAGTACGCGGGATCGGTGTCGCCGAAAGGGTGAGTACGTCCACATTTTTGCGTATCATTTTCAACTGTTCCTTGTGCGCAACCCCAAAGCGCTGTTCTTCATCCACAATCAACAGACCCAGGTCTTTAAAGGACACATCCTTTTGTACCAGGCGGTGTGTACCGATGACAATATCCACCGTGCCCAGCCTCAGTCCTGCCAGTACCCGGGACTGTTCCCCGGACGTCCGGAAACGGCTCAAGACCTCTACGTTTATTGGGAAACCCGCCAGTCTTTCCGAAAAAGTCAGGTGATGCTGTTGGGCTAAAATGGTTGTCGGTACCAGTACCGCCACCTGCTTACCGTCCATAACAGCCTTAAAAGCCGCCCGCAGGGCCACTTCCGTTTTACCGTAGCCTACATCCCCGCAAAGCAGCCGGTCCATGGGCCGGGACCGTTCCATATCGGACTTGACTTCCTCAATGGCCCGCAACTGGTCCGGGGTTTCCTCGTAGGGAAAAGTATCCTCAAACTCACGCTGCCAGACAGTATCCGGCCCGAAAGCATGGCCTTTTACCGTTTCCCGCGCGGCATACAGGGCAAGTAATTCCCCGGCCATCTCCTTAACCGCTTCCCTGACTTTCCCTTTGGTCCTGGCCCACTCGCCGCCGCCCAATCTGGACGTGCGCGGCGCCTGGCCTTCACCACCGAGGTATTTCTGAAGCTGGCCGACTTGATCCACCGGAACGTAAAGTTTATCTTCACCGGCATACTTAACCAGCAGGTACTCCTTTTGAATACCGCCTATGGTCAGCGGCACCACTCCCAGGTAGCGTCCGATACCGTGATTGACGTGGACCACGTAGTCCCCTGTTTTCAAATCAACGAACGGAGCCATGGATCCGCGTCGCTGCCGTGTTTTGCGCAATTTATTATCATGCCCGTAAAGGTCCCCTTCGGTAATCACCACCAGCCCGCAGGCAGGCAACTCAAAACCGGACCTCAAATTACCTACCGTGACTACCACATTACCTTTTCTGATATTTCCTTCCGATGAACCGGTATAAAAGGCGTCTATATTACCTTCCTTTAAAAAAGAAAGTAGTTGCCGGGCCCGCTTGGATCCTGACATAAGAATGACCACCGCTTGCCCCGATTTTTTCCAGTAGGCTATTTCCCCGGTAATTATTTCCAGATTGGACCTGAAGGTGCGCATTGCTTTGGCGGGGAAGTTGATTACCTTCTGGGGCTCGACAAACCGGGACTGACGCGGCAGCAAAGAGCAGTAGACCCCACACCGGGAGTTAACAGCTTCCTGCAGGCGCATTGATTCCACGTAACACGACAACTGGGAAGGAAGCACTTTCCCCCTGCCTATGAGTTCCGCGTAAGTTTCTGCACGTTCCCGCTGGATTGATGCTACGGCTTCTTTAACCCGTGACGGTTCAGCAATAAAAACCGGCGCTGTTTTAGGAAAATAATCTACCAGCGTAACTTCCTCGCGGTAAAAATATGGTAAAAAGTGTTCTATGCCGCTGAGGTAACCGGCATTTTCGCTCAGGGCCGTACCGAACCTTTCCGCGAATTGACGCGCTGCCTCACGGTCCCCCGAACGGATCAGTTTATTGTGCTGTATTTTATATTCTCTGGCCAGGCTTTTTTGGGCATCTTTCCAGGTAGCTGGGGCGGCAATAAATTCTCTGGCCGGAAAAACGGTCAAATCAGTGATGTTTTCTTCAGAGCACTGCGTGGAGGAATTAAAAATACGGATTGAATCCAGTTCATCGTCAAAAAATTCCAATCGCACGGGCCTAAATCCGGTCATAGGAAAAATATCCAGTATACCGCCCCGCAGACCCAGCTGCCCCCTGTCCTCCACCAGCCCGACTCTTTCGTAACCCATTACAAGCAGCCTCTGCAACAAACTATCGCGCTCCACCCGGTCTCCTACCGACAGACGCACGCTCCCCCGGCCGAAAACACCAGGGGGAACCAAACGCCGCATCAGTGCCTCGGCGGGCGCGACCACCACTAAACTCTTACCTTTAACCAGGCTTTCCAATACCTGCAGCCGCAGCACCTGTACTTCCTTATTGTGCGCCAAAACCTGGTAAGGCAGCAACTGCATCACCGGGAACAGTTTTACCGCCACCCCCGGTAAAAAACCTGCGGTTTCATCCGCCAACCGGCCCGCCTCCCGTTCGTTCGGAGCCACCACCAACACCGGCAGTGGCAAGACCGCTTCTGCCAGTCCGGCAAAGAGATAGCTGCATTGTGAACCCGATAAACCAAACACCGCCTGACGCAAATTTTGTTTCAATCCCCTGACCAGGCCCGCATATTCATCTGAAGATTTCAGTGGTTTTAAAATACCACGCATAAGTTACTCCTCCAAAATTCAATCACAAAAAGAGCTTTAGCAATATAAGGCCAAAGCTCTGATTTCCGGAACATTAACTTGTTTCTCAGTGCAGCCCGGGCCTTTCAAAAAAAGAATTTTCCGGACCGCCGTAAATCATTTCCCGGCAATCGTCACAAAGGGTGGTCAAAATCAAGGTTCCCCTTTTTCCTGTATTAATTATATCTTGGTGGACCGTTCCCGTCAAACCGGCAGACGTGCGACCGGTTTGCGGAAGCGAGATTTCTATTTCTTCTACTGCAGCATCACAGCATTCACAAATGTAAGTCAGTTTCAACAGCCGGTCCTCCTTTTAAAGTATGTCGTTAACCTGATTTTTGCCACTTGCAAGTTGTTGCAGAATCTTTACCGCAGAGTAAGAAATTTCAACACGGCCCCGTTCCAGGCGGCATGAGCCAGATACCCTGCAACCAAAGCCGGTACCGTTCCCGCTTGCATAATAACCCAAAAGGTAATTGCTCCGAAAATTGCATGGCCGGCCACTGCCGCCAATCCGGCATAAATACCGCCCCGGGATACCGAGAACAATTCCCAGATTCCTTCTACCACGCCAAAAACAAGGTGGGTCAAAAAAATATCGGCACCCAAAATTACAGCCGGCAACGTCTTGGCCAACTCCTCCGCCAGCGGCGCCAGGAACACGCGCCCGCGCGGATACCAAAACACTGCGGTTTTATTCAAATGCCAGGCCAGCCCCGCCGCAGCTATACCTAAAAACAAGGAAACCAGCCCGGCTGGAACAGTGTTAAAAAAATCGGCCAGGGGGGTTATTAGGCTGCCCGGCATTAATCTTCGTCTGCGCCGTTATTTTTTCTGTCTCCGGCCCGTTCTTGCTGTAGCCGGCTGTTATAAAGATTCATCGCCGCTTCCAAACCGTCCCGTACGATACATTTTACAGACTCGGCCGCCATTTTGAGGGCCTCCTCAATTTTTCCCATCTCACCGGGATTTAAACGGCTTAAAACATAATCCGCAGCTTCAAAATCAAGCACCGGCGGCTTACCGATCCCGATTCTAATCCGGGGAAATTTTTGTGTTCCCAGGACGCGGATAATCGATTGCATTCCCTTGTGCCCCCCTGAACCGCCTCCGGGGCGCACGCGCACATTTCCCGGGGGCAGATCCAGATCGTCGTAAATTACAATCAGGTCGGCGGGGCTTAATTTAAACCAGTTGACAAGCAAACCCACGGCTTCCCCGCTCAAATTCATAAAAGTTTGCGGTTTGGCCAAAATTATGTTTTCCCTACCTATCATTCCCCGTCCCACCAATGACTTAAACATTTTCTTTTTTACTACCACGTCCACATCTGCGGCCAGCCGGTCAAGCACCATAAACCCCACGTTATGACGGGTGGCAGCATATTTACAACCCGGGTTACCCAGGCCGACAATCAATTTCATAATCAGCACCTCCAAAACCGGACCGGTATTTCTATTTTAACTTGACGGATTTACGGATGGAAGTGCTTTTTTGACCGTTTAAGTAATTTCCCTCTCTTCAGTTTCAGCTTCTTCAGTTTCTTCAACCTTTTCAACTTCTTCTTCCCCGGCCGGGGCACCGGTTTCAGCTTCGGCAGCCTCCCTGCCCGTGACGGCAACCACCGGAGCATCCGGATCATCAATCACCGTTACTCCTGGAGGCGGGACAAGTTCAGATACAGTAATGCTTTCCCCAAGGTCAAGGTTGGAAATGTCAACCGTTATAGATTCGGGTATCTCTCTTGGCAGGCACTCCACCTCAACCCGGCGCATTACCGGGTTCAAGATTCCGCCGGCAGCTACGCCCGGGGCTGACCCCGAAAAACTAACCGCAACTTCGGCACGTATTTTTTCTTTTAGCGCATAGCGGTAAAAATCAATATGCACCGGCGTACGGCGCAGCGGGTCGTACTGTACCGCTTTAACCATAACTTTATAAGTTTTACTGGTGTTATTATTTTTTATTTTCAGGTTGATCAGGGCGTTGGAACCTTCCTGGACCAAAATCTTATGCAGTTTACCGGCACTCAATGAAACCGGAATACTGTTTAAATTTTTCCCGTATAAAACACCGGGAATCAAACCTTTTGCCTTCAATTGTCGAATATAACCTTTGTTTTTTTCCCTCCGGACCCGTGCTTCCAACTTTGCTTCCATGCCCCATAACAGCCTCCTTTAAGAAATATTATTCCCTTTATTTGTCATAATCATTCTGCAGCGGGAATACAAATTAAAAAGCAATGTGATTGAACAAAGGGGGTAAGAAGATGCGCAAAAGCAAAAAATTAACCTCCATGCCGGTGATTAGCCTGGAAGAAGGCCGGCAAATCGGAACCGTAAAAGGATTGGTGGTAGAACCGGTTTCAAAAAAAGTGGCCGCGTTAATCATTGAAGGAAAAAGATGGTTCAAAGAGCAAAAATTCATTCCCTTTCATAAAATCCACAGCGTGGGTGATGATGCCGTCACCATCGAAAAAACTTCCGGCGCCGACAAAGCTGCCGGACTGCCGGACGTGATTAAACTTTTAAAAGATAAGATAAACATCATCGGTACTAAAATTGTCGCTGAAAACGGCAATGTATTGGGATATGTTGATGAATATTACGTGGATAGCGGTACGGGAACCATCACCGGTCTGGAGTTTTCGGGTAACTTTATCAACGGTGTTATCAGTGGACGTGCTTTTCTGGATATATCATATGTGCGCACCCTGGGGGCGGAAGTAACCATAGTCTCGAATGAAAGCCCGGAAAAAATTCTCAAGCTGGACGGGGGACTGCAAGAAACGGTTAAAAACATCCGGGAATCTACCGGACAGTTCTGGGAAAGCACCATCCAAAAAACCAAAAATCTGGGTGGCGGTTTTCATAAGTCCCCGGATAAAAAACCAAAAGATGCATCCGGGTCCGCCGCCGCAGACGAAGTAAATGAAATGACGTATAAGAACCAAAACCAATCGGTGCAAACCAGTTTCCGGCAGGAAACGCAAACACATGAAAAAACAAACCCGGACCCTGCCGAAAACAGCAACGAACCCCGTAAAGATCCGCCCGCGCCCCCCTTAACCTGAAAACCTGGTGTTAAAAAAAAATACTGCCGCGGCCCGTCCCGGATGCCGGTCACACAAGCCAATAAAGACTGGAAGCCCTAAAATATCTGCGCTTCCAGTTTCGTGTTCTCATAAACCGTGACCTGTAGTTACGGCCTGCGGCGGGGGAATACCCCGCCGTGAATGGAACGAATATCAGAGATGCTGAAAAAGGTTTCCGGTGCCACCTGTTCGATGGTTTTTATGATATATGGCATATTTTTCCTCTTGGTGGTAACCATCAAAATATCCCGCGGGCCGAACCTGCCTTCTCCTTCAATTCTGGTCACCCCATAATTATTTTCCCTGAGGTGAATAATCAATTCATTGCAGGTTTCTTTTGACGGAAACACCTGGATTACCACATACCCGATGGCCATTTTTTCCTCAATAACCGCCCCGACCAGATTGCCGGTTGCAAACCCGCCGGCATAAGCAATTATTTTGATGGGGTCATTTAACCCGTCGTATAGCACCCAGCCTAAGGCCACCACAAAAACGGTCACTTCAAAAAAACCTACCACTGCCGCCGTTACGGCATACCCACGGGTCAGCATCAGTAACCGTAAAACATCCAGAGACATGTCCGCCACTCTGGCCAAAAAGATAAACAGGTAACCGAATAATGGGTTTAATACCAGCGATTCCCACATAATGCCTCCACCAAGAGTATATAATCAAACTATTTTATTCCCCGCCATACAGAACGGAATACTTCATGGCCCTGTTTTCCCATGTCCGCAGCGTGACTTTACCGTCTTCTTTTTTTAGTACGTAACTGGGCAGCACCGGAGTCTTTCCGTACCCGCCGGGGGCATTAATGATATAAGTCGGAATAGCGAGACCCGAGGTGTAGCCGCGTAAATTTTCCATGATTTCCATGCCCTCATCCACGGTGGTAATAAAGTGATGCGTTCCCTTGACCGGTTTGGCATGGAAAATATAGTAAGGCCTGACCCTGATGCGTAAAAGTTCCTGATTCAATTTTTTCATCACGTGCGGCTCATTATTCACTTTCTTTAATAATACCGCCTGGTTACCCAGAATCACGCCTGCATCAACCAACAAATCGCAAGCCCGCTTGCTCTCAGGGGTAATCTCCCGCGGGTGGTTAAATTGAGTATTAATATAAAGCGGCGGGTGTGTTTTGAGCATTTTACAAAGTTCCGTTGTGACCCGCTGCGGGAGCGTAACAAGTGTCCTGGTGCCGAGTCGTTTTATTTCGACGTGTTTAATACCGTCAAGCTCACTGAGCAACCAGTCAATCATACCGTCACTGAGCAGCAACGCATCGCCGCCGGTAATCAAAACATCGCGAATCTCCTCATTTTGACGGATATATTCCAGGGCCGCGGTCAGGTTTTGGTGCGTCTGGTGCCGGTCCACCTCCCCGATATTCCTGCGCCGCTGGCAATGGCGGCAGTACATGGCACACTGGTTGGTGACATTGATAATCAAGCGGTCGGGATAACGTCTGGTAATGCAAGGTGCCGGGGAAGTAAACTCTTCAGCCATCGGGTCGTCATAACCTTTTTCGTCCAGTTCTTCCAAGGACGGTACCGACTGCAGCATGATCGGGTCATCTGTCCCGGCCGGGTCCATTAGTGACGCGTAGTAAGGGGAAATGGACCAACGGTAACGTTTCCCGACGGCCTGCACCCGGGCGCATTGCTCTTTATCAAAATTAAACAGCTTGCCTAAAACCACCGGGTCGTTAATCCGGTGCGCCATCTGCCAATGCCAGTCATACCACTGTTTTTCGGTGGCATTAAAGTGTTTTAATATTCTTTCCCGGTTTAGCACGTAAGTTTCCCGGAGATCAAAACCGGTTCTAATCAAGTCCTTTTGTTCCAGGTAACCTCTTATTCTCCTCTTTAACTCCTCTGCGCGGACGAGTGCAGTCTCCCTTCTTACCTCGCTGCCGGAACTTTGATCCTTATTTAAAAGTATCGACACAGAGCCACCTCCTTTTTATTGGGGTCAGCCAACACATAAAAATTCCCCGGCCGGGTCCAGGGAAAAAAGGCATACCAGGCAATAACCGAAATTAGAAATCGGCATTTACCTTTCATCCTCTCTTTCAACGCTTACGAAGTTAGCTGACGGATTCGGGTCGAAAGAGCAACCCTACGGATCCGGTGCCGTTAAACACCCGACCGGCTGCAAAAAACCGGTCTTCTTAACAAACCACGGAATCGATTCACCCCGGAAACTGGTTCCCCCGCTTCTTAAAGAAAAGAATTAAGCACAAGATGAGTGATATTCAATTATATGCTCCGGTATATAATAATCGTTACATATCAACACAAATATTACAATTGCAAACGTGTGGTATTGTACCACAAACCGGAAGCATGATCAACAAGGAACCGCATCAAGGGATATTATTACCTGCCCCTGAATACCGGTTTCCTTTTTTCCTTAAACGCTTTCAACCCTTCTTGATAATCATCGGTATAAGCAGAACTGAGCACTCCTTGACGTTCCGCCTCCAACTGGTGCTCCAGCAGGCGTAAAAAAGCACGGTTCAAGTTGGCTTTGGCGACAGCAAATGAACGTGTGGGACCGGCGGCCATTTGACCCGCCCACCGGCGCGCGTCTTCCATAAGACGCTCCGGTGCGGCTACCCGGTGCACCAGGCCCATTTCCTCAGCCTGGTGTGCGTCATAAACGGGATCCGCAAAAATCATCTCGCTGGCCCTGCCGAAGCCCGCAAGCAAAACGGTCCACAAACTCCAACCCGCGTCCGGCACCAGACCCAGATTGGTATACGCCTGTCTGAACTTGGCCGTTTGTGAAGCTATGCGCAGGTCACAAGCCAACGCAAGAGACATGCCCGCACCGCCCACCGCACCGTTTATGACCGCCAATACCGGTTTGGGCAGGTGCCGGATATCCAGCACTATCCGGTGCAGCGGTTCCAGCAAGCGGCGTACGGGCTCACCCGGATCAAAACCGGCATGCTGTTCAAAATACTTAATATCGCCCCCTGAACAAAAAGCCTTTCCCCGACCGGTCAGTATAACCGCCCGGACTTCCTCCTTCTTGCGACACAACTCCAGAGCGGCAACCATTTCACCGGACATGTTCAAGTCAAGAGCATTATAACTGTCGGGCCGGTTCAGGGTTATTGTCGCCAGGGAACCTTCCAGGTCAAAAATAATATCCTTAAAAATCATCACAACCTCCTTTTTTGACCGGTCATACCGTTTTCCGGGCGTACCGGGCGGTCACAAATCAATCAAAAAGTTTACTCACCGAGAGGTCCTTGTGAATGCGGATAATGGCTTCGCCCAGAAGCGGCGCGACCGAAAGAATTTTAATTTTGTCAATCATCTTTTCCGGAGTAATGGGAACGGTATTGGTAACAACCACTTCTTTAACGGGTGCTTCCGCCAGCCGCGCTATAGCCGGCCCGGACAGGACGGGATGAGTGCAGCAAACGTAAATATCCCCCGCCCCCCGTTCTTTCAAAGCCTCCGCCCCCTTGGTAATGGTTCCGGCGGTATCAATAATATCATCGATAATAATTACTGTCTTACCCCGAATAACGCCGATGATATTGACTACCTCGGCCACATTGGGCTCCGGACGACGTTTGTCTATGATGGCAATAGAAGCCCCCACACGCTGGGCCAGGTTCCTGGCCCTCGTTACTCCACCCAGATCGGGTGAAACCACCGCGATATTTTCCAACTTTCTTTGCAGAAAATACTCGGCCAGGATCGGAACTCCCGGCAAGTGGTCCAGTGGGATATCAAAAAAACCCTGAATTTGTCCGGCATGCAAATCCATGCAGATAACCCGCCGGGCGCCGCTGGCCGTAAGAATGTTGGCAACCAGCTTGGCGGTAATCGGATCGCGGGCCTTGGTTTTCCGGTCCTGGCGGGCGTAGCCGTAATAAGGCATTACGGCGGTGATACGCCGGGCGGAAGCACGCCGCACGGCGTCGATCAGTATCAGTAACTCCATCAGGTTCTCGTTTATGGGAGCGCAGGTAGGTTGAATTATGAATACGTCCGCCCCCCTGACGCTCTCATTGATTTTTACCTGAATTTCCCCGTCACAAAATCGCGTAACTTCTGCCGAACCTAATTCTACGCCCAGGTACCGGGCAATCTCTTCTGCCAATTCCGTATTGGCGTTACCCGAAAAAATTCTTAATTTTTTAAAGTTAAATGACATATAACATACCTCCAGTCAGGCTCCTGGTCAGGTTATTTATTACACACGCTCTTGGTGGTCATATTTTTTTTCGGGCCGCCCAATCCGGTATCACCGTTTGCTTAGCCCTTTCCACGCCCAGCGCTCCTTCAGGAATATTTTTGGTAATGGTAGAACCGGCCCCGGTAACCGCTCCGGCACCCACCTCTACCGGAGCCACCAAGTTGGTATTGCTTCCGATAAAAGCACCGTCTCCAATGCGCGTGGGCCATTTATTCCGGCCGTCGTAATTGCAGGTAATGGTACCCGCCCCGACGTTAACCTCTTTACCGACATCGGCATCCCCCACGTAACTGAGGTGAGGCACCTTACTGCCGTCGCTAATCCGGGATTTTTTAATTTCGACAAAATTACCGATCTTAACTTCCCGCTCCAGTACGGTACCCGGCCGCAAGTAGGAAAACGGTCCGATCAGACAACGGTCGCTTATGCTGCTGTCCATCACAATAGAGTTTTGTATTGTCACACCTCTGCCTACAACAGCATCCACCAGGCGTGAACCGGGACCTATGGTACAATCTTCGCCTACCACGGTATTGCCTTCGATGAAAGTAAACGGGTGAATCACTGTATCCCGCCCCACTCGAACCTGCCGGCCCACAAAGGTAGAATTTGGGTCTACAACGGTCACCCCCGAATGCATCAATTCTCTTAGAATCTTTCTCCGCATATACTGCTCCGCTTCGGCCAACTGTATGCGGTCGTTGACACCGGTAACCTGGACGGGATCTTCAACCCTGACCGCCTCCACCGTCCGGCCTTCCCTGACATACATCTCAATAATATCGGTAAGATAATACTCACTCTGGTTATTTTGGGGAGTCACCCGGCTTAAAGCTTCAAAAACCCCCTGCGGCTCAAAACAATAGATGCCGGTGTTCACTTCCCGGATCTCTATTATTTCCGGAGACGCGTCTTTTTGCTCCACAATACGAACCACCCGGCCCCGGCCGTCCCTGAGCACCCTTCCGTAACCGGTGGGGTCCTGTAACACGGCGGTCAGCACTGTAGCCGCCGCTCCGGTATCCTGATGCCTCTTAGCCAGCAGTGCTAACGTATCCGCCTCAATCAACGGTGTATCGCCACACAGGACCAATAACTGCCCCCGAAAACTCTTCAAATTCTGACCGGCCTGCATCAATGCGTGCGCGGTTCCCAGTTGTTCGGCCTGAATAGCCATCTCCGCTTTTCCCTCTATTTCGCACGCCACCAGGTCAGCTCCGTATCCGGCCACGACCACGGTTTTTTTTACCCCCGCAACGGTAACCGCATCTATAATGTGCGACAGCATGGGAATGCCGCACAAATTATGCAGCACTTTCGGCAGTTTTGATTTCATCCTTGTGCCCTTGCCGGCTGCCAGAATTACCGCCGCTGTATTCATCAAGTGCCCCCCTCAACGAAATCTGAAATAAATTATATATAAAATCCCCTTAAATATCTAATTTAAATTATTCAACAAAAAGTGGTCAGATCCTTTTCATACAACAATAAAAGAGAGCTTTACGCTCTCTTTATAAAAATAAGTTAATTTAAATAGCTTCTTTGTATGCCTCAAGTACGGCGGTTTGAATCAACTCACGGGCCCAGGAGGTAATTGGGTGCGCTATGTCACGGAATTCCCCGTCCGGAGTTTTTCTGCTGGGCATGGCCACAAACAAACCGTTCTGCCCTTCGACAACTTTTACATCATGCACTACAAATGAATCGTTTAAAGTTACCGAAACAATCGCCTTCATCTTCCCTTCCGCCAATACTTTTCGCACTCTTACATCGGTAACTTCCATGTAATCACCACCTTCCTCCGAATCGTTACCGACCTTGAATAATTACTTTCTGCAATATTCCTTAATATACCTTCTTTTTAATTGGTTTTTTAAATAATTATTTCTTTATTATGAAATTATTACTAATCAACATTGACCTGATAAACTTTGTGCACCCCGGTTTTATTAACACCAGGCAAGTTATCAAGGATCCGTTTCATCATGATGTTGTTTTCTACCACCTGCGAAATTTCAAAAGCAGTAATCCCCCTGGAGCGGGCCCGACCGGCGAGTTCCAGGATTAAAACCGTTTCTAAACCTTTAAAACGGTATTCCGGAAGCACTGCCAAAACAGCCAGCCTGCCGATGGACCGGCTTGACCTGCCTGGAAAAGGTGCCCCCCCGGCAGGATACAATCCCAGGCACAGAGCGGCCGGTTTACCGGATTTTTCGGCCAATAAAACAAGCCCGGGATCATAAAAACCTTTGAGCCGGCACCAAACAGCTGCACCCTCCTCCGGAGACAGCGGGGTAAAACCCCACATTTTATTCATCGCACCGTTATTGATTACGGATAAAATTTCTCCTTCCCCTGCCGGGTCGCAAAAATTTACCTGCCTGATCCGGACTTCTTTAGCGCGGCTTGCCCTTGCCGCTACCCGGTACAGCTTATCCGGCAGCCGGTGGCGCAAATCAAAGCGGTAGGTAAAAAGAGCCGCTTCCGGTTCCAGCCCGCAGCCGGTGATTAAACCCTGGTAATACGGCGGGTTGTAGGGCATGCCGGGGAAACGTTGTTCCCTGAACCCTTCCACCAGCAATCCCAATCGTTCGTGAGGGGTAAGATCTACCGGTCCGGTCATTTTAGTCTTACCCCTGGCGGCCAGCCACCCGGCCGCGGTGTTTAGCAGTGCCTTTGCCACTGCGCAATCGTTCAGAGATTCAAAATAACCAAAAAAACCGGTTTCTTTTGCGGGATAGGCGCGATGAAAGCCGGCAGCAATCCTCCCTGCAACGCGGCCGTCTTTTAACGCCAGAAACGGCACGGCCTCCACCGCGGCAAAAAACGGATCGAAACCGGTACTGTTGCGATCAAACACGGGAAAATCGGGCGCCCGATAAAAACTCCGGTAAATCACCCGGGGGAAAGCATTAAACACCTTGGCCGCTTTTTTTGATGCGGCTTCCACCACTTTAATCACCAATACCGCCCCCCTGATTTTTTTACAGGGTATTCCCCGGGGCGCGGCAGTGATACAAAAAAACCGCCTTTCCAGGCGACTCTTATAAGTTGGCAGCGAGCTCACGCGCTCAGAAAAATATTACATTCCCAAATAAGCAAAAACCGGTCTTTAGGCCGGCTACAAAGTGCCATTCGTGTTTACCCCTCATTGAGGCCGCTGATTGCTCAAAACTTTCAGGACCAATTGCAAATCAGCGGGCTTATCCACGTCAACTCCTACTTCAGGAAACGCCGACCTGACCACCACCCCATTGATATCCAACAACTGTGAAACCTTATTTTTCGCATCGGCCAAGGTCAGCATCCGGCAAATATATTTAACCAAAAAAGTTACGCCCAAAATCCGGCACAACCCAACGGGACTCTTACGCAAGTCAATAATTTTGCGCCCGTTTTCCAGGCACCTTTTATAAACCACCGGATTAATTAAAAAAAGGTTCCCTCCGGTAAAAACTCCTTCCCTTAACCGGACATAAGTCCTTCCGGTATTAGGAAAAATCTTCTCGACCAAGTTTTTTTCAATAATGGGGTAATAAAGGTCACCGGACATATCCCCGCAGAGATTTAAAAAATTGTCCACCGACCAGGGTGTCAGCAAGGGAATATCCGAAGTTGCCAGGAGTACTCTCTTTTCTCCCGGCAGCTGTTTTAAGCCGGCTTCAATATTCTCCATGATTCCTCCCGCAGAATCTACTATGGACACTCTTTCCCCTACCGGCAGCGTTGTAAACCTGTCGGCGGGACCGACTACCAGCACCCGCCTGATGCGGCGGGTGCCCAGAAGCGCTTCAATTACGTATTCCACCATAGTCCTGGAACCTACCGGTATTAATGCCTCGTATTCAACCGGGCTACATTCTTTTAAAAGACCGTCATTACTACTCCCGGCCAAAACAACGGCATCCAGCATTAATCTACTTCCTCTCCTAAAGCGTTTAACAAGCTTTGTTCAGCGTTTTCAACGTGCTCACTGGCCAGAGTCTGGGCCAGTTCAACATTTCTGTCGGATATGGCTTCAACGATGGTCTTATGTTCATCCAGCGCATTTTTGGTCCGGCCCGGCTGTGAGAGAGAAGTCATGCGAAACCGGTGTATTTGTTCCTTAAGCCGGGTAATAATCTGTACCAGGCGCTGGTTGCGGGAGGCCTTGTAAATAAGTTCATGAAAAGAGCTGTCTCCTTCAACGACTGAATTGAGATCATCTTCTTCGCTGTTGACATTGATCCTGACCAGCGTGCGCTCAAGCTCTTCCATTTCTTCCTCGGTGATCCTCTCCGCCGCCAGCCCGGCAGCAAGACCCTCTAAAGCCGCTCTTACTTCAAAAACATCAACGATATCTTTAACTGAAATACCTGCTACATAGGCGCCCTTCCGCGGCACCATAACTACAAGTCCCTCCAGTTCCAACTTGCGGATTGCCTCCCGCACCGGGGTGCGGCTGACGCCCATTTCTTCCGCCAGCTGAATTTCCATCAACCGTTCCCCGGGCTTAAGCCGGCCGTGAATTATTGCTTCCCGGAGGGATTGAAATACCATCTCTCTTAAAGGCTTGTAGTTATCCAGTTTAATCGGAACTAATCTATACTCCGTCATTAATCAACCTCCCCCCAGGTAACAAGAATAAAAGATATTAAGATATATTTATTTTAACCCTGTCGCGCCTTAACTGCAAGATATTTACCAAACGGTTTTACTCAATATACATACCTTGGTTGCAGAACCCGGTCACCAACACCAATTCAGAAGTATGAGCGTACCGGGCGGCTACCTTCCGGGCGCTTTCCGGGTCCGGAGCCAAACCGAAAACAGTGGGCCCGCTGCCGGACATCAACGCGCCAAGGGCTCCGGCCGCCATAAGTTTTGCTTTAATCACGGCAATTTGCGGGTGCATTTGCACCGTAACCGGTTCCAGGGCATTGGCCAAATTATTTGCAATACCTGTAATATTACCGTTTTTTATATTTTCTACCACGGCGCGGCAATCAGGTTTCTTTTCTATCAGTTCCGGTTTAAAGGCCCGGTAGACTAATGCCGTAGAAACGTTGACGGGTGGTTTAACCAAAACCAAGCCGCATTCGGGGCACGGGGATAACGGCGTGAGTTGCTCACCCTTACCCCGGGCCAGAGCCGTGCCTCCAAGCAGGCAAAACGGCACGTCAGATCCCAACTGCTCCCCCAGGCGCATCAACTCGGAAAGGGAATAACCGGTGCGCCACATTTTATTTAAAGCGACCAGAGTCGCCGCAGCATCCGCTGAACCGCCGCCAAGCCCGGCTGCTACGGGAATGTTTTTTTTAATCAGGACATTGACACCCCGCCTTATTCCCGCTTGACTCCGGATTAGTTCTGCGGCCCGGTAAACCAAATTCGTTTCATCCAGGGGAAGGTCACTCCCTATAACAGAAAGTTTGATCCCCTCCGTGCCGGGGCTGAATTCCAGGCGGTCATGCAATGCAACGGACTGCATGACGGTTTTTACCTCGTGGTAACCGTCCGGCCTTTTGCCCAACACATCCAACACCAGGTTTATTTTTGCCCGGGCAACGGTCGTAATGAACATAAATAATTCACCCCTGTTCTCACCGGTATAGTTAGTTAACCACCACCGTTAAAAAATCCTTTATAAATTCTGGTTCAAATAAAAGATTTTTTTCATAAAATAAAAAAATTCTTTTTTTTGATAAAGGTGGTGTTTAAATGCCGTACCGGTCAACGCGTATTCATGGCAGCCATATTTTGATCAACCTTGCCACCCGCCGGCTTTCTTTTTTTGAAGGCGACCGGCCGGTAAACAATTATCCCGTGGGAGTGGGAAAACCTTCCACTCCTACCCCCACCGGTAATTATGCGGTCATTGAAAAAATCATGTACCCGGGAGGCGCACTGGGAACCCGGTGGATGGGCCTGTCGATCCCCGGAGGAAGATACGGTATTCACGGTACGAACAACCCGTCTTCCATCGGCGGCTATGTCTCACTGGGTTGTATCAGAATGCATAATAAGGACGTGGAAAAGCTTTTCCCTAAAGTTGAGCTGCACACGCCGGTGGAAATCATATCGGGAAGAAACATTTCCCAAACGGAAAACCTGTCCAACCAACACCAACACGGCACTAAGAACCATATTGTCCAACCGGGAGAAAGCTTGTGGGGTATCGCTGCTAAATACGGAAAAAGTCTGGAAGCTGTAATCCACGCCAATAATATATCCAACCCGGAAGTCATTCACCCCGGCCAGGTCATTATCATTCCAGATTGAACTGAAAGTAAACCAGGCGAAGTCAGCGCTTGAGGAGCAACCACGCCCCACCGGCCATCATCAATCCTCCCAGAAGTTGATACAAACTAAAAGAAATTTTTCTCAGGCCGAAAAGCCCGAAATGATCTACCAATCCCGCCGTAAAAACCTGTCCCAGAATAATCGCCGTGGTAGCCGGCGCCACTCCGACTTGAGGTATGCTCAATATTACCATATAAATAATAAGCACCCCCAGCAGGCCGCCCAGGTAACAATACCAGGGCGCCTGGAACAAGTTCCATACCTGTTTCTCTTTACCCAACCGAAAAATAAACAGCAGTGCGGACACCAATAAAAAACCCGTACCGTGAACAATAAAAGTTGATTCCAACAAACCAACTACTTTACCCAGGGCAGCATTCACGGAACCTTGTATGGCCATAGCTATGCCGGATAACGCAGCAATCACCAGCGGAAAAATCTTCAGTGTCATAACCAACCCCCTCCGGCATTATTATTTTACCCGAGCCGGCTCCTTATGCGGTAAAAGATTTTTACCTGTAACAGATAACCAGCACTAAACATAAAATAAATTCAGCTGAAGATTTAATAAAATTTAATAGCGAGGTATCTATTTAGGGGATCCCGGGTATTCACTAAATAATCACCCGCGGGAAAGGAGTTGTAGCCACTTGTACCGTCTGCTGCCTATTCTTTTCATGATGGCCGTCGTCCCTGATTCCGAAAAAAAACTGGAAACCCTGAGTGCATTTATCGGTGCAACCAGTGATTCCGTCACAAGCATCAAATCCGGTATGGATAATTTTCATTCCGTCTTACTACCACTGATGATGGCACAGGAAGGGAAGAAAGCAGGGGAAAACAGCGACTGATTATTACACGGAACCAAAGCACCAAACAGGGCTATAAAATCAGGTCCACCTACCATGACTTACCCAATCAGGAGGTAATTAAATTGAAGCGGTTATTAAATCCATTGCTTTTACTCATGGCCAGTGCCCCTGAAGCCGATAAAAAACTGGAGCTCTTAATGTATGCACTGCAAGCAACCAATGAATCAGTAAAAAACATAAAAAACGGCATCGACAATTTTCAATCCACAGTGATTAAAATGGCCTCTAATGAATTCGGACCGGCCCAGAACCAGAATTCTTCCGCAGATAGCGGCCAGCCTTCTCAAAAACCGGACCAGGAAGAAAATGCCGCGCCTTTTGAGGAAACAGAGACTCCTCCGGAGCCGGACCCGGAAATTATGATGCCTTCCGCTGCTGATTTTCCGGAGCAATAGCATTCATCTAAAGCTTATACGCAGGAAATTATTATTAAGTATGTAGGGCGCCTTATAAGGCGCCCTATGCTTTTTTGCGTTCCTCTAACCGGTCCCATTTCATTATCTTCGGCGCCTCCTGCCTGGCGGGCGGTTGTCCTCCGGCACCGCCACCTTTAGGCCCGGAATCTCTTGCATCACCTTCAGAAGGCCTTTCGCCGGCACCAGAATTCTGCGCTGATGGCCGGTCATTTTGGACAGTGGTTTTTGGTGCCGGCTTCCCGGAACCCATTAAGGCCGGCAGAATTTTCATGAGATTGTTTAGATCCAGGTTTTGCCCACCAAGGGCGCTGAGCATATTCAACAGCACGGACGGGTTAATACCTTGCCCTCCTTGTGCTGAACCGCCCTGCCCCTGGTTGGCGAGCAGATGCATCAACATACCGGCCATATTTTCCATGGTCAGGCCGCTTCCGGCTGTCGTATCCCGGCCTGGCACCGGCAACTGCGGCACTCCGGAAATCTGTAACGACTGGCCCGGACCGGTTCCATAACGCCGGTTAACCAGGTTTAAAATATGCATCAGGTTTAAAGAATTCATGTATATGATCATGGTCTCCTGATCCATACCGTACTTTGATTGCAAATCCAGGATCCTGGCCACCGGTTCGTCAACTACCACTACCGTCTTGGCCTCTTTTTTGTTTTCTTCCGTCAAGAAAATCACTCTCCGAACATTTTAAAATAAACCCGGGAAATTAGGCAGGTTGAGTCCACCGGTAATTTTGCTCAATTCACTCTTCCACATTTGTTTGGATTCCAAAATTGCCCGGTTAATAGCAATCGCCGCCGCATTTTGCAATTTTTCAACATTTTCCGGCGACAATGCCGCAGGATCCAATTTTACCGCTAACACCTCCTGATGACCGTTTATGATTATGGAAATTGCACCGTCACCTTCGCTCACTTCAACGGTCCGGTTTTTTAATTCTTGCTGCACATGCTGCATTTCGGCAAAAATATCGCCCATATTACCGGTCATTGGTTTTCCCCTTTCTTCTTTTTAGTCCAATACTAAAATATATTCAATCTCAGACAAAAATGTTTAGTAAATTGCAAAAAAAAGCTGTTTTATTAAACAGCTTTTTTTGCAATAGGCGCTATTTCCCGAAAAGAAACCACTCTTTCCAATTAATAAAAAAATTGGTCTTTTAAACCGCCTCCAGCCTGACATCGTCGATTTTAACCGTATTGGCGTTATCGGCCCCGGGAATAAAGGAGAACCGGACCATGGCGCTGGCAACATTTTCATCGGTGGTAGGCGTCGTGAATTGAACCTGGCTGTAAGCATTGTCTGGAATCGCGGCGCTGGCGTAAGTCTGGGAACCGACTCCGATCTGGATACCGTTTTCGTCAAAGAAAATTACTTCGGCATTCAAGGTAAAATTACCGGTGTTATTAATATTTTCATTAACCCAGAAACTTAGCCGGTACTGCTTGCCGCCGTTAATCCCCCGGCTGACCATCTGGAACAGAGACGCCGGCAAAACGGTATTCAAGTAACCCAATTCGGCCGCGTAAGAACCGGTATGCGCGGTAGAAGTCTGGCGCACATTGCTGGCCCCCCAGAAAACAGGGGTAAACTCATTGGCCCACGATTCAATGCTCCTGTCTCTAAGCAGCGGCCGTTCTTCCGGCGAAGGGCAGGTCTGCACGTAAATCTGGCGGTCTTCGACCGCCTTGACCGTCAAAGTCAGCACCGCGGTCTGGTGCAGGCGGCTGGCCCGCTGCAATTCAAAGTTTACATCGATATCGATATTCCGAAAATCAATGGACACATCTCTTCTTCTATCCACCATTTGCGGTTCGTCCAGGTCGACCAGCTTGCTGAAAGTAAGGTCTTCCGAAGTATGCCTGACTTGATCATTTTTATTGACATAAAATATCTGTTTGTGCAAGGTGCCGGTCAGGACTACTTTTTTAACAATGTAACCATCATCACATTTCTTCTTGTCGCCATAATGAACAACGGCGATATCTCCGGTAACTTTCTCTTCTACGAAAACCGGCGTGCCTTTCAGGTCGCGTACGGAAGCGATGATTTTGTCAACCTTCTTGGCCAATTCGGGTAACACGAGCGTGCTGTCTATGACCACCTCGACATCCGCTTCTGCAACAACAACCGGCACCTTGATCCTCATGCAATGTACCGGAAGTTTTTCATCGAGATAATATTGAACCGGCATTATTTAACCTCCTCCTTATGGTTTTTTGTTAAGACATTTTATATTTTTTTAACCCTTTGCCGGACAGGGAATTTCGATTACCTGTCCGACTTCCAACACATCCGGATCGGTAATTTGGGGATTGGCCGCTAAAATATCTGCTACACTGACCCCGTACGCTTTACCGATTTTGTACAGGGTATCACCCTTCTTAACGGTGTAATATACGGGTTCGCAGGGAGCGGTGGTAGGTTCTACGACTTCGGAAGGTACATAAACGGTCATCTGGTACATATCTGTTACCGTCGCCCGCACTTTTAAAACCACTTCGGTATGCAGGTCCACGCCCACCTGTTCTACCCGGACAAACTCCGGTTCTGCCTTGACATGGACTTCCATACCCTTGGCAGCCCCGGGCACAACCACAAAATTACGGTAATTAAGCCGGTGGTGCAGGGCGTGGACAGCCTGATTCGGTTTAGTACTGACGTAGATTACCTGGACATCAATATATCCCCTGACGATTACTTTTTCACTCAAGATACTGGTTTCCGTAACCTGGGTATGATCAACCCGGCTTTCCAAAACTTTCATGATATCGGGTTTCTCATGGGGAACGGCTTTAGTTTCTCTTAACACTACTTGTGTTTCCCCGTAACCGATTTGCCGGTCCACCTTCAGCTTCCTTTTTTCAAAACAGGTTTCATCTTCCAGCCTGGTGGGAACGTCTTGAATAATCCTGGTTTCAGAAACAAAAACAATCAACTTGATAATGACATCGGCGGCAATTCCCGGGTCAAGCAAAGACTCCACATCGACCTTTTCCACCACGGCCCGCACGTGCACGTTCATTCCGTCCTGGGCATCAGGAATTTCCACAAACTCGCTGAACTTAATAGTATGCTGCAGGTCATGGACTGACTGCTTCGGGGTCATTGCCGCATAAAGTATCTGGAGCTTTACTTCACCGTCTACGATTACTTTCCCGGCAAGAACCTTTTTGTCGGTAATTTCAACTTCCGCTTTGGCATTCAGAATCTTCTCTGCGTCCGGCTTTTCCTCAGGCACATCGAACTGGTCGCTGACAATCACCTGTTTGGTGGTCATGTCGCCAATCATGTGTTCAACCGTTATATCCTGGGTTTCCAAAGCGGTATTGCCAGGTGGAACGGAAGTGAGGATTTCCAACTCATCGACTTTAGTGATTTTTACAAATAACATCAGCACCGCTGCAACGTCAAATTTACGCGGGTCTTTTTTACTTGGAGTCAGTTTCACATCCTCCACCGTAAATTCAACCACGTAGTCGCTCCCCGGTCTGGCTCCCTCCACGTCTGCAAAAGTAGTAAAATCAAGCTCCCCGTGCATGGAATGCACTGACTGATCCGGCTTAAAAGCAACATACATTAACTGCAGGACAAGCGTTCCTTCTACTACCACCTTGTCGGGAAGAATACTGACATCCCTGACTTTGGCAGTGGCTTCTTCCGACAGTACTTTGTCTACATCCGGCTTGGCGTAAGGAACTTCTATTGTTCCGCGGACTATGGTCTGGATTCTATTTTCACCCTGGACCAGGTTGACTTTAAGCCTTTCGGTTCCAGCCAACATTAATTCCCCCTTTCAAAACTTCTCTATAACTAATATATGAATACGGCATTAAAAAGTACCCAAAATGATAACCAATACTAAAAAAAACGAAAGGAAGAGGACTTATGCCCCTTCCTTTTTTTTGCTAAAACCAAGCTACCTTAATACGGTTTTTTAGTTTTTAATTCAGCCGGTAAACATTTGCACAAACATTTTCCCGTAAGGACCCCCGCTCACTATACCGATACCTACCCTGGTAAAGTTTTGGCCCAGGATATTGGCCCGGTGTCCCGAAGAATTCATCAGGCTTTTATGGGCTTGGTTAACCGTGGGCGCTCCGGCCAAGTTTTCTCCGGCATAGCGGTACTGTATACCGTAAGTCCCCATCATGTCAAAAGGCGAACCGTACGTCGGCGAGTTATGACTGAAATATCCCTGGTCAATCATATCCTGCGCTTTCATCCGGGCCAGCTTGACCAGATTCAAATCTATTTGCAGGGGGGTTAAACCGGCATTGCTTCTTTCCTGGTTCACCAGATCCAACATTTTTTGCTCGTCGGCATTCAATCCGGCAACCGGTTCCGGCTGCGGCTGCGGTTCCGGTTCCGGCTGCGGCTGCGGCTGCGGTTCCGGCTGCGGCTGCGGCTGCGGCTGCGGCTGCGGCTGCGGCTGCGGCTGCGGCTGCGGCTGCGGGTCGGGAGAAGTTGCTTCCTGGTTACCAGTATAAATTTGAACCACATACTTGTAATAACCCCTGGTTATGATTCCGACACCAGTTTGTTCAAAATTTTGACTCACAATTTTTGCCCGGCTATTTTCATCCTTCATCAACGCGGCAAAAGCAGATTTTACCGAAGTTGCCCTGACCAAACCTTCCCCGGCATAAACATAATCGACCCGGGCCATTTTCAACAAGTTGCTGAGTGATCCGTACATCGACGTGTGGTTGCTTAGCCTCCCGACGGAAGACATTTCCTGAGCCTTAATCTTGGCCAGACAGTTAAGCAACGGGTCAACCGTCAAAGGAGCCAACCCGGCTTCTTTACGCGTCTGGTTGACCAGGTCCACCAACTCCTGTTCCTCCCCGTTAACTTGCAGGCCGGCTGCATTTGCCGGGCCGACAATACCGCAAGAAATCAGACAAGCCAAAAGGAACATCGTTACAACGGGATACAGCCACCTTCTCTTTACACCTGCTTGCATGTCGTTCTCCTTTCTAAGCTAATAAAATTTAAGCCTGCACAAGTTTATAACTTGTACAGGCTTAATATACCTGATGATGGAGCAATCTGACAAAGCCGGTAATTTAAACTCATATGTCGTAATAATGACAACTATGGCAGCAATCTTTAACTTACTCAAAACTATACTTAATTAGTAACTAATGTCAATATTAAGCATTTTTGCTCTGTCTACCAGTTTTTCATAGCTTCCGGGGCATAAAATACCGCCCCTAATCCCTCAGTAAGCACCAGGCATTCCATTTCGCCGGCTTCTTCCACAAAGAAGGTCAGAATGAACAACTTTTTTTTCATCCCCTTGCGAAACCTTTTTAACATCAACTCATCCAGGTTGTTAAGCTTGCCTAATAACTGGCGGAAACTTTCCAATTCCAGGGAATAGCGGCCGTCCGGCTGCCTTTTTAGAGTGATTTCCACCTGTGCCTCACGGTCCCCGCCTACAATTTCATTAATCTGTTCCAGGTAGAGACGGGCCGTCTTGACAGCTTTTTCCCGGTTATTAAACCTCGGACCGATGGCAGGAATGTCTTCCCCCAGAAAAGCCAAAGCAATATCCCCTAAATTAATTGACTGGTGAGCCATGGCAAGCCTCCATTAAAACGATCCTCTGGTTTAAAATGCTCAAAATTAAAACTCGACTTCCAGGCGGTCTATGACATTGGTGATGCGGTTAAACACCGTCATTTTATCCGACCCCGCAAATAAAAGACCCACTGCCTTCCGGTCGCGGTCCAGTACCAGCGAACCGCTGTCGCCAGGCTGGGAAGACATTTCCGTCACCACCTGGTCAGTGAACCAGACCTTCTCTTCATTACCCATTTCCACCTGCAGCGTAGTGCCTACCGACTTTATTTCCCCGCTGGAAACACCACTGGTCCGGCCGCTTTTTTGGACCACCGTACCGGGTTTTGCCTCGGCTACCCCTGTGATCGCACCAATTTCCAATATCGCTGCCTGCACCAGAGCCCGGTCATCAATCTTGGCCACGGCACAATCCACGGTATTTTCAGTAGTATCACGCTTATAAAAACGGATTTCGTAATTCTGCCTGACCAGACCTAACATTTTGTTGCCGCCCCGCGCAACCGCCGCTGCCACCGGGCAATCCGATTCAAAAATATTTTTCCCCAGGGGTACGTAACGGTAAAGGGTACCCACCCGGTCATCTAAAGTGCCCCCGTCATAAGGGCCGGGTTGTAAAATAGGGTCCCCTACTTTGGCCCTGGCTTGCTGAAAACTGGAGCCGTTGGCCAGCACGTGGTTATTGGATAAGATCATCAACTCCCCGGTTTGCTTATCTTTGACCACCGCGCCAAACGTCCCCGCCGAGGAATTATAGTGGCCAATGCTTACTCCCGGCTGACACGGGCGGGAGCGGCTGGTACGCGCCCCAAGCATCTTGACCACCCCGATTTCCACCACGTCAGTATTCAAACCGTCTAGTTTTTTAGGGACCATCTGGCTTCTAGATAAATTCCCCGCCGGTATTTTATTCTGCACATAAACTACAAAGGACGGTTCCGCGGTAGTCACCGCTCCTGTTTTTTTATACCCCACCCCTACTCCAATTACATTGGGAAAGCCAAACAACTTCCCTCTGGTTTTTTTCAGGGATTTAAAGTAGCGGTCCATATTGACTCCCCTTTCAAAATCCTACAACATCATATGCAGAACCGTTAAAAGGGGTACGCCTTCTAATAGGGCGATTTTGGTATTCCAATCCGGTATTTGCCCCGGGTCTCCATTCCTCCGATGCCGTCAAAACCGGTAATAGTCCCGTTAATTATTTCTTTAATCGGAATAGGGTCGTAAATGGAAGTGTAAGCAATTTTTTCCACCACAAAGACCGGGTCATAGGCGTGAATCATTACCCGTTGGGGCGAACTGGCGAAATTAGCCCCGGCCGTAAGCAACGCCTCATAGTAAGATTGGCACGCCCCGGCAAAAATGACCAGGTCATCCCGGCTTTTTTCATAGCGGCGGGCTACCTTTATAGCCTGGATGAAATGTTCAGACGAGTAGTAATTATTTACACTCCTGAAATCTTTGCTTCCTTTAATGTAGCCGTCATGCCCGGTAAGGACCAGCAAATCCGGAGCATGTTTCCTTAACAATGCTCCTACTTCCCCGGGTTGTTTTTCTTCATCGATACAATAACCGTGCGCCGGGATTTTAAGCTGCTTATAAGTAGTCATACACAAGTCCAAATAATCACTATCACCGTCTATGTGCAGCACTGTTCCCGGCACGTCAAAACCCAGGTCGTTACAACACTTTTTTTTATTTTCACGTAACGTCCTGCCGAATAAAAATTCACGTTCTTTTTCACGTCTGGTAAAAATCCGGTTCATGTGCTCGTTGCTTTTTTTGGCTTGCATTCGTAAGTAAGCGGCCAGTTCTCCTGATTCGATCCTGACCAAATCATCTAATGGCGCATTAGCGCACAATCTCATATGCAAACCTTTTAAAATGGCATGTTCTTTTCCATGTTCATCGTAAATTTTTTTGACTTTAAACAAAATATCACCGTTATAAGATTTTCTTGCGACTATATCCCCCTTATCAATTTTTTCCATAAGCTTTAACCCCTTTGGACTTTTTTTTATATCATATGAAAGGGGCGTTTAGTTTGGTATAGATATTAAGGAAACAATATCCTAATTAAACTAGATTATGGTTCCTTGTCGGTACCGGAAAGGAGTTAACATGTTCGCAGCAGTCGTACCGGTTCAAAATGAGGAAAAACGTTTAAAGGGTAGCATCGAAGCATTACTCTCAATTCCCGTGAACCTGATCATTCCGGTGATCAACGGAAGCAGCGACAACTCCCGCCAGGTTGTCCTGCAAATGAAATCTCCTCTGATAACCCCTCTTTACTTTAAAGAACCCCTGGGAATTGATGTGCCGCGGGCTATCGGGGCGAAAACGGCACTTGACCGGGGAGCCGATGCAGTCCTTTTCTTAGACGGTGATATGAACGGTAATATCGCAAATAACTTGATGGAACTGCTCCTTCTGATAAATGACGGTGCTCTGGACATGGCGTTAACCGACTGTTACCCCGGAAGCCACCAAGTAGCACGTTCCACGCTGGCATCTTGTGTGTTGAAAATGAGGCGCCGGTTAAACCGGGAACTCGGCCTGGAAGATATTATCGGCCCCGCCTCGCCCTCCCACGGGCCGCATGCCGTATCCCGTCGCTTTCTTACTACCGTCCCCCTGCGGGAAATTTCCCTCCCTCCGGTATCTCTCGCACTGGCGGTAAAAAAGGGGCTTTCAATCGGCATCGGCACCAAGATCCCCCACCAGGCCTTAGGTTCACCGGAAAAAAACCCCCTGCACTCTGAAAAAATTGCGGAAACCATTATCGGCGACTGCCTGGAAGCCATGCAAGTTTACCGGGATGAAAAGCGTTCCCGTTCATTGGGCACAAAAAAATATACCGGTTACCACGCACACAGGCGCTGGGACCTTCTTGACAAGTATTTAATGCAGTAAAAACATCCTGCCAGGATGATAACGAAACCCGGTTAGGCACCTAACCGGGTTTTATTTAGTATGCTTATCCGCGACACTTGAGGCACCGTAGGCCTCCGGTTTGATTCTGGCCCTGAACCCGCTGCCGGTGACCATGCCTACCACCTCGCGAATCAGGTCTTTGGTATCGCCCTGGGTGCCCACGTCGATATGGATCTCCACATCCAAACCATCAAACCCCTCATCGGCAAAAAATTCGTGCACCATGCCACCCACTTCCAGGCTGAGCGCGGTTTCGTAAAAAATTTTCTGGCGCAGGCTTTTGATTTTCCGCTGGTTTTTTTTACGGTAATAATAACGGGCTCCTTTCCCCAGACGGTGCACGATAACCGCTGTAATAAACGAAGTCTCGCTTTTCACCTGGGAGTCGGAACCAATAATTATTTTATAGGATGAAGTGGGGATGCCTTTAATGTATATAATTATGTCGTCCATCATTTCCCCAAAGCCCATCCGTCCCTTTGAAGGGCTGACAAAGAACATATTCCCTTACTTCCTCTTTACTTCAGATTATGATAGTTAATTTGATAATGCCCTTTTATTCAAATAATTATTTTATTTTTTCTGTCAAAACGGCAAACTCCGCAAGGGTTAGCGTTTCTCCCCTCCTGTGGGGATCGAGCCCGGCATTTTGCAGTACCTGTAACCAAAAATCTTTACCACCAAGCAAGCCGGAACCGGCCAGGGAGTTTAACAATGTTTTACGTCGCTGGCCAAAGGCCGCCCGCACCACTTTAAAAAACAGTTCCTCATCGTGCACCGTGACCGCCGGCGCAGGCCTTACGGCAAGCCGCACCACGGCGGAATTTACCCCCGGCGGCGGGAAAAAACAACTTCCGGGGACACGAAAGAGAATTTCAGGCTTGGTAAAATATTGCACCGCCACGCTCAAGCTACCGTATTCCTTGGTTCCGGGCACTGCTGTCAGACGTGCCGCCACTTCCAGTTGGACCATTACGATGATTAAAGAAATATGGTACCTTCCCGTCAGCAAACGCATCAAAAGCGGACTGGTAATATAATAAGGCAGGTTGCCCAAAACCTTATACTCCCGCCCGTTGCGCCCAAAAGCACCTGCGGTTTTCTCTCCCACCAGGGCGTCAAAATCCGTCTTCAAGGCATCGCCCGGCACTATTTCAACATCTCCCGCCCCTTCCAGCACCTCATTCAGCGGCGGAATGAGACCGCGGTCCAACTCAATGGCCAGCACCTTACCGGCTTTCTGAACGGCCTGTACGGTCAAAGCACCCAGGCCGGGTCCTATTTCCACCACCAGACATGCAGGGGTTAAATCAGCGGCGGTGACTATTTTTTTGATCATATTCCGGTCAACCAAAAAATTTTGCCCCAGGCTTTTCCTGCAGGAAATACCGTAGTGATTCATTATATCCCGTACTACCGCAGGTTTTGAAACATCAAGCGACACCGGCACCTCCTGCCAAGCATTATTAACCAATTTTCGACATGATACAAACTTTTCCTTTTTATTATTTCCTGTTTTGAGCAAAAAAAAAGGCTTGCCCGCCTTTTTTATTCCAAAATATAAACCTTTACCCTTCTCACACCCCACTTCATAGCCTCTTCGTAAGTTTCAAAAAAGAGATCGATTCTATCTCCCTTAATAGCTCCGCCCCTGTCCAGTGCGGTGGCATAACCATATCCTTCTACATACATATTGGTGCCCATGGTTATCTCCCGGGGATCTACGGCCACCACGCCGTAACTGGGAGGAACCCCGGAAGCCGTATTATTTCCCGTATAAGTATATGCCGAAGCAAGCATATCTCTCGCCTCGGAATATCTTATATTATTGCCGCCCCGGGAAATTGACATGCCGCTCCCGACCATGACTACCCGGTCCACCGGCGCATTAACTACCTCCCGGGCAACCATTTGGCGGCTGACCTCGCAGTCGTCCCTGTAAGCAACCTGGATAGTCTGCCGTTCAACACCGTTTTTACCTTCCTGGGCCACTCTGGTAGAACCCTGTGGGAGCTTGGTGGTATATTGCTTCCTGGTCTGGTATGCTATGTCCGCTTCCTCAACTATGGTTTCCGTCCGGACCCTGGTTACCTTGATTTCCATCCCGGAACTCAAGAGCTCCTCCGGCCCGGGGGATACTTCGTCCTCGGCACCCAGCTTTATGCCGTACTCCGCCAAAACATCTCCTACTGTCCGCCCCCTGGTTCTGGCCGCTATCTCCTGTTCGTCCGCCTCAATCGCCACATTTAACGCGCGTAATACTTTTATAACCATGCCGTTTTTTACAGGAGCATCTGTGGCGGGAAGCACCTCGTCTTTTTCCAGCAGGACAATATTTTGCTTTTCAAGAACCTTTCCCACCGTCCGGGAAAAAGTCTTCACGGAAAACTCTTTCCCGTCCACTTCCAATATGACGGACTTCTCAGCCCAGGCATACCCACTGAAAAGAACCACCGCAACTACTACTAATACCAGATACCATAATATACGGCTCCTGTGGTTGCCGGACATTCTTTTTTTACTTTGGTTTCCGCCCAAGACCAATGATTTCCAACTCATTAAATACCTCCTTATACCAGCAGATGATTTTTTTGTCTTTTCTGCTAGGGGAGTAACATACATATACTACTACAAGCTGGCGGTTTTGGGTAGAATTAATTCTGTCGATATTTGCAGTATATTTTTCCATGTTTAAAAACAGCGGTAAAAATCCGGCCTTTAACGCTGTTTTTATTCGGCACACAGATTACCCGGGATCTTTTTCGGACAATTCCATCCCTTTTTCTTTAAACCATGCCGTTAAGAATTCCGCGCACCGGTCGTACCGGTATTGATACCATTTCCGCCGGGCATTCCCGAATTCCATCAGGACATCACGGAATTTATAATCATTGTCCGTAGATTTTTCGAGCAAACCTTTCAAATAAGGGTCGGTAACCGTTTCGAGATACGCTTGGTTAATATTTGCCGAAAAATCCTTTTTCATTTTAGGTAATTTAACATAACGGTCCGGTTGGCGCGCCAGTCTTTCTATTATTTTGCCGTGTTCGGGAAAATCCAAGGGTGAAAAATATTTAATCCCGCCCGTATTTAAATCCAAAAAATATTCGGCGTGCCGGCTGCTGTTTTCAAAAGCATTAACAATCCATGCCATTACCACGGGAACCTTTCGCATACCAACTCTCCCCACCAATAAAACTTAATATTCGATCCCCTTTTGGGCGGAAATGCCCCGTCTATAATGATGCTTCACTTCCTTCATCTCAGTAACCAGGTCGGCTTTTTCAATTATCTCCGGCGTGACATAACGACCCGTCAATACCAGATGCAGGCCCGGCTTTTTCCGTGCCAATAAAGACAGCACGTCACGCAAATCAATCAGTCCGTAATGAACGGCATACAATACCTCGTCCAGGATGATCAAATTGTATGCGCCGGATTCAATTTCGTTTTTCGCTTCCGCCAACGCATGCCGGGCCGCATTACGGTGCTCTTCAAGGGCATTGTCGTTTGCTCCTTCAATAAACCCCTCGCCCAACTGGCGTATTTCCAGAGCCCCTTCTAATTTTTCCACCGCCTTTAACTCACCGTATTTCCAACCACCCTTGATAAACTGGAGTATAAGCACCTTCAGGTTCTGTCCCCACGCCCTGAAGGCCATTCCCAGGGCGGCAGTGGTTTTACCTTTTCCGTTCCCCGTAAAAACCAGGACCAAACCTTTTTTCTTTTCGGCCATAAACTTCCTCCTCCAGAATTATTGCCTTATACTTTAACAACCAGGCAATGTGGTCTCATATTATCATTCATTGCTCACACTTCAGGTAATTTGAAATAATCTTTTGCCGTTATCCGTACATTTTTTTGCCAGCATTTCTTTATCAACCCCTCTTATCCTGGCTATTTCTTCCACAACGTAAGCTACCCGCGCCGGCTCATTGCGCTTTCCCCGGTAGGGTACCGGTGTCAGATACGGAGCGTCGGTTTCAACCAACAGGCGCTCGGGGGGTATCCGGCCGGCGATATCTTTTAACCTGGGGGCCTTGGGGAAAGTCACCGGCCCGGCAATGGAGATATACAAACCCATTGCCAGACATTCGGCGGCCATTTCCCAACTGCCGGAAAAGCAGTGCAGGACACCGCCCGGCAGCCCCGCTCCCTCCCTGCGCAATATATCCAGTATATCACCGTGTGCTTCCCGGTCGTGAATAATTACGGGCAGTCGCAGCTTTTTCGCCAGCTTTAGCTGTTCTCTAAATAATTCCTGTTGTACCGGCCTTGGGGACAAGTCCCGGTAATAATCCAGGCCCATTTCTCCAAGCGCCACTACCCGGGGGTGCGCGGCAAGTTTTTCTAACCGTTCCAGGTATCCCGGCCCGGCATCAACGGCATTGTGGGGGTGAATCCCAATGGCGGCATAAATAAAATCATATTTCTCTGCCAGTCTAATCGACTCCAGGGAAGACTCCAGACTAATCCCCACATTTATCAAATATGCAACCCCGGCCGCACCGGCCCGCCGGATTACTTCTTCACGATCGTCGTTAAAATTCGCATCATTCAGGTGTACATGAGTATCGAACAAGTTCACCACTATCTCTCTCCTTTGAGTTTACTTGGCCGCTTGAATCCGCGGGAACAAAGCCGGCCCGCGTTTTACTACCGTACCGTAGGGAAGTGCTCCCCATGCAGCCAGCGATTTCCAGGTAGCAAGCCCGGGCCGGTCCTCAATACCCAGCTGGATCCAGACCTTGGCCGGTAATACGGGCATGAACGGGGCAGACAAAACGGTGATAAAGCGCAAGCTCTCGGCCAGGTTATACATCACTGTAGCCAAACGCCCCTTTTGCGCCGGGTCCTTGGCCAATCCCCACGGGGCGGTCTCGTCGACGTATTTATTGGCCCTGCCCACCAGGCGCCAGATAACCGCCAGGGCTCCGGCCAGGTCCAGGCGATCCATCAACTCTTCCACGGCAGCCGGTGTTTGCAGGGCTAAATCTATTAATTCCCGGTCAATACTTTCATAAGATTCGGGAGGCCGGACCGTACCCTGAAAATACTTTTCTATCATGGCGATAGAACGGCTGATCAAGTTGCCCAGGTCGTTTGCCAGGTCCTTGTTGATGCGCTCCACCAATGCGTCCTCGCTGTAATACCCGTCGGAACCGAAAGGCAGTTCCCGGAGCAGGTAATAACGGATCGCGTCTACTCCGTATTTATCAATTAAAATCAGCGGATCAACCACGTTCCCCTTTGACTTGGACATTTTGCCGCTTTCCAGCAGGAGCCAGCCGTGACCCACCACCCGCTCCGGCAACTCAATCCCGGCAGCCATAAGAATTACCGGCCAGATGATGCTGTGAAAACGAACGATGTCTTTACCCATCAGGTGGACATTTGCCGGCCAGTATTTTTTAAAAAGACTGTCGTCCCCGGTTCCGTACCCCAGGGCCGATATGTAATTGGTCAGGGCATCCACCCACACGTAAATTACGTGCTGGGAGTCAAAAGGAACAGAAATGCCCCAGTTAAAGGTGGTTCTGGAAACACACAAATCTTCCAGCCCGCTCTTGATAAAACTTATCATTTCATTGCGCCTGGAAACCGGCTGGATAAAATCCGGATGTGCTTCAATATACTCTAAAAGACGGCCGGCATATTTTGACATCCGGAAAAAGTAACTTTCCTCCCGGAGCAACTCCACCGGACGCCCGCAATCGGGACAATTCCCCCCGGAAAGCCTGCTTTCCGCCCAGAAAGCTTCGCACGGGGTGCAATACCAGCCTTCATAACTATCCTTGTAAATATCTCCCTGGTCGTACAATTTCTGAAAAATAGCCGCCACTACTTCCTGGTGACGCGGTTCGGTGGTGCGGATAAAATCGTCGTAATCAACCTCCAGTTGTTTCCAGAGATGCTTAAATCCCGCCACAACCTTATCCACATATTCCTGGGGTGTCTGCCCCCTGGCTTTGGCGGCCCGCACAATTTTTTGCCCGTGTTCATCGGAACCGGTTAAAAACCGGGTATCATAACCGGTCAGTTTTTTAAAACGCGCCAGCGCATCTGCCGCCACCGTCGTATAAGCATGTCCGATATGCAAGTTATCACTCGGGTAGTAAATCGGTGTGGTAATATAATACGTATCCCTGGCCATAAATAACTTCTCCTCCCTTGACAAGTCTGGTTATTTTCATGGAACCAATTCACCTTTTAAGGCGGCTTAATAGAGCTTGGTTGTATAACAAAAACTCCACCCCTTAAATCTTTTCTGAGGGGCGGAGTCTTTAAACCCTCCGCGGTACCACCCTTATTCACCGGCTCCTTAAGCAACCGGCCTCTACAGGTACAGGGAAAACGGCTTCCCGATACCTCAGCCTGGTAACGGTGCTAAAACCCGGCACTGCTTACTAAAAGTTCAGCGGTGCAACTCCAGGGCCATATTCGGCTGGTTTTCCCCGGCGGGCTCCCACCTTACCCCGCTCTCTTTCCAGGTACTCTGCCAGCTTACTCATCCCCTTCACGGTTATTCAATATCTTTTCACGCTAAATAAAATCAATATAGAGAAATTTTAACTAATAGCAACCCCGTTGTCAAGTTTTAGCTGTTACTTAAAAAATTTGTAAAATTTTTTAGTAATATATATTGACTTTTAATGGTATCGTTGGTACCATTTAGTTGTAAGAAGGTTTTTTGTCGAAATTAGTTGAAAAGAGAGGGGGAGGAAAGAAGTTGAAGTCAACCGGGATCGTCAGAAAAGTGGACGAGCTGGGAAGAGTAGTAATACCAATTGAGCTGAGACGCACTTTGGGTATCGACGAAAAAGACGCCCTTGAGATTTATGTCGACGCTGAAAAAATTATTTTAAAGAAATATGAACCTGCATGTGTCTTCTGCGGTAATGCTTCCGACGTCCAGCACTACCGCGGCAAGATGGTGTGCCGTGAATGCGCGATGGCCATGTTTCAAAACACCGATGCCATGTAGCACGTAGTATGGTTTGTTGTTTAGTTAGTTAAGACAACAATATAGAAATAATACAAAACATAATCCTGATTTGAGAGAGACCTTTAAGTCTCTCTTTTTGCTTTCTTTGTCAACCGGGAGCATTCCGCTCCTCCTTTAATTTGATCATAGCCCGGTAAACTTCCCGTTTCGGAACACCCCGCAACCGTGCCACCTCACGTATGGCTTCCTTTCTCCCCATCCCTTTCATTTCCAGTAAAAAAACGTGGTCGACCGGATCTAATGCGACCCGCGTCGCTTCTTTTTCCTGTCCCGCCTCCTCACGGGAGATACCCGCCACTACCAGGGTAAATTCACCACGAGGCGGTTCTTTTTCAAAATACACCCTTAGTTCTTCTATGGACCCCCTGATTATTTCCTCGTGTTTTTTGGTCAGTTCTCTGGCTAACGCCGCCCGGCGGTTCCCCAGCACCGCACCGACATCAGCCAAAGCCTCCGGCAGGCGGTGCGGTGACTCGTAAAAAATTAAGGTTTCACGCCGGCGACAAAGTTCCTGCAACATTTCCCGCCGGGCCTTTTTTACCGCAGGCATAAACCCGGCAAAAAAAAAGGTACCGGCAGGAAGCCCGGAGACTACCAGAGCGGTGATACCGGCACTGGGACCGGGAATGGGGACCACTGCAACCCCCCTTTCCACTGCCGATGCCACCAATTCCGCACCAGGATCGGAAATACCCGGCAAACCGGCATCTGATACCAGGGCGACTTTTTTACCGGAAGCAACAAGATCCAGTAAGTACTTTGCTCTTCTGTCGCTGCTGTGCCGGTGATAACTTGTCAGCGGGGTATGGATCTGATAATGACTCAGTAGTTTACGGGAACGGCGGGTATCTTCAGCCGCAATTAAATCAACCTCCCGCAGCACTCTCAATGCCCGGAGGGTAACATCCTCCAGGTTGCCGATGGGAGTGGCGCAAAGATAAAGTACGCCGCAAGCTTCTTTTTCAGCCAAACAAATTTCACCTCGCCCAACCGGTGGAACCACTGTTAACCACTTTCATTAACCCCGCCGGGTTCCATCTCTCTTCTCAAGAAAGCCATGCAAAAAAGACATTCACCGGTGCGCCTGCGCCCGAAATGCAGGTTGCAGATATGAAACTCCTGGTCGTAAAGCTCCAGCAGGTTTAAAAAACTCCGGCCTGGAATACCGGATTCCCCGGCAGTATGGCCGGAACAACCCTCCCGGTAAGCAATTGCCAAGTCTTCCCGGAGCCTGGCGTTTTCCTGCTCCAGTTCCTGGGCTCTATTTTTCAATTCCCTTAATTCACCCAGTATAGAATGCAATTTTACCTCTATCTCTCTGATTGATTTAAAATAAGATTGCAATTAGAGCCTCTCCTCATCCACTTGTTCCACACACTCTTGCTGTTTTTCATTATTTTTATTGCCGCCGGTTTTTAGATGCACTTCCTCACATTGATAATCCTTTACGATTTTACTTTCTTTCAACTCAATACTGACACTGTCTTTAAATATATTGAACCCGACTACTTTTCCTTCCCCATCGGGAGTTATAACTCCCTTGCCTGTTTCAGGAAATTTTTCCCGGGCATTTTCGTAGGTCTCGTTTTCATATTTGAGACAACACATCAGCCGGCCGCAAATACCTGATATTTTGGTAGGATTCAGGGAAAGATTCTGTTCCTTTGCCATCCGGATAGATACCGAGGCAAAATCAGACAGCCAGGTACAACAGCACAATTCCCTGCCGCAACAACCAAGCCCGCCCATCATTTTAGCCTCGTCCCTCACCCCGATTTGCCTCAATTCAATCCTGGTTCTAAAAATGGACGCCAGATCTTTGACCAATTCGCGAAAATCAATGCGCCCGTCGGCAGTAAAGTAAAAAATTATTTTATTGCCGTCAAACGTCCGCTCGACATCTACAAGTTTCATGGGCAGGTTATGAGCGTTAATCTTTTCCAGGCATACCTGGTATGCCTTTTTCTCTTTTTCCCGGTTGGCAACCAACTGCCTCCAGTCCTTATCGCCGGATTTACGGATCACCTTTTTGAGCGGCGCCACCACCTCTTTTTCTTCCACTTCCAGGGGTCCCGATACTGTCAGACCGTATTCAACCCCCCTGGCCGTTTCCACAATGACACCGTCTCCCGGTTCCAGCTGCAGATCACCGGGATCAAAATAATATATTTTACCCGCTTTTTTAAAGCGCACTCCCACAACCGTATATTGCACAAAAACCTACCTCCTTCTGTGGCAGCGATAAACTGTCAATTATTCCCAAAATCACTCCCGGTCAACTGCAGAAAAAGTGCTTCTACGGCCAGCCTGGTATTGGCGTTGGCTTCGATTTTATTCCTGGTGGCTTCTATACTCTCTATTATTTCCACCAAACGACCGGTTTCATATCTTTGCGCACTCCCGGCCAAGGCCTCTGTCCGGTCCCGGTTAAACAAAGCAACTTCCGTTCCTGTCTCCCGGAAAACCAACACGTCCCGGTACCAGCAGGACAACATGTCCAATACTGTGAAGACCTTATCCCTGCTGATGCTTATTTTTTCCGCTGTTTCCATGGCTTCAGCTAAACCGGCCCCACTTAACTTTTCTGCCAATTCCAACCCCAGATTCCGGTCTTCCTGAAAAGTTCCCGCAGCCCAAGCCAAAGCCTTCCCCAGGCTGCCGCCGGAAAGGGACGCGTACAGGCGGGCATCTTTACCGTTAAAACCATGCCGGTTAACCAGATGGTCGACCAGCCCGGCGACCGGTATTTTCTTGAAATGATACTGCTGACAACGGGACAAAACCGTAGGCAACATTGCCCAGGGCCGGGAAGAAAGCAGAATAAAAACGGTATTTTCCGGGGGGGCCTCCAAAGTCATAAGCAGGCAGTTGGCAGCTTCCGCGGTCATTGCTTCCGCCCGGCGGACCAGATACACCTTACGCCCCCCCTGGTATGATTTATAGTTTACCAGACGCAGGACCGACCTGATTTGGTCTATTTTAATGGTAGCACCGGAAGGCTGAAGCAGGTTCAGGTCCGGGTGATTCCGGCTCTCCACCTGACGGCATTCCCTGCACTTTCCGCAGGCATCACCCCGTTCGGGGCGGGAACACATAAGCGCCCGGACAAAGGCCAGGGCGGTTGTTTCCTTGCCCACTCCTTCGGGACCGGCGAAAAGGTAGGCATGCGCTACCCGTTCATAAACCATCGCATTCGTCAAAGCAGTCACAATCCGCTCATGACCGATTATTTCCCGCAGAAAACGCATTTAAATCTAAAACCTCCTCCGCCGCCCGCACAATATCCTGATGCACCTGCCCGACTGGCCGGCAGGTATCGATCACCCGGTAACGGGACGCATTACACGCGGCCAGGGCGAGGAATCCATTTCTGACCCGGCGGTGAAACACTCCGGTCTCGCTTTCAATGCGATCAATTTTTCTGCCGGACCGGTTGAGCCTGTCCATACCGTACTCACAGGAAAAATCTAAGACCAAAACCAAATCCGGAACCAGACCGCCGGTAGCCGCCAGGTTCACCTGCTTCAACAGGCCGACCTCCAACCCCCGGCCAAACCCCTGGTAAGCCAGGCTGGAGTCAATGAACCGGTCGCACAAAACTATTTTACCCTCCGTCAACGCCGGTAATATCACCTGGGCCACGTGCTGGGCCCGGGCCGCCGCGTAGAGGAAAGCTTCGGCCAGGGGAACCAGTTCGCCGTATTGCGGATTTAATAAAATTTCCCTGATTTGTTCCCCCACCCTGGTGCCGCCAGGTTCCCTGGTCGTCCGTAGCGGAAAACCCCGCCCGGTCAGGTGTTCCGCCAAAAGATTCAGCTGGGTGGTTTTTCCGGAACCGTCAATGCCCTCAAACACAATGAATTTACCTTTCATAACAGTCCTTTCACCCGGATTGATTGACAATTCTATTCTACCACAACTTTGACGGTTTTTAATCCCGGATCCGACGCGCCCTGGCAGTGCAGCCCCATTCTTTTCACCAGTGATAAATATTCAGAGATCTCCGGGGTTATTTCTTCCCCGGGATTGATGACCGGAATGCCGGGCGGATAAACCGCCACCGTCTCCGCACATATTCTGCCTTCTGCCTCCGGCAGGGAAACCTTTGCGGCCGGGGCAAACCAGGCATCTCCCGGTTTCATCCTTTTTATACCGCCGGCCGGCACGCAGGGCAGCAGTACCCGGCCGCAATGCTGCCCACAGCGGGCGGCAATATCCTCCAGCGCACCGGCCAGAGCCTCACAATCCGCACGGACAGTACCGGTGGACACGACGGCAACTACATTTACGGCATCGGCCATTTCTACATATACATTGTAACGCTCTGTTAACCATTGATTTACCTGGTAACCGGTCAAACCCAACTCTCCGACGGAAACCACCACCCGGCAAGGGTCCAGCCGGCAAGATTCCGGCAGGTGTTCCGCTGTCAAAACCTGCAGGCCCCTGATCCGGGAAAGCTTTATCCTTAACCACCGGGCCAACTCCCGTGCCCGTCCCAAAAGTTCTTTACCGGACAGTGCCAGCTGCCGCCGGGCCAAATCCAGGGAAGCCATCAACAGGTAAGAGGGACTGGTGGTCTGCAGGAGGTTTAACGCGGCGGCAATACTGCCGGCATCAACCCGGTTGCCCTGCAGGTGCAGCATGGAACTCTGGGTAACGGAACCGCCCAGCTTATGGGTGCTTTGCACGGCCGCGTCAGCACCGGCAGCCATGGCATCCTCCGGTAATCCGGGCGCAAAACGCAAGTGGGCGCCGTGGGCCTCATCTATTAAAACCGGCTTTTCCCGGTCGTGAACCACCCGGACCATCTCCCGGAGGTCCCCCGCAACCCCGTAATAATTAGGCCTTACCACCAGGACGGCCGCGGCATCATTGTTTTCTGCAAGCAACCGGCAAACCTTCCGGGCCGGCACCCCGCAATCAATCCCAAAACCGGGTATGATTTCCGGCATCACGTAGACCGGGTCTGCTCCGGAAAGGATCAAACCGCTTAAAACCGAGCGGTGGGCATTTCTGGGTACGATAACCTTACGCCGGCCGGCAACCGCCAGAAAAAAAGCCTGCATACCGGCGGTAGTCCCGTTGACCAAAAAAAAACTCCTGCCGGCACCGTAAAGCTTTGCGGCAAGTTCCTGAGCTGCGGCAATGGGTCCCGTGGGATTATGCAAGTCGTCCAATCCGGGTATTTCCGTCAAATCCAGCTCAAATAACGCTTTTCCCGAAAGAACCACCAGTTCTTCCGGAAGACCGCGGCCCTGACGGTGCCCGGGTACGTGCAACACAGCCGGTTTTTTTGCCGCATGGCGGGCCAATTCTTCAAATAACGGGGCTTTTCTTTGCTGCTCAATCAAAACTTGACCCCCGAAAAAATATCTTAAAAAAAACAATTTTTACTGAAACTTAATTTTATCACAAAACATCTGTTGTTACCAAGAGCATCCTGCATTATTGCCATTACTTTAACCTTATAGAGAGCAGTTTTAAGGTCACAATAAAAATAAACATTTTTTAAAAAAGGTGATCTTCATGATCCAAAAAAGGGCTTGGAAAGTGGACAAAAAAAAATTGTCCCAAAAATACCGTACCGACGTCGGCTGGTTGATCAGGGCATGGAAAAACGGTTTCTCTGACCTGGAAATCACCTCAAAAACCGGCATCAAACCGTCCACCTTGTTCCTCATCAAACAGGATATTGAGTTGGCGCACAGGCACTACCGCCTGGCACAAAAAAACCAGGCGCAGTCACCCGGCGATCAATACCAGATTTTTTTCAACCCCCACTTGCAATAATCATAATCGGGATCGTTTCTGGATAACATTAAGATTCTGGTTTCACATTCCGGACAAATGTAACGGCCCTTGATATAAAGGCCCCGGTCGTCTTCCCGCCATAATTGCCGGCAAAGTATGCAAGCGGGAGAATGTACTGTCACCATCGTTTTCACCACCTGTAAGCATGCTGGTTTTCAAAAAAGTTAACTTACCTTCAGCATATGCAGGGAAACTATTTGGGGTGCAAGAAACCCCTGCCGCCAGGTTTTTTAATTTTTTCTTCTCCGGTCAATTTTAATCGCGCAATCCGGGCACACCTTTTCACAAATACCGCAGGCAATACAATCATTATCTGCCTTTACCGAAGGCGTTCCGTAAACTCCCAGCACGTCGGCCCAGGAAATGCACTTTACCGGACATTTTTCTACACATAATCCGCAACCCTTGCATAAACCGGGAAAGAGGGTCCAAAAACTCTTTTCCAGTTCTATGGTTAGGGGATTAAATTCAACCGTCATAACCATCCTCCCTGAAATCCCTTGGGGATTTATTTATTCAACGGCTCTTGGTATTATTTATAAACTTCCGGAGGATAAGGCGCCTCCCTGTGAAAAATATGCGGGTTAACCGGTTCGTCCTGACGCAGGCGAATCAGCCCGGTCCCCCGCTGCAATGCTTTAAAGTTTAAATCGCGCAGTTCCGGTTGTTTCTCAAATTTATAACCCAACTTTTTTTCAATGGCCGCCCGGGCTTGCTCCAGAGAAATAACTCCGGTGACTCCCACTACCGCTCCCAGAATAATAATGTTGAATACCCGGGGATGAAACTCATTTTTGGCCGTCTCCACCGCCGGTATGCCCAATACCCTGGCGGCGTTTTCCGGCAAGGTTCCTTCCGGAACGCTAATCCCGCTCTCATAAATAAAAGTCGTTTCCGGCCCCGTATATTTTTTGGTCCGGTACACGGCACGGTCACTTAACGCCACTACGATATCCCCCTGCTGAAACTTGGGCGCACCTATCGGTCCCCGGTCTTTGATCTGGACATAGGCAACCGACACCCCGCCCCTTTGTTCCACCCCGAAATTGGGTATATACAGGGCCTGTCTTCCCTCTTCAACAACCGCTTCGGCGATGATGCCCGCCACCGACTGTACCCCCTGACCTCCTTCTCCGGCCAAAACAATTCTGGTGGTTTTATCCATGCGTCCTTACCTCCCCGCGAGCGTCTTCAGGAAGCTTTACTTCGCCCAATTTGAAGTACCGGGGCAGATCTTCTTCAACAAACTTCCAAGTTTCCGCCGCGTTGGTACGCCAGTTGGTGGGACAAGCGGACAGGGCTTCCACGAAGGAAAAGCCGTTTCCGGCCAACTGGTTTTCCAGCGCCTTTTTTAAAAACCCCTTGAGCGGTCTTAAATCGGCGATACTGCCCCTGGCAACGTAAGCCCCCTCCCTGGTGACGGCGGAAACCATTTCCGGTCCCAACATCGGAAATCCCGTATGCTCGGGGTCCCGTCCGTAAGGCGAGGTTTCTGTTTTTTGACCGGGCAGGGTCGTGGGAGCCATCTGGCCGCCGGTCATGGCATACTGGGTATTGTTGGCCAGAACCACGGTGATTTTTTCGTTACGCGCGGCCGCACTGACAATGTGCTGGACTCCGATGGCATAACCGCCCCCGTCGCCCATATAAGCAATACAGACCAATTCCGGCCGGGCTCTTTTGATACCGGTCATTACCGGCGTGGTACGCCCGTGGTGGGTCTGGACCGAATCAAGGTTGAAAAAATCCCAGGATAACAGGGAGCATCCGATATCGCAACCAAACACCACCCGGTCTTGAATATCCAGCTCGTCAATGGCTTCTCCCAGACACTTTAAAACCAATCCGTGGCCGCATCCCGGGCAAAACTTGTGGGGCTTGGTATCAATCCGCCAACTGCGCGGCATCGCAGGATGAGGGTACATGGCGGGCCTCCTTTGCCAAATTATTTTAAAATTATCGCTGAAGGTGGCGAATTTTTTTGTGCGTGCGTTGAAAGTGAAAACTAAACCAGTTCCCTGATTTTTGTTTCCACCTCCCCGGCAGTGACTCCAATACCGGGTTTTAAGTAAGTCACTATTTCCGCCGGCGTACCGCTGGCCGCCTCTTTCAGCAGCCTTGCCAACTGGCCGTATGCAGACTCCACAACCAGCATCTTTTGCACTCGTGCCGCCAGGTCCCGAATCTGCGTTACCGGCAGGGGCCGCAGGGTAACCGGTCTGAAGTAACCCACTTTCAAACCCTGGGCCGTAAGTTTTTCCACCGCCTCCCGGACCGCCCGGAAAACCACCCCGTGCGCCACCACCGCCAGGTGGGCGTCTTCAATACCGTATGACTGGTACTCGGCTATCTCCGGCGCAATTTTTTCGTATTCCCGGGCGTCGCCGATTACTTTTTCATAAAGTTCTTCTTCCAGATTGAAAGTGTTCCGGTACTGGGACGGCGGCCGGTCTTTACCCGGCACCCCTTCCCGGCCCACCAAAGGTTCCGGTTCCGCAAGTTCAACCCCCCGCGCCGCCGGGTCGTAAACGGTCAGGGATTCGCGCATTTTAGCCTGGTAGCCGTCCCCGAGTACAAAAGTGGGAAAGCGATACTTCCAGGCAGTATTAAAAGCCTTAATGGTATAGTCAAAAAGGTCCTGGTGCCCGGCAGTGGAATAAACCACCCGCATGCCCTCCCCGTTTCCCCCCGTGGCGGTCAGGGTAACCTCTTGCTGGGAATATATAACGGTGGCCGTGGACGGCCCGCCCCTTTGCTGTACCACTACCACAGCGGGCAGGCGCATCATTTCGGCCATGGACATGGGTTCCTGCATCAAAATGTTACCAGGTCCCGCCGTGGCCGTGAAGGCCTTGCGGCCGGCCATTACGCCTCCAATAGTCGTAAAACCGGCGGAAAGCTCATCTTCGGTCTGCAGGAACTTTTTTTGATATTTCGGGGCCAGCCTGGTCCAGTAGTGCATGATCTCATTTTGGGGCGTGATCGGATAACCGTACATGATGTCCGCCCCCGCGGCCATGGCCGCCCAGGCCACCACCTCGTTTCCGGTCATAAAGGCCCTTTTTTCCTCCCGGATCGGCTTCTGCAACAATTAAACTACCTCCCGTCATCAAGGTGGTTATATTACCAGAACGCTTTATGCATCATTAACCTTAATTCGCGGACCGGGTTACCCATGCAGTCCGACCGGCCGATGGTTCCGTCAATACTCTTTGCGACTGCAGTAGCCGTCACCCTCAAGCCGAGAATTTTTGCCGCCGCAGCAACTTTCCGGGCTCCGTCCTGCACTACTGACACGGTCGTTTCCGGCCCCAAATGAGTGTTGTTGATTAATCCGTCCGACCTGCCCATAGCCCTAACCTGCTCGACTACATCCCTCACCCCGGCGGTTAACGGGCGACAAGTATTTACCACGTTATAAACCTTGAGCCGCGGGTTCGTGTTTGCCCCTACCACCAAATTGAGCGTCCTGATGCCTTCCGTGCCGTAGCCCAGGTCCAGGATGACGTCACCCTCCCGCCGGAGCGCCCATCTGGCCGCCGGATGCAAAGTGGTGCCGGCTTCCCCCAGGCCGGCAGTATCCTCCGTCCTCCACGCGATTACCCCTACCCCCATACGTCGCAACTCATCCTGAATGGGCCGCAAGGTATACGCCGGTTCCACAATATCCAGGTCCACCAGGGTGACCTTCCTGCCGCACCGCGCTATTTCCAGCGCACGGTTGAGCGCATTTTCACTTTTACCGGCGGCATATTCACCCGTATATACTTCTACTATTCTGCTCATCGCACCCTCTGAAACGGTAAATTATACCTGATTTAAAATGGCGGGACCATGTTTTCACTGCTAATTTACCCACTCTGATCAATAAATATAAATTTTTTCCCTAGAATATAAACAGGGGACGGTTCTCTGTTTGATATTGCCCCCGCCGGTATTAAAGTTAAAGATTGCCGGCGGGGGTGATTTTTTTTGCAACCTGAAACAGAGAACCGTCCCCTGTTTATGTTCCCGTCCCCTGTTTATGTATTTTCTTCCCCAAAAGTGAGGGTGATACGGTAACTCTGTCTAAAGGCATTCTTAAAGCTTACAACCAGCTTCTAAACGGCAGTGCTAATAAATTCGACCAAGGAGCCCAGGTATTATGATTACAAAACAGGAGATAAAAGGCCATATTGAGAGCTACTGCAAAGAACTAAGTGATTTAGCAGACCGGTACTTGATGAATAGATGACATTCATTCTTATCAGTCATCAGGCAGTAAGACATAAATGTCTGTTATTCTTCTTCACTACCTTCATCCATATAAACTCCTTCTTCGGTCTGAATTGCTTCCCTAGGGATGGATTTATTCATAGCTTTTTCGATTCTCTGCAGTATTTTCTCCTTACGGTCAAAGAAAAAGTTTTCAAAGTCATCAGCGTACAGCAATTCAGGTGAGAGCACATGGGATTTTAAGATATTTTGAAACTCGTTATCACTTACTTCAGCATGTTTTTGTATTCTCACCAAATATTTACTTGGAGCTTCACCACTTACTATACGATTAGTACGACTTGATAGAGGGGTCTTATTAATTATACAGTTATAATCGTCTTTGCTTATGCCATTTTTTAAACACCAAGCTACAGGGAAAATATGGTGAATGTCAATTGATTCGGAAAAATAAGTACTAAAATCAATCTTTGTAGCCGAAAGCCAATCTTTGGTTTCATCATCCATGAGCAATGCATAAATCCCTTTATAAGCAGCACTATTCCTTGTTCTCAGCGTATGCAGCCGCGACGGTGAAAAATTTGCATCGTAAATAGTTTTTGGTTTGGGGCTATCATTTTCAATCCAATTTATCACCTGGGGTAAATCGAGGGCATAGCGGGTTTCGTTGGCCGAGCCATAAAGCTCACCAAAAACACCACACCAGTACCACTGCTTTAATTTATTTTTGTAACCTATATTATCAATCTTGTCACCTAAAACAGCTAAAATCGCCGCCATTGGTATCAATTGGGTATTGTAAGGCAGATCGCGGGCGGTATAGATGTGGTTTTCAAACAGTATTTTGGAAGCTTTTATAAAACCCTGCACAACCGGATCCCTATATTTTTTATAATCCTGCAGGGATAAATTAAGCATATCTTTTCGTTTGCAGCTAACAGCCGGCAGCTCTTCGCCGGGAATATTTTGTTTTGCTCGATTTAATCTATAGTTGTAAGTAGCCAACAGGGTAATAGCTTGTATAGCATCTGTATTACTGACCCTAGAAAGCAACTTGAAATTCTTAAACTCATCTTTTATCATCTGCCAATCCGTTTTTAAGTCAAACTCGTCAGCCGCAAAGGTTGCAGTTAGTAATTCAAAAACATTTAAAGATACTCCACCGGTATTAACCTTTTCAAAAACTTGACAAATTGCCTCCTTAGGATTTTCTTTCTTCAAAATTATTACCGGTAGCATATACTGGTGGAAATTATTGATAATTGTAGCCTCAAACTTGTCCCAGAACATGGATTTCTCTCGGTCGTACTGCCAATATTCATTGAACTCCCGTCTCCATACGCTGTAATCATCTATCATGCAAACAGGATACATTAGGTTTTCAAATTCAAATTCTTTCTTTGACAAGTCAAGTACAATACGTCGCCCGAAATCTTCAGTAATCTGTTTCTTTTCATTAAGCGATATGATAGCTTCTTCAAGATCATAATTTACATCCATAGCTTTTATCATATCGATATAATACCAACGTTTAATCTCATAATTTCTTTCATTTCTAGTGGTGACTATCTCATTAGTTACAATTGTTTGATAAAGTGAAGTGAGCCGCTGCTGTCCATCAAGTATAAGTAAATCAGGCCTTACTTCATTGTTAAGTTTTACGCCTTCCACAGGTTTTGTTTTAAATCTTACGTTTTCATTACCGGTCTCCAGAAGCATAACAGCACCGATAGGGAAGGATTTGGCAATACTAGCAAGAATTCCCTTTATGCGGTTGTCGTCCCATATCCATCCTCTCTGGAAGTCGGGTAATTGTATTTTACCCCCATGTACATCCCTTAATATCTCAAATAGACTTCTCTTTGTCGAATCAAAAGTTTCCATAACCTCACCATCTTTTTTAATTGTTATTTGTTACATTTTTATGATAATTCTATAATAAAACCTCTATTTCCTCCTTCTTGCTAGCAAACGGCTAAACATCAACTCCGCACCAATCGGGGTGGTCAATAATATCCTTTTCCCAGCTATCTAATTCAATAAACCCATAAATGGGGTCACGGATCCCGAGCTTGCTACTGCCTAAGTGACAGGTTAGGTCAATGCGCAAAACAGAGAACCGTCCCC
>CAYPRB010000008.1:0-126209 GCA_964413055.1 uncultured Pelotomaculum sp. | reverse complement strand
TTGACCAAAGCGTCTATGGCTTCTTTGCCAAAATCTTTCTCTCCTCCTCTGGCCAATGAATAGGCCTCGTCAATAAAAAGAATTCCCCCAAATGCTTTTTTTACTTGCTCCCTGGTTTTATGCGCAGTATGACCTATAAATTCACCGACCAGGTCGGCCCTTTCTACTTCAATTAAATGCCCCCTGGGAAGCACACCTACTTCCTTGAAAAGTTTACCAAGAATTCTAGCCACAGTTGTTTTACCGGTGCCGGGGTTACCTTTAAATATCATATGTAAAACAAGGGGCTCCGTGGCCAATTTTTCTTTATTTCTTAATTTCTGAATTTCAACAAAAGCATAAATTTCTTCTATTAGTTTTTTCACACTAAACAATCCAATAAGCGCATATAATTCCGACATTATTTCACGCGCGTTTTTCTGCAAACCCGTTTCTTCCCCGGCACTAAATTTCCTGCCGGTTGACTGGACGGAGTGATTTTTTTTTACATTTCCAACTTCTTTTTTCCCCCCCGCATCAACGACGGTCTGCTGATTATTCCATATTTTTATTTTCACTGCTTCCCGCCACCTCACCGTAAGATTCTTAAATATTATACGCCGAAGGAAAAATTTTAACGACTAAAAAAATCACCCCTCCGTAGAGAACGGAAGGGTCAATTTTTAAATCCTTTCTGAGCTTTTCGCCTCAGAAAAAGAAGTATTGACAGGTTTTTGAGGACTTACGGTTGATATTGCATGTTTATAAACCATTAATTGTTTTCCGTCACTTTCAAGGATAACTGTAAAGTTATCAAAACCCCTGACCATCCCCTTTAACTGAAAGCCATTGACGAGGAAAACAGTAACGGGAATATTCTCCTTTCTAACCTGGTTCAAAAAAGCATCCTGTAAATTAATTTGGGGTTTTGTCATAGTAGGGGCTCCCTCCGTTTGAATGTTTTTCTTTTCCTTTTCTATAAACCTTATAATATTCCTTCTACATACAAGGCAATTTCTTCAGCCACTTTTCTCTTTGTTCCGTATTTTTCGACATCAAACCACATAATTCTGTCATCACGACGAAACCATGTGAGCTGCCTTTTGGCAAAGCGCCTGGTATTCCTCTTTAATAAACTGACTGCCTGTTCCATTGATAATTCCCCTGTCAAAAAAGAGGATATTTCCTTATATCCCAAACCACGCATGGAATTCAATTCCTTATGATATCCACGATGTAATAAACCCCGCACCTCTTCGATAAGCCCTAAATCAATCATTTTATCCACTCTATGTTCAATCCGTTGGTATAATTTTTCCCTTTCCATAAATAATCCAAACATGATTGATTGATATAAGGAACAATTATCTTTGTCCCTTTGATAAATCGATATAGGTTTACCGGCAATGTAATACACTTCCAGAGCACGAATTATACGCCTGATATCTCTTGGATGCAGCTTTGAAGCGGTAGCCGGATCTACTTCCGACAAGCGGTTGTGCAGTATACCGGCACCGTTTTTTTCCTCTTCTTTGAAAAGAAGCTCCCTAAAATATCGGTTGCCCCTTATCCCGCTAAATTCATAGTCATCGATTACCGCTCTGATATACAACCCCGTGCCACCGACTAATATCGGCACTTTATTTCTTTTATGTATATCTCCAATCACTTCACGTGCCTGTTTCTGGAATAACGCCACACTGTACTCCTCATCCGGGTCTACAATATCAATCATATGGTGAGGAATACCGTGCATATCTCTTCCCGTAGGTTTCGCGGTTCCAATATCCATACCCCGATAAATAAGCATTGAATCGGCCGAAACTATTTCACCGCAAATACTTTTCGCTACCATTACACCAACTTCACTTTTTCCGGTAGCCGTTGGCCCGGTTATAATTACGAGGGGTTGTAATTGCTCAATTCTTTTATTCATTACATCGACCCCTGCAGATCTATTACTCCGTACACCACTGGTGCATACTTACCCCCCATAACCGTTCTGAACCCTAAACGCTCAAATTCAGTACTTCCGCGTCTCTCCTTCATAATTACCTTTTTTACCGCTGCTCTGGATGCCAACTCAACAGCATGACGGTCAACAGGTTCCGGGTTGGCCAAAAACCTCACGGCATTAATGGCCGGTGAATGATTTACAGGATTTCGGAACATGGGATCAAAATAGATAACATCATAGCTACGAGGTGGTAAATTTGCCAGATATTCGTTATAATCAGTATTAATAACTTCCACTCTGCGCATTGCAAGTGCCAGGTCTTTTTTCGTTTCTGGAAAAGATGACAAACCATAACGAACCAGCGTGGATATTAATATAGAGCTTTCTAGTCCGGTCACCTTACCTTTCACGCCGGACACAAAACTCGCCACAATGACATCATTCCCAAGTCCCATGGTACAATCAAGAACAGATTCTCCACTTTGGAGCGACATGGCTTTAATCATTGGATCAGTTTTTCCATTTATTAGCTCCATTATGCGTAACCTGGCCATTCCGGGATGAAAAAAGAACTCCTGCCCCTTATAAATACAAGATATTCTTTGTCGGGACACCACCACAATTCCATCAATAAAATATTTTTTTAAAAAATCCTCCAGCGACAGTTCGTTCCTATGAATAAAAGGGAATTTTAACTCTCCGGCAATCCTTCTTGCACTATCCATCTGCTTTGATAACGGACGGCGAGAAGTAGTGACGGCAAACCTCGAATTCAATTTCAAAATTACCTTCCAAACCTCGCTTCCAAATCCCCGTATGACAGGTGTATAATTGTAGGCCTGCCATGAGGGCAGGTATAAGGATTCTCTGTACGGGCCAAACGCTGTAAAAGCACTTCCATTGAAGGCCGGGAAAGCTTTTCACCTGATTTTACTGCGTTCCTGCAGGCAACTGACAATGCCAGACGGTCAAAAATTCCAATTCGGGACACACCTGTTCCCCTTTCCTTAATATAATCCAATGTATCCAAAAAAAGTTCTCTTTCATAACCGGCGGGAATACCGGGAGGAACTCCTCTTAACAAGAAGGTATTACCTCCAAAATGTTCGATGATAAAACCACTGCTGTTCAACCAAATTATTTTATCAGTTAACACGGCGGCTTCCCTGTAGTCTAGTTCCAGCGTTACCGGAACCAGGAGGTATTGCCCCGGAACCTTTTCAAAACCGTTCAGCAACTCTTCGTAAAGAATTCTTTCATGAGCTGCGTGCTGGTCTAAAATATAGAGGCCTTCTACTCCACTTGCCAGGATATAGGTAGGGGGAAGCTGAGCAATAACATTTAATTCCGGCAGCAATTCTTCTCCCCCGTGACATACAATCTTTTCCCGCCCCGTCCCGTCCCAATTATAACAATCCGCAAAACCAGGCTCATGCAGCTGCTCAGGGGCAACCGGCAATTCACCGGTACTTCCGTTTTCTACTGAACCCGCAGGGCTGTAATCTGATTTCTCAAAATTAATCTTTGCTTGTTCCGGTTCGAGAGAAAATGTTTTTAGGACATCATCCGGCGGAATATTTTTTTTAAAATCCTCATGAAAAGTAGCAGGTATTATATTTTTATTTTTCAGTGTCTTTCTAACTATGTCAATAATCAGTCTTGATATTGCTTCTTCCTCTAATAACCTGACTTCAAGCTTAGTAGGATGAACATTAACATCCAACCATTCAGGCAGTATGGTTAAAGATATAACCACCACCGGCTTACGTCCTTGCGGCAAAAAGGTGCGGTAAGCTTCTTCCACCGCATTCGTAACTGCCGGACAGCGTACGTAACGGCCGTTTATAATTATGGTAATATGACTGCGGGTACTGCGATTTAAAGCAGGCTTACCCAAGAGACCACGGACAGAAATATTTTCTGTTTCGTTATTTACAGTTATCATTTGTCTCCCCAACCCGGTGCCGTACACTGCAGTTACCACATCCAAAAGATTGCCTGTACCCGAAGAATTAAAGATGCACCGACCTTTAGATCTCAATTCAAAACTTACTTCGGGATGGGCGAGGGCCAAACGGGAAACAACATCCCCACAAGCAGCTCCCTCCGTCAAGGTGCTTTTCATCGATTTTCGCCTTGCCGGAGTGTTAAAAAATAAATCTTTAACTGTTACCGTAGTTCCCGGCGGGCAGCCTGCAGGTGAAACGGATATAAGCTTGCCGGCTTCTGCTTCCAGCATAGACCCGGATAACACATCACGGGTTCTGGTTTTAATGCACATTCTAGATACTGCTGCTATACTGGGCAGGGCTTCTCCTCTAAATCCCAGCGTTGTGATACAGTTCAGGTCAGCTGCAGAATTGATTTTACTCGTAGCATGGCGACTTAAAGCCTTTATAAGGTCTTCTTCTTTCATACCAATACCGTTATCGGAGACAGTTATAGCAGCAAAACCAGCATTCACAAACTCTGCCACGATCCTACCGGCTCCGGCATCAAGCGCATTTTCAATCAGTTCTTTTATCACTGAAGCCGGTCTCTCCACCACTTCACCAGCGGCAATTTGATTGGCAGTAAACTCATCCAATATTTTTACCTTCGCCATACCGCAAACCCCGTATTCTTAGGAATGCCAATCCTTATTATTATTAGTATCATATCCCACGAAAGTGTCTTCCGACTTATCCTGAAGGTAAATGTACCTATATTTTTTCGTCTTTTTCTGGCCTACATAAAGGTTGGTTGCTTCCTCCCGGCATTTAGAGCAAGCGGCAAAAGGAATTGAAATACATAGTACGCTGCTTTTACTTCCGTAAATGTGATCCACATTTGATTCTATAGTTAGATAGCCCTGGCAATTCGTACAAAGCCTGAGTTTTTCAACTTGATTTTCCACAAAATACTCCGTATCATAGAATATCTCTTTTTCCCTCAGGTAGAAATCATCTTTGATATCTCTTGAATCGGGCTTATAATTATCACGATTTTTCCAGTACCCCATAAGCTCATCCACCATCCTGCGTACCGCTTCCTTTCGTTCCGGCGTCTCCTTGAAACGCCCCGGCCAATAGTCCGGTTCCCGAACTCCGGAATAATCCAGGCCGGCCAAAGCCAGGATTATAGCCATGTTTACGTGCGGCAGGGCAGTTTCAATAGCATACCCTCCTTCCAACACAGCCACATCGGGACACAGTTTCTCGGTAAGCCGGGCATAGCCCTGGGCGGTTATTTTCATGCTGCCCAGCGGGTCGGTATAATGATTATCCTGTCCGGCGGAATTAATGATAAATTCGGGTTTAAAGTCATTCAAAACCGGTAAAATTAAATTATCCAGTATATAATGCAGGCTTTCATCAGTAGTTCCCGGTAACAGGGGTATGTTAACCGTACGCGCAAAAGCTCCGGGACCACCCAGTTCATACGTAAAACCCGTACCTGGAAATATGGTACGTCCATCCTGATGAAAAGAAACAAATAACACGTCCGGATCATGCCAGAATATGTCCTGGGTTCCATCACCATGGTGGGCATCCGTATCAATAATCGCCACCCTTTTAACACCATGCCGGCAGCGCAGGTAATCGACCATTATTGCCTCATTATTTATATTACAAAAACCACGATTGCCGTGAACAACACGCATGGCATGATGTCCGGGCGGCCTGACCACGGAAAAACCGTTTTTAATCCGACCGCTTATTACTTCGTCAGCCAGTAAAATTCCTGCTCCCGCTGCGATTAAATGCGCCTCGGTAATCTGCTCTTCCACCTGCGGCACGCAAAAATGCACCCTGGCGATATCATGTATGGAAGCCAGTGATGGAGTGTATTCCACTACCTGTGGCAGGTCCATTATTCCTTCTTCGAAAATTTGATCTCTGGTATAGAGAAGTCGCTCTTCTCTTTCAGGATGAGTAGGCGAAATAGCCCAATCAAAGGCAGGGAAAAAAATCAATCCCGTTTTATGGTTTATTGATCCAGTCATTTGACAACCTCCCTCGGGCCAATATTTTCAATAATACCCCTGGGAGTTTGCATGGTGATATCAAACAACCTGCCAGTGGTAACCCATCCCCTGATCATATTAAATGTCTCTTGGTGAATAATTTCTATTTCTGCCGGCACAATTTTAACGCCGTATTTTCCGGCTCTTTCAACCAACCATTCCCTGGCCAAGTCCAATGCATTTTGTTCATTAAATTTTTTACTTTTTAGGCTACCCTGATATCCTTCCTCCTGAACAATATAGTAGCCTTTTTCTGTATCTACCCTTAGGCTTACTTGAAGCGTCGGTTTCGCAACTGCCGCACCTATGGCATTGGCCACCGCAGCATACCGGGGGATTAAGGAACGACATCCTAATCTCATAGCAATCATGGATATAAAACCAGCAGCCCCGCCCCCAACTCCTACCACCATTGCGGGACGAACTTTATGTTTATGTAAGATCTCCCATACCCGGTAAGCCGGTTCCTGTTCCCATTCTAAAAACATATTCTGTACTTCAGCGGTGATCTTATCTACCACCAGGTCAATTACTTTCCTTGCAACTTCTTCCGGAACCATACCCAAGGCCTTTCCCAAAAGGTCCATGGCTTCTCTTGCTCTTTCTCCATCACCTAATGAAGTAAATCCCAATACCCGTAAGGCATCTGTAGGTGTAGGCACCGGACCACCCATACAGTAAGCCGGTCCAAGTCTTTCCGGTAATATTTTTATATTAATCCCTGAGCATTTCAAAACACTGTCTCCACCCACCGGGACAGATTTTACCGCTAAAGCGCGAACCTGGGTGAGCCGGTTTGCCACACGGGCGCCTTTGGCAGCAAGAAGCGGCCGGCCGCTCAGTATTAAAGCCAAATCCGTAGTGGTACCCCCAACATCTACTACCACTGCTGTTTCTTTTGGCGGTATCAAAGCCTGAACCCCGAGAGTACTGGCAGCAGGTCCAGAGAAAATGGTTTCAACCGGCAATTCTTCAGAAATGTCCAGCGGCATGGTACCGCCATCTGCTTTAAGTATATAAATATCCGCGTATATCTTTCGTTTTACCAGTGCCTGCCGGACTGAATTGATGAATCTACAATAAGGTTCACGGGTAGCACATGTCAGGTACGTAGTATGCACTCTTCTGGGAAAGTTAAGCTGCACTCCAATCCGGGAACCCAGTTCAACGTGCCATTGGGGATACCTGTCTTTGATCATGGCAGCAACTTTTTTTTCATGCATCGTATTGCGAGGGGAAAATTTCCCAACGACACCAACCTTTTTAAAACCTTCTGCTGCTAACTCTGAAAGCACCGTTTTAATTTCTTCTTCTTTGAGATTAATTATTTCTCTGCCCCGGTAATCAACGGCACCTGATAAGATACATGTTCTGGCACCAAAGTCAAAATAATTATAGATTAAACCCGGACCCGGGATTAAAAGCAATGCCACATCGTTATATTTGTATGACGTTATAAAGTTAGTTATTATTGTAGTGCTGAAAACAACTCTCTTCAGAAGTTTAGTATCTACACCACTGAGAACGCTGTCCAATGCTTCCAGAATCGATATTAGCAACTCTTCCCCGTCTCTGGTTGGAACTTTGGCAGTAGCAAGCACGTGATCATTATCCAAAAGCACCGCATCAGTAAAAGTCCCCCCTACATCAATACCGACATACACGGGTTCTTTCCCCCTTAAAAACCCAACTATTTATCTAATTATCAATTGCTTCTATCTTTCTCTTAAGAGTATACAGCTTATTCAAAGCATCCACCGGCGTCGTTTCAAGAATGTTAATATTCCGAAGTTCTCGGAGTACAGAATGTTCTTCCAATTTAGCAATATCTTTTTTTACCTCTTCTGCTGCAGCAAATTGCCGGGAACTCTCTTCAATATCTTCAAGGCTTTTCAGTATCTCGGCCGAGCGTTCGATGACTTCTCCAGGCAAACCGGCCAATTTGGCCACGTGAATTCCATAACTCCGGTCAGCTTTCCCAGATACAACTTTTCTTAAAAAAACAATGTCTGCACCGTTTTCTTCCACCGCTACATTAAGGTTAACAATACCCGGTATCTGCTCAAGATCGGTCAGCTCGTGGTAGTGAGTCGAAAACAGGGTTTTGGCCTTGATACGTAAATGAATATACTCGGCCAAAGCACGGGCAATGCTAATCCCGTCGTAAGTACTGGTTCCCCTGCCGACCTCGTCCATGATAACCAAGCTTTTATCGGTTGCTTCCGTGACAATTGTCCGGCATTCATTCATTTCAACCATAAATGTACTCTGACCGCCTGCCAGGTCATCTGAAGCCCCCACTCTGGTAAATATGCGGTCCACCAACGGGACCACGGCCTTAGAAGCAGGCACAAAACTACCTGCCTGGGCCATTAATACGATCAAGGCCACCTGACGCATATAAGTGCTTTTTCCCGCCATATTGGGGCCGGTAATCAAAACCATCCTGTTTTCCTGGCTATCCAATAAAGTATCGTTGGGGACAAACTGTCCCGTTTCTAACACTCTTTCTAAAACCGGATGACGGCCTTCAACTATGCGTAGATATCCTTCACAGTTTAACTCCGGCCTGGTATACCTGTTTTCTACAGCTGCGGCAGCCAGGGACCAAAGGGCATCGGCTCTGGCTACAGCAGTGGCTGAAGTTTGTATACGTGGAATTTCAGTGTTTATCTTTTCCTTAATCTCATTAAAAAGACGGTATTCTAATTGCACCAAACGATCTTCAGTCCCCAGAATCATATCTTCGTACTCTTTTAACTCCTGGGTAATGTATCTTTCTGCATTCGCCAGAGTCTGCCTTCTCTGAAAATCTTCCGGTACCAAGTCAAGGTTGGCCTTCGTCACTTCAATATAATAACCAAATACTTTATTAAAACCTACTTTGAGAGATTTAATGCCGGTACGGGCCCGCTCCCTTTCTTCCATTTCGGCCAACCTGGTTTTACCTTCCGACCCGGCCGCACGTAAACGATCCACTTCAGCATTAAAACCTTTTTTGATAATATTTCCGTCGCGCAGAGAAAATGGCGGATCGTCATTAACGGCAGCATCTAGAAGCTTGGTAATATCTTCCATGGTGTCAATATCATTCCCAATTCTTAATATAAACCTGGTTTCAGCCTGGCATAAAAGAAATTTTAGTCCGGGAAGATAGGAAAGGGATTTTTTTAAGGCAATCAAGTCACGAGCATTGACACTTCCAAATGATATTTTTCCAGCCAGTCTTTCCAAATCATAAATATTTTCAAGGACTTCTTTAATATCCTGGCGAAAAATAGTTTTTTCTGTCAATTCTTCTACTGCGTCCAGTCGGGATTCTATTTCGTTCCCGTCCAACAGCGGCTGTTCAATCCAGTTTCTTATCAACCTTCCTCCCATAGCCGTAACAGTCCGGTCCAGAACTGACAACAACGTATTTTTCCGCGAACCATCCGAAATAGCTTTGGTTAACTCCAAGTTGCGTCTGGTAGCGGCGTCCAATACCATAAAATTTCCGTGCATTAAGTATTGGACCCGGTTAATGTGCACCAAGTCCCTTTTTTGAGTATCTCCTAAAAAATTAAGCAGTGCACCGGCAACCGGAATAGTAAGTTCAGGTTTAGTATTAAATTGCCTTTTAAAGCCTTCTCCAAGTTTATCTTTTAGCATTTGCGCGGCCGAAACCATGGTAAAAGCCTGCTCCCGGTAACCACTAATCATTTTAATGTCCAGCATCTTTAAGTCTTCAAAAAAATATGCCACACTCGTCAAGGGCATGATAACTTCAGCAGGTGACAAACGGGCCAGTTCATCTAATAATGCCGTCCTCGCTTTAGCACCGGTAAAAAAACTTATATTAAACCCCCCGGTGGAAATATCGGAAAATGCCAGGCCGTATCCATCAGTACCAGGTGCTATACAGCAAAGATAATTGTTTTTTTTGTCTTCCAACAGCTGCCCGTCAATTACTGTTCCTGGAGTAACAACCCTGGTAACCTCTCTCTGCACAATACCTTTGGCTTTAGAAGGATCTTCCACTTGTTCACATATTGCCACCCGGTATCCTTTGCCAACTAACTTTGCAACATAACCATCTGCGGCGTGAAACGGCACACCACACATAGGTACGCGCTCACTTCCTCCATCCCTTGCAGTAAGGGTGATCTCCAATTCCCGGGAAGCAAGTTCCGCGTCTGAAAAAAACATCTCATAAAAATCACCGAGTCGAAAAAAAAGAATGGCATCCGGATATTGTTCTTTTATTTCAAGGTATTGCTTGATCATGGGAGTATAACTCACCGGAACCCCTCCTGGAGTTCATTATAACATATGGTATAGTAAACCAAAAGAAAAACCCTGTGCTCTGCCCAGGGGTAATAACCTAGCCTAATCCACCATCTCTCCTGCCAGGCGGATAAGATATGCCTCGTTTATTTTTACTCTTACAGTTTTACCGATGAGACTTTTTTCTCCCGGGAAAAACACCGCCTTATTACCTCTATTTCTGCCGAAAAGATGTCCTTTGACTTTTTTGTTTTCCCCTTCAATTAAGATTTCCTGAATCCGGCCTTTTTCTTCTTGGTTTTTTTCCAGACTAATCTTGTTTTGAAGTTCAATTAAATCCTGAATTCTTTTAGTTTTTTTGTTTTCCGGAACCTGCCCTTCCATATCCGCCGCCGGTGTGCCCGGCCTGACATTATATATAAAAGTAAATGCGCTGTCAAAACGCACCTGTTTGACTAAATCTATGGTATCATCAAAATCGTTATCCTCCTCCCCTGGAAAACCTACCAATATGTCTGTGGTGATAGTAGCATTAGGAACATACTTTTTTATTGTTCTGATGAGATTGAAGTATTCATCCCTGGTATATCCCCGGTTCATTTTTTTTAATATCCGGTCACTGCCTGCCTGTACCGGCAAGTGGAAATGTTCGCATACCTTCTTTGATGCAGCAATAGTTTCAATCAACCTTCCGGTAAAGTCTCTGGGATGCGATGTCATATACCGGATGCGTTCGATCCCCTTAATACTTTCCATTTTACCAAGCAACCCGGCAAAGTCTATCTCATTTTTCAAATCTTTACCGTAAGAGTTGACATTCTGTCCCAGTAAAACTACTTCTTTATAACCCAGCCTGCTTATTTTCTCTACTTCATTTAAAATTACCTCCGGTTGACGGCTCCTTTCCCTCCCTCTCACATAAGGCACAATGCAATAGGAACAAAAATTATTGCAGCCATACGTTATATTAACCCAGGCCCGAATCCCCTCTTTTCTTTTTACGGGAAGATTTTCTATTAACTCTTTGGATTGTGTCCATATTTCTTGAACTGGTTCCCGTTTTTCTAGAAATTTTTCAATAATTTCGGGTAACATATGCAGGTTGTAGGTACCGAAAATTAAATTCACATAAGGGAAATACCGGCGCAATCTTGCAGCCATGCCCTCCTGCTGAACCATACAACCGCAAACGCCAATGATCATATCCGGATTTTCCGCCTTTAATCGTCGTAATCTGCCCAAAAGAGAATACACTTTATTCTCCGCCGTTTTGCGCACACAACAAGTATTTATGAGTACGATATCGGACGTTTTATCAGCACTACCGGCCGGTATATATCCCATATTTTCTAACATACCTGCCAATACCTCTGAATCATGGTCATTCATTTGACAACCATATGTTTTTATTAGATAGAAGCCTCTAGGCTTTTTATTTTCATTCAATTGTCAATCAACCTCCTACATATCTAAGCTTACAACGTATATTTTACTTCAATAAGATCAAAAGAGCAAAAAATAAAACCCACCGTAACTGGTGGAGCAATCAGGCAAGGCAATCAGTGGCAATCAGAGTGGCAATCAGGGGACGGTTCTCTGTTTTAGGTTCTCCCCGCACACGCGGGGTCTACTACTCGACTTTAACACTTAACCAGGTTAACTATCCCCAAACACAAGGTCTTACAGCGACAAAAATATGACGCACCACAACATATACCTTATATTATAATTATTTCTGGGTGATAACCATGATCATGGTGTGAGAGTTTTATCAATCTTAAAGGATAATGCGTTTTTTTTTAGAATTAATAAATAAAAAACAGTATTGTAACAAACAAGAGGTGGATATATCTTGTTAGAAAAAATTGCGGGAATAATTATCATGTCAGGCCTGATTTTATCAGTTACAGGTTCGATTGTAGGCCACGAAACAATTAAAACCGCCGGCAACCTGACCCTTCTTATAACAATAATTGTCGCAGGTTTTATGTTCCTCAGATATTATATTACGACTCCGGTTATTGAATTTTCAGGAACATGTATTGAACAGAAACGTTATTTTTCTCATTACAAGATTACTTTCCGGTCAGGTTCTTCAGGAATTTTCTCCGGTAGAGCCAGCCTTCATCTTGGTGAGAACATTAAAATAGGCGATAAAGCCAAAGTAAAGGTGAAAGGTCAAAGCATTCTGCAGTTAAAAAAGATTAACTAACAGTATAGCATTATAAATAATAAACCTTGTTTTTATAAACTCTTTTCGCTTAAATGACATCGTGTTATAATTTTATATGAAATTCCAGGTTAACGTTGAGGAGTTGAAAACATTGCCGCAAATGGAAGACCTTGAAGCCGCCAAACAGTTGATAGAAATGCAATTAAAGGACATTGAAAATATACGCACAAAAGCTCCTTATGGTCTAGAATATACTTTTTGGGAAGATTTTACCGCTAAAATAATCGACCGTGTTTACGGTGAAGAATCCAGTCAACGCCACGGTTTTGAACAAGCCGGACGGGGCGGGTGTTTTTCTGTGTTCGAATCATACTCAGAATCTCAAAGACGTGAGGATTTCATTGAAATACTTAACTGTAAAAAAGATTATCTCGAAAATTTAATCATGGATTTAGAAAGGATCCAGCACGGTAAGGAATTAAATTCCACCGTTGAAGAAGAAAACTTGATTGATTTCGAAAACAATTATGAAAATATTTATCAATCCCATACAGCTTCTCCTCTAGACCGGATCATTGCAGAAATTTTAACCAGAATTAAAGATCCCGCGGTTTTAAATGAAGCAAAAACGCACCTTTTAAAATTGAGAGAGGAATTATATAAACCCGCCCCTTCCTGGGGAAAATTGAAACAGTCCCTGATTTGGCTTGCAAACTATGGCAAAGAAGAGTTTTTTTCGATCCTTCCTTTTATTGTTCTGTACATCAGAAAAATCGTGGATTAATTTTTCTCCTTAACCCAGAATGTTTTTATTTGTTTTTTTAGATATAATTTCAGCCAGGGATAATATCCGTCTGGCACGATCAGCTATGGGGTATTCGAGCATCTTTCCGTCCACCTGCATTACAGCTTGACCTTTAGCTTCCGCTTCATCAAAAACGGATACTACCTTTTTTGCCCATGAAATTTCATCTGCGGTAGGCATGAATATTTCATTTAATGGACCCACCTGGCATGGATGTATGGCTAGTTTACCCTGGAAGCCCAGCTGGCGTACTAATTTTGCATCTTTTTTTAGACCCTCGACATCTTTAAAATCAGGATAAACCGTGTCAATCGGCGCTTCTATACCAGCGGCACGTGAAGCTACCACAAGTTTTGAACGGGCATAAAACAACTCTTCACTTTTGCTTGAAAAGCTGGTTCCTATATCCAGAACGTAATCCACACCCCCGAAAAACATCCTGCTCACGCGCGAACAAGCAGAAGCAATTGAATAAACATTTATTATGGCATTAGCACTCTCTATAAAAGGTATTAATTCTAATTCCCCGGGACGCAATCCGCGTTCAATCTCTATCTTACTGATTAACCAGTCCACCTGTCGTATTTCTTCCGCTGACTCTGATTTTGCCAGTACAATACCTTTTACTCCTTGTTTCACTGCAGCCATCAGGTCACCCAGAATAAAGTCTGTTTGAGCACTATTTACCCGAACAAAAACATCTCCTTTACGCGGTAAAGACAATACTTCCTTGAGAGCCATCCTGGCATTTGTTTTTTCACTCAAGGCCACCGCATCCTCAAGGTCCAATACTACACCGTCTACATCCAACATCATGGCTTTTCCGGCCTTACGCAGGTCGTTGGCGGGAACAAACAACTTGGTGCGATAAAGCGACATAACAACCTTTCCCTCCTAAAGATAAAACATTTTTATTTTTATAGGATAATTCTCCCATAATAATGTATTTCCTTTTATTTAAAACTACTATCCGGGTTTTTTATAGACAGTTTCACCAAACAAATGGTATAATTACTATAAGTAAAATAATGGGAGGTGCTTAGATTGGAAAAAGAAACAAAAAATAATCAGCTTCTTATTCAAGGCAACAGTCAAGGTTCAATCAGAATTTCTGAAGACGTGGTAAAAATTATCGCCGGTATAGCTGCCAGCGAAGTTCCCGGAGTAGCGGCAATGAGCGGCGGCATCGCAGGAGGAATCGCCGAAAAACTGGGGAGAAAAAATCTTTCCAAGGGCGTTAAAGCTGAGGTGGGAGAAAAAGAAGCGACTATAGATATTTTTACAATTCTTGATTACGGTGTACAAATACCAAAAGTCGCTTCAGAAATACAAGTCGGCGTTAAAAAAGCCGTCGAAAACATGACCGGTTTAAAAGTGTTGGAAGTAAACGTCAATGTGCAAGATGTTTTTCTCAGCCCTGAAAATAAGGAGGAAGATGGTCGCGTTAAGTAAAGCTGTTTTTCCTCCGATGGTTAAAATCAAACAAACATTTCCTGATTCAAGTTTAACCAATCTTTCTGAAAAAATTAAAATAACCCTTTGCTCTTCAGAACTAAAAAATAGTATTAAACCAGGTATGCGCGTGGGAATTACCGCTGGCAGCAGAGGTATTAACAATATTGGTAAAATATTACATGAAGTGGTCTGCTATTTAAAAGAACTGGGTGCCGAACCGGTGCTGCTTGGTTCTATGGGCAGCCATGGTGGCGGAAAGTCTTCGGGGCAGAGGAATTTATTAGAATCACTGGGTATTACGGAGGAAAGCGTTAAAGCACCGATTATTTGCTCAACCGAATGTGTAGAAATCGGATATGTTTTTTACGGTAAAGTATTCTTAAGTAAAATAGCCCTGGAATGTGACGCTATTGTTGTGGTAAATCGAATAAAACCGCATACTTCTTTTTATGGCGATTATGAAAGTGGTTTGCTAAAAATGCTGGTGGTAGGTCTGGGTGGCCCGGCAGGAGCTGCTTCTTTACACAGGTGCCCGCCCCATCTTCTCTCTAGGGCCGTGGCGGAAGCAGGTCGGGAGATACTGAGAATTGCTCCGGTAGTCATGGGGCTGGCTATTATTGAAGATGCCTACGACCAAACCTGTAAGCTGGTTTGGGTTAATTCTGATAGCTTTCTTAAAATTGAAAAAAAACTCCTTAAAGAAGCTCGCGCCTATCTACCCGGTCTTCCCACCAATAAATTGGATTTACTTATTGTGGATGAAATAGGTAAAAACATTAGTGGTACGGGCATGGATACCAACGTTATTGGGCGTATGAGAATATGCGGAACACCGGAGCCTACAAAACCCATGATTAATAAAATTGCAGTTCTTGATCTTACTCCGGAATCACATGGAAATGCCTACGGTATAGGACTTGCTGATTTTACTACCACCAGGCTGGTTGACAAATTGGACCGCCATACCATGTATTTAAACGCCCTGACCACTTCTTTCACTCAGCGGGCAATGCTGCCGATGATATTTTCTAACGACAAGGAAGCTGTTTTTTCAGCTCTGAAAAGCATTAAAACAACAGCACCGCAAAAATGTAGAATCATTCGTATTCGTAACACCCTCAAACTTTTTGAAATGCTGGTATCAGAAGCTGTATTCAATGAGATTTGCGAAATGTCTTCAATTTCAGCAATAAAAACGTCAGTTCATTTAGAATTTGATTCTAAAGGCAATCTGTCTCCCTTTTAATATTTAACTCATTACCTATTAAGAAGGCTCGCTTCAAGAAAAAGGCAAGTCTTCTATTTTTTTTCCCGGAGGATCCTGGCCGCTATCTCAGGTGATAAAGGATTTATATAATACCCGGTGCCTAACTCAAAACCGGCAATTAAAGTAAAACGCGGCATTATCTCAATATGCCAGTGAAAAATAACATCTTCTGGTAAATTAATTGGAGCAGTATGTAATACTATATTATAAGGACTATTTGGTATTGCAGCTAATATTTTGCGTAATGTTTTTTTTATTATTGCTGCCAATTCTTTAACCTCCTGCTCTTCCCGGATTTGAATAAAATCGTGCTGATGTTTTTTGGGTATGATCCATATTTCAAATGGGAAACGTGAAGCAAAAGGAGCAAAACTCAAGAAATAACTGCTGTTAATAACAACTCTCTCTTGTGCTGTAATTTCCTGTTCTTGAAGATCACAAAAAATACACCTGCCATGCTGTTTTAGGTGTTTTTTCGCACCTTCAATCTCCTGTCTTATCTCCAACGGAACCATGGGTATGGCTATAATTTGCGAATGAGTGTGTTCCAGAGAAGCACCTGCTGCATATCCGCTGTTCTTAAATATTTGAATATATTTTATTCGCGCATCTCTCCTTAAATCAAGCAGACGGTCACGCCAGACCCAAATCACCTCTGCTACCTGTTCTTCCGTTTGCCTATCCAACCCTGACTCATGAATAGTTGATTCTACAATTACTTCTTGTACACCGATACCTTCCATACTTTTAAAGAATCCGCACCGCCTCTTTGAATTATAACTATGGCTGTTCAAAGCCGGATATTTATTCGGTACCACCCGGATCCTCCAACCAGGTCGGTCTTTAATACTGTCTTTTTTACGATATGCTATTATTTCCGGAGGGGTTTTATATTCATTTCCTTCACAAAAAGGACATCCCTGATTTTTCTTAACTTCATTTATATTATAATCAAAGGGTCTTTTCCCACGCTCGTTGGAAATGACCACCCAACGATCAATAATTGGGTCTTTCCTCCATTCCGACATATTTACCTCCATAATAAAAATAAAAAACAGTAAGATTTTAGTGTTTAAAGAGAAATTTCTGTGAAATTAGTTTTTTTATGCTATTTATAGTTTGTTCTTTTGTTAATAATTTTCAAAATAAGAAGGAAAAGATCTAAAATAATCGAATACTTATCCATATATAGCATATGGTAGGAGGTGAACCTTGTGGGCAGGGACATGGTAAATATTAAAGGCACCAGAAACGGATTGGTGATCGTCCTTGATGCAAACCGGGAGTTTGAGGAAATCAGGAATAATCTTCTTCGCAAAATGGAATCTGCCAGGGGCTTTTTTAAAGGTGCAACATTTTCCTTGCTCCAGGAACACCGGGAAATACCGGTAAATGAAAAAAATGAACTTGAAAATATTTGCCGTCAATTCGGATTGATTCCTAATAAAACGGGAAATACCAATTTAAGAACTGTTTGCACAGAAAACCGCGGCAAGCAAACGATAACCGTCCAGCATTCTGAAGCCGTTACCGGTGAAGCAACGCTGCTGGTGCGCCGATCCCTGCGCTCGGGACAGCGGATCAATTATCCCGGTCATGTTGTCGTAATAGGCGATATCCACCCGGGCGCTGAAGTGTTTTCCGGAGGTAATATCATAATTATGGGGTATTGTCGTGGTACCATTCATGCCGGTACGGGGGACGGACATTATGCAAAAATCATCGCCTTATCACTTGCCCCAACTGTCCTAAGTATAGCAGGACAAAGATACATTCCCAACCGTTCAGAACCGTTACCTACAGGATGTCTGGTAGCGCAGCTGGCAGATCAAAAAATAGTTTTCAGCAAGTTTAAACCGGAAACTAACGCCTAGCGTTTAGTAGCAGTAAAAGATTAATCCATTTTAACAAATAGACCGGAAGAATAAAGTTTTTGCGCACATGTTCTTTCCCTGCCGCACCCAATCGATTGCTAAATCCCGGCTGCTCCAACAGATATACTATTTGTTTGGCCGTTTCTTCAACCGTCCGGGCAGTAAGTCCAGTTTTTCCGTGTAATACCTGGTAAACCAATCCTCCGGTAGGAGTGACCACTAGAGGCTTACTTTTCCACAAGGCCTCAGCGGCAGTCAACCCAAACCCCTCACGTAGCGATTTTTGGATTATGATGTCAGCACGTCTCTGAAGGACATTAATTTCAAGATCGGCATCCGGATTTAACGCAATAACCCTTATACCCGACTGACCATCTGCTAATTCCCTTATTTCATCAAGAACTGCTTTCCCTTCAGGGTCATCGCTGGCACCTCCACCAGCCAAAATCAGTCGGCAGTCTTTATTTTTACGGATCAATTTAAAAGACTGAATCACACCCGCAGGATCCTTCAACCGGTCAAAACGGGATACCTGAAGAATCACCGGTGGCCCACCAGGATCAATATCCAGTTTTTCTAATATTGTTTTATACTCAACTAAATTAACTTCCCTGTTTTTATCTGACAGGGGATCAATAGCAGGCGGCATGAAATACTGCAACAAAGGAAGATTACGTGCATATTCAGCCAAATGAAAAACTGCTAAATCACACAAACAAACTTTAGGGGAAATAAAACTCCATACTTCCGGCACAGCATAAATGGGGTCGATATGACAATACCAAATCCAGCGGGAAATACCTTTACGGTAGGCAGTCAATCCGAGAGGTTGCTGGTCGTGGATCACTACCAAGTCGGCGCTTTCTTCCAATAAATGCCGGTTCTGCGCAGCCGCCGCCAGATAAATTTCCTTCATTTCACTTGTGATCATCACTTGCTGCCCGTGCAAGCCATTATGAAACATTTTTGTTACCTTAAAAAAATCGTGGTCATATTTCATCACCGACCATTTTGGTTCCAGACCGGCATCCCTCATCAAAGGCAGCAGCGACTTCAATATTTCTACCACTCCACCTCCCACCGCGGTAGAATTTATATGTAACACGGCATAACCTTTTAATTTTTCGCCTAATAACCGCACCTCTTCGATGACCTTGCTGCCGGTTATGTTTTCGTAATCTTTGAGCTTAACAGCCACCTTTTTACGTCTCCTTCCGCGTACGAGGTTCATCCGCCAGTGTTTTTTATTGCCAATAAGCTATAATAGTTTTTCGTTTTCTAAAATATGCGCGGCAAAAATTCCTGCCACTGACTTGCCATCGCAGATCTCTCCCGCCCAAATCATTGCTAAAGCCTGCTCAAAAGGAACGGTTACCACATCAATAAACTCATCTTCATCAAGATTTTGCTTGCTGCACTTTAAATCGGCCGCCAAAAATAAGTGCAGTTTTTCTGTGGTAAAGCCGGGAGTGCTGAAAAAACTGAATAACCGGTCCAATTTTCCGGCTTTAAAACCAGTTTCCTCAAGCAACTCTCTCCTTGCACAGTCCTTAGGATCTTCATCCGGTTCCAGTTTGCCGGCCGGAATTTCTAAAAGTGTTTTCCCGGCTGCATGACGGTATTGTCTGACCATGAGAAGCTCTCTATTTTCATTCACCGGTACCACAGCCACTGCCCCGGTATATTCCACAACTTCGCGGTTACCGGTACGACCGTCAGGCAAAACCACAGTGTCGACTCTTAATTTAATTATCTTCCCCCTATATACAGTCCTGGATGCAAGCAATTTTTCAGTAAAATCTGACATACAACTTCTCCTCCCATATCTTAAGCACTAAAGTATCTAGTATATTTATTTTCGTCATTACAATCTTTTTTCCCTGCACTTTTAGCTTACTCCCAGTACTTAAAACTATACTCCCTGTAAGATAAACACATAAAAAAACCCAAAAACCAATTAAGTCTTTTTTTGTTGTTTTTTGTTGAAGGAATTTTCCCAGAAAATATAGAATTAGAGAAATATTAGCGGTATAGCCTGCCTAAATGTAAAGTATAGTTTAAGCAGCACAAATAAAAGGGGGGTGCCTTTATTTGGATGTTAAGGTTGGTATTCCCAGCACCTTGCTTTATTATATTTACTACCCGATGTGGCATACCTTCTTTAATGAAATAGGCGTTCAGACTGTTACCTCCGGCAACACAACCAAAATCATCCTGGATAAAGGCGTAAAAGAAGCTTTAGCGGATGCCTGCGTACCGGTCAAGCTTTTTTTTGGTCATGTGATAGAAATAAAAGACAGGGTTGACTACCTGTATATTCCCCGGGTTGTATGTCTAAACCGGAAAACCGTTTATTGCCCTAAATTTCTGGGTTTGCCGGATATGATCCGTCATTCTTTGGAAAATGTGCCGCCAATTATTGATGTACGTATAGATACCCGGCAAAGTCGCTGGGCACTTATGCAAGCATTTCTGGAAACGGGGAAATATTTTGGAGTAGGAAAAGTTGCCGCTTTCAAAGCCTACTGGAAGGCAAGAAAAATTTTTAGCCGCTATGCCAGGCTGCTTAGAAAGGGATTTGAACCTCAAGAAGCAATGGCCTGCTTAAACAATCCTGACACGATAAAAAATAAGCGGGCAAACAATCTAAATTTAAAATTTGCCTTATTGGGTTATCCCTATCTTATTTACGACAATTTTATCAGTGTGAATATCATCAGTAAACTTCGACAGCTCGGCGTGAACGCCTTAACCATTGAGAATATTCACCCGTTTTGCTTGTCTCTACAAAGAAATTGTGGTCTCCCCAAACGACTTTTCTGGACTTTTAGCGACCTGGTCTTAAAGGCAGCACATTTATTTTTTAAACGTGGTAATATTGACGGTGTTATTCATGTTACAGCATTTGGCTGCGGTCCTGATTCTTTAACTAATAAATTAATAGAAATGGAAGCGAAGAAACACCAAAACATTCCCTTTATGACTCTGATGCTCGATGAACATACCGGAGAAGCCGGGATTGCCACCCGCCTGGAAGCTTTTGTCGACATGGTAAAACGAAGAAAGGAGTTATAATATGCCTAAAGTAACCTTCCCCAGAGTTGCCGAATCGTGGCGAACTTTCAAGATGCTTTTGGAAGACCTGGGTAATGAAGTAGTTCCACCACCCCGTCCCAGCAAGCGTACATTAGACCTTGGAGTCCGAAATTCTCCTGAATTTGCCTGTTTTCCGTTTAAAATTTTAACCGGCACCTATCTGGAAACCATAGAAATGGGCGCGGATACCATAGTCACTACCGGCGGGGTCGGACCATGCCGGGCAGGGGAATATGCTATGCTGCACCATAAAATATTACGGGATCTGGGTTATGACGTCAAAATGATTGTTTTTGAACCTCCACGTCTTCAGCCTCTCAATTTCATAAAAAATATATTGGTACTTAATAGGGCTCGTGTTTCTATCAAAGGAATTATTGCACATATAAAAAGGGCCTGGCGTAAGCTGCAGGCTTTAGACAAAGCGGAAAAGTTCAGCCATGTGGTCAGACCCAGGGAGTTAAACCGGGGAACAACCTCACGGGTTTACCGGAAAGTGGTGGAATGGATTGATCAGGCTTATACTACCGAGCAAATTATAGAGGCTGAAGCGGCGGCACTTCAAGCATTACACAGTATCCCCCAAAACCCCGACCGGATAATTTTAAAAGTAGGTATTGTCGGTGAAATCTATGTTTTACTGGAACCGGCCAGTAATCTTGAAATAGAAGAAACCCTTGGCAATCTGGCAGTTGAAGTGGAAAGATCGATGTTTTTGACCGGCTGGACCAGGGATAATACCTGGAATGAAACTTCTGAAAGAATGACCGTAAAGGAAGCAGCTCTTCCCTACCTGCCGGAACTAATTGGAGGCCATGGTCTGGAATCCATCGGAAATACCATCCTTTACTCCAAACGCAAATTCGATGGTTTGATTCAACTTGCTCCATTTACCTGTATTCCTGAAATAGTAGCCCGCACTATTCTGACCAAAGTAAGCAAGGATTACAGCATTCCGGTGCTTACTTTTTTTCTTGACGAACAAACCGGCAAAGCCGGTATGAATACCAGGTTGGAAGCATTTGTTGATTTAATGTACAGAAAAAAAATAGCCCAGGAAAACATAGTTGTTTAATTTACCCAAAAGGACTGAAGTATTTACAGATGAAAGCATATTTAGGAATTGACGTCGGATCGGTTAGTATAAACATAGTTGTTTTAAGTGAAACCGGAGAAGTCTTGACCGGACTTTACCTGCGCACTGAAGGCAAGCCGATAGAAATTATTCAAAAAGGTCTGAAGCGTGCTGAGAAATCTATGTTAGCGGGAGTTGAAATATGTGGTGCCGGAACCACCGGTAGCGGACGTTATCTCGCCGGGGTAATGGTAGGTGCCGACACAATTAAAAATGAGATCACTGCTCATGCCGTAGCTGCTTCTACCCATATACCGGATGTCCAGACAGTGTTCGAAATAGGTGGGCAAGATTCTAAAATCATCATCCTGAGAAACGGAATTGTTACTGATTTTGCCATGAACACCGTGTGTGCCGCCGGTACCGGCTCCTTTTTAGACCAGCAGGCATCCCGGCTCAACATACCCATTTCTCAATTCGGCAAACTGGCGCTCCAATCCAACATACCGGTGCGCATAGCCGGCCGCTGTACCGTGTTTGCTGAATCTGACATGATTCACAAACAACAAATGGGCTACGGTATTGCTGATATAATCAAGGGTTTGTGTGAAGCCCTGGTGAGAAACTACCTTAACAATGTGGGCAAGGGTAAGGAAATTTTACCCTCCGTAGTGTTCCAGGGCGGCGTCGCAGCCAATGTGGGCATTAAAGCTGCTTTTGAGAAAGAACTGAATTTACCGGTACACGTTCCGAAACATTTTGATATCATGGGGGCAATTGGTGCCGCCCAACTGGCAAAAGAAGAGGTTGCCAGAGCCGGTACCACCAGGTTTAAAGGATTTAGCATAACCGGACTACCCTACCGGACAAAAAGTTTTGAATGTAACGGTTGTTCAAATACATGTGAAGTAGTAGAAATTTATGAAGGAGAAACAGTAATCGGACGTTGGGGTGCACGATGTTCAAAATGGGACCTTTAATATGGTTTTTTAATCAAGCTTCTTTTTAAAACGCATAGCAGCCAGGGTTAATATACCCGCCCCAAAAAATGTCAAAATAAGAGTTTGCTGCCACAGGTTTTCTAAACCAACTCCTTTCAGCATGATCCCTCGTAAAACTTCTAAAAAATAGGTAATGGGGAAAACATATCCAATCCACTGGATTACCACCGGCATAGCATCCCTGGGAAACATAAAGCCGGATAAAAGCACACTGGGCAGGATCAGGGCCATAGTCACCTGCATGGCTTGCAACTGGGTTTTTGCCAAGGTAGAGATGAGCAGCCCGATTCCGAGAGCCCCCAGCAAAAAAATAAAAGATATCGCCATTAAAAGTAATACACTTCCACTCACCGGCACTTTAAACCACAAAACTCCAAACAGCAGTATTAGCGTCACGTCAAACAGAGCGATAAAAATATAGGGAATAAGCTTACCGATAATAAGTTCCACCGGTTTCACTGGGGTAACAATCAGTTGCTCCATGGTTCCCCGCTCCCGCTCCCTTACCAAGGCAAAAGCAGTCAGCATCATGGTTATATTTTGCATAATCAACCCAATTAAACCGGGAATGTTGAACTTCACACTTTTCATCTCGGGATTGTACCACACACCGGGATGAAAATCGATACCTGCTTCAATTATCCCCACCAATCCGGTTTTCAATGCCGTTTCATTTTTTAAACGTACCGACTGCACCTGGGCAAGTATCTGTGCGGTATTGAGAGCTGTCCTTGCTACCAGCGGGTCTGATCCATCCACAAAGAACTGCACCTGAGCCTGTTCACCCCGGGACAACGATTTGGCATATCCCCTGGGTATAACCAACCCCGCGCTTGCCTTTCCCCCGTCTATCAAACTCTCCATCCCCCTGTAGCAGTACACATAAAAGTCCGGATCAAAATAACCCGATTCTCTGAATGCATTAACCAAATTACGGCTTTCTCTGGTCTGGTCCTGGTCCATTACCACCAGGGAAATATGTTCAACATCAGTAGTTACGGCATAGCCAAACAGAATCAACATTAACAAGGGCAGTGCGAATGCAATGGCCAGACTGGGCCGGTCCCGTTTAATTTGTAGCACTTCTTTTTTAATTATTGCCAGAAGACGGTTTTTATTCAAAACTTTTTCCCTTCTTCCGAACCTTTTACCAGCGATATAAACACACCTTCCAGAGTGTCTTTTTGCTGGTTCAATTTTAATTGTTCGGGGGTTCCCGTTGCAATCATCCTGCCCCTGTACATAAACCCAATTCGGTGACACTGTTCGGCTTCATCCATGTAATGAGTAGTAACTATAATGGCAATACCTTCAGCAGCCAGGTTGTGAAGAATAGACCAGAACTGGAGCCGTGATAGAGGGTCTACCCCGGCGGTTGGTTCATCTAAAAAGAGCAGTCCCGGTTTATGCACCATGGCACAGGCCAGTGCTACCCGTTGTTTCCAACCCCCGGACAAATCAGCGACCATCCTGTGCTCATGTCCGGTCAAACCTGTTATAAGACAAATATCATTACGGTTATTTTTAGCAATACCGGCAGGGACCGAATAAATTCCCAGAAAGAAATCCAGGTTTTCGTCTACTGTAAGTTCTTCATAAAGACTGAATTTTTGAGACATATAACCTATGTTTTGTTTAATCTTTTCATAATGGCGCAAGATATCGAAACCAAGAACCGTCCCATCGCCCGCACTAGGGTTAAGAATACCGCAAAGCATCCGGACAATGGTTGATTTCCCCGAACCATTTGGTCCTAATAGACCGAATATTTCTCCCCTGCCGATACTGAAACTAACATCGTCAACAGCGGTAAGGTTGCCAAAACGCCTTGTCAGTCCTGTTACCCTTAACACTTTTTTCATTGGCTACTCTCCTACGGGCAAAAATACCACGTCAGCCGGCATCCCCGGCTTAAGTTTTCCGTTCCCCGAACCCAAAGCCACTTTTACCGCAAAAACCGTTTTCACCCTTTCAGATACCGTAACAACATTTTTAGGGGTGAATTCGGCTTCCGGAGCAATGAAAACAACTTCCCCTTTAAATGTATCCCGGGGGAAGGCGTCTACCCGTACCATGGACCGCTGCCCTAATTGAACCCTTCCCAGGTCCGTCTCCGGAATATATACCGTAACCCACAGGTTATTTAAGTCGGCCAAGGTTAGAACCCGCGTCCCGGGATTAACCATTTCCCCCACCTCAAAATTTTTCCTTAAAACCACTCCTTCAACCGGCGCTTTAATACTTGATATTTCTATTTGCCTGGCAGCTAATTCTTTTGCAGCCAGGGCCTGCTTAAGTTTGGCTTCCAGCACTTCGATCGCCTCCTTGCCGCACCCGATCGTACCATATCGGCCCTTGCCCTTGCTGCCTCTAGATTTGCCTCGGCCTCATATAGCTTTACCTGGGACACCTCATGAAGTGTACTCAACCGGTCCAATTCTTGCTCTGAAACAGCACCGGCATTATAAAGTTCTTTTATCCTCTCCCATTCCTTGGAAGCATTAGAGGCCTCCACCAACGCCGCTTGTTTTTTGGCTTGGGCCTGTTCTACTGCCGCCATGACCTCCGTAACCTCCTGCCTTCTGGCTCCTGTCTTCATATCTCTGAGGCCAGCCTCTGCTGCTTGTACCATTGCCTCCGCTTCCTTTAATTTCAAAACAGCCGCAGAAGCATCTACTTTTGCCAACAGGTCACCTTCATTTATCTTGTTTCCCTCCCCGGCATTTACCGTTAACAACCTTCCGGCGGTTTCGGCAGCGACCTGTATTTCCGTCGCCTCTATATTTCCAGAAGCGACAATTTTATTTTCATTTTTGCCCGCACATCCATTTAAACAAAATGATATTATAACTAAACAAATCATTACTGCTTTTCTAATTACCATACCTTCACATCCTTTAAATGATTATTTTTCAATCACCAAAAAATGCAGGTGTTTATAATTTACTGGAAGTTATTTTTAAACCATGTAATAAAATATCGACTATTACCGCTATTTCCTCTTCTTCATTACCTTCGTCTTCAAAAAAATGCCTGGATATGATATAGCCGGCTAACGTGGAAAATACTGTCCTAGTCATGATCTGGACATTTTTATTTTTAATCTCACCGCTCTCAACCCTGGCAGATAAGAATGCTTCTAAGAACATCCTGCCTTCATTTGCCAGGTACTTTTCCATTGCTTCTTTTATTTCTGGGTGATATTGCGACTCTATGAATGCTATTTTCAAGCGCGGCCAGTTTTCTTTCACTACTTGCAGCCGGTTTTTAATCAATTTCTCCAAAATTCCTTCCAAAGGCTCCTCCTGGTTCGACAGCAACTTCCTGGCATCTTTCAAAATACCAGGGGCAGCCATTTTTATTAATACGGGAAATACCACGCTGAGCAATAATTCTTTTTTATTTTTATAATGCCTGAAAATAGTTCCTTCCGCCACATTAGCCTCCCGGGCAATTTCACTGGTTGAACCCGCGTGAAATCCTTTTTCATAAAAAACTTTTTGCGCTGCTACCAATATATTCCTTTGCTTTTCGGTCAATTTTTCTTCATATTTAAACTCGTCTATCATTCTTTTTAAAACAATGTCGTAATCATTCAATACTAACCCCCCTATAAAACTAAAACGCTAGTGAGTACTCACTTCAATATTATGGTGCTATACAACAATTGTCAATATTTCATTGCATTCAAGATAAAAAAAATCGCCTTCTGGGGCGACCATAATTTACCTTATTTAAATTTTAATTACCGGAACGCCGGTCAAAATAAGTACAAATTTTCATAACTAATCGTACCAGTGGATATCTCAGACGCCTTTCCAAGCTATGATAATTTTCCTTTGCCGCAAATAGTTCCTGCTGTGCCAACAAATAAGAACGCTGGTGCTCTTCTTCCACTCTCAATGCTTTTTTTAAGTCATTGCTTAAAGTGTTAATTTCCTCCTGCAACCTTCTTTTTTCAAAAGCACCTGTTTCTCTTTCCTTTTCAATTTTTTGTCTTAATTCTATAATTTCTGTTTGCAATTCTGCTACCCTGGTACCGTTTTTTTCTTTTAATTCAGTAAGCTTTAAATTATTCTCCCGCTCCCTTTCTTGATAGTTTTGGAGTCTTACGCATAATGCCTCAAAATCTTCTCTATTTTTAGTTAATTCACTTTTTAACCAGGTTATTTCTTCCTGTGCCTCCTTCGTTCGTTTAACCCAAAGTCGACATTGATACAGTATGCTGTTCGCCTTAGCTTCCAATTTGTTTATATGTTCCCGGTAGCGAATAATTTCTCTTTTACGGAGTGATAAAAGAAGGTCTTTCTCTGCCATCTGGGTTAAAAGATAATCATGCTGTCCTGCCAGTTCCATCTTTTCTGCCAACGCAGCAGCAGTTTCTTTTTGCCCGGCCAAGGCTTCTTGCAGTTGATTTTGCATAGAATTGACTTTATATTTCCAGCGTTCTCTTTCTCTATGCCAACGCTTTTTTTGTTTATCTACTAAAAAAAGAAACCTTTTTAACATCCCCTCATATTGGACACGCACGGACGGATTATAACTCCAAATTCCTTCTCCTACTTGTTCAAAATAAGGGAACTTATGTAATATGTCTTTTATACTCTTCAATTCCGTGGAGCGCCATTTTTTAATTAACTGGTAAAGCTGTTGTACAGAAAGTCCCCCCGGATTAATCTTCATAGCTTTAATCACCAGATGTTTTAAAGAATAATGGCTGGTTTCCACCTCCCATTCGGTAAGACCCCAATAACCGTTGTCTAACTGAATAAACCTGCCATCTGAAATCAGGTTAACTTCTTCCGAAAGGATTTTTTTCGTTTTTTTCTTTTTCGTATTGGAAATTTTTAAAATTTCACGCATATTAAGCGGTTGGCTTTTTTTTAAAAGCAGTGAATAAAATTGATCGTTTTCCTTATTACCCTCCAAATTTAAGTACCAATTTTCTTTTTCATTATAAAAACACGGGTTTTGGTGCAGGCAAAGACTTACTTTCTCCTCTACCTGCGGTAATAAATAATCCTTAAGCATTTTTCTTTGAACGTGTGGTGCCAATTCAGAGACGGACAAAGCCTCAAAAAAGAAAAGTGTCTTTTTTAAAACATCTGTAAGGGAATTTAATTTCCCATCCATTTTTTATTGCTCACCATCCTTGAGTTGGTAAATTATTACTATTTAATAATTTCATCATTTAAAGTAAAATTCCTTTATTTTACTAAACAATTTATGGAAAAACTTTATTTCTTTTTTCTGCAATTTTTTTTAAAAAAAATTTTAATTATTGAAACTACCTTTAAAATACATTATAATTACTTTAATGGTTAATATGACAGGTTGAATGGTCGATATCAAGCCTTGAGCGGTATAAAACAGAAGTGGCTTATTAAAAATAATTTTAAGAGGGGTGTTTGCGTGAGCATCACCTGTAATGAAACATGTCTTATGGAAACTATGCCGAGGAAGAAGGTTTTGATTGAAGGACCGGTAGAGGCTTCAGACCTTACAAAGTTTCATCTGAACCAAAATCTAAATAATTTTCGCCCCCCGGAAAATCAAAAAGAAGCTCTGATTAACATCTCCCAATTACCCGAAGGCATGGTCTATGTTACCAGACACAACAGTGAAATTATCGGTTATATCACTTTCCACTTTCCTGACCGGTTCAGCAGATGGAGTAAACACCCGCAAATATTGGAATTAGGTGCTATAGAAGTGTGCCCCGACTGGCGCCGTCATAAAATTGGAACCTTATTATTAAAAAAGGCCTTTTCGAACCCGGTTATGGAAGAATTTATCGTTGTAACTACAGAATTTTACTGGCACTGGGATTTAGAGAGGAACAAACTGGGGGTTTTTAATTACCAGCGAATGCTGTCAAAATTCTTTGGTAAGGTAGGTCTTGATAAAAGGAATACCGACGACCCGGATATAACCGAGCATCCGGCCAATGTTTTGATGGTGCGGATAGGAAAAAAAACGAGACGGAAAGACGTTATGCTGTTTGAAAATATGCTGTTTGAAAAACCAAAAAACGTTCGGGCAGAATATATTTATCCACTCCGGGTTTCCGGCATGCATGAACCACAAGTCTAATGAAAAAAATAATCGCCTGCAAATTTTCTGGAGTACCCAGAATTTGCAGGCTGTTATTATCTCAGGCTGTAATTGGGAGCCTCTTTGGTAATAGCTACATCATGGGGATGACTTTCCTTTAAACCGGCAGCAGTACAGCGGATAAAAGTGGCCTTTTTAAGTTCCGGAATATCCCGACTGCCGGCATAACCCATTCCTGCTCTCAAACCGCCAATTAATTGATAAATTGTATCGGATAAAGAACCTTTAAAGGGAACCCTTCCTTCTACACCTTCCGGTACCAACTTTTTTTCGTCCTCCATTTCTTGAAAATAACGGTCCTTACTTCCTTCTCTCATGGCACCCAAAGATCCCATGCCCCGATACACCTTGTAACTGCGACCCTGGTAAATCTCTATATCTCCGGGACTTTCCTCGGTGCCTGCCAGAATACTGCCCAGCATCACCACATCTGCTCCAGCAGCAACTGCCTTGGTAATATCCCCTGAATATTTTACACCACCGTCAGCAACAACCGGAACCCCATATCCCGCTGCTTCCTGGGTACAATTATATATTGCGGTGATTTGGGGAATACCGACTCCGGCAACAACTCTGGTGGTGCAAATAGACCCAGGCCCTATGCCTACTTTTACCGCATCTGCACCGGCCTTGATCAAATCTCTGGTGCCGGCGGCAGTACCCACATTACCAGCAATTAAGGCAACATCCGCATATTTTTCCTTAATTTTTGCAACCGCATCCATTACATCTTTAGAATGGCCATGAGCGGTGTCTACCACAATAACATCCACGTTGGCTTTTACCAGCGCTTCTACCCGCTCCATGGTATCAGTGGTAACGCCAACGGCTGCTGCGACTACCAGACAACCCTGTTCATCTTTTGCTGAATTAGGATACTGGCGAGTTTTTTCAATATCCTTAATAGTAATTAACCCACGCAGGTTAAAGTCATTGTCGACTATCGGCAACTTCTCTATCTTATATTGCTGTAATATATCCTGGGCTTGTTCTAGATTAGTACCTACGGGAGCAGTGATCAGATTATCTTTGGTCATAACTTCGCCAATTTTTTTCGTAAAATCACGTTCAAAACGTAGATCCCGGTTGGTAAGTATACCTACCAGTTTTCCTTTTACGGTAACAGGCACACCGGAAATTCTATACCGCTCCATTAAAACCAGTGCTTCATGCACTTGATTATCAGGTGCAAGATAAATTGGATCCGATATTACACCGTGTTCCGAACGTTTAACCCGGTCAACTTCTAGCGCTTGGCATTCTATTGACATATTCTTATGAATAACGCCAATTCCGCCCTCCCTGGCCATGGCAATAGCCATCCTTGATTCGGTAACAGTATCCATGCCGGCACTCATTATGGGAATGTTTAGCTTGATATTTCTGGTAAGATTAGTTTTAATATCAACATCCCTTGGCAAAACTTCTGAAACTGCCGGGACAACCATAACATCATCAAACGTAAGACCCTCACCGCCAAATTTTTGCAGATCCAAACGTAATTCACCCCTCATCATATAATACGGGCAAGATTTATATTTCTTAATTATAACACAGGAGTTCCGGACATGCACAAGTAATTTAAGCCAATAAAAGGTAAATAATGCTTGTTTATTATTAAACTAATGACATGTAAAAAATTAGGAGGTTATTTTAACCTCCTAATCCTGCCCCATAATTGAATGTACTCCGTGAGAATAAAAATGATCTCTTAAATGATAAATCAACTTTTCTGAAACATCGAATTCTTCCGCCATTTCTAAATCGCTTTTATTTTCTCTAAGACTGTCAATAAAACTATCGAAATCCACACCCACCTCATGCGCTATTTCTTTTAAACTGGGTTCTTTGCTCCAGGGAACCCGGCTTGAAAAAACATTTTCTTCCATAACAACACTCCTCTTTACTATTATGTTTGTATTTTCTCCGGCAAAGATTGTTCCATGCATATTTATTACTGTTGATGATAAAGAAAATTTTTATCATTTATTGACCAGTTAATTGAAAAATTTAAGTGGGCACAATCGTTAAAAAGCACAAGAATACCTTTCTCCCATACAGGAAAATCAATAATGTTAAGACAAGCGTTATCTAAACGAAAACGCCAGTATTTATTTAAATCCATTTCCAATACTGAAATTACGATACTCCTAATAACGCCACCATGAGTTACCACTACTACATTTCCCCCGGCATGCTTTACCACAAGATTTTTTATTACTCTAACGCTTCTTTCTACCATTTCGTTCAGGGATTCCCCCCCCGGTATTCTGTTTGAAAGTGGGTTTTCCCACCATTGTCTTATCTCATTGGCAAATGTTGCTTTCAATTCTTTCTGTGTCAATCCTTCCCAAGCACCAAAATCAAGTTCTCTTAAGTCCCGAACCGTATCCACCCTCAAATCATGGTGCGTCGAAATAATAGTAGCGGTTTCATACGCCCTGACAAGATCGCTTGCATAAATCCCTTGAATTTTCTCACCGGCCAAACGTTTGCCGATAAGCTCCGCCTGCCTGCGCCCGCGATCAGATAATGGAATATCTGTTTGGCCTTGATATTTCATTAACGCGTTCCATTCTGTTTCTCCATGCCTGACCAGGTAAATACGGCAACTCATATGTATTATCCCTCCAATACGGACTTTAGTGCCAAAAGTATTTTTTTATTTTCCAACCGGTTTTTAACCGCTAACCTGATGAAATGACCTTCTAAACCGGAAAATCCATAACAATCCCTCAACAACATACCACGCCTCCCGATAAGATCCGTTAGTTCTTGGGAATTCATCCCGGCCCGGACAATCTTTACGAGAAGGAAATTTGCCGCTCCAGGAAAAGGCCTTAATCCGGCAATACCATTGAGCCCTCGATAAAGAAATTTTCTCTCCCTTTTTACCAGCCGCCTGGTATTTTCCATATAAACCCCGTCCCTTAAACCTGCCATCCCTGCCACTTGTGCCAAAATGTTTACATTCCAAGGATCTTTTGCTATCTTCATTTTTTCCACTAGTTCTTCGTTTGCAACCATAGCTCCAAGCCGTAAACCGGGAATACCAAAAAATTTAGTCATTGAATAAAGCACTGCCAGGTTAGGTTGCTTTTCTGCGAGAGACATAACGGAAAAATAATTCCGGTATGACATAAAATCCATAAAAGCTTCGTCTACCAGAACAAAAACCCCACGAGATAAAGCCTCCTTAAGAATTAATCGCATCACTCTTCCATTTACTACCCGCCCGGTAGGATTATTGGGATTGCAAAGGAAGAGCAGCTTTCCAGGGGAAAAATGGTCTATAATTCTATCTACAGGCAGATTAAAACCGTCTTTCTCGTGCATATTAATTTTAAGCACTTCGCCTCCCTGGCTCAAAACCGCTAGACTGTACTCACTAAAAGTGGGCACTGGTATTAACGCCTGCCTAAAACCTGCAACACGTATAAACAGGTAAATCAATTCCGCCGCCCCGTTCCCCATTAAAATGTTTTTTTCATGAACTCCGAGATAAAAAGACAGTGCAGTTTTCAGTTCATTACAGTCAGGATCGGGGTATCTGCTGATTAAATCCAGATTATTTTTTAATGCCGTAGTAACTTCTTTTGACGGACCAAGGGGATTGATATTGGCACTAAAATCTATGATTTCCTCTTTTGGTAATCCGTATTTTAAAGAAGCACGGTTTAAATTACCCCCGTGAAAGCGTTCTAACTGCTGCAAAATTAAAACTCCTCCCTAAGGAAAATCCTAATTATTTTAAGGCACTGCCGTCAAAAGAAGAGGATATGCGGCAGCGATAAAAAACACTTCAAGCAATTCATTTATCAAACCGTAAATATCACCGGAAAGACCACCCAATTCACCGGTGATTTTCTTTCCTAAGAGATAAGTTAAAAAACCTCCTGATAACATTAACCACAATCCCTGTAAGCCTAAAAAAGCACCCGTTATAACGGCTGCAAAAACAGTAGACCATAGCAGTTCCTTGGTACCGGTATGGCAAACATAAACTTTGCCCAGGCCTTCCGGCCTGGCATATGGAAAAAACGCAATTGCCAGGGTCATACACCAACGGCTCAAAGCTAGAACCACGGGAAGTATTTTTATCAAAGCTGCAACGGACATTCCCAGAAAAAGATTATACTTCAATAAAAGAAGACAAACAACACCTATGACCCCAAATGCGCCAACCCTGCTGTCTCTCATAATTTCAAGCTTCTTTTCTGCCGGCCTGCCGCTAAACAAACCGTCAATACTGTCCATAAATCCGTCCAGGTGGATACCACCGGTAAGAACCACCATGGCCACAATTAAAAAGGCAGACAACACCTGAAACGGAAAAATAAAATTCACTGTCCACACCAAAAGCGCCAGTACCGCTCCCAATAAAAAACCTACTACAGGGAAAAACCTGGTCGACCGGCCATAGACACTCTCATTAAAACTTAATTGCGGTAAAGGCAACCTGGTCAACTGATATAAAGCATACACAAAACTTTTCAAAATTCGGGCTCCTTAATTTTGATTTCTATAAAAAAAAGCCTTTATGTAAAATATTCATAATTAATAAACCAGTCACAACCATCAATCCGAAAGTAACATACATTAGATTTACAACCTGGCTTATATGATATGGTTCCAGGGGTTTCAGTTCTTTCCCCAGGTAAGGTCGAAAAGACTCCCGCCCATGATAATAATTTAAACCTCCCAGCCTTATTCCAAGCGCTCCGGCTACAGCTGCTTCAGGAATTCCACCGTTAGGACTGGGATGCCGGGAAGCATCTTGAAGAATAGCAGATATCACTCTCCCGGGATTCTTCCTGGTTAAAAAAGCGGCCAGCAATAGCAGCATCCCCGTTAAACGTGCCGGAATATAATTAACTAAATCGTCTAAGCGGGCAGAAGCCATCCCGAAATCAATATATTTCTCGTTTTTATAACCAACCATAGAATCAAGAGTATTAGCGGCACGGTAAGCCATTGCCAACGGAGCACCTCCGATGAAAGCATAAAAAACGGGGGCGACAATTCCATCCACAATATTCTCAGCCACAGTCTCAACTGTGGCTCTCGTTACATCTTTTGCGTTCATATTATTGGTATCCCTGCTCACAATCCAACCAACCTTCCGGCGCGCCTCGGTTAGATTACCTGCCAAAAGCAAATTATATATTTCCTTTGCGGCAACGGCCAATCCCCGCGCGGCTATAGTGGTCGAAATAAGCCAGACCGTCAGGACAACCCCCAGCCAGTAGTTTACCTGAAATGCTCCCAGTAGTAATAAATAAGTTAATATCCAACTACCTCCCACCAATATGGCAACCATAAATACACCTGCCGCACGCAAGCCGGCAGGACTACCGGTAATACGTCTCAATAAACCCTCCAGGATTTCAATTGTCTTTCCCATTAATACTACCGGGTGAGGAATTATACGCGGGTCCCCCACTAATAAATCAACCAGGCAGGCTATGAAAATATATGCTCCAATATCCATCGACATTAAAGCCTACCTTCCTTTTTTACAGCCTTCAAGCCCCAACAAGCCATATATTTGCTCCATATGCACACTGTTTCGTACCAGAGCGGCCAGTTTATCAAAATCCCTATTGCGCTGCTCCATTACCGAAATTGCACCCGTGGCCGAAAGAGGGTCTAACCCTTTTCTCTGGCGTAAAACATTGATAACATGTCTTCGTAAACAATCATCATCAAAAATACCGTGAACATAAGTACCGCATACTAAACCATCCCGACTGACGGCACCGTCCGGAAAAGACATTTCCTGACCTGATCTCCTTAAAATATTAACAGCATGACTAACACCTTGCTCCAGCTCGGTCTTGCCCATATGAATCTCATACCCGGTAAACTTAATATCCTGAAGCCCTTTGAAAAGTAAGCCGGTTCCATGCAAGCAAGCTTCTACTTGATTAGTTACCTTTTCTAAAGAAAAAACAGTTGTTATGTCCAGTAGTCCCAAGCCTTCTATTCTTGGAAATTTTGATACAGTTTGATGAGTATCAAATAATTCTTTTCCTAGCATTTGGTAACCGCCGCAAATACCGATTACCGGTTTTCCTGAACGTGAAAACTCAACGATTTGTTCCGCCAAACCAGAACGGTAGAGAAAAGTCAAATCTTCCATGGTATTTTTGCTGCCCGGCAAAATAATCAAATCCGGTTCACGCAATCTATTTACGCTGTCAACATAACGAAGTTTGACATCAGGTTCATCTTCCAATGGATCAAAATCAGTAAAGTTAGAGATGTGCGGCAAATGGACCACGGCAATATCCACCCAACCCCCGCGTTCTTCTACCAGCATGGCCCTGCTTCTATCCTCAGGGACCGTATCCTCTTCCTGAATGCGTAAATCTTTAAAATAAGGTACCACTCCCAAAACCGGTTTTCCGGTCTTTTGCTCAAGAAAATCCACCGCAGGCTTAAACAGGTTCAGATCACCGCGAAATTTATTTATAATTATCCCGGCAACCCGTTTCCGGTCTTCAGGAGGAATCAATTCCAAAGTGCCGACTACGGCTGCCAGGGCTCCCCCTTTATCTACATCCGCAATTAATATTACCGGAGCGTTAGCCGTCCTTGCGATAAACATATTAACAATTTCATTATCCTGAAGGTTTACCTCGGCAGGACTGCCGGCACCTTCGATTACGACCAAATCGTAGGCGTCGTAAAGGCGGTTTAAAGCTTTGTTTATTATCTCAATTGAACCCGGCGCATATTGGTTATGATATTGTTGTGCAGAAAAATTGCCTATGGGCCTTCCAAGAACTATTACCTGCGATGAAGCATGACCATACGGTTTGAGCAGGATTGGATTCATGTCTACAGATGGCTCTATACCTGCCGCTTCAGCCTGCACAACCTGGGCACGGCCCATCTCACCTCCATCTTTGGTAACAAATGAATTCAGGGCCATGTTTTGTGACTTAAAAGGTGCCACCCGGTAACCGTCCTGAACAAAAATACGGCATAAGGCCGCTACCAATATGCTCTTACCAACATGGGAAGCAGTACCCTGAACCATAATTGATTTAGCAGCCATTGTTCAAACACTCCATTCCGGCCGGGGCTAGAGACTTAATATCTACTGGAATTCCTGCAACTGTTAAAAACACTTGTTCCGCCCTGGCCGCAATTATCTGGTTAACCTTTCCCGATAAATCTCTAAAAACTCTGCCCAGAGAGTTTTCCGGCACCAATCCTTGTCCAACTTCATTCGAAACTGCTATTAAATGCAATCCGGTTTCCACTGTATTTGCAAGTTTAACAGCTTGTTCTAAAATATATTCCTTTTTCTTCGCCAAGCTTACTTCCGGGCTGGAATTGTTCTTATCTAACAACAGATTGGTAAGCCATATGGTTACGCAATCAAGAATAAAAACGTCCCCTTGACGACCCTTTTGCAATACTGCCAGGACATTCTTTTCCTCCTCAACCGTTTCCCACAGCTGAGGTCTCCTAATACGGTGCAATCGTACTCTTTCTGCCATTTCATCATCAAGCACCGCCGCAGTAGCTATGTAGATTACCCGTTCTCCCATTTGCGCGGCAATTTTCTCGGCAAACTCACTTTTACCGCTACGAGAACCTCCCAGTACTAAAACCAGTTTTCCTTTCATCATTCACCAACCAAAAATTAGCTTAATCAAAAACATGATATTCATATTCTAGAATATTAAATAAAATCCTTTACTAAGAAAATACTACCCTTAACTTCCTTTACTATTTAAAATTTCTTTAACCTTATTAACCAATTCCTCTATCAAATGGGGTAGTGGAACGGCTCTCAAGCCAACAATTTCAATTTCTGTCCGACTTAAAGGCAAAAGTATTTTCCTGGCTTTGCTGGAAGCAAGCGCCTCGGCCATTTTAGGAGATAATTCTCCCAGCATGGCATTGGGTAATAAAATACTGATCGGTCCTACTATTAAATCCACCTTCCCCGCATTATAAACAACCGCGTTTTCACCGCTAGCTCCTTCATTTGCCCCGGCCCGGAGCATTACCGAAGTAGCGAGCGCATTGGTACCCAGCGCCAGTAATTCTAATTCTTCAGGCGGCAGTTCCCGGCGCAATCGTTCCATAATGTGCTTACCAATACCTCCACCCTGCCCGTCGACCACTGCTATACGTAATGCAATCACCGCCTATTCTGTCACCGAATTTGAAAGCTTTTTCCCCAACGTATAGGAGATATTTTACGATATTTCTATCCAGAAAAAAAGTCCCCTGGGACTATGTCGATATAAATTATATAATGTCAAAATATAATAATATTAACAATAACTGCCAATATGTGTATAATATTGTGGATAACTTATATATTTGATGAATTTTGTGGCATAGCGTTATGTAACTTTGATTCCAGTTCAACGATTTGTTGGTTCTTCCGAAGCAACCACCGGGCATAACGATAATTATTCAAATGGAGCTTACGGTTTTCATTTTCCAGGCGGGTTAAAAACCTATTTTTATCTTTTTCAATTCTTTCAATTAAATTCATTAATACTCTCCGGCTGAGCCGGAGCTGCTCAACTCTTTCCTCAAGTTCCTGTACCCGCTTCTTTAAGTAGGAAACATCTGCAATTTGTTCCACCATCACCACCACCTTACCTGGCATCTCGTTTTTAGTATATGCCGGGTAAAAGGTAAATAGACGATGTGGTGCTTTTTCATCGGTTTTTAACTAATTAAGTAAAATTAAACTGTTGTGAAATCCGCCGGACCACTTCTTTTAGAACCGCTTCATCCTCGACCAGAGCAATCCTGACATAACCCTCTCCTTGCCTGCCAAATGCCGTTCCCGGAATAACAATCACACCGCTTTTCCCCAATAGTTCCATGGCAAACATTTTCGAAGACCTAAACCCCGGAGGAATAGGTGCCCATACAAACATAGAAGCATTAGGTTTGGGCATGTACCAGCCGATCTTTGCCAGGCCGTCTACCAGAATATCCCGACGTTTTTGATAAGTCCGGGCGGTTTCTGCCACATAATCCTGTGGACCGTTCAAGGCTGCTATTCCTGCTTCCTGGATGGAACAAAAAACTCCGTAATCAATATTTGATTTAATTAGTTTTAAAGCTGAAATGACCTCCTGGTTTCCTGCAGCAAAACCAATCCGGCAACCTGCCATATTATATGTTTTAGAAAGAGAATAAAATTCTACCCCCACTTCTTTCGCACCCGGTATTTCCAGAAAACTCACCGGCTTGAAACCGTCAAATGCAAGCTCTACATATGCGGCGTCATGACATATCAATATATCATATTTACGAGCAAATTCAACCGCCTGCTCAAAAAATTTCCTGTCTGCAGAAACAGCAACCGGATTATTAGGGTAATTTATAAACATCATTTTTGCCTTCCGGGCAACATCTTCCGGGATAATGGTAAAATCAGGCAAAAAACGATTTTCTGCCAAAAGTGGTACCGGGTATATTTCACCCTGAGCCATGAAAATACTGAAACTATAAATGGGATACCCCGGATCCGGAACTAATGCTACATCACCAGGATCAATATAAGCAATGCCCAGGTGAGCCAGCCCGTCCTGAGAACCCATTAAAACCAACATCTCGCGCTCAGGATCCAAATTAACATTAAAACGTTTCTTATACCAGTCTGCCAGGGCTTGGTAAAGACGATTCAATCCTACTAAAGGATAAGAGTATTTAGAAGGATCCTGTACCGAGGAAGTCAAGGCGTCCATAATATGTGGAGCGGGAGGAAGATCAGGACTTCCTACTCCCAGGTTTATCACCTTTAAACCTCTTGATTCAACTTCCTTTTTCCTGTCTTCCATTTCGTTAAAAACACCCGAAGACAGACTACCCATTCGCTTGGCCTTTCTCATGTTCTCCTCCCGTTGCACCATTTCTTTTTTACTATTTTTTTGACTGCACTGTAAGGCACAGTTACTGAACCCAAGCAATTGCCTGTTTTATGGTCGCGCCCGTGATAATCTGAACCGCCGGTTATGAGCAACCCGTGTTTCTCCGCCAATTTGAGATAAAAATATTCCTGTTCCCGCGAGTGCGTAGGGTGGTAAACTTCCAAACCGGCCAGCCCGTTAATTATAAGCATGTTTAACATTTCATGCGCATTATTTTGGCCGGGGTGTGCTAAAACCGATACTCCTCCCGCCGTATTTATAATACTTATTGCTTCGGCTGGATTAAGCTTATAGCGCGGCACATACGCAGGACAACCAAATCCAATATACTTATTGAATGCTTCAACAGTACTATCCACTACCCCTGCTTTTTTTAAGACCGTTGCCAGATGAGGCCTACCGACGGCACCTGACTGGGATACAGCCAAAACCTCTTCATAACTAACCTGAACACCAAGATTTTTCATTTTCTGAACCATTTTAAAAATACGGCTTTTTCTTTCACCGCGTAAAAAATTTAATTTTTTCTTCAAATTACTATTATCTATATTAATAAAATATCCCAACAAATGTAATTCTTTCCCCAGGTATTCGGCTCCCAGTTCCACACCCGCAATTATTTCTATACCATTCAAATATCCCGCCGCAAGGGCTGGTTTAACCCCCTCCACAGTATCGTGGTCTGTAACAGCAATAGCCCTAAGACCAATAACTTTTGCCTGGCATACCACTTCCTCAGGTCCGTCGGTGCCATCAGATGCTCTAGTATGGACATGTAAATCTGCTGACATTAAAATTCACCTTTTAGAAATCTTTCTACATTTTTCATTTCAATACCTGCTTGATTATTCTAAGAAAATTTTCCCCAAGAATTTTCTTGACGGTACTATAATGATAACCTCTTTCAATTAGTCCTTTCGTAATAACGTAAATTTTGGAACAATCCTCTAATCCGGACGGGGGATGAACTATACCATCGAAATCAGAACCCAGTCCTACACAATTCACACCGCCTACCAAAACGGCATGATCAATATGGTCCAGAATCTTATCTACGGAAGATTCTTTCCCGCCGAGAAAATCAGGAACATAGGTAATACCCATAACCCCTCCTTTTCTAGCTAAAGCTTCTATTTGTTGATCGCTTAAATTGCGGGAGTGGGCACATAAGGCTTGACAGTTAGAATGTGATGCCATTACCGGATGCTCTGAATATTGCAGAACATCCCAAAAACCCTTTTCGGATAAATGGGAAACGTCAACCAGCATACCAAGACGGTTTAACTCCTTTACAACTGCCAAACCAAAACTGGTCAAACCTCCTCCTGTTTTTCCTGCAAGTACACCGTCGCCAAGGTCGTTACGGTTATTCCAGGTCAGTGTAAGACTGCGCACCCCAAGATGATACAACATTCTCAATGCATCCAACCTGCATTCAAGGGCCTCGCCTCCTTCCACCGAAAGTACCGCGGCAATTTTACCAGCGCCAAGAGCATCGTAAATACCGGCTAAACTCTCGATATGAACAATATTTTTATTATTGGCTTTAATCTCACGATAATATAAATTTATAAGTTCAAGTGCCCTGCGAAAAGCAATATGTTTAAATTGCGGAGCAATAAAAGCAGCAAAAAATTGCACTTTAATACCACCGGTTTTCAAACGAAAAAGATCAAGATGCCCCTTACCGGAAGAATCCCCCAGACGCCTTTGCTGCTCCAACATAGCGGTTAGTGTATCGCAATGAGCATCTACCACTATACTCTCACTGTGTAACCTTTGATAATCCTGATTGTCAAAAAGACCCATTGCAATAACAAACCTCCACTATAAATTTATTCCCTAATTTATCTATAATAATAAAACCTGTTTATTCAAAAGCAGAACAAACAGGTTTATAATCAACTGGAAGTTATAAAAAACCTACCGGGGCTCAACAATTAATTTTATGGCGGTTCTCTCCTCACCGTCAATCATAATATCTGTAAATGCGGGAATACATATAAGATCAACTCCACTGGGCGCTACAAAACCTCGTGCTATAGCTACTGCCTTCACTGCCTGATTAAGGGCACCAGCCCCAATAGCCTGGATTTCTGCACCACCCCGCTCCCTTAACACACCTGCTAAAGCACCGGCTACAGAATTTGGATTGGACTTTGCTGAGACCTTTAAAACTTCCATTCAACTTAACCTCCTTAATTACTATGTACAGACTAATTTTCCTAAACCCTTCTGTTTGAATAAATATTTCGCTAAAGTTTAAATGATTCCTTTTTTTGACTGAAAATATTTTTAAATATTTTTAAAAAACAGCTCATCAACCTCATATTTTTGAATCCGCTTAATTGCAGTTGCCTTACCATTATTTTCATCTATATCTACAACCACTCCGTTAAATTGAAAAGGACCAGTTGCGACCTCGAAACGTTGGGGGGTTTGAGTTATAAAACTGTCAATAACCATTTCTTTCTTAACCCCAATCACAGAATCAAAAGGGCCGGTCATACCTATATCTGTTATGTATGCCGTTCCACCGGGTAAAATACATTCATCTGCAGTTTGCACATGAGTATGGGTACCTAATAAAGCCGATATCCTACCGTCCAGATACCGACCCATAGCAACTTTTTCTGAAGTTGCTTCCGCATGAAAATCAATTATAATCACCATAACTCTTCCCTTGATCTCTTCCAATATATCATCCGCCTTGCGAAAAGGACAATCTAAAGGCTGTAGGAAAACCCTCCCGGCCAAATTTATTACCGCAAGTTTAACTTTTTTATTTTTACCAAAGATGCCGACACCAACACCGGGAACTCCCGGTGGATAATTAGCCGGTCTGATGATTCTAACTTCCTCGTCCAGATATTCAAAAGCCTCTCTTTTATTCCAAACATGATTACCCATGGTGAGAACATCTACTCCCGAGGCAAACAAATCACGGGCCACCTCTCTGGTAATACCCTTGCCTCCGGCAGCGTTTTCACCATTGGCAATAACCATATCCAGATCTAATTCCTTTTTTAACCTGCTCAAATTTGCTTTAACAGCTCTTCGTCCGGAACGACCGACAACATCACCTATTATTAGAAGGCGCAAACAATAACCTCCCATTATTTATTAAACACAAAAACTCTGCCTTCTTCACGAAAAGCAAAAAGAAATTTATCTTGAGTAGAACGCTTAATATTTTCTAACATGTGTTCAATAATCTCTTCCTGGACAAGCAAGTCTTCTTCAATAAGTTCATTTTCTTCCGTAACCAGATTATTATTCAGGCCCTGCCGGAACAAACCTACGATCAGGGTTATCTCTTCCTGTACCAACGTATCCACATCGCGCTGAATCTCTATCATGGTAAGATGGTCACAAACACTGTGTTCAAGAGAAACCATTCTGGTTTCTTTTCCTTCAAGAAAATTATAAACTTCGATACTATCCATTATTTTTCGTTTTAGACTTTTTAGTTCTTTATCCTGCAGCACCTGTGAATAAATAAATGTAAACTTAAGCAAATTATTTTCCGGATCAAAATTAATCGTCGCCACTTCCGGATAACGTACTAGAATTGAGATCAACAGACCGACACTATCGGTCAAATTATCCTTTTTTCCTTTATAACAAAATCCCAATGGAGTCACCTTCCTTAAGCCGCTGAAACCTGCTAAATATTAATGGATTTCTGTCTCGAATAAAGTATTCCTGCTTTTTTTTATGAACGAAGAACATAAATTTATTCCATTAAAGTAGAAAACGGCCTTTTTCAAGCCGTTTTCTAATTTATTTTGCGTACTCCACTACCCTTGTCTCTCTTATGATTACAACTTTTATCTGACCCGGGTAGTCCAATTCTCTTTCAATTCTCTTGGTAATATCTTTCAGAAGATATACGGAACCAAGGTCATCTACTTTTTCAGGCTTGACCATGATCCGGACTTCTCTGCCTGCCTGGATGGCAAAGGATTTTTCAACTCCTTCAAAAGAGTTGGCAATTTCCTCGAGCTTTGTAAGGCGTTTAATATATGCCTCCAGTGTTTCCCGTCTGGCACCAGGTCTTGCTGCAGAAACTGCATCCGCCGCCTGCACCAGAACAGCGATAATACTTTTTGGTTCTTCATCTCCATGGTGAGAAGCAATTGCATGAATAACTTCTTGTGACTCGCGGTATTTTTTAGCCAGGTCAACCCCTATTGCTACATGCGGTCCTTCAACTTCATGGTCGACTGATTTGCCGATATCGTGAAGCAACCCGGCTCTTTTTGCTATCTGAATGTCTGTACCAATCTCTGCGGCCATTAATCCGGCCAAATGAGCTACTTCAATGGAATGCTTTAATACATTTTGTCCGTAACTGGTACGGAACTTAAGTCGTCCCAAAAGTGTCACCAACTCCGGGTGCAAACCATGCACACCTGTTTCAAAAGTAGCTTGCTCTCCGGCTTCCCTGATCTGGGTGTTCACCTCTTTTTGAGCCTTGGCTACCATTTCCTCTATACGTGCCGGATGAATCCTTCCGTCGACAATCAACTTTTCCAGGGCGATTCTTGCTGTCTCTCTGCGAATCGGATCAAAACCAGATAATATTACTGCTTCAGGTGTATCATCAATGATCAGGTCAATCCCGGTCATAGTTTCAAAAGCACGTATGTTTCTGCCTTCCCGCCCTATAATACGTCCCTTCATCTCATCACTGGGTAAAGGTATTACCGCCACGGTAGTCTCTGCTACATGATCAGCGGCACATCTCTGTATAGCCAGAGAAATAATGTTACGAGCACGCTTTTCGCCTTCTTCTCTGGCTTTATTTTCTATATCTTTAATTAACAACGCTGCCTCATGTTGACTTTCTTTTTCAACACCCGAAAGCAACATCTGTTTTGCTTCTTCGGAACTCATACCCGATACGCGTTCCAATTCACTTATTTGCTGGTTATAAATCTCTGATAATCTAGCTTTGGTTGTCTCTATTTCAGATTTCTTCTGGTTAAGTATCTCCTCTTTTTTCTCGATTGAATCAACCTTGCGGTCCAAGGTCTCTTCTTTTTGCATTAGCCTGCGTTCCAATCTTTGAAGCTCCGACCTCCGCTCCCGGCTTTCTTTTTCAACCTCGTTGCGGAATTTCAAAACTTCTTCCTTAGCTTCTAAAATGGCTTCCCTTTTTTGGGCCTCAGCATTTTTTTCGGCTTCTTCCAAAATCCTTTTCGCTTCTGTTTCTACGGAAGCAATTTTCGCTTCAATTAAATACTTTCTAATAAGATACCCTACCAAAAAAGCAACCAGCGCAATGCCGGTAAAAAATAAAATATTAACATCCATTAATCTCACCTCCTCATTCCAATCAAATTTAGCTTGTTTTTTGGCCTGACAAAAAAAACACCGAGTATAACTCGGTAGAAAACGAACCAGATACTACTTATTTTATTGGATTAGAAACGGCAAAAAAGTAAGCCTAAAAATAGGCACTAGTTTTTAGTTTAACCGCACTGACTACCGGTTAAACTTTTACCCGTATCTATTTGGTTTTATCTATATAAAACCGTATTTAGTAGCATCTTAATTCTATTTTCTCCCAGCATTCATCATTAATTGTACAGACTTTTTTGATAGATGTCAAGACTCAACCACGGTCACTAAACTCGCGACAAATTTTACCTATAACCTCACTTGAGAACCCCCTGTATTTTAAAAAAAACGCCAGGCGGGAAACGGAACAATTATTACCGGACAAACCCATCTTTTTTTCAACCAATCTTAGAGCTGCCCTATATTCCGCTTCCTGCCCATATTCCGCCAGGACATCTTCAATAATATTTATTGCAACCCCCTTGTTTAACAACTCCTGCTTTAACAATACAAAACCTTTTTTTACCATTCTATTTTTTACCCAAAACCGCGAATAAGCCTGATCATCAATATACCCATAGTTATTTACCATTTCGATGACCTGGTGGGATATTTCGTCAGAAAAGCCTCTTTGCTTCAGACGCAATTCTAACTCACGACGGGTACGCCTATGTTTAGCCAATAATTTACAAGCAAACGATAAAGCTCGATTTATTTCAGTTTTCATTTAAAAGGTCTGCCCCCGGCACGTTTGAGAAGGAAGTTTTTAAGCTACTACTGATATTGAGGGACTGGCAAATTTTAAATTCTATCTCACCAGTGATTTCCGGATGTTCTTTAAGGTATTCTTTTGCGTTTTCCCTACCCTGACCAAGCCTGTGCTCCCCATACGAATACCACACACCGCTCTTATTAATCAGTTTTAAATCAACAGCTAGGTCCAATATACTTCCTTCTTTAGATATCCCTTTTCCATACATGATGTCAAAATCTGCCTTTTTAAAGGGGGGAGCTACTTTATTCTTAACCACTTTGACTCTGGTCCGGTTACCAATGATATCAGTTCCTTGCTTGATATTTTCCTGTTTCCGCACTTCCAGCCGGATGGTAGAGTAAAATTTAAGCGCCCGGCCACCGGTTGTGGTTTCAGGTGAACCATATATAACCCCAACCTTTTCCCGGATCTGGTTAATGAAAATAACCGTAGTACGTGATTTGCTTATTACCCCGGTGAGTTTACGCAGGGCTTGAGACATCAGGCGAGCCTGCAACCCAACATGGGAATCACCCATCTCCCCCTCGATTTCAACCCTTGGCACCAGCGCCGCCACACTGTCTACAACGATCATATCTATAGCACCGCTCCGGACTAAAGCTTCTGTAATTTCCAATGCCTGTTCACCGGTATCCGGTTGAGATACCAACAAATTTTCAATATCAACTCCCAGGTTGCCGGCATAGACCGGGTCCAAGGCATGTTCAGCATCTATGAAAGCAGCATTTCCTCCCACTTTTTGAGCTTCAGATATAGCATGGAGTGCCACCGTAGTTTTCCCGGATGATTCCGGTCCGAATACTTCAATTACCCGGCCGCGAGGCAGACCACCCACCCCCAGGGCCGCATCCAACGCTAGTGTACCGGTTGGAATCACTTCTACATTTAACTTTGCCGGAGTATCCCCAAGCTTCATAACCGATCCTTTCCCAAACTGACGTTCTATGTGTAGTAAAGCCTGCTCTAAAGCCCTTTTTTTATCCGACATAATACCAGCTTCCTTTCTATGTAGTGAACGCATGTTCGTATTGATTATATGACGCTTACCTTTTCTTGTCAATATATGAAAAATTAATTAGCATGCTAATTTAAATAAAAGCCTGCTTTAATCTTTTCCGGTCAAGTGAATATTTACCATATTCATAGCAGCATTTACGGCACCTTGCCTCACGGCCGAACGGTCTCCCGGAAAACAGTATTTCCTATAAAAGGTCATCTTACTGTCAGATAAGGACACATAAACCAGCCCCCTTGGTTTGCCGGGCAATGCACCACCAGGACCGGCAATACCGGTCACGGCAAGACCAATGTCAGAACCCACCGCTTTTCTTATCCCTTCAGCCATAGCCATCGCAGTTTGCTTACTGACGGCACCGTACCTTTCAAGGATGCCATAAGCCACACCAAGCGATTTATTTTTTATTTCATTACTGTAAGCAACTATTCCGCCTTTTAAGTATTTCGAACTTCCCGGTATTTCCGTCAGTCTTGCAGTAATTAAACCACCGGTGCATGACTCAGCCACTCCGATTGAAAGCCCTGCGTCCTTTAAAAGATTACCCACTTCTTCTTCCAACACTTGGTCATCAAAACCGAAAATATAATCCTTAAGACGCTTCTTAATTTTATCAGCAAGCTCATCTACCATCTTATCAGTCTCCTTGATACTGCCCGAACTTGCCGCAATCCGCACCTGGATTTCACCCGGCTTAGCCATGTAGCCAATGCCCGGATTCCCCTGACCACCTAATTCTCCAATTTGCTCCTGAACCGCTGACTCAGAAATACCGGTGAGTCTTAAAACCTTATACCTCATCAATGTCTTGCCTTGCAACTTATCCGAAAGAAACGGGACCACGGACTCTTCAAACATAACTTTAAGTTCGCCTGGAGGACCGGGAAGCATAATGACAATTTTATTTCCTTTTTTAATAAGCACTCCCGGAGCAGTTCCCCGCTTGTTAAGCAATATCTGCGCACCCTTCGGCAAATAAGCCTGTTTAACCAAACTTGCGGGCATATCCAAGCCCCGGCGGCAATAAAATTTTTTTAGTTCGGCAAGCAAGTTTTTATCTAAAACCATTGGCAGACCTAAAACCTCAGAAAATATTTCCTTGGTCAGATCATCAGTGGTAGGTCCCAAGCCCCCGGTAGTGATAATCAATTCGGAACGTTCCAATGACTGCCTGAAAACCTGCTCCAACCTTTCCTGGTTATCCCCGGCAGTTGTATGTAATACTACCTCTATACCCATCCGGGCCAACCTCAACCCCAAATATTGGGCATGGGTGTTTAAAATATGACCCAACAATAATTCAGAACCGGTAAAAATCAATTCTGCTTTCATAAACAATCTCATCCCCTATCTTATAAATTATACCATATTCACGAATTTAAATAACCAAAAAACCTTAACATTAAAAACCACCGTTCCGCATTAAATTACCGGTACGGTGGTTTGCAAATTTAACGTGATCAATTTTTATCCAATTTTATTCAGCTGGCACAGTAACTTGAGCACCTTCTTTATCGTATAGTATCAGGCGAAACTGTTCTCCGGAGATTCTCTCTTTTTCCATCAGCATTTCGACCACCCGATTAAATATCTGTTTTGAATTAATAATATGATTTTTCACCCGCTCCTCCTGTATTTTAACAATACCGACCAGGGTACGGTGTTTTAAACCCTGCGGCAAACTTTCAGGACAGATTATGCCCAATTTGGACATTCCGGACCGTAAAATTGTTTCCGCAACGCGCATCGCTTGTTCAAAATCTCCCGATGCACCGGTACTGCGATTTCCCAAAATAGTTTCCTCAGATACAGCCCCGGCAAGCATTACAGCAATTTGGTCCTCCAAATAATCTTTAGTATGCAGATAGGTATCGTCTTCAGGAGTCTGGCGCATATATCCCAGGGCATCACCCCGGGGTGTAATGGTAAGTGTGGAAACAGAACCGGGACGCACAACTTCACTGAGCAAGGCGTGACCCAGTTCGTGAATGGCCACCCTCCTCATCTCCTCCCTTGCAGGTCTTTTATCAAGTTTGCCTCCCATCATTACCTTGTCAATTGATTCGTTAAAGTGACATTGCGATATTTCCTTACAATCTTCCCGCATAGCCAGGATAGCTGCTTCATTGGCCAAACTTTCGAGATGTGCCCCCGAAAAACCAAAGGTTTCCTTAGCAACTATTTCCAGGTCTACATCCTCAGACAGGGGTTTATTACTGGTATGCAACTTTAAGATCTCCAATCTTCCCTCTTTGTCGGGCAGATCAACTTTAACCTGGCGGTCAAAACGCCCCGGTCTTATCAAGGCCGGGTCAAGCATATCGGCCCTGTTTGTAGCCGCCACCAGCAGTACCCTTACTTTATCGTCAACCTTAAGACCGTCCATTTCCACTAATAACTGGTTCAAAGTCTGGTCATATTCCAAATGGCTGGTAGTTTGTCCCCTTTTGCCACCTAATATTTCAAGCTCGTCAATGAAAATAAGCGCATTTTTTCTTTGCTTGCGCAACGCCTTTTCCCTTGCCGTTTTAAATAGTTTCCTTACCCGTTGCGCACCCACACCGGCGTACATTTCAATAAATTCCGAACCGGAGGTAGAAAGAAATACAGCATCGGTATAACTGGCAGCAGCCCTGGCCATTAGTGTTTTTCCAGTGCCGGGCGGACCGGTAAGCAGAATACCTTTTAAGGGACGTATCCCTAGTTGTCTAATATCATCATAATTCTTGATAAAATCCAACCCTTCTATTAATTCTTTAATAGCAGATTCTTGTCCACCGATATCTTCGAATGATGTTTCTTCGATTCTTAAATTACTTACACTCTCAAAATTCTTGGTATCAATCAAACCTCTAGCCCTAATAATGTAGTAAAGACCCCCTGCTGCTACTAAAAGAAAGACGAACGGGGTGATCTCATAACCTAATGCTGCCAGGGAGATCACAGCCGCTAAACCTAGCCCGATACTAATTTCTTTAAGCATTAACCATCTTCACCTCCAGCAGGTAACATACTGGTATTACCGTAAAATCCCACATTAATGGGAATTATTTTATCAAGAGCATGCCCCTGGTGTTTGATTCTAAAATAAATATTTTCCCGGTCCAAATTTATTTCGGCCTCAGCACCTAACGCTTCCGCCTCGCGGTTGACCACCGCCGCCATATCCTGGTAGTTCCCCTGGACGACAGCCTGGTAAACGGCATACTGGCTATTGTACCAAACCTGATTTAGAATATCGTCGCTATCATCAATAATTCTTAACTCAAAAGAACGCTTACCCATAATATGGTTAATTTCCTTATGGATTTCTTTATAGTTATCCATCAAGTCAGCATCATTGTTAATATTTATTTCTATCAGGTACTGGCGGTCTACTTTGCTTAACTGATATGATTCCACTACCTGATTTTTTTCCAAGGTAGCGTCCAGCGGTTCCTGAAAACTCAATTTTTGATATAACCACTGCATGCCAAAAATAACGGCCATCCCTGCCAACAGGGAAAATATAATCACAGGTATTTTTAAACCTCGCCACTGCATGCAGTTCTCCCTTTCCAAGGCCCAAGATAGCAATACTGTTACATAATTATAGCATAAAAGACAGCTTTGTTTCCTTAGTAAATAGCTGGTATGAAAGAACCCTGTCACATATCAACAGCGTTCTTTCTTAGTAACCTTTTCTCTTTAATAATTTCCAGGTTGCCAAAAAGTAATCCATACCGGACCAGATAGTAAACACTACTGCCACGGCCATGGCTACATGACCTAAGGTTAAAATAAAATGAAAAACCTTAAACGGAATATCTCCTATAAACATGGCTACTATTGCTACAATCTGGGTTGCCGTTTTAATTTTCCCCAAAATACTTGCCGGCATGATCACTCCTTCTGTAGCCGCAACGGCTCTTAATCCGGTTACGGCAAACTCTCTGCTGATAATTACCACTGCTACCCAACCGGACAACAGGTTATGTTCAACCAAAGCGATTAAAGCCGCTGAAACCAGAATTTTGTCTGCCAAGGGGTCCATAAATTTTCCAAGCAATGTCACCTGCTTGTTTTTTCTGGCAATATATCCATCCAGTCCGTCGGTGGCAGCACCCAGGATGAAAATAGCAGCAGCTAAATAATCGGCGTAGTCAAACCTCATCGACGCCACAATTAAAAATATGGGGATTAGAAATAACCTTGCAAGTGTTAACCGGTTGGGTAGATTCATTGAATTAGTTCCCCGCTCAGGTCATATTCCCGGGCGTTCTTAATTAAAACTTTTACTATTTCACCCTGTTGTAAAACCAAATTTGATTTAAAGAGCACTCTACCGTCTATGTCCGGAGCATCCCCCTCACTTCTCCCTATATATACACCCTGCTTTTTCAGACTGCGTTCTTCCACTAAAACCGTGATTACTTTCCCGATTTTTTTTAAATTTTTTTCCAAGGAAATCTTCTGTTGCTGGAACATAGCCCGGTGACATCTTTCTTGTTTTATTTCTTCCGGCACTTGACCGGGCAGTATTGCCGCTGCTGTACCTTCCTCTCTCGAATATGCAAAAACCCCCACCCGGTCAAATTTTAATTCCTCCATAAAATCAAGCAATTCTTGAAAACCTTGCTCTGTTTCACCTGGAAATCCTACAATAAAAGAGGTCCGTATAGTAATACCGGGTACATCCGCACGCAGTTTTTTTACCAGTCGCACAGTTTCCTCCCGGCTGCTGTACCGGTTCATCTTTTTGAGGATCTCATTTTCCGCATGCTGGAGGGGCATATCCAGGTACCGGCATAATTTTTCTTCCGTCGCCAGTAGTTTTATAAGTCCGTCAGTTATTAAAGTGGGATAGGTATAGAGTATTCTTAACCAAACCAGGTCTTTCACTGCAGCCAACCGTCTTATTAAATCATCTAAAACCGGCCTGCCGTAAAGATCAATTCCGTAAAATGTGGTATCCTGGGCTACAAGAATCAACTCTTTTACTCCGTATTCAACCAGCTTTACGGCTTCGTTTAAAATATCTTCCATGGTTCTGCTTCTGTATTTTCCTCTTAAAGCAGGTATGATACAATAAGAGCAGCAATTATTACAACCTTCCGCTATTTTCAGATAAGCTGTATACCGTGGTGTGGTTTGTATCTTTGGCGTATTTGAAGTATGAAGGTACCCGGGTATGCCAACCCGTGAAAAACTTTCTCCCGCTAAAACCCTTGGTATTATTGCAGGAATATCCGTAATATAACCCGTCCCGATCAATGCATCTATCTCCGGCATTTCAGCCAGTAATTCTTTTTCATAACGTTGCGCCAGGCAACCGGTTACCAGAAGGGCGCGGCAGTTCCCTCCGTTTTTTAACCGTGCAAGTTGAATAATAGTCTTGATAGATTCTTCCTTGGCATCATTAATAAAGGAACACGTATTTATAATAAGCACTTCAGCATCCTGTTCACGGTTGGTTATTTCAAAACCTGCGTTTTTTAAAAACCCCAGTATTACTTCTGAATCAACCAAATTTTTGGGACAACCCAGGCTTACCAATCCTACTTTAACAGTCATACTCCATCTCCTGACGCGAAAAAATATAATTCCCATCCTTTCCATTCTTTATTAATGTACAACCTGTAAAGAAAAAAGTCAAAGGGAGGAAAAAAATCATCGCAACAATGTCATACAGTGTCTAGATGTTTGATTAAATCAAAATTTTAAATTCTTCTTAATTGTTGCCAGCAAAGGAAAATCAAATAAAACGTCGAAACTCATATTGGAAAATAACAAACGGGAGGAAGAATGTGTTAATATACTCATTTGACGGAACCGACCTTAAAATGATGCTCCGGGGAGCAATCGACTTTTTTAAACAATCAAAAGATGAAATAGATTCCCTGAATGTTTTTCCCGTTCCTGATGGTGACACCGGCACCAATATGTATCAAACGCTGCTCTCTGCAGTTGATGAGGCATGCAAAATGGATTCCAGTCATATCGGTCTGGTAGCGGAAGCTTCTGCCAGAGGGAGCTTGATTGGTGCCCGGGGTAATTCAGGAGTTATTCTTTCTCAATTTCTATACGGTTTTGCCCGATCGTTGCAAACCAAAGAAAAAGCTTCTGCTTCGGATATCATTAATGCCCTTAAAGACGGCGCTCAAAAAGCCTATAGCGCCGTAATGAGCCCGGTTGAGGGTACTATCCTCACAGTGGTAAGAAAATCAGCTGAAGGAGCTGCCGCCCAGCATAGTGAAAATTTGCTCCGGATCATGGTCACCATGATCCATCACGCTTTAACCGCTTTACAGGAAACTCCCGACCTGCTTCCCGTTTTAAAACAAGCCGGCGTGGTAGATGCCGGTGGCAAAGGTTTTGTGGTTATCCTGGAAGGTTTCTTACATGCCCTGAAGTCTGCTTCCCCAGCAGCAAAAAACATTCAGAAACCGGTTTTTAAAAAGGCGCCTGAAAAACCTTTTCATGACCAATTTAAAAAAAACGAACTTACCCAGGTAATAGATTGTATTTACTGTACCGAACTCCTATTAAAAGGCGAAAATCTGCCTCTTGAAGAAATTAAAAATAAACTTTTACCATATGGCGATAGTTTGATGGTAGTCGGCGATAAAGAACTTGCTAAAATTCACATCCATTCCAATCACCCGGGAATGGTTCTGGAAAGCTGTCTTAGATACGGAACCATGCATGATCTGAAAATAAATAATATGGCAGAACAAAGCCTCAAGCTTTCCGAAAAAAGCACGCCGGATGGTTATAAACATTTCGGCATTATTTCCGTCGGGGCAGGTGCAGGCTTAACCAATATTATGAAAAATCTCGGTGTGGATGCTGTGCTAACCGGAGGGCAAACTTTTAATCCTAGTACGGGTGAAATTTTAGCATTAGCAGAAGAAGTGCCAGCAGAAAAAATCATCATATTACCCAATAATAAAAATGTAATTCTTGCCGCTGAGCAAGCCGGCAAGCTTTCCCGCAAGGAAATCAGCGTAATACCTGCTAAAAGCATACCTCAGGGTATTAGTGCTCTCTTGACCTTGAACCCGCAGGATGATTTTTCCACCATGGTTACAAAAATGAAAGCAGGGCTTTCATCCGTTAAGACCGGTGAGATTACGACCGCGGTACGAGATACGACTTATAAAGAAATGGAAATAAAAAAAGAAGAGTATATCGGCCTGGCCGAAGGTGATTTAATTGTCAACGGAACGGATATCACAGTGGTACTGAAGAAACTCCTGGAAAAAATTATCGATGGAAAAGGCCTGCTCATTACCCTGTACCGCGGAGAAGCCATAGACGCCGGTTTGGCGAAAGAACTGGCCGGTAAAATGCAGAAGGTTTTCATAGAACAGGATTTTGAATTGCAATACGGCGGCCAACCAGTATATCATTTTATAATTTCAGTTGAGTGAAGGAAGGGTTTCAATGAACGGGATAAAAATAGTTACTGACAGTACGGCCGATCTGCCAAAAGAATTGGTAACGAAACACGAAATTACCGTTATCCCTTTAAAAATTATTTTCGGTGAAAAAGAAATTTTCAGGGATGGTATTGATATAACCACCGAACAGATATACAAACAAATGGAAAAAAATAACATACCGGGTACCTCACAACCAACACCGGCAGAATTTGTTTCTGCGTACAAAAAACTTGCTTCAGATGGGAGTAGCATAATTTCTATCCATATTTCGTCGGAAATGAGCGGCACCTATCAATCCGCCAGACTGGCCAAAGAAATGTTGCCTGATTTAGATGTCGAGGTTATCGACTCCCGGCAGGTCAGTATGGCTCTGGGATTGATTGTACTTAAAGCAGCTAAGTTAGCAAATGAAGGAAGAACAAAACCGGAAATTTTAAAAACTGTAGACCGCATTATTTCTAATATACAGGTGTATTTTATTGTCGACACCCTTAAATATCTTCAGCACGGAGGACGGATCGGCAAGGCGGAAGCGTTCTTAGGGACGATACTGAATGTAAAACCGATTTTGCATATAAAAGACGGGCTGGTACAACCCCATGAAAAAATCAGAAGTAAAACCAGGGCGATTGAAAGATTAGTGCAAATATACTCTGATTATACCGGGAGTAAAAAAACAATGTGTTCCATAGTGCACGGGATGAATCCGGCAGACTTTAAAGAACTGGTCAAAAAAATAACCCCGCTGTTAATGTATGATGAACCAGTTTTTTCGACTCTCGGCTCAGTAGTCGGCACTCATGTTGGTCCGGGTGTTATTGGAATAATATTTACCGTTGAATAAACTAGTAGCCCCTTTCAAATTCATTCCGGTACCCGGGCCGGAAAGCTTCTTTCTACAACCTCTCCGGTATCTCCAAGGAAACCGAGATTTTCCCCGTTATATTGCACTTCTACCACACCGGCATTGCCCAAGGTAACATATATTTCCTCTTGGGCTGTTAAAGATTTCGATTGCCCTGCTGTCAACAGACCTTGAAATGCCGGTGAACCGTCAATTTCTGCGCCAATCCAGCACCTACCTGATTTAACATCTAAAACCAAATCAACACCGTGATCTTGTACCGGTGGTTCCGGTTCCACCACAGGAAGCTGGCCTTCGGGTTTCTGGGCCGGCTCCCCCGAAGAGAGCGGTGGTTGTGCAATTTCCTTCCTTTGATCATCCTGATTCGGCATTGCTTTTATCACACCGTAATAAACCGAAACTGTCAACCCCAATATCACTAGGGTAGCAGCAAAATATAACCAGTGTCGCGGTTTCTTTGTAAGATCTGACCCAACTTCCTTTTCCGAAGACCTTTTAGCCGCTCCTTGAATTTGTTCCACTGCAAATTGCTGGTGATATATCTCCAGTATTTCGCTGGAATCAAGCTTTAGAAATTTAGCGTAATTTTTCAGAAAAGCCTTGGCATAAATAGGACCGGGAAGAACTTCAAACCGCTCTTCCTCCAGTGCTTTGATATACTTGCGGCGAATTTTAGTCTTTTCCTCTACTGCCTCTAAAGTAAGACCGTTTGCTATTCTAGCTTCTTTCAGCCTATCACCGATATCCATTAAATCACCCCCACCATTATATGCTTTTAAAACAGGTCATTTTAAAGGCTAACCACAAAATCATAGATTATTTTTGACGCATACTCAATATCTTCGGTATTCACACACAAGTCAAATTCTTTACTGGGCACGTCAGGGTACTTATACAAAGGGTCATAATAATTTTTTAACAAGTAAGTAAAAACATATGAGAATTCCCTTGATTCGAGAGACCTCTGCAACTCTTCTACTTTGGAATGACCGATTTTTTTGGCTAAACAAGATACTGCATCCTGCAACAGCTTTATATTCTCACCAGGTCCGGCAGTATATTCTTTCTGAATTCTTTCTACCCGGCTTTTCATAGAAGCATATAATAATACCCGGTATCCTTTTTCTATAGAGTCAATAATTAGATTTGGAACCAGTAATTTACCAACTCTTTTACTTTCGCACTCCACTATAAAAATACCCTCTTGGCCAACTTCCATTAGGAAATTCGCGATCTTGCCTTCAAAATCCTTCTGTGACGGTGAAGGGGGCAATCCAATTTTCCCGAATACCGAACCCCTGTGTCTGGCTAAACCCTCTAAATCTAATGCCGGGAGACCCATCTGGGCTAACCTGTTAAGCACTTTTGTTTTTCCGACTCCCGTCAAGCCATATAAAACAACGGCTTTTTGCGTTAGTCCTTCAGAACTTAGATAGGCATTCACACATCTCCGATAGGATTTATAACCACCGGCCAAACGAAAAACATTATAACCTACAGCATCAAAAATTGTTGCCATAAACCGGCTGCGTTGGCCTCCACGCCAACAGAACAGAATTAATTTTTTTTCACCAAGTATGATTTTATCCACATATGCAACCTTCGTGCAAAGTTGAGGTGCTGCAAGCTCCAACCCCAATCTTCCAGCGGCCTCATACCCTTCCTGACGGTAAACCTTCCCCACCGCAGCCCTTTCCTGGTTATTAAGCAATGGAACATTTATGGCACCTGGTATGGTCGCCTCTGAAAACTCCTGTTCAGAACGCACATCAATCAGTAAAGCGTCTTGCATTTTAAGTGCTTCTTCTATATTAATCTCCTTAATCAATTTTTGGACCACACCTTCCGCAATTATGAATGTTAAGATCTTATAGATTTTCCTCTTTAGCAAAATATATTAAGTCGAATATTAAATACCCTTCTTAAAAACCTGGTCATATTGTTCCAGCGTCATTAAAACCGCTCTGGGTTTGCTTCCTTCATATCCACCCACTATACCCTTCTTTTCCATGATATCAATCAGCCGCGCAGCTCTAGCATATCCTATATGTAACCTTCTTTGAAGCATTGAAATTGAAGCATGGCCCGCCTCTATAAAAATATGTGCTGCCCTGGGCAACAACTCATCTTCCAACTCCAGGTATTCTTCTTCTCTGGTGTTATCTGTTAATATCTGATCATAATACACCGGCTCAGCCTGCTTCTTTAAGTAATTAACCAAATCCTCTACTTCGCGGTCCGAGAGGTAAGCACCTTGAACCCGTACCGGTTTTGAAGCACTAACCGGAAAAAACAACATGTCACCTTTGCCTAAAAGCTTTTCTGCACCTGCCAAATCCAAAATAGTGCGGGAATCAATTTGAGATGAGACAGCAAATGAAATTCTTGAAGGAATATTAGCTTTAATCAGTCCCGTAATCACATCCACTGATGGACGTTGAGTAGCCACCACCAGGTGAATACCCGCGGCCCTGGCCATCTGTGCCAGTCTGCAAACTGCGTCCTCGACATCAGCAGGCGCAATAATCATCAAATCTGCCAATTCATCAATAATTATTATAATCAGCGACAGCTTCCTGCCGCTATCTTTTTCTTTCTTTTTGATTAACCTGTTATATCTGGTTATGTCCCGAACTCCTGCCGCAGCGAATAATTCATAGCGGTTTTCCATTTCCCTGACGGCCCAACGCAAGGCACCTGCTGCTTTCTTGGGGTCAGTTATAACCGGAGAAGTCAAATGGGGTATGCCGTTATAGGTCGTTAACTCGACCATCTTTGGATCTATTATTAAAAATTTCACTTCATCCGGTCCGGCCTTGAAAAGAATACTTGCAATCAAGGTGTTGAGGCAGACACTCTTACCCGATCCTGTAGCTCCCGCGATCAACAGATGATGCATTTTAGCCAAATCCGCTACTACCGGATTACCGGCAATATCTTTACCCAGGGCGACAGTCAACTTTGAACCTGAACCAGTAAACTCCTGTGATTCCAGCAGTTCCCGCAAATGTACCTTTGAAATCTCCCGGTTCGGGACTTCAATCCCAACTGCTGCCTTTCCCGGAATAGGTGCTTCTATCCGGACCCCGGGAGCAGCCATTGAAAGAGCAATATCATCGGCTAAACTTACTATACGACTTACCTTCACTCCTGATGGAGGTTGAATTTCGTACCGGGTTATTGCCGGCCCCCTGGAAACTTGAATAACTTTCGCCTTGACACCAAAACTTTTCATCGTCTCCTCAAGAATACGGATGTTTTCGCTGATGTCTTTATTAAAACGAACATTTTTCACCCGGTACGGTCGGGATAGAATAGACAGAGAAGGTAGTTTAAAGGCAGGTTTTTCCGACAATCGTTCCTGGTTTAATGCTGGTGGTAATATAATTTGATCATTATCTTGAATTTTATTAAAACTATTATCAAAAATTTTAACTTTAGGAACTTTTTCCTTTTTTTTTATTATTTTAGAGTTATTTAAACTATTACGATCATCTTTAAATTGTTTTCTTGCTGCCGGCAGTGTTTCTAATATGGTAATTTGCTCTCCTTCATGGTCGATAATAACAGGAGAATGAAAATTATTTTCCTGTTCGTCTTCTTCTACTTCAGTGAAGAGAAAACCTGTCATACTTTGATAGCCTTTTTTAAAAACTTCCCGTATTTTACCGATCAATTTACCAGTAAGGGCAGTAAGGGACCGGTTGGTTAAAAGCAGCACGGCCACAAGACCGGCAGCCGACAAAATAATATAGGTACCGAAAATACCAAATGATTTTCTAAGAATATAACTAATCAGGGCCCCAATTAATCCCCCGCCGTCACCGGCAGCACCTACACTAAAAGAATCTTCCAGAGGAATTATTAAATGAAAAAAAGAAAGGGCCACCAGACATAAAAGCACAACTCCGTACATTCTTTCAGAAACCACGATCCGGTTGCGTTTGCTTACCAATCTGACTCCAACCAGAATTAGCAGTACAGGCGGCAGATACCTTCCTTCTCCGGCAGTACTTTTTAGAAAGCCGCAAACAAAACTGCTTATTAATCCGGAATAAGGATAAAAAAGGCTGAATATACCCAAAATACCCAAAACCGCCAAAACTATCCCTAATATTTCGCTTTTAATTTCATCATTGAGCTTTTTTAGTATTACCATATTTAACCTCCAAAAATAGTATACTACAGTTATTACCATTTATCCTTTTAATGGCATAAAAAAACCCCCTTTGTTTATGAGGGGTATTAAAAGGAATAATTTATTTCATGAAATTTAAAGCCCCCTGGCCAGGGAAAGTATAATTACCGATAAACCCAAAACCATACGGTACCAGGCAAACACGGCAAAACTCCTTTCAGCCACGTACCTAAGCAGGAAAGCAATCGCGATAAAACCTACCACTGCTGAAGATATTACACCGGTTATGAAAGCAACATTAATGTCGCCCGGGGCAATATCTTTTATTTTATACAATCCCGCTCCAATAATGATCGGTGTAGCGAGCAAGAAAGAAAACCGCGCTGCTTCTTTACGTGTAAATCCAAGCGCCCTTGCTGCAGTCATAGTTGCCCCGGAACGTGATACCCCGGGAATAATGGCAAGCGCCTGGGAAAACCCCACCAACAAACTGTCTGCCAGAGACAAGCCTTTGATGTCCTTTCTTGTTTTGGCTTTTTTATCTACCCAGTATAAAACGATTCCCATTACTATGAGCATCACACCGATTAAAAGCGGTGTCCTGAAAACGGTTTCAGCTTGTTCTTCCAAAAAATAACCTGCCGCTGCTCCGGGTATAGTGGCAACCAATATACACCAAAACAATAAACCCTCGGATTTAAATCCATGCTTTAATGCGTTAGCAATAATTGCCAGCCAATCTTTCCCAAAAAAAGCCACCACAGAAACCAATGTCCCCATGTGCAGGGCTACATCAAAAGTAATCCCACTGTACGCCCAACCCATAATCCAAGGGACAAGAACCAGGTGAGCAGAACTGGAAATTGGCAAAAATTCCCCTAAACCCTGAACTACACCTAACACAAGCGCCTGAAACACCGTCAATATATCAACACCCCCGGTTTCACTTTTATCATTATAGCACAAACCGACCGGTCTAAAATATAATAAAACAACTCCCGGTAAAATCCGGGAGTTGTTTAACCGTCAATGATATTTCCTGGTGACAATTCGGCTTTTAAATAATCAAATGGGTTTGTGCTTAGCAACTTAATTATTTTTCTCTTTCCGAAACCGGTATCCTCCACCAGCATGGAAACTCCTTTATATTCAATCTCCTTATATTCAGGATATTTTGTAGTATCAAAACCTTCCAACACAAGTTCCAGCGGCACTGGTGTATAGATAATCATTTAAGGTCACCTCCATTTCTATTCACCTTTCCATTCTTTGATCATTTCATTGATTTTATTTACTGCATCACCAATCCCTCCTACCGCATTAATCAATCCGATGTCTACAGCCTCTTTGCCTATTAATACGGTCCCGATGTCTCTGGCCAGTTCACCGGTACGAAACATTAAATCCCGGTACTCTTCCTCCGATATCCTGGAATGACCGGTGACAAACCTAACCACTCTGTCCTGCATTTTATCAAGATATTCATAAGTCTGTGGCACACCTATTACCAGCCCGTTAAGACGAATGGGGTGGATCGTCATGCTGGCGGTATCGGTTATAAAGGAATACTTTGCCCCCACTGCAATCGGTACACCGATGGAATGTCCGCCACCAAGCACCACCGAAACGGTGGGTTTGGACATGCCGGCGATCATTTCCGCCATGGCCAATCCGGCTTCTACGTCTCCGCCCACAGTATTCAGAATGATCAATATTCCTTCAATCTCCTGCGCTTGTTCCAATGCCACCAACTGCGGGATCATATGCTCGTACTTGGTGGTTTTGTTTTGGGGCGGAAGCGTCAGGTGACCTTCGATTTGGCCTATAATGGTCAGGCAATGAATATTGCTTTTTACCTCCGGAATTTGGGTTGACCCCATTTCTTTCATCGCTTCCATACCACTTTTGGTTTTACCCGTAATTTTTTTACCAGGCCCGGGATCCTTTTCAGGTTCTTCAATACGCCGCGGAGCTTCTCTCCTTTCGGGTTCTGGATTTTTATCCGGCACGGGATGGTAAGGAAATATTGCCGGATCGGGGTTGTAATTAGTATTTTTCACTGTGTTCACTCCCAATAGGCATTAGAGGTTATTTTTTGCCGACAGCTTTATTATGTATCCTTTCCTTTAGAAATATAAAATACACATGGTATAATGATACTGGACAAGGCAAAATTAAGTGTTGTATTTGGCAGGATAAGAGAACAGATAAAATGTAGTATAATATTCTTTGAAGAAGGTATTAAAAGTTAAAATTATTATTATATCAAAATTTATAGGAGTGTAAATAAGTGCAAAACATTAACGTACTTATTGGAATACTATGTGTCATTACTGTTGGTATTATTGGAAGTATAATTTGGTGGAATTCTTCTTCCTTAATCACCAACATCGCACCGTCAGAGGTATCTAAAATCGAAATCTTTAATGGTAATACGGGAAAATCAATTACAATAAAAGACACAACTGATATTAACCATATCATTACAAATCTCAATGAAATATCTCTCAAAAAAGAAAAGATCTCATTAGGTTATATGGGCTATTCTTATAGAACAACAATCTATAATTCTAATGGTAATATTTATAAAAAATTTATTATAAATTCAAGTAATACTATCCGAAAAGATCCATTCTTTTACCGAGATAGTTCAGAAAGCATTGATTATGGCTATATTCAAAAATTGTTTAATGAGGATATTAAACAGTAATCTTTAAACCAGCGGATTCATGCGTTGTACCATGGAACCCACGGACAATATTGAATACGATGTTCCAAAAACAGTTACGATGTGGGCTTTTCCGATATCAAGGACACTGTGCCTGTTAGTAAACACGCAATCTTAATGTTTTGCAAAAGCTACTGGAATACTAAGGCAATTAGATTCAAAATGATAAAAACCAGAAGCATGACCATTGTCCTTACTCCTGGTTTTTTATAAAACTACACCCGAATATAAATAGGTTTTTCGGTAACCTCAATATATCCTGTAATTTTTTTATATTTCCATGATGATTGGTAAAATCATAGGCCTTCTCCTGGTTTTTTCATATAGAAACTTTCCTAAAGACTCTCTTACCTGGGATTTAATCGCTGACCATTCTGAGACACCCTTATCTGAACATTTATCGAGGGCACACTTAACTTTTATTTTTGCCTCTTCCAACAGTTCTTCCGATTCACGCACGTATACAAATCCTCTTGATACAATATCTGGTCCGGCGACTACCAAACCGGTTTCACGATTAATGGTAACAACTATTATCATGATACCATCCTGGGATAGAAGTTTGCGGTCTCTTAAAACTATATTCCCCACATCTCCAACCCCAAGCCCGTCCACCAGTACCTTGCCTGCCGCAACCCGATTGGTCATACGTCCTTTTCGGCGGGTAAATTCCAACACCTGACCGTTTTCCGCCACGAAAATATTTTCCGGTACCACTCCTACGTCCCTAGCCAATTCGGCATGCCTGATCAACATCCGGTACTCACCGTGTACCGGCACGAAAAACTTCGGGCGTACTAAATTGATCATCAGCTTAAGTTCTTCCTGACTGGGATGACCCGACACATGAATACCGGAAAACGCTTCATACATTACCTGCGCACCATGTTTAAACAATTGGTCGACAATTCTCGCCACCAGCTTTTCATTGCCGGGAATCGGTGTCGCGGAAATTATAATAGTATCACCAGGAAGTATTTCCACCTGCCTGTGGTCTGATAAAGCCATCCGCGTTAAAGCCGACATAGGTTCACCCTGACTGCCGGTAGTCAGAATAACCACCCGGTTTCTGGGCAGGCGGTTGGCCTCATCCAGTTCAATCAAAACTCCGGGTGGGATATTGAGATACCCCAACTCATATGCAATATTGACCACGTTAACCATGCTCCTGCCAACCACGGCAACCTTGCGACCGTGCCTGTAGGCAGTCTGAATGGCCTGTTGAAGCCGGTGCACATTTGAAGCGAAAGAAGCAATAATTATCCGTTCTTTAGCCTGGCGGAAAGTTTCATCGAACGAATTTCCCACAACTCTTTCGGACATTGTGTAACCCGTTCTTTCCACATTGGTACTATCGGAGAGCAAGACCAGAATGCCCTTTTCTCCCAACTGAGCCAAGCGTTGAAAATCAGTCACCTGCCCGTCAACCGGGGTTTGGTCGATCTTGAAATCACCCGTATGAAATACTACACCCAATGGCGTATGAACTGCTATTGCCACTGAGTCTGGAATACTGTGCGAAACTCTGATGAATTCAACTTTAAACGGGCCGATACGAACGCTGTCTCTAGGTTTCACCGTATGCAAGGCCGTGTTATTAATCATATTTTGTTCTTTTAATTTACCCTGCAGCAAACCCAAGGTGAGTTTTGTCCCGTAAACAGGGACATTGATCTGGCGCAGTACATAGGGAAGGGCCCCTATATGGTCTTCGTGCCCGTGGGTAAGCACAATCCCACGTATTATTTCACGGTTTTCCAACAGATAAGTAATATCCGGAATAACCACATCTATTCCCAGCATTTCCTCTTCCGGGAACATTAACCCGCAGTCAATGATTAAAATATTTTCCCCAAATCTCACCACCATCATGTTTTTTCCGATTTCCCCCAGCCCCCCCAGGGGAATGAGGGACAATTTTTGTTCTTTAGACAAATTCACACCTCCTATCCCGTGAATAAACTGCATTTAGTAACCACAACTGGTGAGTAAGTTTAGGAGAAGGTGGGAAAACATTAAATTGACTTCTGGGTTTAGGAAAGCCGTTCTATAAACTAAAATTAATTATACTGCATTTTATAACCCTTCACAACTTATTTTTATATTTACTTTCCAAAGGCCATAAAACCTGAAAATATCTGTAAATTTAAAAAATTTTCATATCTTCCAGAAGGTTTTTGATTAATTTTTTTTCACCCGCCGAAGCTTCCACCAGAGGCAGGCGGGGCCTGCCAACCTGCCATCCAAGCATGTTTAAAGCGGTTTTAACAGAAACTGGATTGGGAGCAACGAACATTCCTCTAAATAACGGAAACAGCTCCAAGTGCGTTCCGGCAGCCAGGGTGGTATTGCCCGAGGTGTAGGCATAAATCATTTCTTTTATCCTTTTTGCTGCCAGATGGGCGGCAACGCTGACAACTCCCTTACCTCCCAGTGCTAATACCGGTAGAGTATGAGAGTCATCTCCGCTGTATACGGCAAAATGCTCCGGCAACAATCGGCATAGTTCACTTACCTGATCCATTTTACCGCCAGCTTCTTTAATAGCAACAATATTTTCCAACTGCGACAGCCTCACTACCGTCTGAGGTAATATATTTACCGAAGTTCTTCCGGGAACATTATACAGCATCACGGGAAGCTCCGTACTTTCCGCTACCTTTTTAAAATGTTGATATAAACCCTCCTGCGAAGGTTTATTATAATAAGGCGCTACCAACATAACCCCGTCTACCCCGGCTTTTTGTGCGACCTGGGTCAGGGCAATACTTTCATGAGTAGCATTTCCTCCAGTACCGGCCAAAACCACGGCCTTGCCCCCCACTTCTTCCACTACTACCCTGAAAAGTTCGGCCTTCTCTTCTTTGGACAGTGTCGGGGATTCTCCCGTAGTACCGGCCACAATCAGTCCGTCCGACCCGGATTGAACAAGGTGAAGGGCCAACTTTCTGGCCAGGCTGTAATTTATGGTCATGTCTTCATTAAAAGGTGTGACCATTGCAGTAAGCAAATGGCCGAAATCGTTTTTCAATTCTTTCACCTTCCTTTTTTCAGTTTGGCAAATTAAGTCCGAACCGGCGGTGCAGGGCCCGGATACTTTTTTCCATATCTTCCTTCTTAACCAGCACCCAGATTGTAGTATAAGAATCCGCCGATTGAAAAATTTGAACCTTTTCTTCGGCAAGTGCCTCCACTATACTTGCCATTACCCCCGGCACACCAGTCATACCAACTCCTACGGCCGCAACTTTTGCACAATCGGGTAAAATTTCCGGGCTGCTCCCCATATTTTCCAAAATATTGATAGTCTTAGCTACGGTAGGACTCTCCACGGTAAAGTAAATCGCTTCCGGGTACACATTAATAAAATCCACACTGATACCAGCCAAAGCCAGTGCCTTGAATATTTTCTTTTGAAATTCAGTTATATCTATAGAACAGCCGGTTACCACTTTAATCCGGGTGATATTGGAAATATGGGTAATACCGGTTATGAGCCGGTCTCTGGAAACATCAACAGTTTCATTGGATATCTTCCTGTGGGAAGATACCAAGGTGCCGGATGTGTTACCAAAAGCACATTTTATCCTTAATGGGAGCCCTTTAAGCATAGCCATTTCCACAGCCCTGGGATGAATTACCTTGGCACCTTCACGCGCCAACTGACAAATCTCATTATAGGTGATAGCTTCCAGAAGCCTGGCGTCGGAAACAATATGCGGGTCAGCGGTCATTATTCCTTCAACATCAGTAAAAATATCAACCCGGACCGCGTCCAGGGCAATGCCCAACGCCACAGCCGTTGTATCACTGCCACCCCTGCCCAGTGTTGTAATTTCTCCTCCTTCAGTAACTCCCTGAAAACCCGCCACGATTACTATTTTCCCCTGCCGGGCATATTTAACCACTAATTGAGAGTTGATTCTTAAAATGCGCGCTTGGTTATAGTTTTGGTCGGTAATTATTCCAGCCTGGGCACCAGTGAGAAAAACTGCCGGATAACCTGCTTTTTGTATAGTAGCCGATAAAACCACCCCTGAAATTACTTCACCACAAGACATCAGAAGGTCGGACTCCCGGGAGGAAATCATCCTGCCACCGGCAGTGGCAAAGGAAACAAGTGTATCAGTAGCATAAGGCGCGCCCATTCTCCCGATAGCGGAAACCACAATTACCGGGCAATGACCTTCCTGCCTGGCCTCTATTACCCTGGCAACCACTTTTTCCCGTTGCTCATCATCCACGAGGGAAGTACCCCCGAATTTTAAAACCACAAAGCTCATTATCCGTTCCCCTTCCAACTGTTGGAAATAAGGATTCCTACCAGGAAACGGTACTTGCGCCAAACACGCTATTTATTTATAAAACACCCATATTTAACCACAAGCTCTGCAATTTGAACCGTATTGGTAGCTGCACCTTTTCGAATTTGATCCGCTGCGACCCAAATATTCAAACCATTGGTAATACTGTTATCTTCTCTGATCCGGCCGACAAAGACCTCGTCACGGTTGGATGCAAGCAGTGGCATGGGGTATTTATTTTCAGCGGGATCATCCAAGACAATTATTCCAGGAAACTGTGCGAACAACTTCTTAGCTTCCATGGGACTTATTTTCTTTTCAGTTTCTATATTTATTGCTTCCGAATGACTCCGGTATACAGGAACCCTCACGGTGGTAGCAGTTATGCCGATAGATTCATCATGTAATATTTTCTTAGTCTCCCTGACCATTTTCCACTCTTCTTTGGTATAATCCAAGTCCATAAAAACATCGATATGCGGGATCAAATTAAAAGCAATCTGGTAAGGATACACCTTGGCCGTAATTTCGCTATTATCTAATACCGCTCTGGTCTGTGTCGTTAGTTCTTCAATAGCACCCAGACCGGACCCGGACACCGCCTGATAAGTTGCTACCACCACCCTTTTTATTTTCGCGGCATCATAGATGGGCTTTAACGCGACCACCATAAGGATGGTCGAACAGTTAGGATTGGCAATTATGCCGTTATGCTCCTTAACATCTTCCGGATTAACCTCCGGTACTATCAGTGGCACTGCGGGATCCATTCTAAAATTACTGCTGTTGTCTATAACTACCACACCCCGTTCAACAGCGGCATGAGCAAATTCCAAACTTGCCGGACCTCCCGCAAAAAAAGCAATATCCATCCCTTCAAATGATTCTGGTGTAGTCACCTCAACCGTATATGTGTTTCCTCTAAAATTAAACTGCCTGCCTGCGGAACGGGTGGTGGCACAAAGCTTTAACCCGCCTACAGGAAAGTTTCTTTCATCCAGGATTTTCAGCAATTCCTGTCCGACTGCTCCAGAAGCTCCTACCAAAACCACATTATATTTTTTCACTATATAAATCCCTCCCGTACAAATTGTTTACCGCATCAACCGGTTACTGTCAAGTCCGGACCGGGAAGTAGATATATTTGGAATCAATCTAAATTAACGCATAATTAATACCGGCTGATACTGTCTGCCCTTCAATGCCTCAAGTATTGTATCTGTGATCAGATCCCACTTGGCCATTAAAGAGTTCGGTTTTGCTAACGGATTATCCTGTCCAAATGGTACCATATAAATGTTCCGCATATTAAGAAGCATTCCAATATTTTTAGCATTCATACTAAGCCCATCATTAGTGGAAACTGCCAGTACCACAGGACGCTGATTTCTTAATTGTGCCTTAACAGACATTAACACCGCGGTATCAGTTATTCCGTTGGTCAGCTTTGCCAACGTATTCCCGGTGCAGGGCGCCACAACAACTACATCAAACAGCTTTTGCGGACCTATCGGCTCCGCTTCAATTACAGTAGTAATGGCTTTCCGGCCAGTCATCTCGAACAACATATTTTTCCACTTATCACTGGTCCCGAACTTAGTATCAGCACTATCGACAATACTGCTGATGATCGGAAAAACTTCTGCTTCTTCATCCATCAGTCTGCCTACATGGGGCAATACCGTGTCCAGACAACAATAAGACCCGGTCAAGGCGAAACCAATCTTGACACCCTTTAAACGCATGAAAAGCACCTCCGAAACCGAAAAGCCAAATTATTAATTAAGCACCTCATCCAACAAGAGCCTGGTAATGACACGTACCAAGATCAGACCCGCTGTCTTAGGAGATACTTTGCCGGGTAGACCCGGTGCCAGAACTGCCTTGATCTTCAAACTCTCCGCCGTCTGAAAGTCGGTACCACCAGGTGCTGAAGCTAAATCTATAATAACGGCATTAGACGAAATTTTTTTTAATATTTCACCTGTTAATACTTGTGCAGGTATGGTATTAAAGATAACCTCGGCCTCATCCAGGTAATCAGCCATATGGAGAAAAGGAATCGGGAGCAGTCCCATTGCTTCTATTCTCGCCAGATGCTCAGGTCTTCTAGCAATCACTCTGGTACGTGCTCCCATCAAACCAAGAAGCCGTGCCAGGGTCATGCCGGTCCGCCCAAAACCCAATACATAAGCCGAACTGCCGTGGATAGTAACAGGTAGCATTTCCATGGCTATTTGAACGGCACCTTCAGCTGTGGGAATAGAATTTAAGATGGCGACCTCATTAAGTTTCATCAATTCAATAAGATGAAACTTATTTGACCGGGCTGTCTCTTTCAGTAAATTTCTTGCCGTTCCCACAAAAACAGGTGTATTTTGGGGAATTACCGGTGCCAATGCATGGCTGAAATCTACGTGCTCACCCGACAAAGGACAATAAAGATACCCTTTCTCGTTTATTCCCGGTACAGGTAAAATAACCGCCTGAACATTTTTCAAGCTTTCTTCAGGCTTCCGGCACGGAATAATACCAACGGTATCGCCTTTTACAGGAAGATACGCCACCTTAACGGTAGCACCGGACATCGCAAGCTCAGTTGCCAAAAAAACCTCTCTGGCATCCCCACCTAAAACGGCAATACTTGTTCCTTTTAGATTTGGCCGCAATACCATAAACCATCAAACCTTCTGCCTGTTGTATGTTTACCAACAGTATATGTGTTTTCCGGTATGGAGGTGCTTGTCATGCCTTTTAAACCTATTCAAACAAAAGCTTTTCTAAACCATATACCACCCTCTCTAAATGCATTGTCTTACGAATACCCAAAAGCACTCCGGGCATAAAAGACTCACGGTTAATAGAATCCTGTCTTATAGTAAGAGTTTGGCCCAGACCGCCGAAAATGACTTCCTGGTGTGCAACCAGACCCGCCAGTCTTACACTGTGAATCCTGATACCTCCTGAAAATTCAGCCCCTCTGGCTCCGGCAATTTTTTCAACTTCCGCAGGCGAACCCTGGCAAATATCTCCGCCTCTTTGTTCAATAATTGCCTCGGCAGTTTTAATGGCAGTTCCGGAAGGAGCATCAAGCTTCCCGTCATGATGCATTTCGATTATTTCCACTTGGGGAAGATAACGTGCTGTCTCAGCAGCAAATTTAATCATTAACAGCGCGCTGATTGCAAAATTGGGTGCAATCAAACCACCCGTTTTTGATTCTTTCGAATAACCAATAATTCTGCTTATTTGCTCCTGATTCATTCCGGTTGTCCCCACTACAGGACGAATACCGTTTTCAAGATAACGAATTGTATTCGGATAAACTGAATCAGGACAAGTGAAATCAACTGCTACATCCGGCCTGGTGCTGTTTAATAATTCTTCAAGGTTCTCATCAATATTAATTCCTATTTTCCCAGTTTCCATCAGAGTGCCGATATCCTTATTCTCTCCCTGCCCGTCAACTGCTCCGACCAGTTCCATATCTTCAGCATTCCATACTGCTTTCACTACTTCACGACCCATACGTCCACTGGCACCGGCAACAATAACCTTTATCAATTGTCTACCCCCTACTAAAAAAAAAATAATTAGAACCTTGACTCAACTTTTAAAATTAATTGTCTTATATATAACTAAATATGTCAATACAACAGCGCAATTAACTCGACCAAATGATAGACAGAATAAAACTGTGTCCATTGCGTAAAAAAAGAATTTTATCATTGGTTACCGAAAGTAAAAAACAAGGTTTAAACCTTGTTTTTTACTTTCGGCTACTATTTAACTCTTAAAAAATCTTTACCGTCTCCGGTCTGCTTTCCGTAACTACCAAGCTTATACCCTTCTGCATCTGTGCATGGGGAATGCTAAAATCCGCCAGCGGATATCCTGAACCATCGGTTAAGAGATAGTATTTGGGCTCATATATTCGATAATTAAAATGCACCCGGCTATTTTTCTTCTTGCCATCAGAATCCGGCAACAACTTTCACCTCGCATAAATTTTAAATTAAACTATAATTATTTTTCTACTATGAAACCGTTTTCCAACCTTGCTTAAGAATATTAACATTTAACTGTCCCGCCTCAGGAAAATCCCTTTTCTCAACTACTCCTGAAAAAATAAAGGCATCCGCACCATAAAGAGATTCTACATACCCACTGGTAACTTCGAATTCGGTTCTTGTTCCCTGTAATTCATCGGCAGGATTATAAGAATCCCCAAGCACCAATTCCTCGGCATAGTTTTGAAAAAGCGACCACATCAACGGTTCCATATTGCTGTCGGGAAATATTACCGGCAGGTTAATTTCACAGGTTGCTTCTCGCCGGGAGATCATATGATTATGGGCATAGAGTTTCTCCGTAAGATTGTCCACTATATGCTCAATACGTCCTTCCGTTAGTGACTGCCGGTGCATGGCCAGTAATTTTTTCGCAAGTGATCTGATTAAGAGGTAGTTACGGTGAACATTTCCCAGTGCCAACGGATGGATACGTTCCGCAAGTATGGAAAATGCTTTTATCTTCTGGTCATTACTGCATACATCGGCCCTTTCACCCGCCAGTGCTAAATATGAATACACATCTTCAATATTCACGGGAATTTTAGCTGCGGGATTGTTTGGATCCTGAGGGTTAAAAGCATTGACCACACTTGGGTCGATCGGACCCAATTCCCCCATTTTACCCATAACAATTTCATCCGCCCCCAGGCAAAGTAAGGTGCCTGCGCTATAACACCGGTAAGGTACCAGTACATTAAAACTGGGAGTATACTCCCGCACCAGGTGGACCAGGCGCCAAGGCGTAAGCACATCACCTCCCCGGGTATAAATAAATAAATCCAACTTCGAGCATTGACCAATCATTTCTAAATGCCGGTAAAAAACCTTGGTTACATCCGGAGCTATTCTGGTACTGACATTTTCACGGTCTCCCGTGATATAACATATAACAGTAGAGCCTCTTAATTCAGATATTTTTTTTATTAACTCAACCCTCTGGTGGCGGGACATATTATCCTCCATCCGATTTTTGTATCTTAGTATATCAAAAACAAAAGTAATTACTCATTAAACACCTGTTGATTATAAAAAAGCTATAATGATAGTCGCCTGCAGTTGGGACTGGTTTGGTCTAATTCCACTATTATAACTTCAGAACCAATTTTTTTCACCGCATCCCAAGGTATGACAAGTTGCAGCCTGTCTACCCAAAAGTTAATAAAATTGCTCTTTTTAGGTAAAATAATTGATTGAATGGCACCGGAATCCGTATCTATAACCAGATCTGATTCTCCAACCACGCCGAGTCGTGCTCCGTTATATATATTTACTATTTCTTTACCAATCAAGTCACCCATACGCATTTTTAATCCCCCAAAACTGAGACTTCTAAAACCTTTTTAGCAGATCATACTTTTTTCCAGGAGTCAATAACCAGATACAAATAAGGATGAATCACTGCCAATATTATTGATATCACTGCCAGAGGTTCCAGGCTTATTCCTCCAACCTGTATACTTTTAGGAAGATCTACTTCTAAAAAAGTGATCATAATCATCAAAGAAAGATAAATACCACCAGCTACACCGATTAAATTTGCCAGCGCTTTAGATAGTGGACTGGACCTGGTTTCACCAATTGATTCCCAATCTTTTTCCCGGTATTTAAGTTGACGGGTCCTTTCTTTAACCGATAGTATCAGCAGTAAAAAAAACACACCCCAAAAAACTACTTTCCAGAGCAACGGCACCACCTCCGTAATTAATAATATTTAGGACATGCCGGAAATATGCCGGGCTCAAAATAAAAAAACCTGCTCTTTAAAGCAGGAATATTAAGAAAAATCATATTTTACCGGTAGAACCGAAACCTCCTGCCCCTCTCTCGGAGAAAGCCAACTGCTCCGATTCTTTAATCACCACGTCGAACACCGGAACAAAAACAAGCTGTGCGATCCGTTCACCGGGATTAATTATGTATTCTTTTTCGGCATGATTCAAAATTACAACTATAATTTCACCTTTGTAATCACTGTCAATTACTCCAACTGAATTGGCCAGTGATATCCCGTGCTTAGCCGCCAGACCGCTTCTCGGGAAAACCAATCCCGCAATATTCCGGTGCGGTATTTCAATAGCAATACCTGTAGGTATCTTGACCCTGGCACCAGGCGGCACCAGCATTGGTTCATCCAAGCAAGCAGGTAAATCCAGACCAGCAGCTCCCGCCGTAGCATACCCGGGATATGGAATAGTATCTCCAATTTTTTCAGAAATCTTTTTTACCCGTACAGAAATTGAAAAGTTCATGCCATCTCCCACTTTTTTAATATTTAAAACTGTTTTATTACTTTTTGAAAAATATTACCGTCTTCCCAAGGACCAACAGTAGCCATGGTAAAACATTCAGGTTTTAATGCTGACAAGGCCAATTCCTGAATCTTATCCGGGGTCACCTCACTTACCTTATGTACAATTTCTTCCGGATGCAATACCTTCCCCAGATAAATCTGGGATTTTCCCAATCTGCTCATTCTGGCACTGACACTTTCCAAGCTTAGATATAAATTGCCTTTAATCTGGTCTTTTGCTCTACGCAGCTCATCATCCTTGAGGCCGTTTAACTGAATATCTCTGATTTGCTTAAATATAATATCCAAAACCTGTTCTACGTTTTGTTTACTTAAACCGGCATAGATACAAAACAATCCGGTATCATGATAAGACGCGTGGTAAGAAAAAACTGAATAGACCAAACCCCTCTGCTCTCTTATCTCCTGAAACAACCTGGAACTAATTCCACCACCAAGGATAGTGTTAATTACCTGAAAGGTATATATGTTTTTGTTATCCAAACTAAAACCGGGGGTACCTATACAAAGGTGTACCTGCTCGGTTTTTTTGTTGCAACAATTTGTTTTTTTGCATGACAACGGTGTAATCATTTTCCTGGCCAATACCTTATCTTTCTTGAGGTCCAAGATATTCTTAAGTTTGTCCACTACCTTTTCAGGTTCGATGTTTCCTGCTACGGATATTATCATGTTTCGGGGAGTGTAATGCTTTTTATAAAATTCACATAATTGTTTTCTTGAAAGCCCTGCAATTACCTCTGCACTTCCTATCACAGGCAGCCCCAGGGCATGTTCCTGCCACATTGAACCGGCAAATACGTCGTGCACCAGTTCGTCCGGAGTATCCTCATACATTTTTATTTCTTCTATGATTACATTTTTTTCTTTTTCAATGTCCCGTTGGTTAAATTGAGGTTGAAAAATCATATCGCTTAAAATCTCTGCCGCTAAATCAAAATGTTCGTCAAGAACCCTGGCATAATAACAAGTGTATTCCTTGGTCGTAAAGGCATTCAAAAAACCACCTACCGCATCAAGAGCTTCAGCAATCTCCTTTGCCGTACGTTTTTGTGTGCCTTTAAACATCATGTGCTCGATAAAATGTGATATGCCGTTTATGTCAGCGATTTCATCCCTTGAACCTACATTTACCCAAAAACCTATCGCCACTGAACGCACATGCGGAATATTTTCTATCAGAATGTTTACTTTACGATCAAGAACTACCTTCTGGTACATTTAAAATTCCTCCTCAAATACCATACTTAATTATTCGTTAAGCAGACATGTGATTCCTCTACGTATAATCCATTCAAATCTTTCATTTTGGATAATAATCAGTTTGTTAAGTAATGATGCTGCTTATTACTGCGTTTTTAACCCCGGAGTATTATTACAACTGACGTTAAATAATTTTAAAAATATATTTAACGGGTGCATTGCTTTTATATCCCGGTCGGAAATTAAATCAACGCTCCCCACCACTTTCCCGCCTGCCAGAACCGTGATCCGCCCAACCCTTTGGCCTTTATAAACCGGTGCCTTCAAGTCGTGGTTTATTTCAACAATTTTTTCCAATTCATCCGGCTGATTTTTTTTACTTACTACACCTATTTCGGAAGATACCACGGCTCCAATTTCTTGGCCCCGGCCTTCTTTAACCTTGATGGTATCAAAAAACTCGCCCTTTCTTAATAACCGGACATACTCAAAACCTTCAAACCCGTAATTTAAAAGTTTAATTGAATCTTGCCAGCGATCAGTACTGTGAAACACAACGCTGATTAACTGCCGGCCTTCTCTGGTAGCTGAAGCCACTAAACAGTTCCCCGCTTCATTGGTAGTACCGGTCTTTACACCGTCCACCCAGGAACAGCTCCATAACAGACGGTTGGTATTATTTAAATAATGCTTGTTTTGCGTCCCAATTACTTTGCTTCGAGTGCCGACAATCTTTTTAAAAGTCGAATTTTTTAAAGCATAACGGGTAATTAAAGCCAAATCACGTGTGGTCGTGTAATGGTTCTTGGCAGGAAGACCGTTAGTGTTTATGAAATTGGTATTTATTGCACCGATTAATTTAGCCTTTTGATTCATCATTAGAACGAAGTTCGCTTCCGTACCGGCAATATGTTCGGCAATTGCAACACAAGCGTCATTTCCCGATTTAAGCATGGCACCGTAAATTAAATCTTCCAGGCTCAGCTTTTCTTCCGGCAGAAGATCCAGACTGGCCTCCCCGACCAAAGCGGCTCTAGGGCTAACGGTTACTTCTTGCTGCAAGTCTCCTCCTTCAAGAGCCAATAGTGCGGTCATAATTTTGGTTGTACTGGCCGGCGGCCTCCTCTGTTCCCCATTTTTATCATAAATAACCTGGCCGGTTTTTGCATCCATCAATATGGCGGCTTTGGCTGTCACGGCGGGAACGTCAGGCATACCACCGTGAGCGGGTACAATATTAGCAGTAACTGTCAAAAGGATAGTAAAAACAAACCCTCGAAGTAAAAAACTCATAACTTTAAATTTGCATTTCACTTTAAACCACTTCCTTTTTCTCTAACCAGGTTCCCCACTTTTTATATTAATTATTAACATAACTAAAACGATTCCCCGTAGATTAAGGTAGTGATTTTGTCTTTAACCCGGCAAGCATAATGGATACTTTTACCAATTCAAAACCCTGCTTTTTCAATTCTGTGACTATTTGCGGCAGGGCATGAACTGTCGGCGCGGTAGGATGCATCAATACTATGGCTCCATTGTGAGCATTTGTAAGCACCCGGTTTAATATGATTGACGGGTCCGGACGTTGCCAATCTATCGTATCTATACTCCATAAAATGGTTTTATATCCGGTTTCTTCTGCGGCTTTTAAAACCACATCTCCCCTTTCACCGTACGGTGGAGCAAATAGTACCGGTTTTGTCCCGGTAATACCGGTTATGACATTTTCCGCTTGTTTAATTTCATTAATATTAGCGGCCAGAGATATTCGATCCGGATGGGGATGTGAATAACCATGATTACCTATTCCATGTCCGGCACGCGCAATCTCGCGGACAAGTTCCGGAAAATTTTCCGCCCATTGTCCTCCAATAAAAAATGTCGCCTGGACATCATTTTCTTCTAAAGATTCCATGATTTGCGGAATATATTCCTCCCCCCAAACAACATTAAAGGTCAGTGCTATTATCTTTTCCTTAGCATTCCCCTGGTAGATAGGTGCTGCAGTTAAATCAACGGAATTGTCCCATGGTTTAATAAAATAATTTGACAAAATAAAAATTAATAAAAAAAATACTAAAATAAATTTAATCTTTTTTTTGATGTTGAAGATGGTAATTAGCTTCAATGACCTTCCCCCCTCATAACACCTATAAAATTCTATGAGGCAGGGCGGTTAATTATTTATAAATAAAAAAACCTCTTTTGCGAGGTTTGTTTAACAGTTTTGACTCTCCCGCATTTTATAAAAAGTACGGGAGAAGTCTATGATTTGGTCTATTTGCGGATACTGTTCTTTCGTCTGGGAGGACGATAGTTATCATTCTTGTCCCCCTTTTTTTCAGGATAAGGCATGGTTTCTTTTTTGGAAAGCTTCAAGCGGCCCTGATTATCATAGCCAATTACTTTTACCATGACATAATCTCCTTCTTTTACCACATCCTCGACTTTGTTTACCCGGTAGTGTGCCAGTTGAGAAATGTGCACCAAGCCTTCTTTACCCGGTAGCCCGAACACCCCGGGAATAACTTCGACAAAACAACCAAAGTCTGTTACCCTGGTAACCCTACCATTATAGATTTCACCGGTATGCACATCTTTTACCAGGTTTTGAACAATTTCCAGGGCTCGCTTACCATTATCTTGATTTACGGCAGCTATAAACACCCGGCCGTCATCTTCAATATCAATATCAACACCGGTTTCATCAATAATCTTCTTAATAATCTTACCTCCCGGTCCGATTACGTCACGGATTTTTTCCGGGTCGATAATAGTATGGATGATTCTCGGTGCATTGGGAGATAAATCCGGTCTGGACTCGGGAAGCACCCGGAGCATTTTATCCAAAATATACATTCTGCCGTCGTAGGCCTGGGCCAGAGCACGTTTAAACACTTCCCCGGTGATTCCAAATATCTTGATATCCATCTGTATAGCAGTAATCCCTTTAGCCGTCCCGGCAACCTTAAAATCCATATCTCCCAGTTGGTCCTCAAACCCCTGAATATCAGTCAAAACTATAACACTATCTTCTTCTTTGATTAAACCCATAGCAATTCCGGAAACCGGAGCACTGATAGGAATGCCGGCATCCATCAGAGCCATGCTGCTGGCACATACACTGCCCATCGATGTGGATCCGTTTGATTCCAGCGCTTCCGATACAATACGAATAGTATAAGGAAACTCCTCTTCGGTGGGTATTACCACTGACAGCGCCCGTTCTGCCAGAGCACCGTGACCGATTTCACGGCGGGCAGGAGAACGCATGGGCTTAGTTTCACCGGTACTGTATGGTGGGAAGTTGTAATGATGCAAAAAACGCTTGGATTCTTCAACACCCAAGCCATCCAGTATTTGTTCTTCAGAAACTGTGCCCAAAGTAACTACTGAAAGAATTTGGGTTTGCCCCCGGGTAAAGACCGACGAACCATGTGGACTGGGTAATACTCCTACTTCAACCGTTATAGGACGGACTTCATCTAAAGCCCGGCCATCGATGCGCTGGTTTTCATCAGAAATCATCTTACGCATCAATTTTTTTTCTTCCGAGTTAATAATTTTTTTTAGTACCCCTTCTTCTTCCGGATAATCCTCCAAAAATTTCTCTAAGATTTCTGTTTTTATTTCGCTAAGGTAAGTATCCCGGGATAGCTTGGAAAGCTTTTCACCGGCACATTTGTGAAGTGCCGCATCCAACTTTTCAACAGCATAATTGGTAACTGCTTCAGTCATTTCAGGTGCAGGTTCGGCAACATCAATTACCATCTTCTCTTTGGCTAAACCCATACGCAAGGCCTCGGCACGAAAATCTTCAACAAAATCCACGATATTCGTAATCACTTTTTGGCCACAACTAATCGCCTCGAGAATTACCTCTTCCGACACCTCTTTCGCACCAGCTTCCACCATCATTACCGCATCTTTCGTTCCTGTCACCACCATGTGTACATCACTTTTTTCAGACTGGTTTAATACCGGGTTGATTATAAATTCTCCGTCGATATTACCAACTATAACTCCGCCTATAGGAAACATTAGTGGAATTTCAGAAATATGCAGTGCCGCTGAAGCTCCGATCATCGCTGCTATTTCAGGAGCATGGTCTTGATCTACCGACATAACAGTTGCAATAACCTGGACTTCATTACGCATTTCTTTGGGAAATAGCGGCCGGATCGTCCTATCAATCAGCCTTGCCGAGACAACCGCCTTTTCACTGGGTCGGCTTTCACGTTTTATAAAACCACCAGGAATTTTGCCCACGGCATAAAATCTTTCCTCATAATCAACCGTTAACGGAAAAAAGTCAAGTCCAGCCCTGATATGGGAAGAAACAGTAGCCGTAACTAATACCGCCGTTTCGCCATACCTGACAAAAACCGCTCCTCCAGCCTGTTTGGCCAACCTTCCCGTCTCAATGCTCATTGGCCTGCCGCCGATGTTGATTTCTCTTTTTAAAACTGGATATGGATACATTTAAAGGCATTACCTCCTAAAGTAATGTGCATTTTAGCAAATTATGATAACTTCTATATATAAATATTATTTCCTTCTTGAATGATAAAAAATACGTCGGTCCCCAACATGACAAAGAAGCGGGCTAACCCCGCTTCCAGGCATAGTATTATTTTCTCAAACCAAGTTTTTCAATTATTGAACGATACCGTTCAAAGTGGCGGTCCCTTAAATAATTAAGCAATGCCCTTCTTTGCCCAACCATCTTTAATAAACCACGCCGGGAATGATGGTCACTTTTATGAAGTTTCAAGTGCTCAGTAAGGGTATTTATTCTTTCTGTTAATATAGCCACTTGAACTTCAGGAGAACCGGTGTCGTTTTCATGCAGCCTGTACTTTGATATAACATCCTGCTTTTGCCCGGAAGTCAAGGCCATATGTACTCACCTCCTCTTAAACATAATCGCTGCAAGCCAAGCTAATCGCCGGAGAACGTATTCCCTAGCCTGCAGTTCCAACATTTTATTTCCCAATGATAGTTATTACCAAACGTCCACTTGGTATATCCTTGGCTACTATATCAAACACCCGCCCTGATTTAGCAAAGAAACCACGAAACCGGGTAGCAGTAGGAATTTGACCGGGAATACCACCGGCAGCACTTACAACATCCGGTACGGTGATTTTTTCCTGCCTAAGGTCCCGTAAACGTTTTCTGGCATGTTCAGTAATGAATACCTTCACTTTATTAACCTTTAAATTTAATATGCCTTTATATGATAAGTTTGTTCGTCTTTTCCCTGACTCAGGAAAGCATACAGGGCATCCTGAAAGGCCGTTAACCGGACATTCTCAACATTCGCCTGGTGATAAATAGTTTCAAGCTCTTTTTTCAAAGACTGAAATTCTTCACTTAGGCAAATCATGGCGATATGGTTCAGCCATTTTTTAATATCCTCTTCGGGTGAATCAAACCTGGGAGCACCCAAGATTAATTTCTCCTTTCTCTACGGAAAGACCTTTGAAATTATGAGCCGAGGGAACCTTTTCATACGGGACTTTTAACGGATTCATTTTAGCATAAAACTGCTACTGATGTAAACGTTGCCTAATTAAAATTATATTGACCCCTGACCCTTTTTATGCTCTACTTCAAACCATTCCGCCCTGGCTTGGGAAATGTCTTTTTCGATTTGTTTTATTAGATCCGGTATTGTGTTAAACTTTTTCTCTTCCCTCAATTTTTTAGTAAAACTTACTTTTATATTTTTTCCATAAAGGTCGCGTTTAAAATCAATTAAATGAACTTCAACATTTCTTGTCTTATCATGAAAAGTCGGTTTAATACCAATATTAGCCAGACCTAAATAGTTTTCGCCGTCAATATATACCCTGGCCAGGTAGACTCCATTAGCGGGAACTAAAAGATTCTCATCTATATTGAGGTTGGCGGTAGGAAAACCAAGCGCACTGCCCCCACGTCTTTTTCCGGTTACTACCTGTCCTTCCACAAAAGGATGGTATCCCAAAAATTTAGCTGCTTCTTTAACTTTACCCGCTAACACCAAGCTTCTGATTAAGGTGCTGCTTACTACCTGACCTTCAACCATAACCGGTGGTAATATCTTGATATCATATTGGTAAATAGGAGCTAATTTTTGCATCAAAACCGGCGTACCCCTACCAAGATATCCAAAAGTATAGTTATAACCTACTACTATTCCCCTGGCCCCCATTTCATCATGCAAAACCTTCTTAATAAAATTTTCCGGTGTTTGACTAGCAAATTCAAGGTCGAACGGTACTTGAAGCAGTACTTCCACCCCTAATTCAGCAATCAACTCTTGCTTGGCTGACTGTGATAAGAGAAGCGGGGGGCTTTTACCGGGTTTCAGGACTTCCAGGGGATGTGGATTAAAAGTAAATACTACCGGTGTGCTTCTGTTCATTTCGGCTATTATAACCAATTCTGAAATTAATTTTTGGTGGCCAACATGTACCCCGTCAAAATTACCCAGGCCGACAACCATATCTTTGTATTTATTTTTGAGACCACGCCATTCGTGATTGATATACATATTTTAGCCCCCCTACACTCACGCTGAAAAACTACCTGTAAACAATTATTTTATAAAAATCCGGTAAAATACTGAATTTATCTAACCCAAACCGGTTTAAAAAGTATGCGTTCATTATTTTCTGGATCAACGGCAGTAACTGCGACCGCTAAAAGTTTTCCCGACCGGACAAGACGCACTGCGGCACCTTCATTCAAACCTTCCGGCATCTGAATCACACCCGGAAGATACAGCTTGGAACCGGAAAGAACTGCAGATACCGCCCCGTTTTTTACTGTTACTGCCGGTAACTCTGAAAATACTTCTTCTACGTTAGCAACCGCGCGCGCAATTTTTCCGTCATCAGCAGCTGAACTTAATTGTTCCAGTGTTTTGGAATTGGAAATTTCAAATTTTCCCACCCTGGTGCGCACCAAAAAAGACATATAGGCTCCACAACCCAGGTACTTGCCGATGTCCGTACAAACAGAACGAACGTATGTCCCTTTAGAGCAAACCAGTTGCAAGAGGGCCCTGGGACGCGGACCACCCCAGCCTGTCCCCCAAACAAATTCCAGTCTGGATATATTTATTTTCCGTGCCGGCCGTTCAATTACCCGGCCGGACCTGGCTAGCTCGTAAAGTTTCTTACCCTTTACTTTTAAGGCGGACGTCATGGGAGGAACCTGTTCAATTCTTCCCGTAAACAATGGAAGTATCTCCCTGATTTTATTCTCGGTAAGCTGAGAGGCATCTCCTTCAAACGTACAATCCCCAAAAGAATCACCTGAAGCAGTAGACACCCCAAACGTTATTTCGGTTCGGTATTCCTTATCATTATCCAATAAAAAACGCGCCAAACGGGTGGCATTACCCAGGCATACTACCAGCACACCTGCCGCACCCGGATCCAAGGTTCCCGTATGCCCGGCTTTTTTAATGCCAAACACACACCGGATGTAATTAACAATATCGTGGGAAGTCATACCCGGAGGTTTTAAAACATTGACAAAACCATTCATTTTATTCCGGACTCCCCCGGGATGCTAAAACTGCCGCAGTGATTATTTTTTCTTTAATCATATTCAACTCACCATTCATAACGCATCCTGCGGCACGTCTATGTCCGCCCCCGCCAAATAATGCGGCCAATTCGTTGACATTAACATAGCTTTTTGATCTGAAACTAATTTTATATTCATCTTGTTTAAGTTCGTGAAAAAACAGTCCCACCTCGACGTCCTTTAAACTGCGGGCATAATTAATCAGTCCTTCAGCATGTTCATCATCTGCTCCGGTTCTATGAAACATGTCCCTGGTAACCACCATCCAACCGACTTTTCCGCAAGGACTGACGGACAATGTATTTATAGCCGCTCCTATTAGAAGGATGGCTTCCATAGGCTTTTCTTCATGCACTTTAGTGTTTATATGCATTGTCGAAACCCCGATTTCCAAAAGTTCAGCCACCCGGCGGTGGGTGTCCGGCGTAACATTGTCATATTTAAATGAGCCTGTATCGGTAAATATCGCCGTATAAAGACAAATAGCAATATCAAGATCAATTTTGATGTTCATCATTTTAAATAGATCAAAAATGATCTCCCCTACCGCTGCGGCTTGAGGAGCTATGTAAGTGTACGTACCAAACGATTCAGTACCCGTATGATGATCAATATTGATAATAACCAAATCTTCATTCACCATGTCACAGTAGTATTTACCAAGCCTATTCTTTGAAGGGCAATCCAAAGCAATTAATGTGTCATATGCACCTGGTGGTGGTTTGCCAACCAGAAACCGCTCTGCTCCCGGTAAAAAACTAAATATTTCGGGAACGGGGTCGGGACCAGCCATCGTAACTTTCTTTCCGAGTCTTTCCATTGCTAAACCCAGGGCAAGTACCGACCCCAGGCAATCACCGTCGGGCATGACATGACCACATATTAGCACACGCTCTGCGCGCTTTAAGGCCAATATAATATCAGCCAGACTAGCCATCTTGACCGCCTTCCTTTACCTCTTTCATCAGTGCCAACAATTTTGAACCGCGGCTTATTGAATGGTCAAGCTTAAAATTTATTTCCGGTGTATAACGAAGCCGTATTCTCCTGCCTAATTCTCCCCTTATGAATCCCTGAGCATTATGCAATGCTTCCATAGTGGCTTTTTGCTCGGCAGATTCTCCTAAAACACTGGCAAAGATGTTGGCATAGCGAAGGTCTTTGGAAACCTCCACATTAGTTATGGTAACAAAACCTATTCTGGGGTCTTTAATTTGTTCTCTTAACATATCGGATACTTCTTTTTTTATTGTTTCTGCCAAACGTTCAGGGCGGAAGGACATCACAGGACACCACCTTATCAACTTCTTAATTCCTAATCAGGATAATTTGCGCTCTACTTCCTCAAAAGTAAATGCTTCTATAATGTCATTTTCTTGAACATCATTGAATTTTTCCAGTGTGACACCGCATTCATATCCCTGCACCACTTCCTTGGCATCGTCTTTAAAACGCTTCAAAGAGTCAAGCTTTCCTTCATGAGTCACTATGCCGTCACGAACTAATCTTACACCGGCATCCCTTTCTATCTTACCTTCCAGGACGTAACAACCCGCTATAGTTCCGATTTTAGAGGACTTGAATATTTTACGTATCTCTGCCCGGCCAAGCATTATTTCACGATATTCCGGTTCCAAAAGACCACCCATAGCTGCTTTAACATCTTCGATAGCATCGTAAATTACCCGGTAAAGTCGCACATCCACTTTTTCATTTTCAGCGGCCTTCCTGGCATTTACATCCGGACGTACATTAAAACCGATAATGATGGCATTAGATGCAGATGCCAGCATGATATCAGTTTCAGTAACAGCCCCAACCCCACAGTGAATAATGTTCACTTTAACCTCTTCGGTGCTTAACCTTTCCAACGTCTGGCGCAGGGCCTCAACCGAACCTTGCACGTCTGCCTTAATAATAATACCCAACTCTTTTATATTTCCTTCCTGAATGCGCTTAAACAGGTCATCAAGAGAAACCCGGGTTGACGATTTAAGTTCCTCTTCACGCTTCCGTGTTTGTCTGCGGGATACTATGCTTCTGGCCAACTTTTCATCTTCAACCACCACGAATACATCTCCGGCCGAAGGCACTTCTGAAAATCCCAACACTTCAACTGGAGTCGACGGCAAGGCTTTTTTAACCCGGTGACCATTATAATCAATCATAGCCCTTACCCGCCCGAATGCCGAACCGGCAATGAGTACATCACCTATATTAAGCGTCCCGTTTTGAACTAAAACAGTGGCAACAGGACCGCGTCCCTTATCAAGTTCTGATTCTATAACCGTCCCTCTGGCGGCACGATTAGGATTCGCTTTTAATTCACTGATCTCGGCAACAAGCAGAATCATTTCCAGAAGGTCGTCCAGTCCTTCTTTTTTAAGTGCGGACACATTGACACAAATAGTATCCCCGCCCCACTCTTCATCTACCAATCCGTATTCCGTAAGTTCTTGTTTGACCCGGGTAGGATTTGCCCCGGCCTTGTCTACTTTATTGATAGCAACGATAATAGGAATCCCTGCTTCTTTAGCGTGATTTAAAGCTTCTACGGTTTGAGGCATCACACCGTCATCTGCAGCTACAACGAGAATTGCAATATCGGTAACTTGTGCACCGCGTGCGCGCATAGCCGTAAAAGCTTCGTGGCCGGGAGTATCTATAAAAGTTATTTTTCTATCATTATGTTCAACCTGATATGCTCCGATGCGCTGGGTAATTCCTCCCGTTTCAGTAGCAGTTACATTAGTTTCACGAATGGCATCCAATAAAGAGGTTTTTCCGTGATCCACGTGACCCATAACTGTAACCATACAGGGCCTTGCTTGAAGCAGGCCAGGGTCATCTTCCGGTTCCTGCATCAGTACCTTTTCCATATCAACCGGCAATTTTATTTCTACTTCATATCCGTATTCCTCGGCTAAAATAGCAGCGATATCGTTATCAATATCCTGGTTAATAGTTGTCATGATTCCAAGCTGCATCAACTTTTTTATTAGTTCGGCCGGCCGCCGGTACATCTTAAGAGCCAATTCCTGTACGGTTATTGATTCACCAAGCACGACCGGTTTTTTGTCCACCGGTGGTTTGATCGCATGCTTATGAGATTTTGCCGCACCTTTTTTGTGAGAAGCAGGACCAACTTTTGAAAGCGTTTTATTTTCACCTTTCCTGGCAGCAATATTTCGCCGGTCAGTACGTTCTTTAGGCGATTTTTGTCCCTGCTTTAATTTAGATTTATTAATACTTTTACTTTTGTCTCCGCCGGGACGTCCCTTTTCACTAAAACTTGACTGGGGTCGCAGGTTTGCATTTGCAGATTCCATCCTGGGCCCGGCAGCCTGTCCGGCTTTGCCCGGACCCGTACGGTCAATGTGTTTTGCAACAACGGAGCGGGTACCGCGTTCTCCCGGTTCAACAGACCTGCCGGTTCCCGGCTCCTGCTCTACGCGACGCTGTAGTTTCCCGGCACCATGAACCGGCTGGCCCAAAGCATGCTTAGTTTGGCCTTTTGACGGGCGCTGTTCTTGCACTTGACTTTTGTGCTGCTCATTGGCCTGCCGTTCAGGTTGCACCTGCTTCTGATACACCCGGTTTTGTTGGGCAATTCCATCCTGCCGGCTTTCTTTTTTAGAGTACTCCTGCTTTTTTCCCTGCTGTCCACGGTCTTTAGCTCTTTCAACTTTCTTCGGTCTCACACTCTGATGACTTTCTGAATGTCCCAGGGCCTTTCCCGGCTTTTCTTGAAACCGTTGTTTTTCTTGAAATCTCCGGTCCGGTGGACGGGACGGCACCCGGTCAACTAAACCGGGTCCCCGGTCAGCTTTTTTTTCCTGCCGTTCTTTTTTACGTTCTGTTTTAAACGTACTGTATTTCTCTGACACATCAGATTCCGGTGAAGTTATCTGCCTTTTTCTTTCAATATATTTATTACTATCTTCCGCCGGTTCATTCTTTAAATACTCCAACAAACGTTCAACCTCATTGTCTTCCAAAGTACTCATGTGAGATTTAACATTAATTCCCATGCGATTCAATTTTTTAATAATTTCTTTGCTTTCTATTTTAATTTCTTTGGAAATTTCATGTATGCGTCTTTTAACCATAAAACCACCTCCACATTATTAGCTTACGTACGTTTGGCCTCTCCCCTTTCCAAGGTTCCAAGAATCCCCCTTGCCATGCAATCTTCCGTTAGAGCAAACACAGAACGGGGTGATTTTCCGATAAGCCTTCCCAATTCTTCTTTTGAACCATAAACCAACGCAGGAACATTTTTTGTCTCAGCTATTTTAGTAAACTCATGCCGTAACCGTACCGGTGCGTCTTCAGCAATTATTAAAAGCTTTGCTTTTTTCTTCATCAAAGCATCTTTAACTGCCAGGTTACCCGATTCCAACTTACCTGCACGTTGACCAAAACCAATCATCCTGTAGATCATTATTATTACTCCAACTCTTTTTTTAAATTATCTATTATTTCGGGGGATAAAGTACGCTGCAGGGCTTTATCCAAACGTTTTCCCCTCAAAGCGTTGTTCAGGCATTCAATATCAGGGCAAATGTATGCTCCCCGCCCGGAGCGTTTACCGGTTGGGTCCAACTCAATTTTTTCATCAGGCGTACGCACAACTCGCAACAATTCTTTTTTAGGCTTCATCTGCCGGCAACCGACACACATTCTATGGGGTATTTTTTTCTTTTTAGGCATATACTTTACCCCCTATCATTAGTAATCATTTTCTTCAAAAATCTCACTATATTCATCGGGGTAAATTTCTTTCATTTGTGACACGCTCTTTATGTCGATCTTCCATCCAGTTAATTTTGCCGCCAAACGCGCATTTTGCCCCTCTTTTCCGATTGCAAGAGAAAGCTGGTAGTCGGGAACAATAACCCGGGCAACCTTTTCTTCCTCCCATATTTCTACCGCCACCACTCTGGCCGGACTTAAAGAACTGGCCACAAATTTTGACGAATCGGAATTCCACTTTATAATATCTATTTTTTCTCCATTTAGTTCAGTAACAATATTTTGCACTCTCATACCTTTGGGTCCTACACAGGCACCCACCGGGTCAACCTGCTCATCTTTAGAATAAACAGCTATTTTTGAACGGGCACCTGCCTCCCTGGCAATTCCTTTTAATTCTATAATTCCCTCGTGCAATTCCGGAACTTCCATTTCGAAAAGCCGCTTTAACAAACCGGGATGAGTACGCGATACCAGAATTTGGGGGCCTTTGGTCGTCTTTCTAACTTCGGTAATATAAGTTTTTATTCTTTCTCCCTGCCTGTAGGCCTCGCCGGACATTTGTTCTGATGGTGTTAAAACGGCTTCAGTTTTTCCTAGTTCTATAAAAACATTCTTCTGTTCGATTCTCTGAATTACTCCGGTGACAACATCACCTTCTCTTTCAGAAAACTCATCAAAAATAATATTCCTCTCCGCCTCCCGGATACGCTGCACCACTACCTGTTTTGCCGTCTGGGCTGCTATACGACCGAAATCTCTGGGAGTTACCTCGGTTTCAACAACATCACCCACGTTAAATACCGGATCTATTTTCCGCGCCTCCTCAATGGTGGCTTCTTGACGCGGATCTTCCACGTTTTCCACAACTATCCGCTGGGTATAAACCTTGAAATCTCCTGTGTCACGATCTATGTGAACCCGTGCATTCTGAAGGGACCCGAAATTTCGCTTATAGGCGGAAAGTAATGCCGCTTCTATAGCTTCTATTAAAACATTGACGGCAATGCCCTTTTCCTTCTCTAAATCCTTCAGGGCATCTAAAAACTCGATATTCATACTCCTTCCTCCCCCAAAATTAAAATTCCACTTCCAGCCGCGCTGATGAAATACGTATTAAAGGAATGGAATATTCCATTCCGTCTATTTCCAAAAGTACGTCATCTCCTCGCATACCAACAATGCGCCCGACAAACTTTTTTTGTCCGTTAAATGGTGCAAAAGTAGTTACTTTTACCAATCTTCCCGCAAAACGAACATAATCAGCCGGCTTTTTTAAAAGTCTTTGCACACCGGGTGATGATACTTCAAGGGTATAAGCATATGGTATCGGGTCCTTTTCGTCCAATAGTGGATTAATTGCTGCTGATATTTTCCGGCAATCCTCAAGCCCGACACCACCGGGTTTATCTATGAAAATTCGGAGGTACCGGCGACCACCTTCTTTTACGAACTCTACCTCTACCAATTCCAAGCCTGCTTCCTGAATGACCGGCAAGGCAATTTCTTCAACAATTCTTGATATTTTTGGTTTAGCCACAGGAACCCCCTCACTATTAATACTGATTTAATATGTATGATAATACGAAAGAGTGGGATTCACCCACTCCTTAAAAAACAAAAGCCGCCTCGTGCCTGCAAACCAGAACTAGTATATCACACAAGACAATTCTTGACAAGGCGCAAAAAACACCTGTTTTAATTTAACCATGATTACCCTTTGAAACAGCTTCTGCCATAATTTTAACCGCATCATAGGCCGCGTTTGGTTTGCCCCGGGCTATAGCTGTTTCAGCTATTTTTTTCAGCATCTTTTGATTCTTTAAATAGTTTTTAACTGTATCAGCCAGGTCTTTTTCCCGGATTCTGACACCTGTACCCATTGACACCATAAATTTCGCATTTTTTTCTTCCTGACCCGGCAGAGGATCAACAATGAATAACGGTAACCCTGAAGCCATAGCCTCGGCGCAAGTCAACCCCCCAGCCTTGCCAATCATCAGGTCGGATAACGCCATCAACTGATGCATATTATTTACATACCCAAATACTTTTACCTGACAACTAAAACCATGGGTTATCTCGCTCAATTTTTCCTGTAGTGCTTTATTAGTACCCGTTACGACCAGCAACTGGCGGTTATGGCTGCCCTCTCCCAGTACTTTTACTACTAATTCCAGAGGACCCATTCCTAAACCACCGCCTATAATCAGTATTACCGGAAGCATAGGGTTAAAACCCATTTGTTCCTTTAGCCGTCTCTGGTCATACCTCTTATTAAACTCAGGATCTATCGGTATCCCGGTCGGACATACCTTTTTCGGTTCAATACCCAACTCTTTACATTCAGAAATTAAAATCTCAGAACCAATCAAAAAGCAATCAATTCCAGGAAATACCCAAAAATAATGTACCGTATAATCTGTTATTACGGCAAAAGCAATTCCCCGGAAAACCCCTTTCTTTTTTAAGTTTGATATAATACCTAAAGGAAAGGGATGAGTGCAAACAATAATCTCAGGTTGAAAATATTTTATAAAATTTTCCAGTTTGGGTGCCGCTATGAGATTTAAAATCCGGTTAAACTCCGTTTTACCCCTGCTTGCGAAGGGTTGGTCGCGTTCAGCCCGATGATAAAGATAGCCATGGATTACCGGGCTTATCTTGAGCATCTCCATATAAGTACCGATTACAATTTTCTCTAATAAGGGATTGGCGTAGCGGAAAGTATCTAATATTACTACTTCTGACTGCGGGTAAAGCTCCGTAACGGTTTTTTTAAGCGCATGCGCGCTACGCATATGCCCCGCACCAACAGATACAGATAAAATAAGTACTTTTTTAAGACTCCCGATTTTTATCCCCTCTTTTAATTTTAGTTTCGAAACAAAAGAGGTTAGTTAAAGATTTGCCAGCAGGTCATTAATTGTATTTTCCAGTTTATCCATGGAAACCATGGTAACTTCCCCGTTTCTACGTATACGCACTTCAACCTGCCTTTTGTTTATGGCCTTTGAACCGATAGTGATGCGTAACGGGTAACCTATCAAATCAGCATCTTTAAACTTTACCCCGGCACGCTCGGCCCGGTTATCAAAAACCATTTCCATACCTGCAACTGACAGGCGTTGATATACCTCTTGCGCAAGATCAACCTGCGTCATGTCTTTCATGTTTACAGGAATTATAACTGCGTGGAAGGGAGCTATAGAAACAGGCCAGATGATCCCGTCCCGGTCGTAGTTTTGTTCTATAGCTGCGGCCATGGTTCTAGTAACTCCGATACCGTAACATCCCATAACGATAGGTTTGCTTTTTCCGTTTTCATCCAAATAGTAAGCATTAAGTACTTTACTGTATTTATCTCCTAATTTAAAAATCTGTCCCACTTCTATGCCTTTGGCTTCAACCAGCCTGGAACCACAACGGGGACAAGGTTCTCCGGCCTGCACCATCCTGATGTCGGTTGCATAATCGATCTCGAAATCACGGCCGGGATTGATATTCATCAAATGAACGCCGTCCTGGTTTGCGCCTGAAACAGCATTTATCATTGCTGTCACTTCCAGGTCGGCAATTATCTTTACATGCTTTAAACCGACCGGTCCGGCAAAACCGGCAGATGCACCGGTAACGCCACGAACTGTATCCAAATCTGCCAAATCCAGACGCACAGCACCCAGAGCATTTAAAAGTTTAACCTCATTAACCTCCCGGTCACCCCTTACGAGAGCGGCCACTATTTCTTGTTCGCTTTCATATAATAGAGTTTTAATTATTTTCTGGTGCGGGATTCCTAAAAATTCAGCAACTTCCGCCACAGTCCGGCAGCCCGGGGTTTCTTTTTCTGCCAGAGGTTTTAATCCCTCTTCAAATTGCTCTGTTTTGAGCACTTGTGATGCTTTTTCCACGTTAGAGGCATAATTACAACCCGTTTCTACACAATAAAGCACTGTTGCTTCACCCGAATCAGCAAGAACCATAAACTCGTGGGTATCGCTCCCCCCAATGGCACCGGAATCAGCTTCCACTATCCGGAACCGAAGCCCGCAGCGCCGGAATATATTAGTATAGGCTTGATGCATTTTCATGTAGCTGATATCTAAGCCCTGATCGTCCCGATCAAAAGAATACAAATCTTTCATAATAAACTCCCTGCCGCGCATCAGTCCAAAGCGTGGTCTTCGTTCATCCCTGTATTTATTTTGGATCTGGTAAAGCATCAACGGAAGTTGTTTATATGAATTTACTTCTCCGCGCACAAGAGCGGTAATAATTTCTTCATGCGTGGGACCCAATGCAAAATCACGGTTATTTCGGTCTCTCAGGCGAAAAAGTTCCGGGCCATATACATCCCAACGACCCGACTCCTGCCAAAGCTCAGCAGGTTGAATAATAGGCAGCAACAATTCCTGCCCGCCTTGGCGATCCATTTCTTCCCTTATGATGGTCTTAATCTTTTTTACAACCCGCATGGCCAAAGGCATATGAGTATAAACCCCTGCCGCCGACCTCCTGATAAAACCTGCCCGCAACAGAAGTTTGTGACTTACCACATCGGCTTCGGCCGGATCCTCCCGTAGGGTAGGCGCCAATAATTCTGTAGCTTGCATGATCATCCCTCCAAAGGCAATTATAAATCACTAATGATATTTTGCTATTTCTTTTAATAGTTCTTCTACAAGCTTATTTTCAGGGACTTTGCGAATCACTTCGCCTTTGCGAAAAATAAGACCAGCTCCTTTGCCACCGGCAATTCCAAAGTCTGCTTCTCTCGCTTCTCCGGGTCCGTTAACAATGCAGCCCATCACGGCTACCTGAAGGGGTATTTTTAAATATTGCAGTTTTTCCTCCACTTCCCCGGCGATTTTGACTAAGTCTATTTGCGTCCGCCCGCATGTAGGGCAGGAAATGACCTCTACTCCTCTGCGCCTAATTCCGAGAGCTTTAAGTATATCATAGCCCACCTTAATTTCTTCAAGGGGGTCTCCGGTTAGTGAAACCCGCAAGGTGTCACCAATTCCCTCATTCAGCAGTATGCCGATTCCAATTGATGATTTTACGGTGCCGTAACGCACTGCACCGGCTTCAGTCACTCCTATGTGAAACGGATAATCCACTTTTTTAGCTAGTTTACGGTAAGCCCCAAGCATAATGGCAATATCAGAAGCCTTCAAAGAAACCTTAATTTGGTTATAATTCATTTCTTCAAGCATATTAATGTGCCTTAAAGCACTTTCAACCATGGCATCAGCAGTTACCCCGCCATATTTCTCCAATAGTTCCTTCTCGAGGGAACCGGCATTTACTCCGATACGAACAGGAATATTCCGGTCACGCATCCCTTCCACCAATACCGCCACCTTTTTCCTGCCGCCGATATTGCCCGGATTTATCCTGAGTCCGTCCACGCCGGCTCTTACCGCTTCCAGCGCCAAACGGTAGTCAAAATGAATATCAGCAACCAAGGGAATATTGACCTTCCGGACAATGACCGGCAAGGCATCAGCTGCCTCAGTGTCAGGTACGGCAAGACGAACTATTTCACATCCTTCATCAGCAAGCCTGTTAATCTGTTTTATGGTAGAGGCAGAATCCCTGGTATCGGTATTAGTCATAGATTGAACGCTTACCGGCGCGTCACCGCCTACCTGTACTTTACCGATAAAAACCGGTCTGGTCTTACGTTTTTTCAATATGATCACCTTATAATAATACTATAACAAGCACTCTATCTTTGCCCTGGCATATCTCAAGATATAAATACCTGGAGAACATCGTTATAAGTAATAATAACCATTAACAATAAAAGCAGGCCCAATCCTACCAGATGGATAAAATTCTCCTTCACGGGGTCTACCGGACGCCCTCTCACTTTTTCCCAGAACAAGAACATGATCCGGCTGCCGTCCAGGGCCGGAATGGGTAAAAGGTTAAACAGGCCGAGGTTTATATTAAGAAAGGCTGCCAGCTGCAATAAAAAGAAAAATCCCATTTCAGCCGCCTTTCCTATTTCGCTGACCACCCGTACCGGCCCGCCCAAGTCAGCAGGTGCTTGGCCAAAAATCATCTTAGCCAAAAAATCCAAAATCATAAAAGTTACTCTCCCGGTCCATTCCACTCCCATAACCAAAGCTTGGAGTATACCTAATTTCTGATACTCACTGGCCTGGTAAATACCTATCTTCCCCAGCCCTTCCTCATCTTTAAACGTTACAAGATTAAATCTTTTTTCAAATCCGTCCCTGACCACAGTAACGAATATTTTCTCTTCAGGCTTATCATATATGATGTGTACTAAATCTTCCCATCTATCAACCCGCTCACCGTTTATCGCAACTATTTGATCCCCAGCTTTAAGACCCGCCTCGGATGCCGGAGAACCGGGAATAACATCACCAATACTGGTGCCGGGCGACGGGACAGGTAAACCTTGAAAAAAGAAAATTACGGCAAGTAATGCAATAGCAAGCAAAAAATTCATCAAAGGACCTGCAAATATAATACTTATCCGTTGTCCTATCGTTTTCTTATTAAAACCCCGCTCTTCATCATCTTCTTCTTTTTCACTCGGGTCCATCCCGGCCATACGTACAAACCCACCGAGCGGAAGGGCACGTAAGTTGTACAACGTCTCTCCTCTGGAAATCACCATTATTTTAGGACCAAAACCCATACTAAATTCATGGACTTTGACTCCGAACAACTTAGCGACTAAAAAATGACCGAGTTCATGAAAAAATATCAGAATGCCAAAAACAAAAATCGAGGCTATAAAAGTCAGCATATAATACCCCTTAATAATTATTTAACATAATTTTTTATTATTTTATTCCCGGCTTCCCTGCCCCAGCGGTCAGCCTCCATTATTTCGTCCAGATCCGGCATGCTCACGCTCTGATGCCTTTCCATAACCCTGCATACAACAGCGGGAATGACGTTAAAACCAATTTCCCCTTTTAAAAAAGCATTTACGGCTACTTCATTAGCGGCATTTAAAACCGCAGGCATGGTGCCTCCTTCCCTTCCTGCTTCATAGGCCAACCGCAGGGAAAGAAATTTTTCGGTATCCGGCTTGATAAATGTCAATTGCTGCAATTTATTAAATTCAAGTCTGGGAAAAGAACTGCCAAAACGTTGTGGATAGGTTAGAGCATATTGAATTGGTAATCGCATGTCCGGTAATCCCATTTGGGCGATTACCGAACCGTCAAGAAACTCTACCGCAGAATGAATTATACTCTGGGGATGAATAACAACTTCTATTTTTGCATAATCCACTCCGAAAAGCCATTTGGCTTCAATAACTTCCAGACCCTTATTCATTAAAGTAGCTGAATCTACGGTTATTTTCTTCCCCATGCTCCAATTGGGATGATTAAGGGCCATTTCTACCGTTACATTCTCAATTTCTTTCTTGGTTAATTCACGGAATGGCCCGCCGGATGCAGTAAGAATTAATCTGTTTACCGTACTGCAATCTTGTCCGTTCAGGCACTGCCAAATAGCCGAGTGTTCGCTGTCAACCGGAAGAACAGCGACGTTTTTCCGGGTGGCAAGCTCCATCACCAAATGCCCGGCCGCAACCAGGGTTTCCTTGTTAGCAAGGGCGATATCTTTACCGGCGGATATCGCCGCACAGGTGGGATAAATCCCTGCCGCTCCGGTTACCGCAACCACCACCAGGTCGGCTTCCGGTAAAACGGCAATATTTTCCATGCCCTTTCTGCCCTTAAAAAGTTCCGGCCCACTTGAATTAGCTATTAACCGGCTTAGTTTTTTTAATTCCGCTTCCCCGTTCAGGGCTACTGCTAAAGGCCGGAACTCCTTAATTTGTTCCCCCATCAGGCGCCAATTGCTACCGGCACCCAAACCAACCACTTTAAATTTACCCGGCAGATTTTTAACAACATCCAAAACCTGCCTTCCGATGGAACCTGTACTACCTATGATCACTATTTTTTTCATAATCTCTCCAATAAATATATCTTACGATAACATTTTTATATAGTATTTATTTTGACGTTAAAGTTACCGCTTTTATAACCGCTTGTACGGCGATAAGTAAAATGGGTCCCAAAATCAAACCCAATAATCCCATAGTTTTCAGACCCACATACATGGCAATAAGAACTGCCAAAGGGTGTAAGCCGAGATTGGTCGCTACTATCTTTGCCTCAAGTAACTGTCGTGATACAAGCACAATAATATATATAACGCTAATTTTTATTCCAAATCCGGTTGCTCCCGTTGCAAATGACCATATCGCCCAGGGAATATAAATTGTGGCCGGGCCCAGTACCGGAATTAAATCAAAAAAACCTATAATAAGACCCATGGTCAAGGCATATTCCGCTCCGGCAAAATATAATCCGATGACACTGATGGTAGTGGAAATAAAAATAAGTATGCTTTGTGCTTTCAAGTAACCCACAAATGCTACACCGATTTCCCGGATAACTATTATTGTTTTGTCACCCCAGGGTTCCGGTATTAAGTGTCTTAATTTTGCTGCAAACTTATGCCGGTCACGGATAAGGAAATAAGTCGCCAACAGGCTGACAATGATTATCACAACAGTACCGGGAACAAAAGACATAAATAACAGTATTGTATTTACTGCCTTACTGATCAAACCCTGGAGGCTTGAAGTTAAATTGTTGATACTTTGTTCCAGGGACGAAAGCACCCCCGGGGAAAGGGTAACATAAAAAGCCGTGGCTTTATCTACTAGATAATGGTAGTACTTTTGCAACTCTGCTGCAACTTCAGGTAATGATATGGAAAGCTTAATTAACTCTGCAACCAGTTGTAAAATAATTGTCGAAACAACCAGCATGAAACCGCCAAAAAAAATGACCATGGAAATTAGGGCAGCCAAACCGCGGGATAACTTCAACCGGTTCTGCAACCATCTGACCAACGGCTCCATTAACATACTCAAAAATAAAGCAATGATAAAAGGCAAAAATACAGGTAATAAATATTTAAAAACCGCCGCAACTAAAAGTATTGACAGAACGGCGCAAATGATCAAGGTTAATAGTCTGGTCACCCTGAAACGTCACCTCAATTTATTATAAAAAACCTGATATAGTAGTATGCCAGCGGAGCAGTAAACATTGCACTGTCAAACCGGTCCAGAATACCGCCGTGACCGGGGATCAGTTTGCTGGAATCCTTTACTCCGGCCTGCCGTTTAAATGTTGATTCCAACAAATCGCCCAACCCTGCCGTAATACCCAGCAATAATCCCAAAACCAACATTTTAACCGGATCAAGAAAGGGATAAAAAAGGATAAACAAATATCCGACCAGGATACTCCCCAGTATGCCCCCTATAGTTCCTTCGAAAGTTTTTTTGGGGCTTAATTCAGGAGCAATTTTTGTTTTTCCAAAAGTTTTGCCGACAAAATAGGCGGCGGTATCACTGGCCCAAGTCCCGGTCAGCATGAAAATAAGCCAAATCCAGCCGTCCGGTAGCGTTCTTAATAAGTAACAATAGTTAAGGAGTCCCAAATATAATGTGCCGAGCAGGGTGCCGGCGGCATCTTGCAATGAATATGCCGGGTAAAGAACCACGGTTGCAATTAAATGCAAAAACAGGGTTATGGTAATGGTAGGTCCGGGATAGCCGTGGCCATAAAAATAGGCACCGCCGGTTAAAACAAAGCTACCGATTATACCCAGCCATAATGAAGGTTTTAATCCTAACCTGGCTAACATCTTGGTCATTTCTCTCAATCCAAGCACAATAATTAGCCCCGTCAGGAATAAAAGCGGTACCCCACCGTGCCAGACTGCCAAAACAATAAAAGGAATCCCTACCAGCGCACTTATAACTCTTTTGCAGAACACAAAATTCACCGACTTCAATTTTTTCCACATTAATTATTTTAACCCTTTTTCAAGGCTCCAAAACGGCGCTCCCGTCGCTGGAAGTCAACCAGAGCACGCAATAAATGCACCCGGCGAAACTCCGGCCACATTACAGGAGTAAGCCAGAACTCAGTGTAAGCAAGCTGCCAAATCAAAAAGTTACTGATCCTAAAATCACCGGACGGGCGGATAAGCAAGTCCGGGTCCGGTTGACCGGCGGTATAAAGATGTTCAGAAACCACCTTTTCATCAACACGTACTGCCTTCAAACCCCGTTTTTCAATTTTACTGGCAATAACGTTAATCGCGTCAACTATCTCAGACCGTCCACCGTAGTTTAAAGCTAAATTTAAAATCAGGCCGTTGTTATCACGGGTGCGTTCCACAGCCACATTTAAAGCTTCCCGAGCGGATAACGGCAGTTCCTGTAACCTTCCGATCGGGTTAACCCTGACTCCGTTTTGACATAAGTCACCAATCTCCTTAACTGTATATTCTACCAGTAAATCCATAAGGACATCAATTTCTTCACGCGGTCTTTTCCAATTTTCGGTCGAAAAGGCATAGACTGTCAAGACTTGAATATTTAATTCGGAACATATTTTTACAATATCACGTAGAGACTCCACCCCTGCACGGTGTCCGAATTTTCTTGGCAAACCACGTTTTTGAGCCCATCTTCCATTACCGTCCATAATTATTGCAATATGTCGGGGTAATTTATTTTGATCAATGATATTTAACAGCTTTTCAATCTCTGCCGCAGCCGCAGAACGGTCTTTTTTCTTTTCCCGGCACCAGAGGCCGACTATTTTATTTAACATTGATCATAATGTCTCCTCAGGAAAAAACCAAATTTAACGAAAATTATGTAAAGACCCCCTCAATGTGAGGGGGTCAACCATTACTCTTCAATAATGGCGCCTACCGGGCAAGCGTCAACACATGCACCACAATTCTCACACTTGTCGGGATCAATCTTATAAATATCACCTTCAATTATTGCATCATTAGGACAGCTTTCCAAGCAGGTACCACAAGCCAAACATTCATCAGTAATTTTATATGCCACTTTGTCCACCTCCTCTCCCCTTAACTTCAAGGACTACCGTTAACACCCCTCTATTGCGTGAAACCCTGCTAAAGCGTACTGCTCTCGGCCTGCCCTCTGTAAACGCTTTAGTGGGCCGGGTGAACAAAATATCTATTTTATATCCTATATCTTTACATTTTTTAATCGCGTCTTCTAAAAATAAACCGGTAATATCAGGTTTATCCATTATACTTGCATAATCTCCTGTTCTTTTACCGATAAAACACCGTCAATTTCCTTAATAAAACGATCGGTCAGCTTCTGGACCTCATCCTGATTACGCTTTAACTCATCTTCTGATATTTCTCCCTTTTTTTGCCAGGATTTTAATTGTTCATTGGTATCACGGCGGATGTTTCTGATCGCTACCCGGCCTTCTTCAGCTTTTTTCTTAATGGTCTTCACTAAATCTGTCCGTCTTTCCTGGGTAAGCTGCGGTATGGCAAGCCTGATCACAGTACCGTCACTGGCAGGGGTAATACCCAGGTCCGATTTTAATAAAGCCCTTTCTATTTCTGGTAAAGAGCTTTTATCCCATGGCTGGATTACTAAAAGCCTGGCCTCCGGTACGGAAATATTGGCAAGTTGATTGATAGGTGTCGGAGTACCGTAATAATTGACCAATATTTTATCCAGGAGCGCTGGTGTTGCCCGACCGGCACGCATCGATGCCAAATCTTTCTTGATGACATCAATAGTCTTATTCATATTTGATTCGGCTTCCTTGATTTTTTCTTTCAGCATTGAATTCACCTCCTGCATATACATAAGTTCCTATTCTTTCCCCGGAAACCGCTCTTTTTATATTTCCTTCCTGGGTTAAATTAAATACTATCAAGGGTATCTTATTATCCATACATAAAGATGCCGCAGTTGCATCCATGACACCCAAACCCCGGTTAATCATCTCAATATAAGTCAGTTTTTCAAACCTAACCGCATGCGGATTTTTAAACGGATCCGAATCATATACACCGTCTACCCGCTTGGCCATTAATATAACTTCTGCTTCAATTTCCGCCGCTCTTAAAGATGCGGTGGTATCTGTTGAGAAATAAGGATTACCTGTACCGGCGGCAAAAATAACCACCCTTCCTTTTTCCAGATGCCTTATTGCGCGCCGCCTTATGTAAAGCTCAGCCACTTCTCTCATTTCAATAGCCGTTAAAGTGCGGGTTTCAATTTCATATTTCTCCAAAGCATCCTGAAGCGCCAAAGCATTCATAACCGTAGCCAGCATACCCATATAATCTGCCGTAGCCCTATCCATTCCTTTGGCACTTCCGGCCACTCCACGCCAGATATTACCTCCCCCGACTACTACCGCCAGCTGAACCTTTTCGGCTGCCACTTCTTTTATCTGCCTGGCAACTGCATTTACCACATCAGGGTTGATACCATAACCCAACGAACCGGCAAGAGCCTCTCCGCTTAACTTTAAAACCACACGTTTGTACTTTGGAGCAGCCATTTCCAGGCTAACAACCTCCAGTCTTCCAACATTTATTCTTTCTACACACTAACTTTAAATCCTTTTATAATTTTTTATTTACTTGCTTTTTGAGTTTGAGTAACGGCTTCAACTTCAGCTGCCAAATCTACCTGTTTTTTGACAATACCTTCACCCATTTCATACCGGGTAAAACGCCTGACCGTTACATTTTCACCTATTTTAGATATTTTTTCCGTTAACAGTTGCCCCACAGTAATGTCCGGATCTTTAATAAAAGGTTGTTCCAAAAGGCACACCTCTTTGTAATACTTTTCAAGCCGCCCGGCAACCATTTTTTCTACTATCTTTTCCGGCTTTCCCTCATTAAGCGCTTGAGCCCGCAGGATCTCTTTTTCCTTGGCAATAAAATCAGCAGGTATATCTTCCCGTCTTACAAAATCCGGTTTTGACGCAGCAATCTGCATAGCAATATCTCTGGTAAAATCTTTAAACTCGTCTGTCTTAGCAACGAAATCAGTTTCACAGTTTATTTCAACCAAAACTCCAATTCTACCGGCACCGTGGATATATGCCTCCACCCGGCCCTCTGCAGCAATTCTACCTGCTTTTTTAGCTGCTGCAGCAAGGCCCTTTTCCCTTAGGTATTCGGATGCCTTCTCAAGATCTCCGCTGGTTTCAATGAGGGCTTTTTTGCAATCCATCATGCCAACCCCGGTTCGTTCACGAAGCTCCTTCACTAAACTTGCCGATACAGCCATAAAAGTCACATCTCCTTTTGAACCATTATTTTCCCGTAAATACTATTATATCCAGCATCTACAAAAAGCAATCATCTAATTTTCGACATAAAGGCAGAAAAAAGGCAGGGGTTTCTCAACGAACCAACCCCTACCTGTAATTACCGTTATTCTGTAACCTGTTCGCCCTGCTTGCCTTCGAGAACGGCATCGGCAATTTTCCCGGTCAACAGGCGTACCGCCCTGATGGCGTCATCGTTGCCCGGTATAATATAATCTATTTCATCAGGATCACAGTTTGTATCCACAATAGCTACGATAGGGATTCCCAACTTGCGAGCCTCAGCTACAGCAATACGCTCTTTCCGGGGGTCAATAACATATAATGCTGCCGGCAGACGCCGCATATCTTTTATACCGCCTAAAAACTTTTGCAATCTTTCTTTTTCGTGCATCAATTCGGCGACTTCTTTTTTGGGCAATACTTCCATGTCACCGTTTAACTCCATTTTCTCCAATTCATGAAGCCGGTCAATCCTTTTTCGGATCGTCTGAAAATTAGTGAGCATACCGCCCAGCCAGCGCTGGTTCACATAAAACATACCACAACGCTCGGCCTCTTCCCTGACCGACTCCTGGGCCTGTTTCTTGGTACCGACAAAGAGTATTGTATTCCCTTCGGCAGAAAGCTCTTTTACAAAATTATAGGCTACTTCCACCATTCTTACAGTTTTCTGCAAATCTACAATATAAATACCGTTGCGGTCCGTAAATATATAGGGGGCCATTTTAGGATTCCAGCGGCGCGTCTGATGACCAAAGTGAACCCCTGCTTCTAACAGTTGTTTCATCGAAATAACCGCCATGCTTTTACACCTCCTCCCCCTCTGGTTTTAACCCTCCGTTACTCTCATCTCAAAACAGGACCCATAAGGGCACCCCTGCAAAAATCCAGTAACGTGTGTAATATACACCAAAAAATATTTTATCATAACTATAGCCCCGGCGCAAGCCGGGGCTATTAAACCTAGTGTTGTCTAATCCTTTCAAGTTCCTCCAAAAAGCAGTCATTGAGCACTCGAATATAGGTGCCCTTCATGCCGAGGGACTTAGATTCAATTACCCCGGCACTCTCAAATTTGCGAAGCGCATTCACAATAACCGATCTGGTAATTCCTACCCTGTCCGCAATTTTACTGGCTACCAAAAGCCCTTCTTCGCCGTCCAACTGTTCAAAAATATGCTGCACCGCATCCAACTCAGAATATGAAAGCGTACCCAAGGCAATCTGAACTGCCGCCCGCCTGCGTGCTTCTTCCTCCACCTCGTCAGCCCTGGCCCTTAGTATCTCCATACCAACCACGGTAGCACCATACTCGCCCAACAGGAGATCCTCATCGTCAAAATGCTTGTTGAACTTGGCCAATACTAACGTACCAAGACGCGAACCAGCACCGACAATAGGAACGATGGTGGTTATTTTATTATTAAATTGACACCGTTGAGGTTTAAACAAACAAGCATTGGCCACCTGACATATATTGGCGTTAGTTTCGTTTATTTTCATTAAGCTATCGTTATAATCTTGAGGAAAACCACCGCAACTCTCCACAATGTCCTTCATAATATCGCAAGTCCAACCCTTAAGGTAAGTATACCCAAGGACTTTTCCCCACCGGTCCAAAATGTATATGCTGGCTCCAATATTTTCACTTAAAACATAAGCAACTTCATTAAAGTCAACAATGTTTCCGGCCGACTTCTGTAGTATTCTGTTTATGGCGCGGGCCTTATCAAGTAATGCCCTCACATGTCAACCCTTCCTTCTGTTGTATTATAAATTCTATAGAATATATCGGCTTAAATCTTTATCTTTAACTAATTCACCTAGTTTTTCGATTACATCCTCGTGCTTGATAGTTATCTCTTCACCTGAAAGCTCCGGGGCGATAAAAGATATTTCTTCCATAAGTTTTTCTAGAATTGTATGTAAACGCCGGGCTCCTATATTTTCTGTTTGCTCATTTACAGTATACGCGATTTCGGCAATTTTCACAAGAGAATTTTCAGTAAATATCACCTTAACCCCCTCTGTAGCAAGCAATTCCGTATATTGCTTGATTAAGGCGTTTCTCGGCTCAGTCAAAATTTGTTGAAAATCCTCACAAGTAAGACTTTCCAATTCGACACGAATCGGAAAACGACCTTGAAGTTCAGGAATGAGGTCAGACGGTTTCGATATATGAAACGCCCCGGCGGCAATAAACAATATATGATCGGTTTTAACCGGCCCGTATTTAGTTACAATGGTGGAGCCTTCCACTATCGGAAGAATATCACGCTGCACGCCTCCCCGGGAAACATCAGGACCATATCCTTCCCGCCCGGATATTTTATCAATCTCATCAAGAAATATTATCCCGTCTTCTTCGGCGCGCTTAATGGCAGTTGCAGTAACTTCATCCATATCAATTAATTTTTGAGCTTCCTGCTGTGTAACAATCTTACGTGCCTCTTTCATAGTTACCCTGCGCTTACGCTTTTTTTTCGGCAGAAACCCTCCCAGCATGTCTTGAATATTCACGCCCATTTCTTCCATACCGGAACCGGTAAAAACTTCAAGCATCGGAGGTTTATTGTCTTCAACCTCTATCTCTACAAACTCGTCTTCTAATTCTCCTCGTGACAACTTCTCCGCCAGTACTTCCCTTTCAAAATCAATTCGTTTTATCCTTTGTTTTTGTTCCTGGTTTTTATCTGTTTGTTCTACCGGCTTGGTGGCATTGCTGAAAAACATTTCCAGCGGATTACGCGTAGTTGGCTCCTTAGCCGGATAAGGAGCCAACAACTCAACCAGTTTTTTATCAGCCGATTTTTCAGCCCGTTCTTCCACCATAGCCATTTTTTCCTGTTTAACTATTCTAATCGAAGTTTCGACCAGATCCCTGACCATTGATTCGACATCCCTGCCAATATAACCCACCTCAGTAAACTTGGTTGCCTCTACTTTTACGAACGGTGCTTGCACCATCCGGGCCAGCCTCCGGGCTATTTCAGTTTTTCCCACCCCGGTAGGGCCGATCATTAATATATTCTTCGGAATTACTTCTTCTCTGAAATCTTCAGACAGCTTCTTCCGGCGATAGCGGTTACGCAAAGCAATGGCGACAGCTTTTTTAGCCTTTACCTGGCCGACAATATACTTATCGAGTTCCGCCACAATACGACGTGGTGTCAGGTTTTCCATAATACTTTCCTCCAAGTCTTTAATTAATAAAACACAAACTTTATATCTCTTCTATCAAAATGCGATCATTAGTGTAAACACAAATATCCGAGGCAATTAACAAAGCTTCCCGGGCAATGTCTTTTACCTCCATTGAGGTGTGCCTTGACAAAGCGCGTGCGGCAGCCAAGGCGTACGCGCCACCGGAACCGATAGCTGCCACCCCGTCGTCAGGCTCAATAACTTCACCCCCACCGGATATAATTAATAAATCTTCATTATTGGCAACAATTAAAAGCGCCTCCAATCGCCTCAGAATTTTATCGGTACGCCAATCCTTGGCCAGTTCCACCGCGGCACGTTGTAAATTACCGTGATATTCTTCAAGCTTACCCTCAAACTTTTCAAACAGGGTAAAAGCGTCTGCTACCGAACCGGCAAAACCGGCTACAACCTTTTCTTTATATAAACGCCTTATCTTCCTGGCCCCGCTTTTTATAATTGTGTTTTGAGCTATGGTAACCTGGCCGTCGCCGGCAATCGCTACTTTCCCGTCTTTTTTTACGGCAACTATGGTAGTGGCTTGAAACATTGCTGTCCCACCTTTCAGTATGTTTTATTTATTCTTCCGCCCGCGGGTGAGATTTTCTGTAAACTTGTTTTAATTTTTTACTGGTAACGTGAGTATATACCTGCGTACTGGAAAGTCGCATATGTCCCAGCAATTCCTGTACGGAACGCAAATCAGCACCGGCATTTAGAAGGTGCGTGGCAAATGAATGACGTATGGTATGCGGGCTGATTTTTTGATTTAGACCGGCTTTTAATACATATTTATCGATAATTTTTCTAATTCCTCTTACGGACAACCTCTCACCCGAACGGTTTAAAAATACCGCACTGCTGATGGAAGGCTTTTTCCCCGGTACTATTTTACCCCCCGGCTTAACCTGGCTGTTTTTAACGGATGCACCGGCCAGCAGCCTCGGGCGCGCCTCATCCAAATACCTCCGCAAGGCTTCTACAGCTTTAGAACCCAAAGGCGCCAATCTCTCCCGGGCTCTCTTGCCCATAACACGCACATAACCGGAACCCAGGTTCAGGTCCCTCAAATCCAGAGTTGCCAATTCGTTAATTCTCAACCCTCCGGCATATAAAGTTTCCAGCAAGGCGCGGTCACGCATACCAAGAGGATGATTCAAAACAGGTGTTTCTATAAGAGCCGCTACTTCGTCTTCGTACAAAAATTTAGGCAGTCTTTTTTCCAATTTGGGACTTGGCACCTCACGCACAGGATTTTCTGCTACCAATTGCTCCCGTACCAGGTAACGGTAAAAAGTCCGCCAGGCCGCCATTCGCCTGGCAATAGTAGACCTGGCAAGACCTTTTTTTTGCAAAAAAGCCAGGTAATTGCGAAAAGTTTTATAATCTATTTCACCGGGAGAAACGGCATAATCCTCTTTTTTTAAATAAATAGAGAAATAATCCAGCCCCTGAAACAAGTCTTTCCGGTAACTATCCACCGTCAGGGGTGCCGCGTTTTTTTCAACTTTTAAATAAAATAAGAAATTATCAATATAACTGTACATAAAACTACCTTTTTTCAAATTTTTCTTTAAAATTCTCTATCGAATCCAGGGCCTTCGATGTTACTATCCGGTAACTCTCCTTTTTTTGCTTAATTTTTTTGTTCCGGTTGGGAAAGAGCCCGAAGTTAATGTTCATTGGTTGAAAGTAAGCCGGGTCAGCGGTAGTAATATAGTGAGCCAATGCACCGTGGGCAGTATCCCTAGGAAAGACCAGGGGAGTCTCTCTATTTACAATCCGGGCGGCATTAATCCCCGCCATTAAACCTGTCGCCGCCGATTCTACATACCCCTCCACGCCGGTAATCTGCCCGGCGAACAAAAGCTTGGCGCTTTTTTTGCTCTGAAAAGTTGGCTTTAATAAAACCGGGGCATTAATAAAGGTATTCCGGTGCATAACCCCGTAACGAATTATCTCCGCTTCTTCCAGACCGGGAATAAGGCGCAAGACACGCTGCTGTTCCTTCCATTTAAGTCCGGTTTGAAAACCCACCAGATTATACATGGTTCCTTCAGCATCCTCTTGTCTCAACTGTACCACCGCATAAGGCCGCCTGTTCGTACGCGGGTCATTTAAACCGACAGGTTTTAACGGACCGTAAAGAAGCGTTTCTCTGCCTCTTGCCGCCAGGGTTTCCACCGGCATGCAACCTTCAAAGTGCAGCTCTTTTTCAAACTCTTTGCGGGGCACCTTCTCTGCATTAATTAAGGCTTCCCAAAATATCTCATATTCTTGCTCATTCATAGGACAATTAATATAATCCGCTTCACCTTTACCGTAACGGGAAGAACGAAAAACTCTATTCATGTTGATTGATGCAGCAGTTATTATCGGAGCTACGGCATCATAAAAGTAAAGGTGCTTTTCACCGGTGAAGCAGCGAATACTTTCTGCCAAAGCGTCCGATGTCAACGGCCCGGACGCCAGGATGACCAATTGGTCCTCAGGTATGCCGGTCACTTCATCGCGACAGATTTCCACCAGAGGGTGTCGAGACAGTTTTTCCGTTACACAAACAGCAAAAAACCGCCGGTCAACTGCCAGCGCGCCCCCCGCCGGAACCTTCGAATTATCCGCACATTTCATAATTAGCGAATTCAATCTTCTCATTTCTTCTTTCAACAACCCCACTGCATTTTGTAAAGAGGCTGCCCGCAGTGAATTACTGCATACCAGCTCCGCAAAATCACCGCTATGATGAGCAGGGGTTTGCTTTTTGGGACGCATTTCAAAAAGCCTGACTTGCACTCCTCTTTGCGCTACCTGCCAGGCCGCCTCGGCACCTGCTAACCCCGCCCCCACAACTACTACTTTTTTTTCTGATTCTTTTAAAGCATTACTCAATTTCATAGGCACCCGTCACATTTTTTTTTGAATAATTTCTTTATAGGCACAGTCTTCATTAATGCACTGCAATTTAATCTTATTTTTACCTGAACTGTTCTTTTCCACCATCATGTCGTTACATTGGGGGCATTTAACTTTGGACGGCCGGTCCCAGGTAACAAAGTCACATTCCGGATAACGGCTGCAACCGAAAAATTTACGGCCTTTTTTAGTCCGGCGCACAACCAGTTCCCCAGCACAACGGGGACATTTAACACCGGTTGGCTCCAATAAAGGTTTTGCATTCCGGCATTCCGGAAACCCCGGACAAGCAAGAAATTTCCCGTACCGGCCCACCTTTACCACCATGTTGCGGCCACACTTTTCACAAATTTCGTCCGTTACTTCATCAGCCACCTGAATTTGGCCAATTTCTTGCTCGGCCTTTTCCAGAGTCTGCTTGAACGGGTCATAAAAACTATCCAGCACCTGAACCCAATCTAACTCTCCGTCTTCTATACTGTCCAGCTTTTCTTCCATACCGGCGGTAAAATGGATATCAATAATATTCTTAAAGTGTTTTTTCAATAAATCAACCACTATCAATCCCAGTTCGGTAGGATAAAACTGTTTATTTTCTCTTACTATATAACCCCTCTTAATTATGGTTTCAACGATAGGAGCATAAGTGCTGGGCCTGCCTATTCCTTTTTCTTCCAGGGTTTTTACCAACGTAGCATCGGTGTATCGTGGCGGTGGCTGGGTAAAATGTTGTTTCGGAGTCAGGGAACGGACGTCCACTTCTGTTCCTTCTTTTAATTCCGGTAAGATTTTTTCCTCATCTTTTACCCCGTCATCTCTACTTTCAATGTAAATCTTCATAAAACCCAAAAACTTGATTATGGAACCTACCGCACGAAACATGTAATTACCCGCGACAACATCGAAACTGGTGGTATCAAAAACAGCCGGACTCATCTGGCTTGCCAAATAACGTGACCAAATCAATTTATATAGTTTGAACTGGTCCCTGGAGAGATAAGCTTTTATTGTTTCCGGCTCTCTATAAATCGAAGTAGGCCGAATGGCCTCGTGGGCGTCTTGAACCTTACCTTTACCCGCCGGTCTGGTAATTCCCGCGCCGACATATTGGGTACCGAAACGTTCACCGATATATTTTTGCACTTCTGTTTTCGCCGTAGAAGAAATTCTTGTGGAATCGGTACGCATATAAGTAATAAGACCGGAAGTTCCTTCCTTGCCCAGGTCCAAACCTTCATAAAGCTGCTGCGCTACCGCCATGGTCCTACGGGCTGTAAAATTAAGCTTCCGGTAGGCTTCCTGCTGCAAGGTGCTGGTAATAAAAGATGCCGCCGGCCGGCGTTTTTTTTCCTTGCGTGTAACCTTGACTACCGAATAACGGGCTCCGCGTAGGGCGTCAAGGACACTATCCATTTCTTCCTTACTGATTATTTTTACCTTTTTACCTTTATATTTAAAAAGCTTGCCTTCAAACGGAACGTCGCCGCCTTTAACAAAAAGACCGGTAAGGGTCCAATACTCCTCCGGTTCAAAAGATTGAATTTCTTCTTCCCGGTCACAAATCAAGCGTACTGCTACCGATTGAACCCGGCCGGCGCTTAAACCCTTTTTTACTTTACGCCAAAGCAACGGGCTAAGATTATATCCGACCAGCCGGTCTAAAATACGCCGGGCTTGTTGGGCGTTAACCCTGTTATAATCAACAGACCTGGGTTGATGTACTGCTTTTTGAATCGCTTTCTTGGTAATTTCATTAAATTCAATGCGGCACTTTTCATCATCACTGATTTTCAACAACTTTTGCAAATGCCAGGCAATGGCTTCCCCTTCCCGATCGGGGTCAGATGCAATCAACACTTTACCGGATTTTTTTACCGCCTTTTTCAATTCTTTGATAGTATCACCCTTACCGCGAATAGTTATATATTTAGGAGTGAATTCATTTTTTACATCTACCCCGAATTGACTTTTGGGAAGGTCCCGAACGTGTCCCATAGAAGCCTTTACCATAAATTTTCTTCCGAGAAACTTACTGATAGTCCTAGCTTTGGCAGGCGACTCTACGATAACAACAGTTTTTGACAAACCTCACACCCCGTTTAAATACACTTGGTTTATATTTCCATATATTATACACTTTTTCAAAAACCTATTATACAAAAATTTTATTTAAAAAGAAAATATATTATAAATACCGGCACTTTAACGAGTAAGCCTGTTTCCCGGTCGGACATAAAATTTACCCGGCATTTGCTTAATCAATCCCTTTAATTCCAAATACATCAAGGCAGCCATTACTTTTTGAGACGGCAACCCGGACTTGGCAATTATTTCATCTAAAGAAACGGGATCAAGAGAAAGTAAACCATAAAGCACTTCCTCCTCTTCGCTCATTTTAAGTGTGCCTTCATCTTCTATTGCGCGGACCGGAAAAAGCTTTTCTAATCCCAGTTCGTCAAGAACATCTCCCGCTCCTTCCACCAGCCTGGCTCCTTGTTTAATTAACCGGTGGGTTCCACGGCTCAGAACACTGACCACATTTCCGGGCACCGCCATTACATCGCGGTTCTGGTCCAGAGCAAAATCTGCCGTAATCAGGGCACCGCTTCTCTCTGCCGCCTCTACCACCACCGTACCCCGGGACAAACCGCTGATCATCCGGTTGCGAACGGGAAACCGCCAAGGTTCCGGGGCCGTACCAGGGGGGAACTCGCTGATTACCGCTCCGTCATCTATAATCTTTTCCATTAGCCGCCGGTTTTCCCTTGGATAAACAATATCCACCCCGCACCCCAATACGGCTATCGTCCGGCCACCCCCCGCCAGAGCACCCTTATGTGCTGCCGAATCAATTCCCCTGGCCATACCGCTTATTACGGTCACCCCCACAGCAGCCAGATCCCTGGTCATTTTCTCGGCAACCGCTAGTCCGTAAGGAGACGCCTTCCTGGCTCCTACAACGGCAACGCTAAGATTATCGGAGGATTTCAAAAAACCCTTCTGGAATATTACCAGTGGCGGATCGTATATTTCACGGAGGTTTTCGGGATAATCCGGGTCAGTATAGCAAACAAAGTTTATGCCCAGGGATTTCAACCGGCCGCTCTCCTGCTCCGGATTTAATAAAGACCTCCGTCTTGCCAATCCTTCCGGTCCTTCGTTCCCGATTCCCGGTGCACCCGACAAATCTTTCACACCGGCTTTCCATGCCGCCCCGGGCGAACCAAAATAATTAATTAATGACCATAATCTCCGCCCGGTACCCGGCATCAAATACTGCCACCCCAACCAGAACATTCTATCGTCCAACCGATTTTCTCCCCTTAAGCTTTCTTTTAATCCCCTTCACTTCGGGATGATAATAAAAACTTCCTCCTTTCTGGTAAATATTTCTTTGTTGCCGCAAAAATAAGCTTTTCTAAATGTTGCTTCAAACCGGTTAAACCGTCAAAAGCATCTCCAAGTGACACCAGACGCTGGTAAATATTTTTAATAGTAAAATTATCGGGACGGAGCACTCCTTTTTCGACTTCCCACCAGTATAAAGGAGTGGATACCGGCGCCCCGGACAGGGGGCGCAAACTGTATGGAAACGCCATGGTTCTGCCTCTACCGTTTTGTAAATAATCAAGATATACTTTATTTTTCCTTTTAGCGACTTTTCTTTCCACAGTGGCCTTGTGCGGATAAATTTCCACCACCAGTTCTGCAATATGTTTCATGGCAGCAGTTACTTCCCGCCAAGAATATTTTGGCGCCACAGGTATAAAGAGATGAATTCCGGTAGCACCGGAGGTCTTGGGAAAGCTTTGCAACCCGTATTCAGCCAGGGCACATTTTACCAGCAGGGCAATATCCAGTGTGTCGGCAAAAGTAGCGCCGGCAGCCGGGTCGAGGTCCATCACGGCAATATCAGGGGTTTCTAAATTAAATATGCCGGCCAGCCAGGCGTGCATTTCTATACAGGCCTGGTTGGCTAACCAGACCAAAGTAGCTTTATTGTTGCAGATAATATAATTGACCACCTTACTGGAATGTTGCACCGGCTTTTTCATGATCCAATCAGGAGCGTATTCAGGGCATTCTTTTTGGTAGAAAGCTTCTCCGTCAAGCCCGTCCGGATATCGTTTCATAATTATCGGCCGGTTATTAAGATAAGGCAATATATAAGGCGCCATAACAAAATAATACTCAACCAGGTGCGCTTTGGTCAAACCTTCCGGCCACATAAACTTACCCAGGTTGGTGAGTTTTATGGTTTGGCCGTCTATGGCCACATAAGTTGCACTCATAATAACACCCGTTTCTTTTGCAAAATAAAAGGTTAATTTTAAAGCAAAACGTTACACTGCTGCGGCGTCTTATCCGTCCGAAGACCTTTAAAAACCGGGTGACGAAGAAGACCTGTACCGGTGGTAGCCAAGTATTCCACGGAACAAACCAGCAGGGGCACGACCCACCTGGTACGATGGCGTTCCCTTGGAGGAACGTCCAGAGACGGGACATTTGTTTCCAGTTTAGACAAACCCTCCAAAAGCACCCCGGCCTCCCTGACACTAAAACCGGTTCCCACCTTGCCTTGATATACTAATCTCCCTTCCGCATAACCTCCCAGGACTAGTGAAATCAAGCAATTCCCAACCGGATCATATTGGAAGCCGCAGATAACCAGATCGGCTTCCTTGGTATTGCGAAATTTCTGCCAGTAGCGGGAACGACACCCAGGCAGGTATTTACCGGTGAGCTTCTTAGCCACTACCCCCTCCAATCCTTTTTTTATGCAAGTTTTATAAAAATCTCGACCTTTATGAAATATATACTGCGAGATTACTATCTCTTCTCCTTGTTCAACCATATCTTCCAAAAGCTTTTTTCTTTCTTCCAAGGGCATTTCCATCACCGGCCGGCCACCTGAATAAACGACATCGAAAGCAATAAATACCGTTGTAATTCCCGCCGCAGCATTTTTTTTAAAACCACTAGTTTTCCCTTTTGTCTGGAGCGCGTTAAAAGAAGGACGCCCATTTTCAAAAGCTACTATTTCCCCGTCCAAAATTGCCGGCATCCGCTTGATTTTATTATGCATACCGCCCAGTTCAGGAAATTTCCCGGTGATATCAATCAGGTTACGGGAACGCACTACCGTACCCCCGTCCAGGTAGGCTAAACCCCGGTAACCATCCCACTTGACTTCGAAAAGATGGCTTTTGCTATCGAACGGCTGGGCATTTACCGCCAGCATCGGGCGGATTACCGGCAAATTTATCCCGGTCATTTAACAGACTCCTTTAGATTAATATTATTAGTTAATTCAGATTTTTTACCGGATTGCACCTGCCTGTCCCGTTCCTTTTCGGCCAGTTCAATACTGGCCTTCAAGGCCTCCATCAAATCGACTACTTTACCGGCTTCAGGTTCAGCCGGAACTTTAACGGTTTCACCGGCAATTTTAGCCTGGATGACCTCAATTAAACCCTGCCTGTAAGTATCCGTATATTTTTCCGGCCGGAAATCCGCCGAAAGACTGCTCACCAGATTTACCGCCATTTTTACCTCATTTTCATGCAGGTTTACCTGATAATTCATTTCCGGGAGAACGCCCGCTTGTCTAATTTCATCGGGATAATGCATGGTGTTCATAATCAGGGAATTTCCGTTTACCCGGAGAACCGCAAGCGTCTCCCGGCTACGCATTACTATTCTGGCCACGGCAACTTTACCCGTATCACCCATGGCCTTTTTAAGCAGTTCATATGCCTTCATTCCTCCGTCTACTGGCACAAGGTAATATGCTTTCTCATAATAAACCGGATCAATTTCAACCAAATCAACAAAATCCATAATCTCGATATTCTTTTTTCCTCCGGAAGGTGCTATCTGATCTAATTCACCGTTCTTAAAAACAACATATTTCCCTTTTTCATACTCATAACCGCGCACGATCTCTTCCCTGGGCACCTCTACCCCGCAATAAGGACATAACCGTTGATAGCGCACCGGAGTATTACATTTTTCATGAAGGAAATTAAACTTTATATCTTTCTTTTCTGTTGCCGCGTAAAGTTTTACTGGTACAAAAACCAAACCGAAACTTATAGCTCCTTTCCATATTGGACGCATTTTAAATCACCTCAGTATTTTAAATTATTATTCCCCCACCGGAAAAACCAAATGCACTCCTGTTGCACCACGCAAATTTCCAAAGTCCCCAGAGAAAACCCGGGCACTTTAAAAGCCCGGGTTAGGTTTAAATCTATTTTTTTTAAACTAATTTAATATTGAATTGATAATATTATAAAGTCGGGGTCTGGGTCGGCGTATCATCCGTTGTCTGAGGAGGCTCCTGACCCGTATTTTGATCTTGCTTTAATTCCTTGCTGATGAACATAGACTGTATCTGGTTGACAATCTGCGGGGCCATATCAATGATGCGATCAATTGCCGCATTTCCATCCACCGGAAGAAGTCGCACTTGCCCGTTACCGGCCACTAAAAATCCTATGGGCTTTACTGAAACCCCGGCCCCGCTTCCACCCCCGAAAGCAGGCATCTGGGATTCATCTCCGCCCCCCTTGCCCTCCCCGGACACTTCAAATTCACCCCCGCCGGCGGCAAAACCACAAGCAACACGGGAAATGGGGATGATTACGGAACCGTCCGGCGCTTCTACCGGGTCTCCTACTACGGTATTAACATCAATCATTTCCTTAATGCTTTCCATTGCCGTTTTCATTAATCCTTCAATAGGATGCTGTTCGGGCAAATTTGCTCACCCACCTATCATTATTTTTATTCTCATTAACAATACCTTAATTCCTGTAAGCATAATATAGCCAAATCTAACTTCAAATATGCAATTAAATACCGTGATAAAACTTGCATGTTCAAAATCGGGAACTACTTTATAGAACGGCTTGGTTCTCTCAGAAATAAAAAGACGGTGTATGAAAGAAACCAAGGCGCCTTTTAGGCCCCAGGCCAATCCCGTAATAAAACCGGTATGAGACGGGTCCCCCGTACCTAATTTGGTACACCAGTGTAAACGGCGCAAATGAATCCGCCGGAACAGATACAGAATCACCGTACCGTATCTTTGGGTCAGACATACTATATTGATTAAAGTAGTCATCAACCGGACCATGCCGGGAAAATAAATCTGTTCCTTTTTTTCAATAATATGCCCTCCATCTTTTTTTTCCCACTCAATATTTACTTTAGAAGCAGGTCTCGGTATCCATCTTGGCAATGGCCGCTTTGCTTTCGACGGTCTAGTTTTTTTTACCTCCACCACCGGAATTTCTAGTTTGTAATATAGCAAACCACGCCAAGCGGAAATTTCTAAAGAAAATTGGTCGTCTTTTTCCCGCTTATGGTAAAATACCTTCAATTTTATCTTGGTCAGGAAAAGGACAAACAAAAAAATTATAACCGCCAGTATTATAAACATAAAAAATTTGCTCAACCTCTCCCCCCCTTCCTGCATTATTTTTCCTCTTTGATGCCGCAATATACCATTAACGTTTTCAAAAAAAATTGCCCGTTTAAACGGGCAATTTTTTATTCCAATAATCCAAACCCACATTACGACGGGCACGTTCCAGGTATACGGCGGCTACCTCCCTGGCTTTACGCGCACCCCGGCGCATTGTTTCCACAACATATTGCTTGTCCCCAGCCAGCTTTTGCCTCTCTTTTCTGTAAGGCTTGAAATATTCCCATATCACTCCAAAAAGCTCCTTTTTTACATCTCCGTATTTAAGTCCGGGAGTTAAAAATCGTTCTTTAAGGTTTTCTTGCTCCTTCTGATCCAAAAAGAGGGCGTATATTTCATAAAGCACATTGCCGTCAAGCGGCTTGGGGTGCTCTACGGGCGTTGAATCAGTCTTTATCCTCATGACTTTTTCACGCAAACTCTTTTCGCTGGAAAAAATCTCTATGGTGTTTCCGTATGACTTGGACATTTTTTGTCCGTCAATACCGGGCAACAAAGCTGTATTTTCTTCAATATCCGGTTCGGGCACAATAAAAGTTTCCCCGTAAGTATTATTAAAACGCATGGCCAAATCCCTAGCAATCTCGAGGTGCTGTTTCTGGTCCTTCCCCACCGGTACTTTTTCCCCGCCATAAAGCAGGATGTCGGCAGCCATCAAAACCGGGTAAGCAAATAATCCGCAACTGGGGGTAATCCCCTTGGCGGTTTTATCTTTATAAGAATGGCAACGCTCCAGCAAGCCAATCCCGGTTACACTGGACAAAAGCCAGGTAAGCTCAGTCACCTCCGGCACATCGGACTGCACCCAGAACACCGAACGCTCCGGGTCAAGACCCAAGGCCAGAAAATCACAAGCTGCCTCAAAGGTCTGCCTGCGTAACAAGGCAGCATCAAAAACGGTAGTCAAAGCATGGTAATTTACCAAAAAACAGAACAACTCGTTATTTTGCTGGTATTCCACCATCCTTTTCATCATCCCGAAATAATTCCCTAAATGCAGAGATCCTGAAGGTTGAATTCCTGAAAGCACACGCATACGAGTTCCCCTTTCCATATTTTACATTACCAGACGGTATATTAAGTTGGCAACAGAAATTAACAACATTACAATCGGACTTACAAATATCCTGAACAAAAAACCTATCGCACCTGTAAAAACCAAGACAATCAAGATAATGGCACCATAAGCTTCCAACTGGTGAAGCCACTTTTGCTCGCCGGGTAAAATTCCTGCCAGGATCTTGGAACCGTCCAGAGGAGGAATTGGAATCAGGTTAAATATGGCCAGCACTACGTTAATCTGAATCATATATATCATTATGCTTTCAAAATAAGGCAGTCTTAACCCGTAAAATGCCCCCAAAACTACGGCCGCAACCACGGCAAGGATTATATTGGTAGCCGGCCCGGCCAGGGATACCAACAACATACTGCGCCGCATGTCACCCCGCAGGTTATAAGGATTTACGGGAACCGGTTTAGCCCAGCCGAATCCCGCCAAAAAAAGGAGTATCAAACCAACCGGGTCTACATGTGCCACCGGGTTCAAGGTAAGACGTCCCATGCTGCGTGCGGTACGGTCTCCCAGGCGGTTCGCCATCCAACCGTGCGCGAATTCGTGAAAAGTAAGTCCTAAAACAATTGCCGGAATCATCAATGCCATGCTGTGCAGGCTGGGCAGGTTAACCATTTTTCATCGCTCCTTCATCTGCTAAAAGAAACTCCCTGACATAATGCAACTCTTCCTCCCTGGTGCACACCACCCGGTCAAGCCGTGCCTGCCATACGGCATCAAGCGCTCTTTTAAAGGCCGGTCCGGGTTTAAACCCCAAGGACCGGAGATCACTTCCGTCAATGGAAATACATTCGTAATAAATTGCCGTAAGCACCTCCCGGAAACGTCTCCTGGATTCATGTTCAACCAGATAAATCAATAACAGCGGATATGCTTCCCTGGGAAGGGACATTAAATATTTGGCCAATTCACTGTTTTTATATCCTTCCGGTCTATTAAAGGCATTGACGGCATCCTGCCAACCGTTTAGAACCGAAAATACTTTGTCCGTATAGCGCTTGCTGATTTTATACCCAGAACAAATTTCTCCAGCCGATTTCCTGTCCGTGCAATGCAAGACCCCCAGCAAATAAATCAGCCACTGTTCCCAACGGTTTCCCAGGTCCCAAAATTCCATTCTCTTAATAGCCCGGGGCAACTTAACTAAAACACCCTTAATCTGATCATAATCCACACCCGGAAATAAAAAATCCCCTAACTTTAATTTAACCAAACGGGAAAGAACCGGTTCAGGACGGGGTTCCATCAAGATATGCTTCAATTCTTCCCAGATCCGTTCTGCAGAAACTCTGGCCAGCATTTTATTTCTGACGGCTTCTCTGGCCAGTTTCAAAGTTTGCGGCTCCAGTTTCATCCGGTACCTTTTTTCAAACCTTACCGCCCTTAGTAATCTAATCGGATCCTCAACAAAACTCAGGTTATGTAACACTCTAATTATTCCGCGTTTTAAATCCGCTCTTCCTCCAAAGAAATCCATAATATCGCCGAAATTTTCCTTGTTTAAGGAAACAGCCATGGCATTAATCGTAAAATCACGGCGATACAAGTCCTGATGCAGAGAAGAGGTTTCAATCTGGGGCATGGCAGCCGGATATTGGTAAAATTCAACCCTAGCTGTGGCCACATCTACCTGGTAACCACCCGGGAACAGTACTGTTGCCGTATAAAACTTTGAATGAACCCGCACCCGGCCTCCAAATTCCTGCCTTAGCGCCCGGGCCATCTCGATACCGTCTCCTTCCACTACCAGATCGATATCGAGACATTCCACGCCCAGCAAGACATCGCGAACAATACCACCGGCACCATATACCTTGCACCCCATAGCCGATGCAATTTCTCCAGCACGCTCCAAAATATGTATATATTTTTCCGACAGTCCCAATAATATTAAATCACGGATATTATCAGCAGCAGTTGCATTGTAATTATAAACTTTTTCATGATTATTTTTCATACTTCCGTGGAGCGTACGCAGTACATCAGTACGGGATACTATACCAACCAATTTCCCCTCCTTCAATACCGGAATCCGTCCGATGTTATGTTCGACCATCAAATCACGCATAATTGATGCCGGCATTTCAGGCTCGACAGTAATCATGTTGCAATTCATAAACCCTTTAACCGGCGCGTGACCAAGACCATGGTGCACAGCTTTTTCTACATCACGCCGGGAAATCACTCCCACTATCTTTTCCCTCTTTACTACCGGCAAACCGGTATGACCGTAACGCAACATCACTCTTCCGGCTTCTTCGATCACCGTTTCCGGGGTAACTGTTTTTACCGGAGTGGACATAATATCTGCAACCGCCACCGGCGGCCGTACTTTTGTCTTGATTACCTGCAAAAGTTGCTCTACCACGTCGTCAACCAGCTTGTTTTTAATGGTGACCGAAGCCGCCGCGGCATGGCCGCCCCCGCCTAATTCTGCCAGTATTTCCCTGACATTAACACTGGCAATTTTACTGCGGGCCACGACATAAACCCGCTCTTCCATTTCCACCACGGCAAAAACAGCGTCCGGGTGACTAAAATCCGCCAGTTTGTGGGTCAGCAAGGAAAGACCTCCGACAAACTCACCGACCTTTCCCTTGGCAATCAACATTTTTAGCCCGTAAAATTGATAACATTCCGCAGAGACCAAAAGTTTCTTAAGCAGGATCCGCTGTTCATCAGTCAGCGGTCGTTCCAAAAAATCGGCAACCACGGCCAGATTGGCCCCGTGATGCAGCAAATAAGCGACTGCCTGGGCATCCCGGGCAGTGGTATGCGCAAATATCAGTGAACCGGTATCCTCATAAATACCCAGAGACAATATAGTTGCCTCCAGAGGCGTCAGTTTAATACCCTGCTCCCTGATTTTCTCCACTAGCAAAGTGGTAGTGGCTCCTACCATTTCCACTACCTCAACTTTGCCTCTTATGTCATCTTCGCTTTTCGGATGGTGGTCGTAAACATGTATTTCCACGCCTGGTTGGCGGCAAAGTGCGGCAAGTTTGTCCAGACGCCCCGGCGTTCTGGTGTCAACTAGAATTATTCTATCAATCTCAGCAGCATTGATGTTACTGACGGACATTACATTTAAAGTATCTTTATGCAAAGCCATAAACTCTTCCACATTTCTGGAAAGTATTCCTGGAAATACCATCACCGCACCCGGGTATATTTTTTGCGCGGCCACCATAGACGCAAGCGCATCCATGTCCGCATTAGTATGGGTTGTAATTAAATCCATGCCTGCCACCCCGTCAAAAAGGCTTCCAAAACCTGCATTTTATTATATCATACCCATCCTTTTTAAAAAAAGCGCCCGTTTGACGCTTTTAACGATGATACAAACGACTGTATTTTTCTAGTCTTTCGGGTATCAGGTCGTTCTTAAGCAAGTCCTCATAACTCTCCCTGCGGGTAATTAAATCGGCCCTGCCGCCGCTCACCAGCACCATCGCCGGACGGGGCAGGCGGTTATAATTCATGGACATGGAATAATTGTAAGCCCCGGTACAGGAAACTGCCAGGATATCTCCCGTCTCCGCAGTAGGAAGTTCAATGTTCCAGATCAACATGTCACCGGATTCACAACACTTTCCGGCCACAGATACCGTTTCGGTAGGAATTTCACCGGCCTTATTCGCCAGGCAGGCTTCGTAACGTGCCTGGTAGAGCGCCGGCCTCGGATTATCACCCATACCGCCGTCCACAGCAAGATATTTACGCACCCCTGGTATATCCTTGATCGCCCCCAGCGTATACAGAGTAGTTCCCGCCGGACCACTTATCGAGCGTCCCGGTTCCACCAATACCTTTGGAACCGGCAGGTTGCAATACGCTGCTTTTTCCATTACCGCCTCCACCACCATACCGGCGTAATCCTGTATCGGACAGGGTCGGTCTCCTGCAGCATAATAAATGCCAAGACCACCGCCAAGGTCAAGTTCTTCCAAACAATATCCCGCTTCCCGGTAAACCCGGCAGGAAAAATCCATCATCACTTCTGCGGTATGCGCGTAAGAACTCAACTCGAAAATCTGAGAACCGATATGACAATGCAGCCCTTTAAGCTCTATATTATGCATCGCTAAAGCACTTTTAACACCCTGCATTGCCTGGCCGTTTTCAATAACCAGGCCGAATTTAGAATCAATTTGACCGGTTTTAATGTATTCATGGGTATGCGCTTCCACTCCCGGAGTAAGCCTCAGCATTACCCGGGCCTTTTGGCCGTATTTTCCAGCCAGACGGTCCAAAAGTTCAAGTTCGTACATATTATCAACTACGAAACGTCCCACACCGGCTTTCAGCGCCATATCCAACTCACCCGGTGATTTATTATTGCCGTGAAAAAAAATACGTTCTTCCGGAAAACCAGCCTTTATTGCCGTATAAAGTTCCCCGCCCGAAACAACATCCAGTCCCAGTCCTTCCTCATCCACCATACGGCAAACAGCCAGGTTGAAAAGTGTTTTTGCGGCATAAATGACTTCTGCGTTATATTTCCGGGTAAAAGAATGGTAATAATCACGGCATACATTTCTGAAGCAATCCTCGTCAAGTACATAGAGAGGGGTTCCGAATTCCCCGACCAGGTCAACCGTGTCGCAACCGCCTATTTCCAGGTGCCCTTTTTTATTTATGTTCATGGTGCCGTTAAATCTCATGACTACCTCCAGTTGCGAAAGTTAAGATGCATTTACTAATTAATATTCACGATATAGGGAAAGCGGCCTTATCAAACGCCATAAGGCCGCTTTTCAAAGTCATATGAATTAATGGTTTTATATTTTAGGAAGTTTTTCTAGCGACTTTTTCAAACTGTCTTCCGACAGCGCATAATCAACTAGTTTTCCGACCATATTGGTTTCATAAGACGGCAAATCCAACAAACCATGACCACTCAAATTAAAAAGAATGGTCCTGGCCTCTCCGGCCTCTTTCGCCGCAACGGCCTCTTCAACTGCACTGTGAATAGCGTGTGCAGATTCCGGAGCGGGAATTATCCCTTCACACTGGGCAAAAACCTCTGCTGATTTAAATATATTGGTCTGTTCGTAAGCTCTGGCTTTTACTATGCCTTCATGAACCAATTGGCTGACCAACGGAGACTCGCCGTGATAACGCAAACCGCCGGCATGAATACCGGGAGGCATAAAATCTTTACCCAGGGTATACATCCACAAAAGCGGAGTGAACCCGGCCACATCACCGTAATCATAAGCCAATTGACCGCGGGTCAGGGTCGGACAGGCAGTAGGCTCAACCGCCAATAAATTTATTTTAACACCTTTTACGATCTTATCATAAGCAAACGGAAAGGCAATACCGCTAAAATTGCTGCCTCCGCCGCAGCATGCAATAACTACATCCGGATACTCATCCACCTTGGCCAGTTGTTCCTTGGCTTCCAAACCTATAACCGTCTGGTGCAGCATCACATGATTTAACACACTGCCCAAAGCATACTTGGTGTCATCACGACCGATAGCATCCTCCACCGCTTCACTGATGGCGATGCCCAAACTACCCAGCGACTCAGAATCACCCCGTAAGATTTTTCTACCCGCATCAGTTTGCTCACTGGGGCTGGCAACTACATCAGCTCCAAAAATCTGCATCTGCGTGCGGCGGTAAGGCTTTTGCATGTAACTAACCTTTACCATGTAAACCATACATTCCAAATCAAAGAAATTACATGCCTGGGCAAGTGCTACCCCCCACTGCCCTGCTCCCGTTTCGGTAGCCAGGCGCTTAATTCCTTCTTTTTTGTTGTAATACGCCTGGGGAACGGCAGTATTTAACTTGTGGCTTCCCGCCGGGCTGGTACCTTCATGCTTATAGAATATCTTCGCCGGTGTATCCAGCGCTTTTTCCAACCGTCGCGCCCGGCACAAGGGAGAAGGCCTCCAAAGCCGGTAAATCTCCTGTACTTCTTCCGGAATCTCCACCCAGCGTTCAGACGCTACTTCCTGCTTAATCAATCCCATAGGAAATATGGGACTAAGATCCTCAGGCCCCACAGGCTGCTTGGTCTTGGGATTCAGGGCCGGTTTAGGGAGCTGCGGCATATCAGCCTGAATATTGTACCAAGCTTTAGGTAATGCACTTTCACTGAGCATAATTTTATTTTCGCTCATCTCTTCTCAAACTCCTCTCTTCTCATTATTAATGAAAACATTTAAACATATTTTAGCTTAAATATCCCTGACCACGCAACAATTTTTTCTTATACCCGTAAAATAAAATAGTATTACCCTAGAGAATCTTACCACAAATTTTTTAACTTATTTTTTCTTGTTCTGTCAAGGCGCTGCTCCACTTGCCGCAGCGGTCGCCCCAGCGGGCGATAACTTTCCCTTCTTCGGTCAGATTGATCACTTCACACGAGTTGGGACACCCGGAACATTCAAAACTGCCGGTCTTGAATTCGATATCCGCTACCCCGAACCCCTTAAAACGGCTGGAGCTTTTTTTAGACACTGTTTCACGGGACAGCAGGGCTGCTCCCACTGCTCCCATCACATCAAAATAGGGTGGTACCTGTATGGTCAATCCCAGGGCTTTTCTAAAAGCATTGATCATTCCTGCATTAGCAGCGACACCTCCCTGAAATACGACCGGAGCCAAAATTTCCTTGCCCTTGCCGACATTATTAAGATAATTCCTGACCAAAGCATCGCACAAACCGGACAATATATCGGAAAGACTGCAGCCCATCTGTTGTTTATGTATCATATCAGATTCCGCAAATACCGCACATCTACCGGCAATGCGGACCGGAGACCGGGATTGTAAAGCAATTTCACCAAATTTATCCACGGGAATATCTAAACGGGCAGCTTGTTGGTCCAGAAATGACCCGGTACCAGCCGCGCATACGGTATTCATGGCAAAATCCGCCACCACCCCGTTACGCAAAATAATTATTTTAGAATCTTGACCGCCGATTTCAATGATAGTCTGCACTCCGGGCACTTGGAGAGAAGAGGCGACGGCATGTGCGGTAATCTCGTTTTTAACCGTATCTGCACCCACAACCACTCCGGTGAGATATCTACCGCTTCCGGTGGTACCGACTCCCCTCACCTTTAAACCGGCCGGCAACCGTTTTTTTATTTCTGTCAATCCTTTTTGCACTGTAGCAATGGGTTTCCCCTGGGTCCTCAAATAAATCGCCTCGCGCACAAAACCGCTTTCATCCATAAATACTATTTTGGTGCTCACTGAACCCACATCTATACCTAAGTATCCTCTCATGAAAGTGCTTGCCTCCTAAGTTCCTTTTTTCTTTCCAGCAGGTCGATAAAAGCCTCCAACCGGGTCAAGATACCCGTTTCACCCGTATGCTCATCCATAATCAGGGTTAGAATCGGCATTTCGTAATCCTTGGCTACCTCAGGCAGAATACTTTCGGCCACGATTTCAGGCATGCACGTAAACGGAAAAACTTGAACCAGTCCGTCATAACCCGCCCGGGCATAGTTAACCGCACTACCCACGGTTTCCTGACCGTGACCGCCCACAAAGTGCCGCAAATAGGGAAATGCCGCCGTACAAGCATCTTTTCTGGAACGTAATCCTTTGAGCAGGCCCATAAAAAGATGGTCGTTTACCCATTCACTCAAATAAACGGAACGGTCCACTTCAGCTCCCAGGCGCCCAAGATGCCGTTCCACATCCAGGTTTGAAAACGGTTCCAAAAGAGTAAATATCTCACCGGTTAAACCAATTTTTAAAACCGGCCGGTTTTTATCCAGCGACACCCCGTCCATTATTAAACCGGCTCTTTTTTTTGCCCGGTTCAGTTCGTGCAGTGTAACAGTACGGTCAATCAGATTTAGAGCATTACGATAGGCAATATCAGTAGACCCGGGAACCAATTCCCTCGGACGCATTTTAAAAGCAGTCATTTCTATTTCATCGACCGCTCTGGCTTTCTGATAACCAAAGCGAACGGCCTGAATTACCCGCCACCAGGAATGGTCTCCGGTAACATACTTGATTTTGCTAAACAGTTCTGAAATATGCCTTTCAGGGGGCTCAATCACAATTAACTCATATTCATATCCGATTTCTTTTAAAATCGCATGTTCGATCTGGGCGTAATAACCAAACCGGCACGGACCACAACCGCCGGCCATAATAATCGTGTCGGCTCCCAAACCGTAAGCTTCGATAAAGTTACCCAGATTGAGCTTTAAAGGCATACAGGCAAATTCAGGCCCGTACTTAACCCCAAGGGTCAGGGTTTTTTTACTTGAAGGCGGCGGCACCACCACATCGACTTCCAGGTAGCGCAGCATGGCCTTCAAGCAAATATGCAAGTTTCCCATATGGGGAAAAGTAACGCGCAATTGTCTACCTCCTTCAAGCCAAGCACTATCTACTTAGTTTCATTTAGAAAGCCCGGCTTTTCTCCAGCGCACCATATCCATAAAGGCTTCAATTCTCGTCACGATCCCGGTCTCTCCGGTATGCTCATCCAGGGTTAAATTCATAAAAGGCATCCGGGCGACACGGGCTTCCCGTGCTATTAAATCACCCGTCATCGAATCCGGTCCACAAGCAAAAGCAGCCACATAGACGATACCGCTTATATCGTGCCGTTTAAAACTATGAAAAGCCGCTCCAATCATCCGCTGGCCCAGAGTCCAGAAAAGTTTTTTGGACAAACCGGAAGCACAGTTCCTTACTACTCGTTCCGACAGGCACTCCGCCGTGAGCACATTTACTCCCATAGTACGCAGGCGCCGGATTAAATTCATATTGATATAAGAATCGTAAATATTATACGGGTGCCCTAGTAATGCAACCGTATGTTCTCCCTGATGCAGCCGTGGTTTTTCTTCCACGCCCTCTTCTAGTCCGGCTAAAGCCTCATCAGGCATCAACCCCAATTGCAGTAACCTAAAATACTTTTTTTGGATGTCAAGCGCACTGCGGTAGGCACCCCAAATTTTTAAATAATTATTGGTAAAAAGTTTACCCGCCTCTTTAACAGCAAAGTAGGCGTCTTTCTTATTTTTATAATAATTAACATTGATATCTATTAACGGAGGAAGACCGTCCAGGCACCGGACCAGATCGGGGAAACCCAAAAATTTCGGACAAATATACTCGTGTTTTTTAACACTTACCAAGCGCGGCAAAAAAATGTAATCCACTTTTCCGGCGAGATCCTGTACATGGCCGAAAGCCATTTTAATCGGCAGACATATTTCATCAACAGCATGTTTTAAACCGTTGTCAAGAATAACTTTGGACGATGGAGACGAGAGCACCACCTCGGCACCTAATTCTTGGAAAAATGTTTTCCACAACGGATAATAGTAATAATATAACAGTGCTCTGGGAATACCGATTTTTAAATTCATTAACTATCCTCCCAAATACAATCATTTTAATTATGGACAAAAATATAAATAATTATGCTTTCAAAAAAAAGCCCCGTCTATTGAGGGTGCGTCTTAGGGATTTTTAATCCCGGAAAAATATCGGCATAGTTTGGTATGTATTTACCGGCTATGCCGATTTTTCTTGCTTTGTGGTGGATGTAAAAACCGGTGGGTCAAATTCGCCAATGCAGTTATAAACGATTTTGATACGCTGTACCCGTCTGCCCTCAATGCGCTCTGCCTTGTAAACATAGATTTTTTCAACAAATTCCCGGATAATCTCCGCTGTTAGTTCTTTTATATCTGTGTACTTTCTTACCAAGGCGAGGAAGTGGTCTACTCCCAGTGCGCTTTCCTTTTCTGATGTCATAGTAGATTTCAGTTCTGCTACTCGGTTTTCAAGGGTATGTTGCTCAGCTTCGTAATTGGCAGTCATCTTGGTAAATCGCTCATCTGAAATCTTACCCTCAATATTGTCCTCATAAAGCCTTTGGATAATTTCATCTAGCTTTTTGATACGAGCCTGTGATTGCTCTAATTCTCGTTTTCCGTCACGCATACTCTTGTCAAGTTCTATCCTTGTTTTCTTGGTGACCATCTCCACAAATTCGTCCTCATGATCTCTGGCATAGGCGGTTACCCGACGAATGCCGTCAAGGAGCAATTTCTCAACTACAACATTTTTTATTTGGTGAGAACTGCAGCCGCCTTTTATTTTACGGTAGGTAGCACACACAAAATGCTCTTTGTCATGTTCCCAACCTCTGTGGCGTACTTGGTATAGCTTGTTGCCACAATCAGCACAGAAGAGCATACCAGAGAGGATTGGCATTTCGCCCATCGGCGTAAGCCTGCGTCTTCCATCTCGTATTTTCTGCACTACCTCGAACACAGGCTCTTCGATAATTGCTTCGTGGGTATTCTCGAAAATCATCCATTCTGACGGGTCATTCTTCATCTGCTTTTTCTGCTTATAAGACTTACGGTAAGTTTTGAAGTTGACCGTATGCCCTAAATACTCCTGCCTTGAAAGCATATGAACGATTGTACTGCCCCGCCAGATATAATCATCGTCATGGCCTCTATTGTCCGGGATATTAATCCCGCTTGCCCTAGCATGAGCCGTTGGATTCATTATGCGGCGGTTGCTAAACTCTTTGGCTATCTGTGTAGGACCATAACCTTGCATACACAAGTGAAATGCTTCTTTTACTACTTTAGCAGCTTCTTCATCAACTATCCAGTGTGTCTTATCTTCCGGGTCTTTAATGTAGCCATAAGGTGGATTGGTGCAGAGCGGCTTGCCGGATTGACCTTTTGACTTAAAGACGGATCGGATTTTCTTGCTCGTATCCTTGGCATACCATTCGTTGATGATATTGAGAAACGGTGTAAAATCGCTATCTTGCTGATTGGCACTGTCCACATTGTTGTTTATGGCTATAAAGCGGATATCAGAGCCGGCAAACAATACCTCGGTGTAATAACCTACTTTAAGATAATCTCTCCCAAGACGGCTCATGTCCTTTACAATGACGGTGCCGATGTTGCCTTCTTCCACTTGGGATAAAAGGCGCTGCCAATCCGGGCGGTCAAAGTTCGTGCCGCTATAGCCATCGTCTACAAAGAATTCTGAGTTAGAAAAGCCGTTGTCATCTGCGTACTTCTGTAAAATGGTTTTCTGGTTTTTAATGCTGTTAGAGTCACCCTGCAATTCATCATCTCGTGAGAGACGGCAGTACAGAGCGGTTATTTTATCGTTGTTCTTCACAGCAGTATAAGACTGTCTGTTATTCATGTTTACCTCCTTTCCGACAGTCTTCAAGCGGTACTCTATATTCCCGTACTACTGTGAAGAAGTCAAGTTATTTAGGTTAAGAAGCCTTTGTTTCAAGGCTTTTGGTGTCATTAAGTATCATGCGTTTCAGCTTGTCATAAGCGGTTTCTTTGGCAGTGCTACTGATCGCTGATTCTATAATATAGAGCGTATCACCGATTACTTTTTCGTTAATGTTAATGGTTTTTTCTTCCATAGAACTCCTCCTCTCTATGTGGCGTAACAAATCGTTACTCCCTTTATATTTTTATTGATCGGTAGGGGGCGGTCTGATCTCTACAGCTTTTTGCTTGGACAACGGGCGTGGGGTAACGCGTAAAAAAACGCGAATTCAAACGAGGTAATAGGCGTACAGTCCTGATAAAACGGCTATAATTATGTTAAATGTAGTGTGAATTTCATCTTGAAAAAGCACATTTTTAGAGAAAATAGGCACAGCAGAATATCCACTGTGCCTACTACTGTATGTCTTAACCATTGGCTTCGGTATTTATCTGAATAACCTTTACTGCCTCCGGGCGGATAAGTTTACCGTCAAGGAACTCAAAAGCAAGATAGCCAATCTGGTCATGTAGAGCGAACTTCTCTGAGAGCGTCTTGACACTGACAGGACTTCTGCCAATAACCCAGTAATAGCTGAAATCACCAAAGGCGATAGGTTTGTTGCCGGATTCAGCACTTGGCATATATTCGGAGATGATTACCCTTTTGCCGAGGATGGTATCATCATTAACCCTCCAGAAGTAATTACCTGTGCTGTCCTTGAGAGTGCGCAGAGCAAGTGCAGTTTCATCGTTCATCAGCCATACTGCATTTCTGCGGTATTCCGGCTTTACAGAGAAGTACAGGCTGATAACATCATCGCAGGTAATTTCAGCAGTGGTAATGCCCACATCTGCTCCAGTGGTTGCGTCCAGAATCCCTGTGGGCATTTGAATGCCAGTACCGTTTATAAAGGCGTTGTCCTCGGCTCTGCCAAAGTTCTTGGCAAAGCGGTTAATAAGGTAGTTTTCGATATCGAAACCGGCATCACGTATAAAAGCCTCGTCCATTTTTACGAAAGCAGCCAGCTTCCAACTGTCCACAGTGTTGATGGTGAAATCATCTATACCCTCGTAAATTGGGATGGCATCACCTTCTGCTACCCACTGGGCAAGGTCATTGCTGTCCTTGGCAAATATACGGTAGCCGAAGTCATAAGCCTTGATAACCGTGCCAATATTCCGGAACAGGCTTTCTTTTTCAAGCGCGGCCATGTACTTATTGTTGGCATTGTTCGGCATGGCATAAGTGCCAGTTTCAATGTTGCGGCCTTTTGAGAGTTCGGCATAACTGCCATTATTGCCGCGCATAGCGTTCCAGAAATGCTTGTCATATTCCGGTGAGCCGGTATAGAGTAATCTTTCAGTATAAGTAATCATAGTTTTTTCCCTCCTTATTTCTTGTCACAAACAGGGCATCTGTATAGGCCCAGTTCGTTATAATTGAGTGAACTGCCAATTTGCTTTAGCATACCGCTTTTACAATTTGGGCAATGAATATCATAGGCAAAAGCCAT
>CAYPRB010000007.1:0-134147 GCA_964413055.1 uncultured Pelotomaculum sp. | reverse complement strand
CCATGCCCCGGGTCTTTTTCAGATAATCAAGCCCGGCACTAACCTCTTTAAAATTCTTGGAAGCAAAACAGTGGCTGCTTTCCTTGGAAAAAGGGGTGGTGGTGAGAGAATAAAACGCTTTATACATCTGCCTCTCCTTTCATCCGCGCGCTTAACCGGGCAAAGGAGAGGGACGGTTTTTCCCTTTTGGCCCGGGCATTATCCGCCATGGAAACCGGTTTTGCTTTGGCTGCCGGATTGCCGCCGGTGAATCCTCAGCCAGCCGTCAATGGTCTTGGGGTGGTATTCCTTCGGCCCGTAGTAGGGAACCTGGTGTATCTGAGAACATACTTCGGCCAGGTAGTCCTGCTTGGACCCCTCTTGCCGGCTTAAAAGCGGCGCTATGAGGCCGTAACGGAACAAGGCGATGTTTTCTCTGTCTTTTTCTACCATGATTTCTACCTCCCGGTGATTTTTAGACTATTTTACAAATACACCGGTGTAGAAACCAGGCAAAGGTTATGTGGTTATTATTCGCTTCCCCAAAGCTTGCATTTATGGTAAAATCAATTTGCCATAAAGCTACGTTGGAAATGATTGTGGAACCTTTGAGCAAAGGTTTCGGCTTTGGGGAAAGCGCAAATCAATTCCAGTAACTTTATGGCTTTTTCTTTGGCGTCACCCGGGACTGCACCCCTGTAACCCTTATCCCGGAAATAAACCGCTATCCGGTTTAAATTACGGTAAAAACGCCTTCGGTAAAATTGAAGCAGTTGATAGCAAACAGCACCCTTACCCTGAAAGAAAAACTCCTTTAAATGCTTGAGGATAAAATTTAAAGTGTACTGGAAGTAAGGCAGCAGGAAGTCCGGCAGGATGGAGACTGTCTTGGCGCAAGATGAGCATTTGAGCCTTAGAATCGGAATGCGGAATTGGTGTAAAGAAAATACGGCGTTGCGCCAATAATATCCGTGTCTGGTTAATCTTTTCGGGTAGCCGCAGCAAGGGCACCGTTCAATAACCGGAAACACATTTTCTGTGCTCCGCTGGTTGTATTCTGCCAAGGATATTCCAAAATCGTGAATAATTTGAATGTGTTTATTTCTCCTGCTATATTTTGCATAAACTATAGCACTTTTCAGGAGAGAGTATAAAGGTGTCTTGCAGGTTTATTTTGAAAATATCCCTGGTTTTTTAGAGGTAATAAAGAGCTAAATGACAGCCCATTACGACAACGATGAATTTTTACATCGTATTTGGTCTTTCTGCTCTACGATATAATAATAAAAAATATACTATCTAATAAGCCTCTTTGAAAGGTCTGTTTGTTGTAAGATAAAAATACCGAAAGTTGCAAGTAAGAAATCCAGAAAGTTGCAATTGGAAATTCCATAGTATTGCAAAAATCCATTGCAGGCATGACCCACAATCAATATCCTTGTATTTGAGCGTAAATGCAAGGAGGAGAGGAGTATGCTTGCAATGGACAAGGTACATGATATCAGAGTTCGATTTTATACGAAAGGAGAAAACATTTCCCAAATAGCAAAAGAATTGCATTTAGACTGGAAAACAGTGCAAAAGTATGTGGATATGGCAGATTTCAACGAACCAGCCTCCAAACCGGCTTCGGAACAGCGTTTGTGTCCCAAGCTGGACCCCTACAAGCCGACAATTGACGAATGGCTCGAAGAGGACAAACAGGCACCACGCAAGCAGCGGCATACCGCGAAAAGACCTTCAATTCAACCGTCTTAAGAAAAAATACCTCTTCTTTCTCCGGCAGAACCGCAGATTTTTTTGGAAGCTGCGAAAAAAATTTTATAGGTAGAGGGGGGGAGTAATGGAAAGGGTATTAAATATAACTTTAAATACTATCACAATTGTATTCTCTATACTATCAGTTTTGTTTTTATTAATTGCTGTAGTAAGTCAATTTGATAGCAGTATTGCATTTACTGTAGCTACGGGAAAAGTCTCCATCTTAGATATTTTATGGGTAGTTATATTATTGGGAGTAATTATTTATCATATTAAAATGCGACAAAAAAAGATGCTGATTTCAATTGTTATCGGCACAATATCTTTTGTTGCAGCAAATTTTATTATTTGAACAGAACATTCTTAAATAAAAGATAGGGGGAAATGCGCCTGCTCCCCCTGTCCAGATATTAAATTTTTATCAACTTGAGAATATTTTTATAAAAAAGCTTGTCTTTTTGTTCCGCAGTAAAAAAACCTGAATTATTGATTAAATCAACATATTTTTTTTGATCCCGCCAGGGACTGTCGGTGCCGAAGATAAAATAATCTTCATTCTGCCGGTATAGTTCTTTGGCGTTTTCATTGTGCATAATATCTTCCAGCACAAATGATGTATCGTAATAGCATTTTTTATCGCTATACAAATCTAAAATTTTATCCCATTCACCAATTCCTCCGGCATGGGCCAAAATTATTTTGGATCCGGAAAAATCCTTTATTACATGGGCAATTTTATCTATAGACGCCTGAACCGATTCCGGCATGCTTAAATCAAAACCCGGGTGGAAATAAAGGATTAAATCATGGTTCAAAGCTTCTTCATACACTCTGTAAGCTTCCCGGGCATCAGCAGGAAATTGCTGGTAGGCGGGGTGAAATTTAAGGCCCTGGATCCCCAATGCCTTTAATTCTTTGATGCTCTTTTTATAATCCGCATCGTAAGGATGAACCGAGCCGAAGTAAATCATCCGCGGGGATAAATTAACCATTTTCTTAAGCCACTGCAAATTATTTTTTCCTTGCTTCGGGTTGGTGGCCACATTCAAAACAATGGAAATATCGACTTGCGCGTCATCCATGGACGTTAATAGGTTGTTGTAAGTGCCGTTTGTATAGGCATCCAAATAACCATTGGCATTTCCGATAATGGTGCGGATCGCTTTTTCAGCCACTGGACCGGGGTAAATATGAGTATGAGCGTCAATAATCATGTGGGTTTCCTTTCCGTATTATTGATCATTAAGAAGATTTTTTATGTTTTCTATGTAAAGTTAACTTGACATACAGCAAAAGATTTTCTATAATAGTGTAAAGCTAGCTTTACACTATATTTTACTGATCGGAAGGATGCTTATGCAGAACCGGCTTGCAGAGCTTCGCGGCATAAATAAAATGACCCAGGAAGACCTGGCCATCCGGGCCGGTGTTTCGCGACAAACCATTATATCACTGGAAAAGGGGAAATACAATCCATCTTTACAATTGGCCCACCGCCTGGCAAAAATTTTTAAACTGGCCATAGAGGAAGTATTTATTTTCGGGGAGGATGATTAATAATGCTAAAATATAGCAGGAAGCTTTTTATATTATCGTGGGGCTGCTCCTGGCCCTGGGTATTTATCTGGTTGAAAAAGGGGACACCGGTTTGGGAACGGGACTGATTGCCGGGGCAGCAGGGGTATTTACCGTAAAATTAATACAATTTAAAAAAATAGCCCGGCTGGAAGCCCAGGGAAAAGTGGCCTATGACGAACGTTCGATGTATCTGAGTGCCAAAGCGTCCCTGGCAGCAGTGCGGATCTATATTCTCGTCCTGGCGGCACTGGTGCTTACAGGGAGTGCGTTTTGCCCGGACTGGAGCATTACTCCCTGGGACTTAATGGGGTTTTTGCTGGCATTGCTGGTATTTCTGTGGATCGGTTTCTATTACTATTTCAATCGTCTGGAGTAGAGCATCAAGGGCGGTTGAGGAAAATATCTCCGCCTGGTTGACATCCAGCAAGAGATGCTACCGTCTGTTCAGTTGGTTAAAAAAGGGGGACATGGTACCTGTTCCCCTGATCCCTATACCAAGGTTTCCCTTAACTCCCGGGGCATTGCTTCCTTACCCTTGATGACCAAGGGGTTGAGAACCGGCTGCCCGTTATCCGCCATGATTTTAAGTCCTTTTTCCCGGTCCAGCAGGAATTTTAAGAATGCTACGGCATTTTCCCGGTTTTGGGCGTCCTTGAGCATGGTAACTCCGTAAACGACCGGTTTGCCCACCTGGGTAACGAACCGGCCCGGTGCACTGCCCGCCGTGTCTACGGTAGCTTGCGCATAAAAATCCTTATGTTTGATGGCGCTCAAGTTTATTTCCGCCGGCAGTGCTATAAAGGGCATGTTGTGCTGCCGGGCAACGGAACGGTATATGAATAAGTAGTCCAGGGCCCCCGACCCGACCATGGCAATTAAATCTGCTTCCTGGGGTCTTATATTCCGTGCCGGGCAACTTGCTTTAAGTTTTTGATATATGCCGGGTACAGCATGATATTTTTCCGCCAACTGCCAAACCATCAAAGTGCGGTAACCGCAAGGATCGGCGTTGGGGTCGCTGTGCCCGTATTGCACACCCTCCCTGAGCAAAATTTCATGCCAGTTTTGACCGTTTATTTCATGCCGGTACTTGCTGTGCCCCGAATACATAATAACTAATTCATTCCCGGCAAACAGGGCGTTCCAATCCGTATAATCCGGCATCAATAAATGGTCTATTACGGTATAGTCGGCAGAACCAAATATATCCGCCTTTGCGCCCGACTCCGTTATCTTTTTGGCGCAGGCGTTGCTTCCGGCCGGCTCCCGCTTAACGTCCACGCCCGGGTGCAGTGTTTTAAATTCCTTTTCCATCTGCCGCAAAGGCACGGACAAACTGCCGGCATGAAAGATAACCAGTTCTCCAGATAATGACATAAATACTCTCCTTCCCCCTTTTGGTTCCTCAGAAAAAGGATAATAGATTAATTCAAAAAGTTATTTTAATAGCGGTAGAATGGCTTTAAATTCAGGGGTGTTAGAATATTCGAGGAGATCAAACAGAACTGTCTCGGTATTGTTTATCACCGCCCCCGATTTTTCCATGAGCTCCAGTCCATTCTGGTAGTTTTCATCAAACCGCGAGCAAACGGCATCTTTAACCAGGTGCACCTTGTAATTTGCTTCCACCAGGTCCCTGGTGGTTTGAAACACGCAAACGTGGGTTTCACTTCCGGTCACCAAAATGGTTTTTCGTCCTGTTTTATTCAAAATGGCTTTCATTTCATCCACATAGGCCGAGAAGCTGGTTTTTTCGAGGTAGTAATAGTTTGGGGGCAAGTTATGTGTAATTTGTTTTACGGTTGCTCCAAGACCCCGCGGGTACTGTTCTGTTAAAATCACCGGCAGCTTTAGTTCTTTCGCGGCAGCCAGCAATAAGTTGACATTGTTATAAACTTTGTCCCTGGTTTTCATGACCTTCATGAGTTTTTCCTGGAGGTCAATAATCATTAAAACGGAGCCGTTTCTTTGCAGCTTGTATTTACTCATATTATCCCTCCTCCGGCCAAAATTACCTCTATTTTATATTATATCATCTGTACCGTCCGTTTGACTAACGAATCAATCGAAGGACGGGGGAGGTACACCCGGTAATTATTTGTTAAATTTGACACAAAAAGAAGGAATTTCATAAATTATGTTGAATAACAAGTAGGCAATTGGGAGCCGGACCTGCTTTTTGAGGAAGGAGGTGACGAAAAATGCACAAAAAAAGGTGCCTGGCGATGCTGCTTGCCGTGCTTTTTATTCTCGGCACCGGGAGCACGGCTTTCGCCGCCAGTATTGACAGTGATGAAACCAGTATTACCTTTACATTATCCCCTGCTATAAGCGTCAGCCTGGGAGAGCCGGTAGATTCAGCACAAACCGCCACGGCAGGGGAAGAATATGGTGCGACGGGTTTAACGGCATGGGATGAGAACCAGGTTTCGGTTACAATATCTGAAGGCCATACAGTATCCCAGGTCAGGGGCTGGATCACAGCGGATTCAGGCGGCTGGCATGAAAATTTGCATTATAGCGATGACGGGAATAAGTGGACTGCTCAGGACGAGTTGGGGATCAAATTCTGTTGGGGAAATAGTCCGGGAGATAGTTGGCTTACTGATACTAGTATCCCCTGGCTGCCCACAGCAGAGCCCGCTTCAGGCAACCTGGCTGAAGACGTTGCGGATGTGAATTACATACTATATTTCAGAGCTGTGACCAATCTCGCAAGTACAGCAAAATCAGGGGATGTTACCCTGCACGTAAGCGTGGTAGACTAGACAACCGGTTAGTGCAGCAAGTGCCTTTCTGTGCGGTGCGGGGTGCGGAATGAGTTGAAATTTATATGAATAAAAAACTAATGATATTATTATTGCTGACAGCGGTATTTTTTCCGGCCGGTGTGGAAGCACAGGCGGGAGCGACTTTATCCGTCGGTCCCGGCCGCATTACTGCCGGCCAGCCTCTTATTCCCGGGCACAGCTATACCCTGCCGGTGTATACGGTGAGCAACGAAAGTGAATGCGACATGGAAATTACGGTAGGTGTTTCTCATATCCGGGATGAGCTGTTGGAACTGCCGCCTGCGGAGTGGTTCTCCATTGAGCCGGCGGAGCTGCGGGTGCCCGCCGGGGAGGAGGGGCAGGTGCGGGTTGGTGTTGCCCTGCCCGGGGACGCGCCCGCCGGTGATTACCGGGTTTGGCTTTGCTTCGAAGGGAGGCCCCCGGGGCCGGCAGGTCTGGTGTTGGCTCCGGGAATTCACGTTTCCTTCATCTTCAACGTCAAGGATACCGGGCAGGCGGTGCCGGCGGAACCTGTAATGATAACCCGCAGCGCCTCTTTTAGCGAAGGGCTGAACGCAGAACAGCAGCGTGAGTCCCTTGTTTTTATTTCTGAGGGCACCGGCTTTACTGAATCTCCACCCGGGGAGAATCCGGCGGGTACCGGGGGAAGCGAGGATACGAAGACGATAACCTTCACAATCGCCGCGCCTCCTGCATCAAAAAGAAGCTCATCGGCGGCGGGGCCGGAACCCGAACTGGTGCTGCCTGTTATTGTGGAGAGGGGCGATATTGTTAGAACCGTGACCAGGCAAGGCAAACAGCGGGATACGGTGATTGTGGATATAAAAGTGGTGCGGAAAGCCGTGCCGGTTGTTAAAGACACCGGGATACCGGTCCTGGAGCTGGTCGTGGAAAAAGATGCGGAAAATCCTGCCGCTGAGGTGGTGATCATCGTACCTGCTCCCGTCGTTTCATTCCTGTTTAACAACAACCTTTCCCTGCAGCTGACCACTTCGATGGGAACCCTGGGTCTTCCCGTGGAATTATTAGCTGTTCTAAGCGCGCAGGAGCAGGATCTAATTATAAAGCTGGAAAGGATGACCCCGGAACAGGCGGAACGGTCCAGGCGGATGGCGAGCAGCGCGGGCGGAGAGCCGCTGGGGGACAGCACCCGTATCAGCACGAATTTCAGCGGTGACACCAGTGTGACGCTCTTATTGGAGCATCTGGAAATCCCGGCAGACCCGGTGGCGCGTCAAAGCTTTCTGGACGCCCTGGCTGTATTCGTGCACCACCGTGATGATACAACCCAAACCATTACCGGAGAGATACAATATGATGAAGAAGGCAACCCCCTGGGGCTCTCCATCCGGACAGATAAATTCAGTGTCTTTGTTATTGTGAAGTTGCCCGGAAAGGAAATCGTACTGACAATTGGTTCCCGGAAAGCTCTGGCCGGAGGTGTTGAAGAGGAACTGGACGCTCCGCCCTTTATTAATCCGGTGGTTGACAGGGCGCTTGGACCGGCACGCATTGTGAGCGGGAGACTGGGGGCGGACGTGCAATGGCTGCAGGAGACAAAGCAGGTGAGAATTAAAGCAAGTGGTGGGGAGCTCCTTTTTACAATTGGTTCGAAGGTTGTCCTGGTTAACGGCAGAGAACAAATTTTGGACTGTCCTGCCGAAATAGTGAATGACCGCGCCTTCGTACCGGTACGCTTTCTCAGCGAGAACCTCGGGGCCTCAGTAGGGTGGGACGGCCATACTAAAACCATCACCATTAGGAAGTATTGGTAAAACTAACAGGACCGGCCGCTTGCCTGCACTCACGGGTGCGCAACTTTGGCTAAGTAGCCCGTGAGGGTGCGGTTTGGCGGGGTTTTAGCCCGTCAGGCTGCCGGCTGCCGGATGCGGGGTTTGAATTTTTCATAAAGAGAGATAAGATTAACCCCATAATTGCAAGCATGAAAGTAAAGAAAAAGGCTTTGTTTATTCCTGCAATCATTGCCAGGTTTTGGGTTGGGGCGGAGGATGCCGCCGCGGTGATGCTCATAATGGTGATTAATAAGGCGGTTCCGATTGAGCCCGCCACCTGGCGCATGGTATTGATCATGGCGGTGCCGTGGTGTATCAGATGAAGCCCTAACTGGTTTAAGGCCGCGGTGGTCATCGGCATCATGACCAGGGACAAGCCCAGCATACGAACGGCAAACATGAATGCAATAAAAGAAAGCGAGGTTGCTTGGTCTAAAAAGGTAAACGGTAAGGTGCCCAGGGATAAAAGGCTGAAACCGGCAATCCCTAGACCCCGCGCGCCGAATTTATCGAAAATCAGACCGGAAACCGGGTTCATGAGGCCCGTTAAAACTGCTCCGGGGAGAAGCAGCAAGCCGGAATAAAGGGCGGGATATCCCCGGGTGGTTTGAACATAAATCGGAAGCACCGTTTCCACGCCGATCAGCGAAATAAAAATAATCATGGTAATAATGGTGGCCAAAGTAAAAATGGGCTGCTTGAATACCCGAAATTCTAAAAGAGGTTTATCCAGCAGCAACTGCCGCCGGATAAAAATGGTAAGAGCGACAGCCCCGGCGCTTAAAGAAGTAAGCACGTGCGAACTTCCCCAACCGTCGGAGCCGGCCAGGCTAAACCCGTAGAGGAGGCCGCCGAATCCGATTGAAGATAGTAAGATCGACGGAAGGTCTACCCGGGGATTGGTTATTTTTATGACGTTTTTTAAGGCGATTAAAGCAAAAATAATATCCAATACACTAATCGGTAAGACAAGATAAAACAGAAACCGCCAGGAGTAATGGTCAACGAGCCATCCGGCCAGGGTAGGTCCGATGGCCGGGGCAAAACCAATCACCAAACCGCTCATGCCCATGGCAAATCCTCTTTTGTTAACCGGGAAAATAACCAAAAATACGGTTTGCATCAGGGGCATCATAATTCCGGCGCCCGAAGCTTGAACGATCCGCGCGGTAACTAAAACCGGAAAATTCGGTGCTACCGCCGCGATGAAAGTTCCCAATGCGAACAGGCTGATCGCGGTTAAATAAAGACGGCGCGTGGAAAATTTTTCAATTAAAAAGGCGGTGATAGGGATCATAACGCCGTTGGTGAGTAAAAAAACCGTGGTTAGCCATTGAACCTGGTTGGCATCAATGTTTAAATCAACCATAATATGCGGCAGGGCGGTAGCCAGCAGGGTTTGATTTAAAATTGCCACAAACGACCCGGCAAGAAGCACCGCTACGATGACTTTTACATTAATTTCCTCATGGATAATTCCAGATTCAGAATGCATCTTTTAAAATCTACTCCCCGGCCGGTCCGGCATAATTTTTCTTTCATCGACATTCTTTATTTTTTTATTGAGTATTTGGAAAGTCTAGGTTATCATGGTGGTAGAACCGTCAATATACCGCTTATTTTAAAAGAATATAAAATAACTGTCAATGGGACAGGAGAGGGGCAAGGTGCAAGGTGCAAGGTGCAAGGTGCCTGTTCCTCTCTGTTTGTGAGGAGAGTACCTATGAAGCGCTTATTTTTAACATTTGTATTGGTAATGGTTTTGGCCGGGGGTTTGGGGCCGCCGGCCCTGGCGCAACCAGAACCGCAGGAAATTACGGTACTGATTGACGGGCTGGCGGTTACTTTTGAAGACGTACCGCCGGTTATCCAAAACGGACGGACCCTGGTTCCTTTCCGGGCGGTGGCGGAGGCGTTAAACGTGGCGGTGGACTGGGACGGCGCTACCCGGACCGTCAGTGCCGGCGATGCTGAAACTTCCGTCAGGCTGCAGATTAACAATATAATTGCCTACCGCAACAACGAGCCCATTACTCTGGACGTCCCTCCGGTAATTCAGGACGGAAGGACTTTAATCCCCTTGCGTTTTTTCGGTGAGGCTTTTAACTGCGCAGTGGGGTGGGACGGTGCCAACCGCACGGTTAGAATAACTTCTCCGCCGAAGAAAATGACCGTGACCGGTTTCTATGCTTTGGGAGACCGGCAAACCAGCAGCTGGACCGACCTTTTTGGCAAACCTTACCCGGAAACTGCCCGCGGCCGTACCGGTATGGTAGGAACACTGGCGTTGGGCTGGTACAGTCTGGATAAAGACGGGAACCTGCTGACCGTAAGCAAGACCGGCTGGCAAAGGCCGGACGGTTGGGAGAAGGTGCTGGAAGCGGCCGGGGAGTATGCGTTAAGTACTGAAATGGTAGTGCACGTAACTGACGGTGACGGTACCATTTCCGCCCTGTTAAAAGATGAGGATGCCGTGACCAGGGCGGTTGACGGTATAATGGAAGCGGCCGGGGATTACCACGGGGTTAATCTCGACTTTGAAGGTTTGGGTTACCGTGATGAGGGCGTGCAGTTAGAGGCGGTGCAAAACGCTTTCAATGAGTTTGTCAGGATTTTGGCGCAGCGGGTGCGGGCCGCCGGCCTTGACCTGACGCTCACCCTGCACGCCCCTAACAGCGTCTACCGGGGTTACGACTACCGGTCTCTGGGGGCAGTCGCTGATAGAATTATTATTATGGCTTATGATTACGGTACGGTACCGGAGCCCAATTCACTGGTCATTCAAGCAGTTGAGCAGGCACTGAATAATGTTCCCAAAGAGAAGCTGGTGTTGGGTATTTCCGTGCCGGGCGAAAACCCGGCGAGTATGCTTACCAAAGTAGGAATTGCCAAGCGCTACCAGCTCAACGGTATTGCGCTCTGGAGGCTGGGGTTGCTGACGGACGAAATCTGGCATACGCTGCGCAAAACAGTTGTCCCGTCCTAGCAACATTCACCGTCCGTGGGCACATTATCGTTAGCATCATCTAATGGACTTAAAGGATTCTTTTCGAGATGTACTTTCCAGCATGACGGGTCCGGCGCGAAAAGATTTTTTTCGTAGAGCAGTGTATGTGAAAAACAACCGGTGCGACACCTGGGAAGGTAGGCACAACTTTTGCATGGTTCTTTAAGTTTGCCTGGGTCTGGATTTAAAATTTTCAGTGCTTTATCCGAGCCCCACATTTCGGTAATTTTTAGCTCTTTAATGTTACCAACCTTCAACTCTTCCAAGTCAAGCTGTTCACATACGATCACCAGAAATAGTTAATCTCCTGCTTTATTTAACAAAATAGTTAACTTTTAGACGTCTTACCAGGAAGTACCGGTTAAAGGCGGGGCATTGGTCCTACTGTCTCACTGTCCCCACGTCCCGGGGTAGTTGTGCTTGACAGTGTAAGACATTGCGTTTAGAATTATTGTGATAAGGCTTGAAAAGAGGTCGCCGGACTGATTTTTACGCCGTGAGCCAATAAAAAATGGAAGAATAATACCCTGATAACAAGGTTGGTGACTGAGTTAGGGGGGCATTGCTAAATATGTTTGTAATTCAAGCGCTTACTCTTGTTTTGGGGTAAGTGCTTTTATTTTTCCAAGGGGGAATTAGATTTGACGGACAAACGGCTGGGAGTAATCGGAATTGTGATTGAGGACCGGGTGGTGGCGCCGGAGGTGAATCAGATTTTAAGCGCGCATGCGGAGATAATTGTGGGCAGGATGGGGCTGCCTTACCGGGACAGGGGAGTTTCAGTAATCTCGCTGATAGTTGACGGCAACACGGACCAGATTGGTTCTTTGACCGGAAAATTGGGTAATATTCCGGGAGCAACGGTAAAAAGTGCCCTTGCAAAGTCCCGCAAAGGGTAGTTTAAAAATAAAGGAGGATTGGGAGCATGCAGAATGCTTCGGTGCAAGAATGGATGGACGCGGTAATAAAGCCGGAACAGGTAGAAAAATATATGGAAAACGGAAAAGATTTTATCAATGATGATTCTATCCATGAATTGCTTAGGCAGAAAAAACAGCCCGATAAACGGGAAATACGGGAGATAATAGCTAAATCCCTGGAGCTTAACCGCCTGGAACCGGAAGAAACGGCGGCGCTTCTCAACTGTACCGATGAGGAATTGTGGCAGGAAATGTACCAGGCCGGTTTGAAAATCAAACAAAGCGTATATGGCCGGAGAATCGTTACTTTTGCTCCCCTTTACGTCAGTAATTATTGTGTAAACAGTTGTGTCTACTGTGGATTCAGGAAGGAAAACGCCGAGAGTGTGCGGCACTGGTTGAACCGGGAGGAACTGCGCAATGAGATCAAAGCTCTGGTTAAAAAAGGGCATAAACGTTTGATCATGGTTTATGGCGAACACCCCGATTCGGACGTTCATTATATCGCCGATACTCTGAGAGTAGCGTATGAAACCAAGGTGGGTAACGGAGAAATACGGCGCAGCAATGTAAATGCCGCGCCCCTGCCGGTGGAAGACCTGAAAATCTTAAATGACGTAGGCATCGGCACCTTCCAGGTGTTTCAGGAGACCTACCACCACGATACTTATAAGAAACTTCATCCCCGGGGGATTAAAGCTGATTACGGCTGGCGCCTCTACGCCTTACACCGGGCTATGGAAGCGGGGGTTGACGATGTGGGCATGGGAGCGCTTTTCGGCCTGTATGACTGGAAGTTTGAGGTCATGGGGCTGCTGTACCATACTATCGACCTGGAGAAATGTTTCGACGGGGTCGGTCCGCATACCATTTCCTTTCCCCGTTTGGAACCTGCCGTTAATACTCCCTTCATTGAGAAAAGTTCTTACAAAATTAATGACGACACTTTTAAAAAATTAGTTACCGTGATTCGCCTTACCGTACCCTATACGGGAATGATTATTACGGCCCGGGAAAATGCCCGGGTAAGGCGGGAAGTTATCCCGGTTGGTTGTACACAGCTTGATGCCGGTTCTAATATTGCTATCGGCGGTTATAGCAAAGAAGATCCGGACCACAACCGGCAGCAGTTCATCCTGGGGGATAATCGCAGTCTGGACGAAGCGATACGCGACCTGGCCGGGATGGGGTACATCACCTCTTTCTGTACCGCCGGTTATCGCTGCGGCCGTACGGGTGGCTATTTCATGGATATCGCAAAAAAAGGTAAAGTTCATAATTTGTGCATGCCCAATGCCATCTTGACCTTTAAAGAATATCTGCTTGATTACGCAAGCGATGAAACCCGGGAGGCGGGGGAGCGGTTGATCAACCAGGAAATTGATGCCCTGCCGGATAACCAGGTGAGGCAAAAAGTTTTAGGGTTTCTTGAGCGGATCGAGGCGGGTGAGAGAGATTTATACCTTTAAGGAGGGCAGCCGGATGCGGTATAAAATCAAAGGCTTGCTTGGTGATTATTCCAGCAATTCCGGTACCGAAATATCCGGTACTGAAATGATCCAGGCTTGCCACCGGGTACTTTTGGAACTGCATCCGGAGTTGAAAATACGCTGGGCAAGGATCTACGGGTTTAGATGGGCTTACCTGCTTGGCAACAGTGAGTTAACAAGCATCAATACGGTAAGGATTAAGCTTAACGAGAAATACGGTATCTTTATCGATAACGCCGAAATCTTAAGCCAGGCGGAATTAAAAGCAATGACCGCCACGCTCAAGGAGTGTTTTGCCCATGGGGCAAATTTCCCGCAATGATATGGCCGGTATTTTAAATAGTGGTGATCCTCAGGTCTTGCAGGAACTATTGCAGGCGGCCGACAAATGCCGCCGGGAAAATGCCGGTGAAAAAGTGTATTTGCGCGGGCTGATCGAGTTCAGTAACTATTGCGACCGGAATTGCTTCTACTGCGGGTTAAGGAAAAATAACCGCCGGCTTGAGCGCTATCGCCTGGGGAAGGATGAAATTATAAAATTGGCCATGCTGGCCTTTGCATCCGGTTATCACTCTATTTGTTTGCAATCAGGGGAAAGCGACGATCCCCTTGAGGTTGATTTTCTGGTGGAAGTGGTGCGCGAGATTAAAGAGTTGAGCCGGGAGGCGGATGAGCATGCCCTGGGTTTAGGGATTACTTTGAGTGTCGGGGAACTGGAATACCGGCAATACGAAAGGCTTTGGGAGGCGGGGGCCCATCGTTACCTGCTGCGGATAGAAAGCTCCGTCCCGGAGCTTTTTGAGAGTATTCACCCGCCGTCCCAAAGACTGGAACAGCGCATAGAGTGTCTTAGAGCGTTAAAAGATATCGGTTACCAGACCGGAACCGGGATCATGATTGGACTGCCGGGCCAAACGGTGGAACACCTGCTCCGGGAGCTGGAATTCTTCCGGCGGGAAGATATCGATATGCTGGGTCTGGGACCTTATATACCCCATCATGCGGCCCCATTGTCAAAGGTTAAGGCGGGACCGCTTGATCCTTATCTTACCACCTTGAAAATACTGGCTCTTTGCCGGCTAACCATGCCGGATATTAACATGGTGGCCTCAACCGCGCTGCAGAGCATTGCTCCGGAAGGGCTCCGGATGGGTTTGAAAGCCGGGGCCAACATCGTAATGCCGGTTTTAACCCCGGAGATTGTACGGGACAATTACTATTTGTATGAACAAAAGCAATATAAAGGGGCGGAGGAACTGGCCGCAGAGATTTCTTCCTGTGGTTATGTCCTTGGCTTGTGGGAATGGGGAGATCCCCTGCATTATAAAAAAACTAACCCTTAAAGTACGGAGGGGTGAAGGTACCGGTACCTTCACCCCTCTCCCATTACAGCGGAATTTTTGGGGGATTATCTCATCTTCCACTGGGGTTTTCTTTTTTCCAAAAATGCGTCGACGCCTTCACCGGCATCTTCGGTTCCACATAAGATGGCAAAATGGTTATTAGCCAGTTCGAGAGCTTTTTCATATTCTAAATCGGACATTTTATAAAAGGACCGTTTCCCCAATTGAACCGCCAGCGGGCTTTTTTGGGCAATTTTTTGGGCCAGCTGCATGGTTTCCGCTTCCAGTTTGTCCTTGGGCACGACTTTGTTTATCAAGCCGATGCGTTCTGCTTCTGCAGCGTCTATGATATCGCCCGTCAATAACATTTCCAGTGCCTTTTTCTTGCCTACGTGCCGGGAGAGGGGTACCGCCGGACCCATGCAAAACAGCCCCACATTTATCGCCGTGGTGCCGAAACGGGCGCCTTCGGCCGCTACCGCCAGGTCGGCGGAGGCCACTATTCCGGTTCCATTGGCGATGGCCATATCCTGAACCGAGGCTATCACCGGTTTCCTCATGCGGGCAATGGTAAGGCTCATTTTTCCCATTAATTCAAGCCAATCGAAATGTTCCAGAGCATTTTTCCCTTCCAATTCGTTAACGTCGATTCCGGCACAAAAGGCTTTTCCCTTTCCTTTAATAATCACCACCCTGGTTTGTGCGTCTTCTTCCAGCTCGGTCAGGGCTGCATTGAGTTCCCGGGCAAGAGTGCTGTCACAGGTATTTAAATTTTCCGGGCGGTTTAAGGTAATTATCCCTATGTGCTCGTTCTTATCCACTAACACGGTTGCATAAGCCATTTTTTAACCTCCTTTAAAATCAGATTAATATCATGCTTAGTTAATTATTTATTCTATATTCTGAAAAATCCTTTAAAAAAAATAATTTAATATAAAAAAACAAACCCTGATGCGCGTGTCATGCAGGGCCTGCTTTGACTTGACTTTAAACTTTTTTGTTTGTGTCTTCCGGGTGGTTGTTATTAACTATTAAGCGGCGTCCGGTTTTTTTGTACCAGTCCCAATGTAACATGAGGTGATAAAAAGCAAATCCGGCCATGCCGGTGCCGCTCCATTTGTGCAGGTCTTTGAGAAACCAGCGCAGACCACCGGTTCCTCTTGGTATAACGGACCATAATAACAAACCGCTGATGCTGCTTGCTGCCAATAATGCGATTAAGGCTGTGTCGATTAAAAAAAACTTCTTTCTTTTATCCATACCAATAGTTTAACCTTTATCATGCATTTTATTATTTGCTTTATAAATATTAAAAGGGGACAGCGTAACGTCCCCTTGTCCCTTAGTTGTTTTTATGGGCATCGTAGTAAGGTTTTTTCCAGGGGAATTTACTTAATTCCTGGTAATCTGTAAGGGCTTTTTGGAGTGTATCTGCTGCTAAATAGGCGCAATGTACGTGATCCTCCGGCAAACCACCCAGGGCGTTTAAAACTTTTTCCGGCCCGATTTGTTTTGCCTCTGCTAAAGTTTTATTTTTGACCATTTCGGTAACCATACTGCCGCAGGCAATACTCGAACCGCACCCGTCCGTCCAGAAAGTGGCGTTTGTCACCCGGTCTTTTTTAATATTTAACCAGATTGCCATGGTGTCTCCGCATTCACCCTCAGCTTGACCAAACCCGTCGCACTGAGGAATATTGCCCACATTGCGGGGATTCCTGGCGTGCTCGATTGCTGTTTCAGTGTATTTACCCAACATATCCAAAACATATTTTTTTTCCGTATTTTCATCTAACATCAGGCATTCTCCTTTTGAAATTAATTTTGCAGCATATCGTCAAGATACTTAAAAAACAGGTCTTCATTTAAGGGTTTGCGATTTTCTAAAGATATCCACCCCTTTTTATTCGAAAAAAGGAAAGTATGGGAACGGCTATTATTCGCCATATCCACACGTCCTATGGCACCGATGGCAAACCTGCCGATGGGGCGTATTTCCACCTTGGCGTTTTCTTTGGTAATGACAAGCATGGGTGCAATGTAGTTCCCGATATGTTCTTCAAATTTTTCTATGAAAATTTTATTGATCTTAATTAATTTATGCTCTTCTTCAGATAACCACTGTTTAATTTGGTTGGTAAGGTTATCTAACGCCAACACCCAGTCTTCTTTTATTTTTTGTTCCCGCTCCAGCAGGAATTTTTGCATATGCATTCCTCCATTCCTATTAATGCAAATTATAAGTAATGGATCTTGCTTTTCTATATTATTATAGTTTGATTTTTAAAGATAAATCAATAGTGAAATAAATAAAATAGAGACAAGTTGTGTTACTTAAAACATTCCATTAAAATAACCGGCATAAACGATTTTTATAGTAAAGAAAGTTATTGACATATGACCATAACCGGTATAAAATTATTATTGATATATACCCATAATATTTTTTTTATTGCACATAATAAACTTTACGGGAACTAAAAATAAATTTTATGGAGTGAGTTTTCCAGTGCCCAGACCCCCCAAACCACGTCGTGTCGGTTTCTTCCCTACGGTAACGTGTTTTATTCCCGCCGGAGTTCCGGAGCCGGAAGCCGGTGTGGTAATCATGGGTTTAGACGAATGGGAAGCGGTACGTCTTAAAGATTATTTGGGTATGGACCAACAGGAGTCCGCCGGCCACATGAACCTGGCCCAGAGTACCTTTCAGAGAATCCTTACCTCGGGAAGAACCAAGTTGGCTGCCGCGATCGTTGAAGGCAAGGCGATCCGGATCGAAGCCGGCGGTTACCGGATTGTCGGGCGTTGGCTTTGTCAGGAATGCGGCTGCCAGTGGGAAGATGTTTTGGAAGCAGAAAGTAAAACCCGCCGTTTATGTCCGTCGTGCGGTACGGAATATGCAAATGGGCGCCGCGGGCACGGTTGGGACGCTCCGTCTTGGCCGGGTCCGGGCAGAAGGAGAAGAGGCGGAAGATAAATTGGTTTCGTTATTTGAGAGTATGCTGATTTAATGTCTCGTTTCACTAGATTAAATAAAGGAGGTGAAAAGGATGCCGAGAGGAGATAGAACCGGCCCGCTTGGGCAAGGTTCGCGTACGGGCAGGGCTGCCGGTTTTTGCGCCGGATACGGGGCACCGGGTTTTGTGAATCCGGCGCCTGGTTTCGGGTACGGCTTTGGACGCGGCCGGGGTGCAGGATACGGCCGTGGCCGCCGGGGAGGTTTCCGCGGGTACGGACCCGGGTGTTTTAACCCCAGTTGGTTTTACAATTGGAGCAATCCGTATTATAATGCGGTGTATGGTACCGCGCCCGGGTACGGTGCTTATTACGGCCCGGCCGCCCCTGGTCCCGACCCGGAAGAGGAAAAAGCTTACTTGTTAAGCGAAATGAAGATTTTGCAAGAGCAGCTGTCCGCATTGGAGAAAAGAATGGCTGAATTGAAGGCCGAACCAAACGAAGCGTAACAGGGACCGGGATAAAAAGGCGGCCCTGAGAAGCAAATATTGTTTGACGGGCCGCCTTTTATCACACTACATAAGGAATGATGAGCAAATATGAAACTTTCTTTTGACTGCATGCAGTGCCTGCTGGGTCAGGCGTTTAAACTGGCAGGAAAACATATTGATAATGATAACGAACGCTTTTTATTCATTAAAAAGGTGCTGCATGAGATGAGCGGCATTGATCAAGACACTATCGCTCCTCAGGTTGCCGGTAATATGCACCGGATATTCAGGGAGTTGTCCGGCAGCAGCGATCCCTACCGGGAAGAAAAGGACCTGTACAATAAAAAAATGCTTTCCCTGGAAAAAAATTTCGATAATTTTGTTGTGTCCGCTGAAGACCGGCTTGCGGCTGCGGTTAAGTTGGCTGCCGCCGGGAACGTGATAGACTTCGGTGCCGTTCCGGACCTGGACTCCTCCGAGGTTTTCAGGGTAATTCAAGAAACTGTGGAAAAAGATTTTTGCGCTGCTCTTTTTGACCGGATGACCGGCGATCTGGCAAAGGGAAAGACATTGCTATACCTGGGAGATAACGCGGGAGAAATCGTTTTAGATAAATTCTTAATCCGGGAAATAAAAAGGCGCTACCCGCGGCTGAAGATTTATTTTGCCACCAGAGGAAATCCGGTGATAAATGACGTTACCGTTCGTGACGCTAAAAATATTGGTGTGGATAAATACGCGGTTGTAATCGATAACGGGGCGGATTTTCCCGGGACTATCCTCAGCGAGTGTACTGAAGATTTTAGAGATATTTTTAACAGCGCGGATGTAATTATTTCCAAGGGACAGGGTAATTTTGAGTCGTTGGTGGACAATCCCAGGAAGATTTATTTTATTTTTTTGTGTAAGTGCGCTTATTTTGAAAAAAAACTCGGCATTAGAAAACACGAAATTGTTTTTTACTGCAATCGATACCATGATCATTGATAAGGATTAACTATAATTATGATATTTGAATACACTAATTAATTGGTTTGACAGGCTTTAGGGGCCGTGGTAAAATCAACACAAACAGCAGGCATAGGATAGGAGTTGCCGGTTCTAGACGGCAGTTTATTTTTGCTACGTTGTTCTAGTGAAAACATAACGTTGACCAACCCTGGCACAATATGGATTCTCTCCTCTTTTTTATTTTTTTGCTCTCGTTATTCTAACAAAAAGATAGCGTGCTTTGTGGTCTTATTGAAAGGGGCGATGGTGCGACAGCCGACTTGTAATTATTATTTCAATGGTCTCTTTATATATTTTTAATAAATTCGGAGGTGATTTTACTTGGAGGAACCCGTAGTATTTAAGACCCTTAGGACCCAAATTGAAAGGATCTTGCAGGATCCGGTATTGCCCCGTTCCAGTGTAGCAATTACTTGTAAAACCCTTACTCCCGAAGAAGCCATCGGTTCTCCGGGAAGAGATGATTTTCCCCTGCAAAAGGGTAAAGAGAAGCTGATGCAGGCGGTGGTTGACGGGTTTATTGGACAAGCGTTTACCGATATGCCGGGAAATTACCGGGGTACTTTGCGGGATGCTTTAACTCTGCCACCGGTTAACAACTATAACCGGGCCGTCATTATTGCTACCATCAACGCTCTCTACCGTAAACTAAAAAAGGCTACCAATACGATTCATTGTAAAGATACCGGGCCGGCGGAATGCAGTCAAAAGCTTATTAAGACCATTTCCTCGGAGTACGGAAAACCGCGGATTGCGGTGTTCGGGCTGCAGCCGGCCATGGTTGAGGAATTAGCCCGCCATTTTGAGATCAGGGTTTTTGACCTCGACCCCGACAACATTGGTCAGGATAAATATGGCGTCACCATAGAAAGCGGGGAGTGTGAACTGGATCCGGCAGAGGATTGGGCAGACTTGATTATGGTTACGGGTAGTACGGTGGTAAACGGGACGATCGATCCTTTTCTTAAGCTAAAGAAAAAACCGGTGCTTTTTTACGGGACGACGATTGCCGCTGCGGCCCGGATGCTCGGATTGAAAAAATTCTGCCCCGTATCGTCGTAAGAACACAATTGTTCAGGAGGAAATGAGATGAAAAGGAAGCTGATTATTTCTTTTATCACCGGAATTTTAATGATTTTGACGGTTGGTTGCAACCAGACCCGAACAACATCTAATCAACCACCTGGGGAGAGAGAGACCAGTCTTAATTTTGCAGTTGAGTATACCGATCACGCCGCCGCTTTCTATTATGCCCAGGGAAAAAATCTTTTCCAGGAAGAGGGCATTGAGGTAAATGATGTTAATGTGTATGCCAGCGGCGTAGGCGTGGCGGCGGCTTTTACCAAAGGGGGGTTTGATGTCAGTTATATGTGTTTGGTTCCTGCGATTTTTACTTATGCCAATGGGGGCGTACCTCTTAAAATCATTGCCAGTACCCATAAGGACGGTTATGGGCTGGTAGTAAACAGTGCCAAAATAAAAGAATTAAGTGACCTGGAGAAGAGTGGGATTAAAATAGCCAACGGTCGTAAGGGAACCCCTACCGACTTTTTACAAATGCTTCTGTTAGAAAAAGAAAATTTGGATTCCGAAAAAATTATGGCCAATACAATGCGGATGAATACGGCCAAACAACTTATGGCTTTACGCAACGGTAAAGTCGATGCCGTTTTTGTTCCCGAACATTTTGCAACTTTGGCAGCCTCGTTTCCGGGGATGAAAATGTTGCTTAAGAGTGCCGATATTTGGCCGGATATGCAGGGAAGCGTTCTGGTGGTTACGGAGAATTTGTTAAACAATCAGCCGGAAGTTGTAGAAAAATTGAAAGCGGTTAATGCGCAGAGCATTGAGCTTATGAATGAAAATCCGCAGGATAGCGCTGCGATTGTGGCTCAGAATTTAAACTTGAACCAGAATTTGGTAAAAGAAGAGATGCAAAGCCCGGAGGCCGACCTGGAAGTCACCCCGGAGCTTGCCGCCCAATCAATAAGCAACTTAAAATTAACGCCGGATATCAGTATCCAGGATGTGCAGGACGTTATCGACAAGATGTACGCTTTAGGATATTTAACAAAATCTTTTAACGCGGAAGAAATTATGGCAGTTAATTAAGGATAAGGGCGATGGCTGGCAATGAAGCGAAAAATACTGAAGGAACAATTATTATATCTTGCGCCAGTAGGATTATTTCTTGCTTTATGGGAAATAGCAGGTCATATAGCCCAAACCCCGCTGTTTCCGCCATTAAGCAATGTAGTTGGGGTATTTGGTTCTCTCTTGAGCAATGGAATACTTCTTAAGAGTCTGGGAGCAAGTTTCGTAAGAGTCATCGCCGGATATATCCTGGGAAGTTTAGCTGGTTTGATTGTCGGGACAATGATGGGTGTAAACAAGGTTGTGGAACGCAGTTTGCGACCGCTGATTAGTTTTCTGTTTCCCATCCCGACTTTAGGATGGTTGCCGTTGTTAATGCTGTGGATTGGCATAAATGAGGCTTTACCCATTACCCTGATTTTTATCTGCGCTTTTTTTCCGGTAGCCTACAATACCCTGACAGGTATAAAAGAGGTGAAAGAAGAGTATATAAAAGCCGCCCGGACGCTTGGGGCATCTTCGTGGTACATCTTTTACCGTATTATACTTCCCATGGCGTCCCCCAATATTTTTACCGGTCTGCGCCTGGAGGCGGGGATGGTCTGGCGTACGGTCATTGCAGCGGAAATGTTTGCTATTCCTACAGGGATTGGCTCTCTGTTGATGAATGCGGAAAGCCTGATCCGGGTAGATGTTATTATGGTCTGTCTAGTCGTGTTGTCCCTGATGTGTTTCATCTTTGAGCGGTTATTCCTGTGGTTGGAAAATAGAGTAACCGGTGCTTGGAGGTAAAAAATGTCATTTATCAGTCTGAGAAATATTTCTACCCCCTACTGTCTGAAAAATGTAAATCTAGATGTTGAAGCCGGTGTACTAATGGCGGTGCTGGGTTTTACCGGAGCCGGCAAGAGCACGCTGCTCAATGTGATTGCTGGTTTGATAGAATACGGGGGAGACGTGTATTTTGATAAGTATAATATGAACCATATACCTACAGAAAAGCGTAATGTGGGTTATCTGCTGCAGGACATTTATCTGTTTCCCCATTTCAATGTTTTTGAAAATGTTGCGTTTGGCCTGCGAGCCGGCGGTTGCCCGGCTGACGGTATAAAGGACAAGGTTGAAAAGATTCTGGAGCTGCTCCATATCGCCCATTTAAAAAAACGTTTTCCGAAGGATCTCAGCGGCGGGGAAAAACAACGGGTGGGTTTGGCGCGGTCCATCATTATGGAACCAAAGATTTTGCTTTTGGATGAACCGCTATCCAGTCTGGATCCTGCTACGGCTAAAAACATCCGTAAGGAATTAAAAATACTGCAGAAAAGTTTGGATTTAACAATGCTGTATGTTACACATGATTTTGCCGAAGCCCGCGAACTTGCGGACAGAATTGTTGTGCTTGCAGAAGGTCAAATTAAACAGCAGGGGTCTTTTCAGGATGTTTTTTATCAGCCGGTTGAAGAGATACAGGAGTTTGTCGTTGCTGCTCATTCCAATTGAGCGTTTGTTTAAATCATTATGCCAGAGGTGAAAATATTTGAATGTAAAAACAGTTAATGTGGAAGAAGCGGTAGGTAAGGTGATTGGCCACGATATTACCAGAATAGTAAGGGGGGAATCCAAAGGGGTATCTTTTAAAAAAGGTCACATTATCAAGGAAGAAGACGTTCCTGAACTCCTGAAGTTAGGAAAAGAAAATATTTATATCCTGGACCTGGAACCCGGTGATGTCCACGAGGATGATGCCGGTATCCGCCTGGGAACGGCCGCTGCCGGGTCTGATGTGACCTGGCGCGGCCCCAAGGAAAGCCGGGTAAACCTATATGCAGCATGTGACGGGCTTTTGAAAATTAATGTCCCTGCGGTGGAGGCAATTAACGACTTGCCGGATGTAATTTTGTCCACGCTGCCTAATAATATGGTCGTCAAGAAAGGGGAAATGCTTGCGGGTACCAAAGTAATTCCGTTGGTGGTACCCGAGCAAACAGTTGACAATGCTGAAAATATTTGCCGGCAGTACGGCTGGGTGGTAAAGGTTATGCCGTTTCAAAAGATTAAAGTGGGCGTGATCATTACCGGTAACGAGGTGTATAAAAAGCGTGTGCGTGACGATTTTAGCCCGGTAATTAAGGGAAAGGTGGAATCATTCGGCTCTACGGTTTTGGGTATTGATTACGCCCCGGATGACGCGGAGGTAATTGCTGCCAAAACCAAAAAGATGGTTGCTGACGGGGCGGGTTTGGTCATTTTAACCGGTGGCATGTCCGTCGATCCCGATGATGTGACCCCGAAAGCCATCCGCCTTACGGGGGCGCAAGTGGAAAAATACGGTTCGCCCGCTCTGCCGGGGGCGATGTTCATGCTTGCCTACCTCGGGGAGGTGCCCGTCATGGGAGTGCCGGCTTGCGGGATGTTTTTCCAAATAACGGTAACTGATTTAATATTGCCCAGGCTGATGGCCGGTGAACGGGTAACCCGGAAGGATATTGTCGCTTTGGGCCACGGCGGGCTTTGCAGGTCTTGTAAAAAGTGTCGGTTTCCCAACTGTACTTTTGGCAAGGGCGGCAGTTAATACCCGGGACTTGGGTGGGAGCATGGGAGACGGTTATACTGTTTCTACCCCATGCTCATCTTATTGTCCTCGTTATTCTAGTAAAAATATAACGCTTTTCTGCAAAATATAAATTATGCGTTGGTGAAATATGGCGAACAAAAAACTTGACTGCGGTTGGTTTTCAATACTGTTAAAAAAAATACCGTTAAAAATAACGCTGCTCTTTTTAATGGTGACAGGATTATTTTTTATTTCGTTTCTCCTGGGGCGCTATCCGGTAACCCCGGATACGGTACTTGCCATATTGCTTTCTAAAGTCTTTAACATCTCAAAAACGTGGACCGATACCATGGAAGTTGTGGTATTGCAGCTGCGATTGCCGCGTATTATTGCGGCGTTGCTGGTCGGCGGGGCATTGTCTGCTTCCGGCGCCGCGTACCAGAGTTTGTTTAAAAACCCGTTGGTATCACCGGATATTCTGGGGGTTTCGGCGGGAGCCGGTTTCGGTGCGGCTTTGGGCATGATTCTTTATTATCCCTGGCCTGCCGTGCAGGCAATGGCTTTTTTGTTTGCCCTGCTGGCGGTTGCCGTCTCTTTTTTCATCAGCCGTTTTTTTGGTAAAAATTCCATGCTGGTCCTGGTTTTGGGCGGACTGGTGGTTTCGGCGCTTTTTCAGGCCCTGCTTTCCATTACCAAATATTTGGCGGACCCCCTGGACGTTCTGCCGGCAATCACCTTTTGGCTGATGGGGGGCTTGTCCAAGGTAACCAATACCGATGCGCTGTTTGTTTTGTTTCCCGTCATCCTTCCCGTCAGCGTGCTCTACCTTATCCGCTGGCAGATTAACGTGCTTGCCGTCGGTGATGAAGAAGCGCTGGCACTGGGGATCAATATCAACCGCATCAGGATTACAGTGATGCTTTGTGCCACCCTTATGACTGCCGCCGCTGTGAGCATCAGCGGTATTATCGGCTGGGTCGGGCTGATTATCCCGCACATAGCCCGCATGCTGACCGGCCCCAATTTTCAAAGACTGCTGCCCACTTCGTTTTTATTGGGCAGCGGGTACTTGCTTTTGGTGGACAATATCAGCCGCAACGCAATTGCCGTCGAGATCCCCCTGGGAATCCTAACGGCTTTGATCGGGGCGCCGTTTTTTGTCTTCTTACTGTCCAGGGCGGGGAAAGGCTGGACATTGTAATTAATATCTCTGCTTAAAATGATTAAAGTTTGGAGGGAATTCGAATGGGTATAGCGGTAGAGGGTTTATGTTTTAATTATCCCAAACACCCCAATTTATTAAACGGCATATCCTTTTCCCTTGCTGAAGGGGATGTATTGTGTCTTTTAGGGCCTAACGGCACGGGAAAAACCACCTTGCTGCGCTGCCTGCTCGGGATTAACAAAATCAGCCGGGGGAAAATTTGGGTCGGGAACCGTGAGGTACATAAAATATCCGCCAGGGAACTGGCCAGGATGGTAGCGTACGTTCCCCAGGCCGCTAACATGGTTTTTCCCTATCAGGTAATTGATCTGGTCCTTATGGGCAGGAGTCCGCATATCGGTATCATGTCCGTGCCCGCAGAGAAAGATATGGAGGTGGCCAGGGAAGCATTGTTTAAAGCCGGTATTGCTCATTTGGAAAATGCTTTGTTTAGTGAAATAAGCGGCGGCGAGCGCCAGTTGGTGCTTATTGCCCGGGCCCTGGCCCAGCAGTCGGAAATTCTAATTATGGACGAGCCGACGGCCAGTCTGGATTACGGTAATCAAGCCCGCATCCTGGAGATTATCAACGAGCTTTCCCGGCAGGACTACGCAATTATTATGACGACCCATTTCCCCGACCACGCTTTCCTGGCATGCAATAAGGTGGCTATTTTAAAAGGAGGAAAGATTTTAGCCCTGGGGGCTCCGGATGAGATCGTAACAGAAAACAATCTAAGTGCGCTGTACGCTGCCAGTATTAAAGTGGTTGCGGCAAAAATATTTGATGATCCGCCCAAAGAAGTCAAGGTTTGTATACCCCTGCTGGCATAATTACTAAATTTAAAGTTGGGAGGCAAAGAATGCTTCAGAAAAATTATTTGGTTAAAGTAAGCTGCCTTTGTTTGGTTATCACTTTAATTGCCATCACCGGCGCGGGTTGCGGAACCCGGGAGGCTAGTACCGGATCCGGGGGGGCGGCTCCCCAAACCCGCACCATTGTAGACCAGGCCGGGAGAAAGGTAACCGTACCCGGTGAAATCAACCAAGTATTTTCCACCAATCCGGTAGGGTCGATTTTGATGTACACCCTGGCGCCAGAAAAGCTTGTCGCCTGGAATTTTGAAATCGGCCCGGAACATAAAAAATATCTTTTGCCCGCCTGCCGGAATTTGCCCAATCTGGGCGGCTGGTACGCCAATAAATCATGCAATACGGAAGAACTTTTAAAAATCGGTCCCGATATAATTATTTGTTCTGACGACCAAACCCAGGTGTCACTGGCTGAACGGATCCAGGAGCAGTTACATATTCCCGTGGTGGTCTTTAATGACCGCCTTACCGGGTTGGACCAAACTTATGAATTTTTAGGCGCCCTGCTGGGAGCCGAAGAACAGGCCGCAGAGTTGGCGGCGTATTGCCGCCGGTCGGTTGACGAGGTGGCCGAAAAAGCCGGGTTGATTCCTGAAGAAAAACGGGTCCGGGTATACTACGCCGAAGGGAATCAAGGTTTGAGCACCGATCCCAGGGGGTCGCGTCATACCCAGGTGCTGGATTTGGTGGGAGGTGTTAATGTTGCCGACGTTCCCTTGAAAGGAGGTATGGGTATGACTTCGGTTTCGCTGGAACAAATTTTATCCTGGGACCCTGATGTCATAATCACCGCCACCTTGAGCGGATTGGGCGGTCAAGAGGGGGCAATTTACCACCATGTAACTACAGATCCCAAATGGACCGGCCTTAAAGCAGTAAAGGAGCACCAGGTGTACGATATTCCGGATAAGCCTTTTAACTGGTTTGACCGGCCCCCCTCGGTAAACCGCATTATCGGGGTGAAATGGCTGGCGCATACCCTGTACCCGGATATTTTCAAGTATGATATAAGGGAAGAAATCAAGGACTTTTACTCTACTTTTTACCATTATGACCTTACCGGCCGGGAGATAGAAGATTTACTGGTGCGATCCCAAGTCAATCAGTAAGGCCGGGGAAGCAAGCATTTATTTTTAGTTTGGTATCGTGAAAGGAGTGGTAAAGTTTTGGAAACCAATGCTGCGGAATACGAAGAAATTGCCCGTAAAGTATTTGCCCCGATTTACCCGGTCATAGCGGAACAGATAAAAAATAAAACCGGCCTGTCCAAAGGTAAATGCCTTGACATCGGCAGCGGTACCGGTTATTTGGGTATCGCCCTGGCCCAAATCACGGATTTGCAGATTTATTTGTATGACAAATCTCCGGATATGCTGGAAATTGCCGCCCGCAATATCACTGCATCCGGTCTGGAAGCAAGGGTACAGATATTATTAGGTGATGTCCATGATATTCCGCTCGCCGACCAATCAATTGACCTTATGGTCAGCCGGGGTTCGGTATTTTTTTGGGAAAACCGGGTAAAGGCTTTTCAGGAAATTTACCGGGTGCTGGCACCGGGGGGCGCTACCTGTATCGGCGGCGGTTTCGGCACGCCAGAATTAAAAAAACAAATTACCGAAACCATGGTGAAAATAAAAAAAGACTGGCGCGGGTTTGTCAAAAAAAATACGGGCAGGCAGAATGTAGAAAATTTTAGCCGGGAACTGCGCAACGCGGGCCTGCCGGATTTTGAAATCATCAAAAACGAGGCGGGATTGTGGATCGTCATAAGGAGGGAAAAAGTTTGATCTGTCACATTTGCGAAAGGGGTTGTCGTATTCCGGAAGGTAAAACGGGAGCCTGCAAAATGTACTCCAACAAAGGAGGAGAAATTACCGGGCTGTTTCCGGACAGGTATCTGATTACCATTCCTATTTCCATAGAAACCATGCCCTTGCTGCATTTTTATCCCAAAGGAAAGTTTCTGCAGATCAGCACCGCCGGGTGTAATTTTGATTGCGCCGGGTGCATTTCCACGGTAATCGTCAAGGAAATGGCTCCCGGCAGCAAGATTTTGCGGAAATTGCCGCCGGAGGAAGTGGTTGCTAAAGCCATAGAAAATGATTGTATCGGAATCGCGTTTTTGATGAACGACCCTCTGGCCTCCTTTCCCACCTTTGTTAAAGTTGCCCGTGCCGCCAAAAAACGCGGGTTGTTGGTAGGGTGTTCCTCAAATACTTATTTCACCGCAACTTCTCTGGAGGAGCTTATTCCTTATTTGGATTTTATCAATGTCGGTATCAAGGGACTTTCCGAACGGGCCTACCGGGAATGCGGCGGCAGCACCCCCGGGCCCGTGTTCAGAAATATTAAACGGATGCATGAGAAAGGGGTTCATATTGAGGTTTCCTGTATTCATTACCATGATAACCGGGAAGAAGTATTGGACCTGGCCCGGCGTCTGGCTGAAATTGCAGCGGATATACCGATGCAGGTGATGCGGTTTATTCCCGTGGAGTCCGCGGCGCCCTCCCGGGAGCCGGCTATTCGGGAGACGGAAAAACTGCGCGCGCGTTTGCGGAAATATCTGGATTACGTATATGTTTTTAATTCTCCCGGCACCGAGTACCTGAGTACGTTCTGCCCCGGTTGCGGGGCGGTTATCTACAAGCGGGGCTTTTACGGACCCATGGGTGCCAAATTGAGGCCCGGCGGGGCAGGTGCGGACCAAAACAACAGCTGCCCCCAATGCGGGCGGAAACTTAATTTTAAAGGCCTCGAAGCAGAAATAGCGTACCAGGAAGGTGATTTTGAGGGAGGCTATCCTTTTACCAGAGCTTTAGAAATGGTTGAAGCCATATTGTTTGCCATGGGCGTAAATGATCAAACCAGGGTGGTGCGGGCCTGGGAAGAAATTCTCAGCCGGGACGCGCTGCCAAAATTACACCGTGACCTGCAAAACCCCGGTACTTACCTCGGATTAATCAGGTTCTTTGGAAAACTGCTGCAGCTGGAAGACGAAGCGGAAAAACTTGCCGTCTACATGGAAGCAAAAATTGCTGAGATTAAGGAAGGACTGTCTTTTGTCGAACGTAAGCCCCGGGTATATTACGCCATGGGCAAGCCGCATTTCTGTATTAAAGGCGAGCGCCTGGAAAACCAGCTCATTGAGACGGCAGGGGGCATCAATCTCAACCAAGAGGTAAGCGGCAGCGGAAGACCGGGCAGGGAAATAACCTATGAGGAGCTTAAATCGTTAAATCCGGAAATTATTTTTATTTCGTCCTTTATGTCTTCCCCGGTGGAAGATTTCTATACCGAGTTTTCTGAGGCCGGCTTGACGGTAGAGGCTGTGAGAAATAAAAAAATATATTCCCACCCGGCGGCCTGTTGGGATTTTGGCAGCCCCAGGTGGATTTTGGGACTCATGCACATAGCCAATGTATTGCACCCGGAAGTGTTTTGTTTCGACATTATCAACGAAGCCCAAATGTTTTACCGGAAGTTTTACCGGATAGATTTCGACGCTTCTGAAATCAACCGCTCTTTCGGCAAGCCGAGCAGTAGGTGGCACTGGAAGGATTAGTTATTAAATAGTGATAAGTAACAAACTATGATAGTAGCTACTTGACGCTATTATTCCTTGATGCTTTTGCAAACTCTTTTTGCGTTTTATCCGGAAATGTTGGTAAATCCCCAGCCGTTCCACTTCCAGACGCTTACCTGCCGGTAAGCCGGGTTGTCGTAATCGCCTTCCGTGACCAGCAACTCGTTGGCGCCGTCACCGTCGATATCTTTGAGCACGGTGCGGTAGTTGGGCCGGTCCAGGTTGGATGATTGCCAGACCGGTTTGAAAGTGCCGCCGGCCGGTTGGAAAATGAAAAGATGATTTTTTACACTCCGGTCTTCCCGGGTCATCCAGAAGGGTTTGTGGGGCCCGAAACTTCCCTTTTTCCAGACCAGCAGGTTTAATTCCTCCCTACCGTTATTATCGGAATCGCCCAGAAAAAAGTCGTCCACCCACCAGTCTTCCGGCGACTGCCAGAGTGTTTCGGCAGCGGTGCCGGCGCTGCTGCCGCTGCCGGTTTCGACTTTTAAGGTACCGTCCCTCAGAGAATAATTTTCGTCGCGCCCGTCCCGGTCCAGGTCGTAACAGCGGCTTTTTACCAGCTTGAACTCCGGTCCGGGGTATACCGTGTATCTTTTGCTCTCCCGGAAGGTTTTTTCCTGCCGGTTCCAGACCGGAAGGGTTTCTTCATTTAGCTCCAGGCCCAGTTTGGCTAATACCTTTGCGGCTTCCCAACCGCTTAAAGCCTGCGGCTGGCAGTCGTCATTGATGTAGACCGGCAGGAATTCGATTTGGGTGATCCCGCTTTGGTTAATGAAGAACCTGGCCACCAGTCCCTCGCGCGTGGGCCGGGACCACATCTGGTCAAAAATAAAATTGCCCAGGCTGTAAAAAATATATTTACCCCGGTATTTTTCCACTTTCTGCACCACGTGCGGGTGGTGCCCCAGAACCAGGTCGGCACCGGCGTCGATGGCTGAACGTGCGTACTGCACCTGGATGTGACCGGGTTCCGGCCGGTATTCGGCCCCGGCGTGGAGGGATACCACCACGAAGTCAGACTTCTCCGCGGCGTTTTTTACGGCGGTTTTTATTTTTTCCGGTTCCCGGAAAGCCACGCCGGGCGCATCTGGTTCCGGCGCGCGGTATGATGCGGGTGCCAGGACGGGATCGCAGAAGGCGAGGAAAGCCAGCTTCAGCCCCTTGACCTTCAGGAATTTTGCGCTGCCGGCCTCTGCCTGTGTTTTTCCGGCACCGGCATAATTAATTCCCGCCTGGTCCAAGTATTGCAAAGTGTCCAGCAGGCCCCGGCGCCCGAAATCCATGGCGTGGTTGTTGGCCAGGGAAAGCAGGTTGAAACCGGCGTCCTTTAAGGCGGGTACCGTACCCGGACCGGCGCGCAGGACCATCTCCGGCAGGGATATTTTCCGGCCTGGGGTCACGGGGTTTTCGAGGTTGCCGAAAACCAGGTCGCCTTCCCGTAAAATGTCTTTAACTTTTGCCAGGGGGTGGCCCCAATCGCCGTGCCGTTCGCTTGCCGCGGCCACCCCCCGGGAAAGCATGATGTCGCCCACGGCAACCAGGCAGACGGGTTCGTGCCCGGCCGGGAGGGCCAGTTTTTTTGCCTTGAAGGCCGCGAAATCTGCTTCATGGCCGCGGTTGGTGGCGCTTTCCGGCCAAATGTTTTTGGCGGCGCAGCAGCCCAGGCAGCCCAGGCAGACCAGGGCGAACACCAGGACTGCCGCGGTTATACCCGGTTTTTTCACGGCGCGGTGAAGGCGCCGGTCCATGCGGGCAGCGGCGGGGTCCGGTCATTATTGATCATTTCGTGCCATTTTTTATCGGTCAAACGGTCGTTTAACGGCCAGGGAAACTCATAGTAGGAATACACGCCGCCGACGGCAAGGCGCAGTTTACCGTCCACGGGTACCGCGGCATAGATATGAAAGACAGGACCGGTTGCTTCCTCCAGCACCCGCCCGCCGGCCGGGTCGGTGGCCACGTCGGCCACTAATGCCGCCGGGCGGTCAAAGCACGCGGAACGGTGTTCCACGCCCACGTCCCGCAGGGCTTCCAGCCAGAAGTGTTCCAGCTGTCCCCCGTAGAAACGGATGAAGTCGTATTCTTCGTCAGTTAAAGGGTTATTGGACAGTTCTTTTTCGGCGATAGTCTTTAAGGTCAGCACCATTTGCTCCATTCTTTCCAGGCTGGCCCGGTCCCGTTCGTTTAACAAATCCCGTGCCGCCAGCCCTTCTTCCGTCATCCTGACCAGCGCGGCCAGGCGGGCGTACAGATGGGGATTGGGTTCGACGTATCCCCGGTCGTCAACGTCCCCGCCGCCTCCGCCGGCCTCCGCGTAGACTTGTTTGGCGTACAAAACGGTGTCATGCTTTAATTCCGTCCAGCTGCCCAGAAAAGTGTTCAGTTCCTTACGCGTCCAGGCCTGGTTGCGCATAAAAGAGGGATATCCTTCCGGTTTTTCCCCGATTAACGTTTTCAAAGTATGCAGCCAACCCCAATAAAGATTTTGTATCCAGGTGTCTGCGTCCAATCCGGCCAGCCGCTCTTGCAGCCGGTTCATGTTTTCCGGGTAATCCCGGTAGGCGGTTTCTCCCGCCGCCTCTAAAATCGCGTAAGCTTCCGCTGAGCCGAACACGGCCGGGATATCCAGCCCTTTGGGTAGCATCCTGAACTGCCCCTGGGGGTTTTCTTTTACTTCCCGGTAAATCAGGCGCTGAAAAATATCCGCGTCAAGGGTGAAACGCTGTCCCATGAACCGGAATCCTTTGATTTCCTGGTTAAGGGCCGGCGGTTCTAACGCCCGGGCCGCTTCCCGGAAAGCGTTCCATTGGTCCGGCGTGTCCGTCAATGCCTGCAGAGAGGGCATGGCGCCGTAACTCTTGATAAACAGGTCTTTTAACCGGTGGTAGGTGATATCGTCGCTCCGGCCGACAAAAAAGTTAGTGGTGGTGTAAATGCGCTCCCAGTGTTGACGGTTGTTTGCGTCATCCAGCGCCAGGGCGATCAGGGCGGCGGATTTGGTTTCGTCCTCGTTGTCGAGGCGGAAGGTCAGCCGGCCGTACCACATCATGGTTTTAAAATAGGCTTGCAGCAGGTCGCTCCGGTCGTAGTGCCCCCGCGGGACGTACTGCGAGTAATCCTCTTTGAGAGCGGTCGCGGCACCGCGGTTGCCGCCGGGGTTCATCAGCGGGGAAACCGCAATGCCCTGGTGCGCCTCAATCAGCGCCAGTTCTTCGGCCACTTCGTCCTTGACCGCCGCCGGAACCGGGGTCTCCGGGTCTAAAAGCTTGCACGCCACGGCAAAAAAACCGGCGTTCCTTTTAGCGGCGTTTTCCCACTCCGTACCCCGCAGGGAGGTGTACTGCCGGAGCGTTTGATCAAGCATGGCCCGGCTCAAAATTTTTAGTTCCGGGGCAAGTTCGCCGGTTTCGACCACCCGGAGCAGGTGGTTGAAAAACAAGTGGTAGTTGTGGAGTACGGAATCGGTGGTGATAAACAGCGGGACCGGCTGGTAACGGTTCATTTCGTAAAGACCGAAATACTCCTTGACGAAATCATTCGGGACCACCACGAAGCCGTTTTTTACCAGAAGGTCTTGTGCCGCCGGGGACAGTTCAAACATGTCTTTGTTGGTGATGTTGGCTAAGCCGGGCTCCACCGTATAAGGTTCCACGGCGGGTTGTACCTGAACGGGCGCTTCCTGGTACCGGGCAAACGCGGTATTAATATTTACCGGTTCTTGTTCGGCCGTGCGGGCGCAGCCGGTTAAGACGGCTGCCAGCGGCAAAAGCACCAGGACCAGCGGAATTAATAAAAAAATTCCCCATTTACCGTGATTTGTTTTGCCGCGGTTACTTTGGCGGTGGTTTTTATTCATAAATCCATCTCCCCCGTTTAATTATTCCATATAAATTATTGACGTACCGGCACCTCAAAACGTTCACCTGCCAAGGACATTTTAAGGATATTTTTTGGACGGGGGACAAGGGAACTGTCCCCCGTCCCCTGTCGCACCCTGTTTCAAGTTTTTTCGAAGGGGATAATGTTCCCTGTCATTAAGAGATGTTCACCCTCTTAACGATATTTTCCTGTAACATCCAGGCATTTTTCGTAAAAATAATTCCCGGTTAGAAAAATATATCATCATTGCAGGTTGAATAAAACACATGTTCGTGTTATAATCTTACCAAACATATGTACCGGCGGGAGGGTTTGGTTATGAGTAAGGTTAAAGAAGAGAACCGGGAAAAGGACGCGGCGCTGTCCAGGGCGCTGACCGATATTGAAAAGAGGTTTGGTAAGGGTTCCATCATGCGTCTCGGTGAAAAAGGCGCCAAAGTAAGCGTGGAGGCGATTTCCACCGGCGTGCTGCCGCTGGACCTCGCTACCGGCGTCGGGGGGATGCCGCGCGGCCGGGTGGTGGAAATTTACGGCCCGGAATCATCCGGCAAGACGACCGTCGCCCTGCACGTGATCGCGCAAGCCCAAAAGGCCGGCGGGTTCGCCGCTTTTATTGACGCGGAACACGCCCTGGACCCGTTGTATGCGGAAAAATTGGGCGTCAACATTGAAGAACTGCTGGTTGCGCAGCCCGACAACGGGGAGCAGGCGCTGGAAATCTGCGGGGCGCTGGTCAGCAGCGGGGCGGTTGACGTAATTGCCATTGACAGCGTGGCCGCGCTGGTGCCGCGGGCGGAAATTGAGGGCGAGATGGGAGACGCGCACGTCGGATTGCAGGCCAGGTTGATGTCGCAGGCACTCAGAAAACTGACTTCTTTTGTGCACAAGACCAATACCCTGGTGATATTTATCAACCAGCTCCGGGAAAAAGTCGGCATTGTCTACGGTTCGCCGGAAGTGACCGCCGGCGGGCGGGCGCTCAAATTTTACAGCTCCATAAGGTTGGAAGTCAGAAAAGCGCAGGACATTAAGAGCGGTGCCGATAAAATCGGCAACCGGGTAAAAATGAAAATTACCAAGAACAAGGTCGCGCCGCCGTTTAAGCAGGCCGAAGTGGAGTTATTTTACGGCGAAGGGGTTTCTGAAGAAATGTGCCTGGTGGATCTGGGCGAACAACATCAGGTTATCGAAAAGTCCGGGTCCTGGTATTCATTCGGCGGGACCAGACTGGGCCAGGGCCGGGAAAACGTGCGGCAATTCTTAAAAGAACACCCGGAAATGACGGCGGAAATAAGGAGCCGGATCATAGAGGCGGCCATGCCTGCCAAGGACAACGTGGTTCCTTTTAAACAGGCCGAGGCTGAGGGTGATTAGAAACAAAGAAAAAACCTCCGGGGGTAAACATGTCCCGGAGGTTTTTAACGATATTCAGTCAACTTTTTTAAAGGCCCTGGAGGAAGCGTTGCAGATGGGACATTGTTCCGGGTATTCGTTTTCGAAAATATTGCCGCATACCGTGCACAGGTAGTATTCCGCAGCGGCCTTGTCTTCCAAATTTGCAAGGGCTTTTTGATACAGCCCGGCGTGGATTTTTTCCGCTTCGTTGGCATTGCGGAAGGCCCTCAGGGCCTGGTTTTCCCCCTCCGTTTCCGCTTTTTTTATGAACTCCGGGTACATGGTGGTGAATTCGTAGGTCTCACCTTCAATGGCCGCCTGGAGGTTTTCAGCGGTAGTCTTGATCGCGCCCAAAGCTTTAAACTCGGAGTAGGCATGGATTGCTTCGGCTTCCGAGGCGACCCGGAATAACTTGGCCACGCTTTGATAACCCTCGGCGTCGGCTTTGCGGGCAAAAGCCGCATACTTGTTCCTGGCTTGGGATTCCCCCGCAAAAGCTTCTTTAAGGTTGTTTTTGGTCATAGTTAAATCCTCCAGTACAAGATTTTTATATATTTTACCATGAAAATTTAGAAAAGCACAATTTTAAAACGCAGTTAACAATAGATTGGTATTTCCCCCCAAAAGAACCCGTACCTTTTGGGGGGGAATGTTGTAAACAGCAGAAACTGCCATTTGTAAAAATAGCATCTTTTTCTTGACAAGGGACGAGTAATATTTTACTATTTAAACAACTTAGTATTTGAACTATTTTTTGGGAGCTGTTTCGGGCCGGGGTAAAGTTAAATTTAGGCACCATCTGGAATTATTCCAGATGGTTTGATTTATTTTGAGTTGGGGGAGGAAAAGGTGCGAAAATTTTCTTTCTTATCAATGGCGGTTTGTCTTGGTGTTTTGTTGTTGCTTGTAGCGGGATGCGGGCAAACAGAAGGTCCCCCGCAAGAAGAAAAGACGGTGCCGGTAGAAGTGGCGGCGGTAGCTAAAACCGATTTGAGCAGGGAAATAGAAGTAACCGGTGAAGTGATTCCGGCTGCCGAGGTTAATATTGCACCGCAAATCACCGGGGTGGCCAGGGTTGCTTCCATAAACGCTAAAGTTGGCCAGTCAGTTAACCGGGGAACGGTGCTGTTTGAGCTGGACCGGACTGATTTTGAGAATGGTTTGCGTAATGCCGAAGCGGCTTTGTACATAGCGGAAACCAACCTGGAAGCGGCCGAAAAGGCTTATCAACGGGCAAAAGATCTGTTTGAGGCCAACGCCATGTCACAGGCCGAATACGAAGGTGCCGAAACCGGCTATAAAATTGCCCGGGCGCAGTACGACCAGGCCGAAGTCGCCCGTGATACGGCGCAGAAGAACCTGGTGGAAGCAACCGTGACCGCGCCGGTTAGCGGCCGGGTGGCTTACCTTGACGTTGAGGTGGGCGAAATGGTGGGTCCCCAGGCCCCCGTGGCGGGCGTGGTGCGGTTGAACCCGGTGCGGGTGAAGCTCAACCTGTCTGAAAATGTGGTCGGTTCCGTCGCGGTGGGACAGGAGGTCGGGGTTACGGTTGATGCTGCTGGTAAAACCGCGGCGGGGACGGTATGTTCCGTGGCGCCTAAAATTGACCGGACCACCAGGGCTTTTCCGGTGGAAGTCGAAATACCGAATTCCGACGGTAAAATTCTGGCCGGGATGGTGGCCAAAATCCGGCTGGCAACCGGCGCCTCCAAAGGGGCCCTGGTTGTCCCGGCCGCGGCTGTGCTCAAGAGCAGCGGTGAAAGCATGGTTTTTGTGGTTAAGGACGGCGTGGTCGAAGAACGGGCGGTCACGACCGGATTCAGCAGCAAGGACCGGGTGGAAGTGTTAACCGGCCTCAGTGAAAGTGAAGAAGTTATTGTTACCGGCAACCGGCTGGTGGGTGACGGGCAGAAAGTGAGGGTGGATAAAACAGTGGATTCCACCGGGGGTGACGACCGGTGAAAATAGCTGATTTTTCGGTTGACCGCCCCGTAGCCATTTCCATGTTCATTGTCGCCCTGGTGATTTTGGGCCTGGTGTCGCTGCCCAAGTTGGCGGTTGATTTATTCCCGGAAATGAATTTTCCGGTGGCGATTGTGGTCACTTCTTACGAGGGGGCTGCCCCGGCGGAAGTGGAAAAAATGGTTACCAAGCCGCTGGAGTCGGCGGTGGGGACGGCCGGTAACATCAGCGAGATCCAGTCTGTTTCCACGGCCGGCAGCTCATTGATCGTGGTCATGTTCAACTGGGGTACCGATATTGATGACGCTGCCATAGAATTAAGAGAAAAGATCGATATGTTCAGGGATATATTACCGCGTGAAGTCGGTTCGCCCAGTGTCATGAAGATGGACCCCAACAGTTCTCCCATTATGTTGTACAGCCTGTACGGCGCCGACCCGGTTAAGTTGACCGGCCTGGCTGAAGATACGGTTAAAACCGGGCTGGAAAGAATCGAGGGCGTGGCGTCGGTTACAATCCTCGGCAACCGGGAACGTGAATTCAAGGTGATCGTCGACTGGGCCAAGCTGGAAGCTTACGGGTTGACTGCGGGGCAGTTGGCGCAGACCATTGCGTCCGACAATATCACCGGTACCGCGGGGTCGTTGGAAGAAGGCAAGAGCGAGTTAAATATCCGGGTCCAGGGGGAATACAGTTCCGCGAAAGACCTGGAAAACATTCAGGTAGCCCTCGGGGCGGGGGCAGGCACGGTCAAGCTGGCTGACCTGGCCGCGGTCCGGGATGATTACAAGCGGATCACCGATTATAGTTACGTTAACGGCGAGCCTGCTTTGAGTCTCATGATCTTTAAAGGTTCCGGCCATAATACCGTCCAGGTGGCGAAAGCGATAAAAGATGAAGTTGAGAGTTTGAATACCACCCTTCCCGGGGGGGTAAAATTATCCAATGTGCTCGATACCTCCCAATTTATTGAGGATTCGATCGGAAATGTGGTTGAGCATGCCGCGGTCGGCGGGATTCTGGCCGTGGTTATTCTGTACTTCTTCTTAAGAAATGTCCGCAGCACAATGGTAGTGGTTTTGGTCATGCCCATTGCGGTAATTGCCACCTTTACCATGATGTATTTTGCCGACCAGACTATTAACCTGTTGTCTTTGGGGGGGCTGGCCCTGGGCCTTGGTTCCCTGGTCGACTTTTCGGTGGTGGTTTTGGAAAATAATTACCGTTACCGGCAAAACGGTTACGGGGCAATAGAAGCCGCCAAGCTTGGCACCGCAGAAGTAGGGAACGCGGTGCTGGCGTCCGGCATGGCCCAGGTCGTGGTTTTCGCACCGATTATTTTTGTCCAGGGATTGGCCGGAATACTTTTCGGGCCGCTGGCGCTTACAGTTATTATCTCGCATATTGCGGCCCTGTTTGCCGCTCTGACCCTGGTGCCGATGATGTTTTCGCGCCTGTTGAAAAACGTGTCCCCGGTAGAATTGCCAATGGAGGGGAAAACCAGAAACCCGGCGGTTGTATTCAGCAGGATTTTCAGCAAGCTGAATGAACGTTACGGCAAATTGCTGCGCTGGGCGCTGGGGCACAGAAAGCGGGTGATTATAATCACCGTGGTGCTGTTTGCGGGAAGCATTGCCTTGCTCCCGCTGGTGGGTACGGAATTCATCCCTTCCATGGACCAGGGGGAGATTGCCTTGGATCTTGAAACCGCTCCCGGAACGGCCCTGGAGCAAACCAGAGCCATGGCCGGAGACGTTGAGGACAGGTTGAAAAAGGCGTTTCCCGACCACGAAAGAATATATACCCAGGTGGGTGCGGGCGACATGGCCTGGCTCGGGATGGCCGGCGGCAACCAGGCACAGTTGCAGATCAAGCTGCCTCCTATAGAGCAAAGGGATTATACCACGGAGCAGGCCATGGAAAAAGTGCGCGCGCTGGTGAGCGATATTCCGGGGTGCACCAATACCGTCAGACAGGCCAATGATTATGACATGGGCGCCGGTCAAGCGCTGAGTGTTATCATCAGGGGTGACAATTTGGAGGTTTTGAAGCAGCTGGGCACGCTGACGACGCAGATAGTCTCGGAGGTAGAAGGCACCAGGAACGTTACCAACTCCCTGGAAGAGGCGCAGCCTGAAGTACAGGTACAGATTGACCGTGAGCAGGCGGCGTTGTATGGTCTGTCGGGCGCGCAAATCATGAGTGCCGTCCGGACCGCCTTTGACGGGCAGGTGGTCGGCCGGGTACGCACCGGTGACGACGAGATCGACATTCGCCTGATGTACGGTGATGATTTTGAGGAAACTCCCGTTCAGCTGGAAAATTTAATGCTCGTTTCCCAGACCGGGTCAAGGGTGGCATTGGATACGGTGGCCGATATAACCGTGGAGCAAGCGCCGGTAAGCATCAGCCGCAGCAACCAGGCGCGGGAAGTCCGGGTTTCCGCGGATATTGCCGGCCGGGACCTGGGGAGCATCAATAGCGACATCCAGGCCCAATTGGACCGCATGGCGCTGCCTGACGGGTATACGGCGGAACTGGGCGGTCAGGCGGAGGATATGGCCGAAGCTTTCGGCGACCTCGGCCTGGCCATACTCCTGGCGATAGTATTGGTTTACATGGTCATGGCAGCCCAGTTCGAGTCGTTGTTCCACCCCTTCGTTATCATGTTTTCCCTGCCGCCCACCCTGGTGGGCGTGGTTCTCGGCCTGCTGCTCACCGGCCACCATATAAGCGTTCCCGTGCTGATCGGGTTCATTATGCTGATCGGGATCGTGGTTAATAATGCCATTGTGTTGATTGACTACGTAAACACCCTGCGCAAACGCGGCCTGGAGCGTAATGAAGCCGTTACCGCCGCCGGGCCGGTGCGTTTGCGGCCGATTTTAATGACCACCTTGACCACGGTGCTGGCCTTGCTGCCCCTGGCCTTCGGTTCGGGTGAAGGCGCGGAAGGCTGGGCGCCGCTGGCGGTGGTGGTGGCTTTCGGCCTGACCCTTTCCACCATGATTACCCTGGTGTTGATACCGGTGGTCTACACCATTTTCGACGATCTGGGGCAGAAAATAAAGGCCCGTTTCAGCAAGGCATAGAGTTTGTGAGGTTTTCATATCGGACGGATGCTAACTGCCGGTAAAGCCAATTATTAGGCCGGCAGTTTTTTATTGCATATATAGTCATATTTTGTCATATGGTGTTGGAAATTTATGCTAGATTTTCAGCCGTTAATGGTATAAAATGTTGAAAAAATAAAGAAATTTCAAATAAGAAGTTGATGATTATATTGTTAACTGAATTAATAATATTTTTGTTCCAGGGGGTTCCGGAAACAATAGGAGCTTTATCCTTGAGCCTGGCCCTGGCCGGGGTGCCCCTGCGCTGGAAGCAGATCACAATCCTGTCTATAATGTTGGCAGTAATAATCTTTACGATCAGACTGCTGCCGTTGGCAACCGGGTTGCATACGGTCGCTGTTTTATTAATTACAGTTTTTGTATTAAATAAGCTAACCCGGATTCCACTTACCAAAAGTTTTATGGTAGTTTTAATAAGTATTTTTACTTTGGCATTAGTTGAATATATTATCCATGGGCTGTTTCTGCAATTATCCAGTTATGACCTGAGCCTCCTGATGTCCCGGAAAATTTTATGGGCGGTCTTGGGCCTGCCCCAGGTAATGATCATGATTGCCCTGGCCGTGCTCGCCGCGCGGGTGATTAAGCCCCGGCCCGGTACGTGGAAAGTATGGGCGGATAAAACAATTTAAGTACAAGGAGGTGAAGACGTGAGGAAGATAGGTTGCAGGCTGTTGATCCTGGGGACCACGCTGCTCCTGCTATTGGCCAATGTTGCATCGGCTTCGGCTTGTATCATATCTCACTACCAGCCCGAAGTGCCGGAAACCCTTAGAAAATAGCGGGACTAAGGAATAGGGAGGTTTACCGTCCCTATTCCTTGCTCTTTTATCCGAGAGGTGACATTTTGTATAACGGTTACAACAGAGAAAAAGAGCTTTTCGAATATGTCTCGACCACCCATTTGCTGTGCATCGTTATAGCCATCTGCGCCTTTATTATCAGTGAAAATCCTCCTTTTCAAACCGGGTTTTATCCGTTAATGAATTTGCGGGTGATTTTGTTTTTGTGCCTGCTCGGCTTTGTCGCCGTCGTGTTTTATAACAGCAGGTACTTGCTGTGCCAGGAAAATCCCCCGTATTTTTGGGTGCATCCCTTATACATGCTGTTTTCTTTAACCGTGGTGGTGGTTACCCTTTTTACCGTAAAAGGCACCCTGCCCCAGATCCAGACCCTGCTTTTGCTCCCGGTGATTATTACCGCTTCCAGCATGGGGAAAAATGCCGGCCTGATCATGGCCGGTATCTGTACCGGATTCTTACTGCTGTTCAAAGTATTGGTCCAAAGGCAGGATTTGACCGTAGATTTACTGCAACACAACCTGGTGCTTTTGAGCGTGATGTTTGTTTTGAGCTGGTTTATCGGCGGGCTAAGGGATGTGGAGGCCAAAAGCAGAAAACACCTGCAAAAAGCCCTGACGGCTTTGAAAGAAGATAATTTGAGACGGAAAAAGATTGAGGAAAAACTCTACAAGTTATCCCGCGCCATCGAGCAAGTGCCCAGCATGCTTGTAATTGCGGGTCTTGACGGGGTTATTGAATATATTAATCATAAGTACACGGCAGTAACGGGCTATTTGCCGGAAGAGGCAATCGGGAAGAATATTTTTGACTTAAAATTTTATTCTGCCGGTGAATTTGCCGGCGTGCTGGAAATGGTCCGGCAGGGCGCGCAGTGGCAGGGAGAAATGAAAAATAAGAAAAAAAACGGCGAGTTATACTGGGAGTGGGTTTCTGTCTCTCCTTTTTTCAGTCCCAAGGGGGTTATTACCAACCTGATCATGGTGGCCGAAGATATAACCAAAAACAAGGCCTTGGACCAGGAAATGGCCCGCCTGGAACGATTAAACCTGGTCGGGGAGATGGCCGCCGCCATCGGGCACGAAGTCAGGAATCCCATGACCACGGTGCGCGGCTTTTTGCAAATGCTGGAAAAAAAAGAGGACGGCCGGCAGTTCAAAGAATATTTTGACCTTATGATTGCCGAGTTGGACCGGGCCAATTCCATTATTACCGAGTTTTTGAATATGGCCAAAAACAAGCCGGTCAATAAAAAATTGCAGAACCTCAATGATGTGTTAGCAACCATTTCACCGCTAATTTTAGCCCACGTGCTGGAAACCAATAATAAAATTATCATTGAATTAGAGAAAATTCCTGATTTATATCTGGATGATAAAGAGATGAAGCAGCTGGTATTGAATCTGGTGCGCAACGGTTTGGAAGCCATGTCCGCCGGCGGGAACCTGGCCATAAGAACTTTCAGTGACGGCAAAGAAACGGTTTTATCGGTCCGGGACGAGGGTGCGGGAATCGCGCCGGAAATCATGGATAAATTAGGCACCCCTTTTGTTACCACCAAAGAATACGGTACCGGCCTGGGATTGGCGGTTTCTTACAGCATTGCCGCCCGTCACGATGCTAAAATAGAAGTTGCCACCGGTTCCGGGGGTACCGAATTCAAGGTCATTTTCAAGGTGCCTGAAAAATTGGAAGGTGTGCGGTGAAGCATCGCAAAGAGAAGGTATCCGGCCGGCAGCCCTGGGCCAGGGCTGCCGGCATGTTTTTAGTTAAATCGCCCGGACGTATTCCAGTTCGGTGTCAAAATCCGGGTAAAGATACTGCAAAGTGTTGATCCAGTACGGCTTGATTTCCGGGCTTTTTACCTTTTCCCGGTTCAAGTCGGCTTGATTCAAGGTGTATAGATGCTGACCCTCTTTTAAGGTTTGCAGTTCGTCTACCAGTTTGCGTTCTTTCATTTTGATCCAGAAAGGCAGTGCTTTTTTTTGGATGTCATTAACCGTGATGGTCTTAAATTTGGGGCGCAGGTACTTTAACGCTTTTTGCCCGAAGCCTTTTTTCTTGGGGTTGTTTCCCACGGTCAAAACCCTCAAATCAAATTTGTCGCCATTGATGAACCCGATAATTTTAACCCCGTTGTTAAACACGAAAGCAGTGACAAAACCGTTCTTGTATAAATAATCATATTCAAATATTTTGTACGGCTTGGGCATAATCAAACCCCCCTTTGCACCAAGTTTTACTTTGGAGGAAATTACAGGTTATACTTATATATTATTAAAACTTTTATATTTTGGCAAGACATAATGTTTGAAATATTCTGTGAATTTTTAAGGGGGCAAGTTTTATGGCGTTAATCCTTGCTTTGCTGGTTTACGGTTCCGGGATGATTTCCCTGTTGATTTCCTGGCAGGTAAAACACGTGGCGCCGGAATGGGGGGCTTTGGCCAGGTATAACCTGATGATCATTCCCCTGCTCTTTTCGGCCAACCTGGCCCTGGGAGCAGCCTTTGTCCGGGCGCACGTGGTGATGAAGAATCTTCCTTTTTTAGTAGCCCTGCAAACCTTTATTTATTATCTGTTCCTACTGGTTTTTTCCGTGCTGCTGGTAGGAGAGAAAATATCCGTAACCCGGGCGCTGTTGGGATTCAGCCTGATGGTCCTGGGAATCTGGATCTTGAAAAAATAAGTTTTAACCAGACCGCCGGGAAGTCCCCTTCCTGAGCATAGCGAAGGGAGGGGTGGTTCACGCAATAAATGCCAAAATGTAACGCTTGAAAGCTTCAAAATTTCCTAATTTGGTTTGTATTATTTTATATACCCTGTCTGGATCAATATCCCAGTAGATGTGCACGAGCCGGTTGCGAAAACGGGCCATATGGGTCAATTCTTCAGCGAAGTGTCGGGGCAAAATATTATGATTACTGAGAATAATGAAAATATCCAAGTAATCTTGCGGGGCTTCAAAATCATGAGTAGCTATGATATGGTTGCCGATATTTAACGTGGTTTCGATGGCCAGCTGTAAAAACCGTTCGGCACTGCCGTAATTCCGTGGATCCTGGGCAAACTGAGACAAGTTCATATTGCTTAACTGCTTCAAAATTTCTAAATATTTATTCAGCATCTGTAGTTGTTTCTCAATTTTTTGGTAGTTAACCACCGGGCATCCTTCCTCCCCGTATTCTTTTTATGAATTCCTCTTTATATTCCCGGTAAATCGGTAAACAATCCAGGTAATATTTGCGCACGTATTCTTCGAAAGCGGACTTTTTTTGATGGTCATTGGTAAAAAGCAGTTTGCCGCAGGTGGCGTGGTATTGAATTGGTAAAGGAGCTTTATTTAAGACCACCAGGTCTATATTATCCGTATTAAAAATGTTTTCGAGTTTTCCCTGCAACTTCATTTCAATGCGGAAAGATTCCATATCCGGCAGCCCTTCAATCAATAAAACTCCGATGTCCACGTCGCTAAGCGGAGTGGGGCGACCGGTGGCATGGGAACCGAAAAAATAGGCGGCGATAACTTCAGGAAAGAGACGGGAGAGCTCTTTTAACCCGGGCAGTATTTTGTTCAATTCAATTTGGTGCGGCTTTCGTGGGCTCATTTAATTTCACCTGCCTTGCCAATTTCTTTGGTGTTTTTGCGGTTGTTACGGTTTCATTATACCACATACAAAAACCTGATTCCCCAAGAGTGTTTTTAAATGTAATTTATATTAGAATATTTGCCGGGATTCCTCATTGAGGGGTGAAGATTTATATGATAAAGTTAATTAAGTATGTCTTGTCACGGATTTATTAAAAGAGGTTAGCAGTTAATTTTTTTTAATTGGTTAAAAAAGTAGAGAGGAAGGTTTAATAATGAAAGTAGGAATAATACGTTGTCAGCAAACCGAAGATATGTGTCCAGGAAATACAGATTTCAAGATTGCCAAAGATGGTAAAATGGCTTTTGAAAAGACCGGCCCGGTGGAAATTGTTGGATTTGTTTCCTGCGGTGGATGCCCTGGAAAAAGGGCCGTTGCCAGAGCCAAACTTATGGTTGATAGAGGTGCGGAGGCAATTGTTATTGCTTCTTGCATTAGCAGGGGAAACCCGATCGGATATCCTTGCCCTCATTATGAAAATATTAAAAATGCGATCAAAAAGAAACTTGGTTCGGAAATAACCATCATAGAATGGACGCATTAATTAGGTATATGCAATAGAATCAGACCGGGTCCTCTTTTCGCGCTGACTTATTCCCCGGGAGCCGTCCGGCGCGCAGTACCGCCTCCCGCAGCAAAAATTCGATTTGCGCGTTCACACTGCGGAATTCGTCGGCGGCCCAGCTTTCCAAAGCCCGGTAAATTTGGGGGTCGATCCGTAAAGGGAAATTCTTTCTGGCCGTCATCAATAACCTTCCCGACTAATAAAGACTTCCGGTGTTGATCACCGGCTGCGCGCCCCGGTCAGAAACAATGGCCACCAGGAGATTGTTGATCATCATTACTTTCCGCTCTTCGTCCAGCGCGACCATACCGTTCTGCTGCAGCTGGGCAATGGCCATTTGTGCCATCCCCACTGCTCCTTCCACGATTTTCTGCCGGGCGGCCAGGATTGCCGCCGCCTGCTGGCGCTGCAACATCGCACTGGCAATCTCCGTGGCGTATGCCAGGTGGGTCAGGCGCGCTTCGATTACTTTGGCCCCCGCAAGGGAAAGCCGTTCCTGCAGTTCCCGGGCCAGTTCGCCGGCTATCTCCTCGGCATTGCCGCGCAGTGAATACCCCTCCAGTTCAAAGGTGTCGTACGGGTACTTGGCGGCAACGTGGCGCAGGGCGGTTTCACTCTGGATCTCGACGAACTCCTCATAGTCGTCGACATCAAAAACCGCTTTCGCCGAATCAACAAATTTGAAAACGATCACGGCGGCGATTTCAACGGGGTTTCCCTCCACATCGTTAACTTTGAGGATCTTACTGTTGAAGTTGCGCACGCGCAGTGAAATCTTGGTCCGGAAGGTTACCGGTACCGTGAGCCACAGTCCGCTGTCCCGGATGCTGCCCACATAACGCCCGAAAAATGTCAGCACCTTGGCTTCGTTGGGCTGCACCGTGGTAATACCGCTGCACAACAGTGACGCGACAACAGTGAAGAATACTTTAATTATAATTGACACTGACGCTAAATAGACCGCCGCTCCGAACAATAATAAAATGATTAAAATACCCAAAAAACCGTTCAACTTCCAAGCTTTACGTTCGACCATCCGGCCTGCCTCCCACCTGCTTTAATTTCATATTGATATTATTATGATATCAGTTTAGCGGCCGGTTGTAAATAGGGGTTTGTTTGTGGAATAAAAACGGGTACGGATGTTATAATTGAAGCAGCGGAAGGAGAGGGGATCGGGAGTGCTCTTTAATTTTGTTCACCTGAGCTATACCCTGGGCACGGACCGGATCAGGGAGGTTACGGTATCCGGGTCCGTGGACGGCGGCGCGGTGCTGGTGGTGCGCGGGCCTTCCGGCGCCGGGAAATCCACCCTGCTCCGGATCCTGGCCCGGTTGCAGACTTGCATCAGCGGGGAGGTTTTGCTGAAAGGACGGAGTTGGCGGGAAATACCGGGCACGGAGTGGCGGTCCGAGGTGCATTATATGGCCCAGAAGCCCGTTATTTTTGACGGTTCCGTGGCGGACAACCTGGCCGTGCCTTTCGAATCGCGCGTACTTAGAGAAAAAAAGTGTTTTGACCGCGAACAGGCAAAGGCTTATTTGGAAGGATTAATGCTTTCCACTCCCGGATTTATGCAGCAGGATGCGCGGACATTGTCTGGCGGCGAGGCGGCCCGGCTGGTTTTTGCCCGGGCACTGCTTGTCGGGCCGAGTGTTTTACTGCTGGATGAACCGGCCGCTCCCCTGGACGGGAAGTCCCGGGAGGCTTTTTACCGGGTGCTGACCGGCTGGTTAAAATCTTCCGGCCGTGTTGCCGTGCTTGTCTCTCACGATGGCGACCATAAGTACCTGGAAAGGTTTTCATTTCTGGATATTACCGTTTGAAAATCCCGGTGCAAGAGGGGGGATTAGCAGTGGATACCGCGGTGATTCCAATTTCAAATTTGCAGCTGGCATTTACGGTATTGCTGGTCCTGATTGCGGGCGGGATATCCGCTTTTTTGAGACTGGGCCTGTTGAGGGCGCTGGTTTGGGGCACCGTGCGCACTTTTGTTCAGTTGACCCTGGTAGGTTACGCGCTGGTTTATATATTTAAAATCAACAACTTTTGGCTGGTCTTGGCGGTTATTACCCTGATGTGTTATGTTGCGGCAAAAACCGCCGTTAAAAGAACCCCCAATGTTCCCGATTATCCTACCGCGTTGGCGTTTTTATCTCTTTTGGCCAGTACTTACCTGGCCGGTTCCATTGTTACCGGTTTGATTATTACGCCGGACCCCTGGTATGAGGCCAGGATAGTCATACCTATTTTCGGCATGATTCTCGGCAATACCATGAACGGGATTGCTCTTTCCCTGGACCGGCTTTACAGTGAAGTCAGGTCGCGCGCGGCGGAAATAGAGGCCCGGTTGACTTTTGGCGCGACACCCTGGGAGGCGGCTCATTCTACGGTGCGGGAAGCGCTCAGGGCCGGTATGACTCCGACGATCAACTCTTTGATGGTCGTCGGGTTGGTCAGCCTGCCTGGTATGATGACCGGCCAGATCCTGGGCGGTGCCGACCCGCGGGACGCCGTCAGGTATCAAATTGTGGTCATGCTGATGATTACCGCCGCGGTGGCCACGGGCTGCCTGATTATGGTAGGTTTTTCTTACCGGAAATTGTTTGACCGGGACGGCGCCCTGCAGCCGTTTGTGCGGCAGAGCAGAAAATAAACTAGCCTTCCCAGCCTTCCCGGCCGATAAGCGGCACAAAGCAAACCAAGTCCGTAATTTCCTCGGTAAACCCGCCTTCCGGTTTGTGCCGCACCAGGAGCAGTTCCTGGTGGTTCTTATCCCCCACGGGAATTACCAGGCGTCCGCCCGGTTGCAATTGCTCGCGTAAAGCCCGGGGTATTACGGGGGCCCCTGCCGATACCATAATCCCGTCGAACGGTGCTTTCCCGGGCCAGCCCCGGGTTCCGTCCCCGACACGGACCTCGATGTTGTCGTATTTGAGGGTCCGGAAGCGGGCCTGTGCTTTTTTTGCCAGTTTTGCCAGCCGTTCAACGGTATAAACCTTTGCGGCCATGCGGGACAAAACCGCCGCGGCGTAACCGGAACCGGTTCCGATTTCCAGGACCCGGTCTGCCGGAGCCGGTGCCAGCAATTCCGCCATCAGGGCTACGATGTAAGGCTGGCTGATGGTCTGTCCTTCCCCGATGTGCAGCGGCCCGTCCTGATAGGCAAACGCCCGGACCCGGCCGGGTACGAACAGGTGGCGCGGCACCTCGAGCATGCTTTTTAGCACGGTTTCATTTTTGATGCCCCGGGATATAAGCTGTTTTTCGACCATTTGTTTTCGTTCCGCGACACGGTCATCGGAGGTAAGGTTTTCATGATTAAAATGATTCATTTAAAATCTTCCTTTGTCTTTAGAAGTCCTGGCAAATATATGTTACCATAATATTCATACAAATTAAAATTGTTGCCGGAATACAGAGGCTTGTTTCTCTGACAGCACCGGTCCGGTTGTCAAGGAATCCCTGTTTTAATATAATGAAAGCAAAAGCAGGAAAGAGGTGGCGTATAATGGCGGTGGTGGAAGTATCCGTGGTACCGGTGGGGACGCCTTCTGCCGGTCTCAGTGAGTACGTGGCCGGGTGCGTGACAGTTTTGAAACAGGCCGCAGGGGTTACCTACCAGTTGACCCCGATGGGAACTATTATTGAGGGGGAATTGGACCGGGTGCTGGAAGTAGTCCGGCAGATGCACGAACAGCCTTTTGCCGGGGGTTGCGCCAGGGTGGTTACCACTGTTCGCATCGATGACCGGCGGGATAAAAAGCTGACCATGGACGGTAAAGTGTCGGCAGTGGAATCCAAACTCGGCGGCTAAAAGGCCGATGGAACGTTTAGTTTAACGGGAAAAATATGGATTTAACAAGCAACAGGGTTTTGGGGGCCGGCGCATATGAATCATTTTGTAGAGTTAATGAACAGCCTGAAGCGGGGGGTGGTTGCCCCGGTATATCTTTTTTACGGGGAGGAAACTTACCTGCAGGAGCAGGCGGTATTCAGGTTTAGACAGCATTTCGTTTCAGACGGAGAAAATGCCGCGGACTTAAATTATGACCTCATCGACGGGGAGGACGCAGAACCGGCCTATGTCGCGGCCAGGGCGGAAATGTATCCTTTTGCCGCCGGTAAGCGCCTGGTGGTGGTCAGGAGACCGGCATTTTTCAAGCCGTCAAAACGGCCGGCGGGTGAAACTGCCGAAAAGAAAGGGAGGAAACAAGTTCCAGCCGGTGAAGCGCTCCTGTTGGAATATATCAATAATCCGCTTACCTCGACCTGTCTGATCTTCACCACTGACAAACCGGTGGATAAACGGCGGCGGCTTTTTCAGGCAATCAAGAAAAACGGCCGGGTGTTGGAATTTAACCGTCTGGGCCGGGGTGAAGCGGTGCGCTGGCTGGGGCAAAAGGCCGGGGTTGCAGGCCGGAGATTTGACGCGGGAGCAGCCGAAGCACTGCTTGACGCCGCCGGGCCGCACTTGCAAAGACTGGTCGCGGAGATGGAAAAAGTCCTTAATTACACGGCCGGACAGCAAATAATCGCCGTGGCGGATGTGCGTGCCGTCTGTTCCACGAGACCGGAAGAAAATATTTTTGCCGTGGTGGATGCGGTAGGGAACCGGCGTTACGGGGAAGCCCTGGAAGGGATCAAAGATTTGCTGGCGGCGCGGGAACCCGCGCCCAGGATTCTTGCGCTGTTGTCAAGACAGTTTCGTCTTCTGCTGCAGGTTAACGACCTTTTGGGACGGGGCTTAACGGCGGGGGAAATAACCGCGCGTTTGAAAATACACCCGTATATTTATAAGAAAATAGCGCTGCAGTGCCAGAATTTCGACCAAGCTGCCCTGGTAAACGCGGTCCAGGCCCTTTCGGAACTTGACCTGGCGGTAAAAACCGGCCGGCAGGAATTCTACCCGGCGGTGGAAACATTTTTGTTATCGGTTTAACCGTAAAGGTCAGGCCGTAAAATTATAAACCACCCGGTTTTTAAGGGTGGTCTTTTGGTTCTTTTAATTAATGAGCTTTTGAGAGCTACCCGGTTTTCTGGTTAAGTCTTCCGGCCAGGCGGGATTTTTTACGTGCCGCGGTTCTTTTATGTAAAACGCCTTTCGTTACCGCCTTGTCAATAACTTTTACGGCGTTACGGAATTTTAAACCGGCTTCTTCCTTACCGGCGGTTTCCAAGGCCACTTCGAATTTCTTGATGGTGGTCTTTAAAGAAGACTTGATTTGCTTATTGCGCAATGTCCGTTTGCGGGTGAGTTCTACTCGCTTTACTGCAGACTTGATATTCGCCATTCTTATTCACCTCCCCAGCGGCAACAATTTTACCATGGTCAGAGAAAAAAAGCAAGTGCCGCTGGTATATAGTTTTTTGATTTGGTCAAAGCTATTGCTAGTTTAAGGAGACGGGAGGTGATTTATACCATGATGCAGTGGCTTGGACTGGCAATTAGATTTGTGGTTTCCGCGCTGGTTTTAATCGTGGCCAGTTGGCTCGCACCCGGATTTGTGTTGCAAGGGGGCATCACCGGGGCCTTGATTGCCGCAGTCGTAATTGCCGTGTTGGGCTATGCTGCCGAGGCCCTTCTGGGGGAACGGATATCCCCCCAGAGCAGGGGATTGGTTGGTTTTATTACCGCGGCGGTGGTTATTTACGTGGCCCAGTTTATCATTCCCGGCCTGCTTAGCGTGAGCATCGTCGGTGCCTTGATTTCAGCTTTTATTATAGGAATAATTGATGCTTTTGTACCGACCGTCTTGCGTTAACGGCAACCCTCATAAACCCCTCCTTCCAGGCATAACAATTAATCATAAGCCCGGAAGGAGGGGTTTGTTTTGCACCCCGCAACCGCCTGCCGCTTGAAGCGAATATTTTCCGCCCCCCCCTGCGGTTTTAAACCCATATTATTTACGGTGTATATCATGGGGTGGCTCCTTTTTATATCACTTTTTTCCGTTTACCCTTTGCTTGGCACAGCGGTAAAAGATTTTCCCGGCCGGATTATTGTTTACTGCCAGAAAGAGCCGGTGGAAGTGTTTAAAAAAGCAATGCCGGTCCTGGAATGGAGCAGTTTCGAAGATGACACGGCAGGCTTGCAAATCAACCGGAAACTTTGGAATGCGGTCGAGATTTTCGTTGGGGTGGACCTGAGCGGCGCCGTTCCGGTATTAAGGTCGCAAATACCGCTTTGGGCCGCCGTGGAATTTCCGGAAGCAGAAACGGAAACGGTACCGGCAGTACGTTCCGAAGTCGTTCCCGTTACTGTTGTGCCCGGAAAAACCCTGGTATGTATTTATAATACGCATACCGGGGAGACTTACAGCCTGAATGACGGCGCGGACCGGGTGGACGGGCGCGGCGGGGTGGTCGCGGTAGCCGCGGCGGTGGAGAAAACCCTTGAAGACAAGTACGGGATAAAAGTGGCCCGTTCGGATAGAATTCATGACGCGGATTACAGTGCTTCTTACGTTGAATCTGAAAAAACAGCGCGGGAGCTGCTGGCGGCAAATCCGGAAACCAAAGTCTTGCTCGACATCCACCGGGATTCGGAAAAGGACAGAAAGCATTGTACGGTTGAAGTAAACGGGCAGAAAGCCGCGGCTATACTGCTGGTTGTAGGGTCCGACGCACGGGGTTCTTTTCCCGGCTGGGAACTGAATTATGATTTCGCGGTGGAGCTTTCCGGGAAAATTAACGAAATGTACCCGGGACTTTGCCTGGGGGTCAGGGTGAAAGACGGCCGGTACAACCAGTTTCTCCATCCTCAAGCCGTCCTGGTAGAAGTGGGTACTACCAATAATTTTACCGAAGAAGCGCTGCGTTCGGCGGAGTACCTGGCGGATGCCCTGGCGGGATTGCTGTTATCATAAAAAAATCAACCGGTTGAGTATAAGCCGGCCCGTTTTATTTCCATAATATAAACGGAGAGTGATTTTTTATGGGCCGGCTTAAATGGAGCATGACTTTGATACTGTTTTTTTTAATTGTTACCGGTGGGGTTTCCCTGGTACTTGCTGAATTCAACCATATGATCCGCCCGGCGGGGCCGGTGGTTGCTTTCAGTATCGAAAGTACGGACCCGGGGATCTACCGGATGGAATTTCTCGGAGAAAATATTACGGCAGAATTTCCGGTAAATAAAACCAAAGAAATATGTGCACGGGTATATTATTTTACCTCCGCCCACGGCAGTGAGTTTTTAAATGATTCCTGGCGGGTAATTACAGCTGCCGCGAAGAAACTGCCTCCGAAAATTTATGATCAGGTTTATGAAGCGCTGCCGCCTGTTTTAAGGGAAACGGTTTTTCCCGGGCGGGCGGTAAGTAATTGATAGCATTTCGAGGTGGTGTTATAATTAAGTGGTTGTATATTATATGATAGTTAAATAGTTGTGTGTAGTAAAAAAGGAGGACCTCTTCGGAATGAAGTGGGACAAGAACAGAATTCGTAATTTTTGTATCATTGCCCATATCGACCACGGTAAGTCCACCCTGGCCGACAGGTTTCTGGAATATACCGGTGCTTTGAGCAGGCGGGAGATGAGCGAACAGGTGCTGGACCGGATGGATCTGGAGCGTGAGCGCGGCATTACCATTAAAATGCAGGCCGTACGCCTGAACTACCGCGCGCGGGACGGGCAGGATTACCAGTTGAACCTGATCGATACACCCGGGCACGTAGATTTTTCTTACGAGGTGTCGCGCAGCCTGGCCGCCTGTGAGGGGGCGCTGCTGGTAGTGGACGCGGTCCAGGGCATCGAGGCCCAGACGCTGGCCAATGTTTATCTGGCACTGGAGCACAACCTGGAAATCATACCGGTGATCAATAAAATAGACCTGCCCAGCGCGGAGCCGGAAACGGTCAAAAAAGAACTCGAAGACGTCATCGGCCTGGACGCGTCCGGGGCGGTTCTAACTTCGGCCAAGGAGGGAACCGGGATCGAAGAGATCCTGGAGCGGATTGTGACCATGGTGCCCCCGCCCGGCGGGCAGGCCGAAGTGCCTTTGCGGGCGCTGATTTTTGATTCTCATTACGACCCTTACAAGGGGGCGATCGCCTATATCCGCGTGGTGGACGGAAGTGTATCAGGCGGTATGCAGATTAAAATGCTGGCCGCCGGCAAGCAATTTGAGGTTAACGAAGTGGGGGTATTCAGGCCCGCGCTTACTTCCGTCGGGGAACTGCGTACCGGTGAAGTGGGTTTTATTGCGGCCAGTATTAAGAATGTCAAAGACTGCCGGGTTGGTGACACCGTTACCGGTTTCCGTAATCCCGCTTCCGAACCGCTGCCGGGTTACCGCCGGGCCACGCCGATGGTTTACTGCGGCCTTTATCCCGTGGAAACCGCGGGGTATGAGGATCTGAAAGAAGCCCTGGCCAAACTCAAGCTGAATGACGCTTCCCTGATTGACGAACCCGAAACCTCGGAGGCCCTGGGGTTTGGTTTCCGGTGCGGTTTTCTGGGGCTCTTGCATATGGAAATTATTCAGGAGCGGCTGGAACGGGAATATGGCTTATCTTTGATTACCACGGCGCCCAACGTGGTTTACCACGTTATGACCACCGCCGGTGAAATAATGGAAATAGAAAATCCCAGCGCCATGCCCCCGGCGGGCAAGATCGAGTACATTGAAGAACCGTACGTCAAAGCCACGTTCATGGTGCCCAAGGAATATGTCGGGCCGGTGATGGAATTGTGCCAGGACCGGCGCGGTGTTTTTACCCATATGGAGTATATGAGCGTGAAACGGGTGATGTTGAACTACGACATGCCCCTGAGTGAAATTATTTATGACTTTTTTGACCAGTTGAAGTCCCGTACCAAGGGTTACGCCTCGCTTGACTACGAGCTTGCCGGGTACCGGCAGGCCAAACTGGTCAAGCTGGATGTGATGATTGCCGGCGAAGTGCTGGACGCGCTTTCCGTAATTATCCACCTGGACAAAGCCTACCACCGGGGGCGCCAGCTGGTGGAAAAACTCAGGGGCTTAATTCCCCGCCATATGTTTGAAATCCCGATCCAGGCGGCGGTGGGCAACAAGATTATAGCCCGGGAAACGGTGCGCGCCGTGCGCAAGGATGTGTTGGCCAAGTGTTACGGCGGTGACGTGACCCGCAAGCGCAAACTTTTGGAAAAACAAAAGGAAGGCAAGAAAAGAATGAAACAGGTGGGGAACGTGGAAATACCGCAGGAAGCTTTTATGGCGGTTTTGAACGTGAGCGAAAAGTAACCGGGGGTATGCTGATGATGATGCCGGCGGCACTATACATCCACGTACCTTTTTGTTTAAAAAAATGTTATTATTGTGATTTTATCTCTTACCCGTTTGATGCCGGAGATGCCGGGGCCTACCTGGATGCCCTGTTTCGTGAGATGCGCCGGTACGGTGCGGTACTTTCGGATGCGGAGAAACGGATCTCCAGTCTCTATGTCGGGGGCGGGACGCCGACCTGCCTGCCGGCAGCCGGATTATGCGCGATCCTGGAAAACGCGGCCGCGCATTTCAATTTACTGCCGGATTGTGAGATAACGGTGGAGGCCAATCCCGGCACGGTTGATCCGGGCGGGCTGCGTGAGTTAAAGAAAGCGGGGTTCAACCGTCTTAGTCTGGGAGTGCAGTCTTTTCAAGATCGGCTCTTGCGGGTGCTCGGGCGCGTCCACGACGTGCGGGAGGCCGTGCATGCGGCGCGGCAGGCCAGGGCAGCCGGTTTTACCAATTTAAACCTAGACTTTATTTTCGGAGTTCCGGGGCAGACCCTGGACGACTGGATGGAGACGCTTACCGGGGCCGTGGAGTTGTTTCCGGAACACATCGCGTTATACGGGCTGCAATTGGAGGCGGGGACGCCCCTGGAGAAGTCCGTGGCCGGTGGTAGTATCAAGGCCTGTTCCGAGGACCTGGAACTCTCCATGTATCTGACGGCGATAGATTTCCTTGCCGCGCATGGTTACCTCCATTACGAAATATCCAACTTCGCCCGGCCCGGCAGGCAATCCGTCCATAATCTCGGTTACTGGTTAAACCACACCTACCTGGGGTTGGGTCCCGCCGCCCATTCATACCTGCGAGAGAGACGCTTTCATAATTACACATCTTTAAAGAGTTACCTGGATAAGGTCAACCGGGGGGAGACTCCGGTGGAAGCCGGGGAGCATATCCCGGTTGGGCGGGAAATGTCCGAGACCATGTTTCTGGGGCTCCGGCTGCTCCAGGGGGTTGATTTGGGCCGGTTCTACCGGCGTTTCGGCCGGCGGGCGGAAGCGGTTTACCGGGAGGAAATTAACCGGTTGGAGAAAAACGGGCTGGTCAAGGTGGAGGCCGGCTGGCTACGGTTGACAAAAAAAGGATTGCCGGTGGCCAACACCGTTTTTAGGGAGTTTGTCTAGTGAAATTATGAATATCGTTTTAATCCGGTCAGTTTTTTCTTTGTGATTCTGTCTTGACAAAAACATGGAGTAATGCTATTTTTTATTTAATGAACGGTTAGCACTCAATAACTTAGAGTGCTAACAGGATCAGGAGGTGGGTCCGGTTTGAGAATCGATGACCGCAAGCAAAGGGTGCTTCTGGCCATTATTCGCGATTATATTACTACAGCCGAACCGGTTGGTTCCCGGACCATAGCAAAGAGATACAAACTGGGTGTGAGCCCTGCCACGATCCGGAACGAGATGGCTGATCTGGAGGAAATGGGTTATATAGAACAGCCCCATACTTCCTCGGGCCGCATTCCTTCCGAACGCGGTTACCGCTATTATGTGGATTATTTAATGAAGAGAAAGAAGCTGACCAAAGAAGAGGAAAATATCATCCGGCGGGAATTTGCGGCCCGGGTCAGGGACGTGGGTCAGGTGATTCAAAAGGCCGGGGTTCTTCTGTCCCAGCTTACCCAGTATACGGCCATGGTACTCAGTCCCCGGATCGAAGCCAGCAGTTTCAAGCATATCCAGATTATTTCCATGCAGCCCGCCCAGGCGATGATTATTGTTGTAATGGATAACGGGATCGTCCACCACCGGATGCTGGAGGTGCCGGAAAGTCTTAATGCCGGGGATATGAACACCATAACCTGCGTGCTGAATGCCAAGCTCCAGGGACTGACCATGGAAAAAATAAAGCTTACCTTAATGAAAGAGATTTATTACGAGTTGGCCAAACATAAACAAATATTGGACCTGGCCATGGATTTAATTCACGAAAGCCTGGTGATTAAGCCGGAGGATAAAATATACCTCGGCGGGGTATTTAATATGTTGAACCAACCTGAATTTCACAACGTGGAAAAGGTTAAAACGCTGCTCAGTATTCTGGAGCAGGAAGAAATGCTGCACCGTCTGCTTAAGGGCGGAAATGCCGGTGACGTGATTACGGTGCGTATCGGCGGGGAGATTGATAATGAGGGGATCAGGGAATGCAGCATGATTACCGCTCCTTATTCCGTAAGCGGGCGCAGGATCGGTTCCTTGGGCGTGATTGGCCCGACCAGAATGGAATATGCCCGGGTGATCAGCGTGGTTGATTTTACGACCAAGAACCTTTCCCGGGTTCTGGAACGGGTTATCGGGGGTAGCGGTAATAAGGGGGGAAACATTTGAGTTTTAAAAAAGAAGCTACGCAAGACTCCGAGGTGGATGAAAGACTGGCTGCCCTGACGAACAACTCAAGTGCCATCCGGGCCATAGCCGGCGCGGTGGAAGGTACCCTGGGGCCCAAGGGTCTGGACACCATGCTGGTAGATCAATTCGGCGGGGTGGTGATCACCAACGACGGGGTTACTATTCTGACCCTGATGGAGGCCAATCATCCGGCGGCCAGAATGTTGATCAATATTGCCAAGGCCCAGCAGGAAGCAATCGGTGACGGTACCACCACGGCTACCGTGATGGCCGGTACCCTGGTCGGCACCGGGGTGGAACAGGTACTCAAAGGGGTACCGGTGGCGCGGGTGCTCGAAGGGTTAAGAACCGGCCTGGAAAGAGCGCTGGCCTTGATGCGGGTACAGGCCCGGCCGGTTGAAAAGCTGGATGACCCGGCGGTCCGCCAGGTGGCCCTGGTGGCCGGGCGCGAGCACGGGGACATTGCCGACCTGGTGGTGCGGGCGGCGGTTTTGATCGGTAAAGAAAAATTAAAGGATGACCCCTCGTTTAAGTTTTCCGATACCGTGGTGGCGGAAGAAAGTGCTGAAAATCAGGTGTTTATGGGTATAATTATTAATAAGGAACGGATGAACCGTCAGATGCCCGTGGAACTCCGCCAGGCAAAAATATTAATTATCGATGATGCCCTGGAGCCGGAAGAAATTGATGAAGAGGCATTGCGTACCGAGACAGGTTTTTCACGTTACCTGCAGTTCCGGGAAGAGTTTAAAGAAAACGTGCATAAAATTGCCGGTATGGGCGTGAACCTGATTCTGGCGGACCGCGGGGTTGACGACCTTGCCGATGAAATACTGACTGACGCGGGGATCATGGTGGTTCAGAGGGTGGCCGGCAAGGAACTGCGCCGGGCGGTTGAACATACCGGTGCCCGGGTGATTAGGCGTACCGGCCTGAAAAAAAAGGCTGCCGAGCTGGAGAAGTACTTCGGGAAGGCCGAAAGGGTTTATCATGATGAAAAGCTGGAGCAGGTTTGGATCCTGGGGGGCGGCGGCAAACCCATGGCTACCGTGCTGGTGGGCGCGGCTACTTCCGAAGTGGTGGGTGAAAGAGAGCGTATTGCCCGGGACGCCGCTTCATCGGTCCAGGCGGCGGTAAGGGGCGGCGTGATTCCCGGCGGTGGGTCCGTGGAATTGGCGATTGCACGGGAAGTGGAAAAAGTCAGGGAAGGCATTCGGGGCATGGCGGCGTACGGAGTGGACTGTGTGGTCGAAGCTTTGAAGCGGCCGATGTCCCAGATCGTTGCCAATGCCGGGTTCAACCCCCTGGAAAAAATGGGGGACGTGATTGCGTCCCAGGCCAAGACGGGAAAGAATTCGCTGGCGATTGATTGTGATAACGGTGCGGTGGCTGATATGTACGAAAAGGGTATTGTTGACCCTGCCGATGTGAAAATATATGCCTTGAAAGCGGCAGGAGAGGTGGCAGAAGCGATTTTACGCATTGACACCATAATTAAGAAGCGGGAAGATAAGGGAGTCCCGGCAGTGGATGCCGGAATAAGCGGCTTGTGAGGTGAAAATTATGAGCAGTGAAGAAAAAAGTGAGCGCGTGGAGGAAATGAACGTCAAAGAAGCTGAATTAAACGGAAGCGATGATGCAGGGCAGGAAAAACCGGCGGAGGCCCGGGAGGTTTCCGGGGAATCGAAGCAGGATACTTTTAACGCTGCAGAAGATCCGGTTGCGCTTAAAAAAAAGTTGGCGGAAGCGAGTAAAAAGGCGGAGGACTATTATAACCGCCTGGCCAGGTTGCAGGCTGACTACGATAACTTCCGAAGGCGGACCCGCCAGGAAACGGAAAGTCTTAATAAATATGCGTCCGAGCAGTTGGTCTGCGCGTTGTTGCCGGTAATGGACAATTTCGAGCGGGCCATGACGGCGGAAGGTGATACTGTAGAGGGTTTCAAAACCGGAGTGGAATTGATTTACAGGCAGTTGCAGGATGTCCTGGCCGCTGAAGGATTAGCTGCGATTAACGCCGTCGGTGAAGAGTTTGACCCGGCCAGGCACGAGGCGGTGTTTCAGGTCGAAACGGAGGAATATGCCGAGAATACGGTTATTGAAGAATTCCGGCGGGGCTACTGTTTAAAGGATAAAGTAATCCGTCCGTCGATGGTAAAAGTGGCGAAGAAACCATAAATTAAAACTTATAAAAAGAATCGGGAGGTAGAATAAAATGTCTAAAGTAATCGGAATAGATCTGGGGACCACCAACTCCTGCGTGGCTGTCATGGAAGGCGGCGAGGCGGTGGTTATTCCCAACGCGGAAGGGGCCAGAACCACTCCTTCAGTGGTAGGTTTTTCCAAGACGGGCGAGCGGCTGGTGGGTCAGGTGGCGAAAAGACAGGCCGTGAGTAACCCGGAACGTACCGTAGGTTCTATCAAACGCCATATGGGCACTGAATACAAGGTGAAAATTGACGATAAAGAATTAACTCCGCAGGAAATTTCAGCTATGGTTTTACAGAAGATGAAGGCTGATGCCGAGGCTTACCTGGGCGGAAAGGTGACGCAGGCGGTAATCACCGTTCCGGCTTATTTCAGCGATTCGCAGCGCCAGGCGACCAAGGATGCCGGCAAAATTGCCGGGCTGGAGGTGCTGCGTATCATCAACGAGCCCACGGCGGCGGCACTGGCCTACGGTCTGGATAAGGATGAAGACCAGACCATGCTGGTATTTGACCTGGGCGGCGGCACTTTTGACGTGTCCATTCTGGAATTGGGAGACGGCGTTTTTGAAGTTAAGGCGACCAGCGGTAACAACCGCCTGGGCGGTGATGATTTCGACCAGCGGATTATCGAGCACCTCGTTACTGAATTCAAAAAAGACTCGGGAATCGACCTGGGCAAAGACAAGATGGCGCTGCAGCGTCTCAAGGAAGCTGCCGAGAAGGCCAAAATTGAACTTTCCGGGGTGGCGACCACCAATATCAACCTGCCGTTTATATCCGCTGATGAAAACGGTCCGAAGCACCTGGACATCAATCTGACCAGGGCCAAATTCGAAGAAATGACCGCGGATTTGCTTGAAAAAACCATGGGGCCGGCCCGCCAGGCACTTTCAGACGCCGGGCTGCAGCCCAAGGATATTAACAAGATCCTGCTGGTGGGCGGTGCCACCAGGATGCCTGCGGTGCATGATGCCATCCGCAAGTTTTTGGGCAAGGAAGCACACAAGGGGATTAATCCCGATGAATGTGTCGCGATCGGTGCGGCCATCCAGGCAGGTGTATTGGCCGGTGAAGTCAAAGATGTCTTGTTACTCGATGTAACGCCCCTGTCCCTGGGTATCGAAACCCTGGGCGGAGTATATACCAGGCTTATTGAAAGAAATACCACTATTCCTACTTCCAAGAGTCAGATTTTTTCGACTGCCGCGGACGGTCAGACCACGGTTGAAATCCACGTGCTCCAGGGCGAGCGTTCGATGGCGGCACATAACAAAACCCTGGGACGGTTTACTCTCACCGGTATACCGCCCGCACCGCGCGGGGTGCCGCAGATAGAAGTCAAGTTTGATATCGATGTTAACGGTATCGTCAATGTTTCGGCCAAGGATATGGGCACCGGCAAGGAACAGAGCATGACCATTACTGCCTCTACCAACCTGAACGAAGATGAAATCGACAAGATGGTCAAAGAAGCCGAAAAACACGCCGAAGAAGATAAAAAGCAGAAGGAAGAAGTGGAAATCCGTAACCAGGCCGATACGATGGTGTACCAGGCCGAAAAGACCATCAACGAATTTAAAGATAAGGCGGAAGCGGCCGATATTGAAAAATTGCAGAAGGCTACCGACGACTTGAAGGAAGCCTTAAAAGGTGATAACCTTGATGAAATTAAATCCAAACTGGAAGCTCTAACCGGCCCGCTGTATGAACTGACGGCCGCCATGTACCAGAAAACCGCGCCGGAACAGGACCAGGCCGGAGGCGGAGCCGGTGCAGGGCAGGCCGGCGAAGAGGGTAAGGCAGCTAAAGACGAAGTGGTTGATGCTGATTTCGAAGTAAAAGAAGATAAATAACGACAGTTATGCTTTGTTTTGTGGCAGGATGCACGGGATTTATTGACCCCGTGCGGATGTCACTGCTTATGCGAAGAAAAAAAGTTAAAATTAAAGGTAAGGTTTCCTCTGTTAGAATAAATTATAATAAAGTGGGTTTAAATAAAAGGGGAATTTCGGTTCCCCTTGCTTTTGTGGTTTTAGTTTTTTAAGGTGGTGGGCAGATGGCAAAACGCGATTATTATGAAGTGCTGGGCGTGTCACGGAACGCATCAACCGAAGAAATTAAAAAGGCCTACCGTAAATTGGCGCGGAAATATCACCCGGATGCAAACCCGGATGACAAGAACGCGGAAGCCAAATTCAAAGAGATCAGCGAGGCTTATGTGGTACTGTGCGATCCGGATAAAAGGGCCGGCTACGACCGTTTCGGCCATGCCGGTGTAAACGGGCAGGGGTTTGAAAATTACGGCGGCTTTGGCGGTTTCGGTGGTTTTGAAGATTTAGGCGGGCTGGGGGATATATTCGAGATGTTTTTCGGGGGCGGCGGCCGTCGGCGTGCCGGCCCGGAAAAAGGACCCGATCTGAAATACGACCTGGAAATTTCATTAAAGGAAGCTGCTTTCGGGCTGGAACGTGATATCAAGATACCGCGCACCGAGTCCTGTGGTACCTGTGGCGGCAGCGGGGCGGCCGCGGGCAGTAAACCTGAAGTTTGTACGGCCTGCAACGGCACCGGGCAAATGCAATTTGCCCAGAATACGCCTTTCGGCCGCGTGGTCCAGTCCCGTACTTGCGACCGCTGTCACGGCACTGGAAAGATCATTGCAAAGCCTTGTCCTACCTGCCGTGGTACCGGCCACGTGCGTAAATCGCGCAGCATTAAAGTAAAGGTGCCGCCCGGAGTGGACAACGGCAGCCGCCTGCGCCTGTCCGGTGAAGGCGAGTCCGGCAAGCGGGGCGGTCCCCCCGGTGACCTTTATGTGTTTATTCATGTCAAGCCGCATCGTGTTTTTAACCGTGAGGGCGATGATTTAATATGCGAAGTTAAGATTTCATTTGTGCAGGCTGCATTGGGGGACGAACTGGAAGTTCCCACCTTGGATGGAGTCGCCAGACTTAAAATTCCCGAAGGGACGCAGTCAGGAACCTTTTTCCGGATGAAAGGGAAAGGGGTGCCGCATGTTGACGGGTACGGACGGGGAGACCAGCACGTCAGGATACAGGTGGTGACCCCGACCAAGCTGACCGAAAAACAGAAAGAATTATTGCGGGATTTTGGCCGCACCTATGGGGAGCAGCTGCAGAGAACGGAAACAGCCGGGGATAAAAGTTTTTTTGAGAAAATGAAAGATGCTTTTATGAGTTAAAATAAAGGAGTAATTCGGATTGAAGTGGTTGGAAGTTACCGTACACACTCCGCTTGAAGGGGTGGAGGCGGTGGCAAACATTTTTCATGAAATAGGAGCTGGTGGGGTGGTGATTGAAGATCCCACCTTTATTCTTGGTTGTGCCGGCCGGACGCATCCTGAAGAATGGGGGGTGCCTCCGGAGGCGGTGGGAACCGGAATGCCGCGGGTTATCGGCTACCTGCCGGGGCATAACGGTTGGGAACGGCAGCTTGACGCCGTTAAGTCCTCGGTTGCCCGCCTGAACTTAGATCCGGCGCCCGAAGTGGATACGAAAACGGTATCGGAATCAGACTGGGCGGGTGCCTGGCGGGCATATTACAAGCCGCTGCGCGTGGGCCGTTATTTGGTGGTGAAACCTTCATGGGAGGATTACCTGCCGGGAGAGGGAGACCTGGTGCTGGAAATGGACCCGGGTATGGCCTTCGGCAGCGGTACCCACGCCACAACTGCTCTTTGTTTGCGGCTGCTGGAAAAGTATGTCCGGCCGGGGCAGACAGTTTGTGACGTTGGTACCGGTTCGGGCATCCTGGCCGTGGCGGCGGCGAAATTGGGGGCGGACCGGGTGACGGCAATCGACCGGGATCCAGTTGCCTGCCGGGTAGCTGCCGGGAATGTGCGTAAAAACGGTGCGGACGGGAAAATCCGGTTGATTCAGGGTAACCTGCTGGACGCTGCTGCAGAGCATGTTGAGTTGGTCGTTGCCAATATTATTGCGGATGTGATTATCGAGTTAGCGCCGGATGCGGCGGGTATTTTGGCCAGCAGGGGCATATTTATTGCTTCCGGGATCATCGGTTACCGGTCCGGTGAAGTGCGGGCCGCCATAGAGGCGTCCGGGCTGACCGTTGTTGAAAGGCTGGAGGACGGCCAATGGGTGGCATTTGCGGCAGAAAAAAACTGATTTTCGAGTTTCGGAAAAATAACCGGTCATAGTTATACGATTATGCGTCATTTTACATCTGGAGATAATGTCATGCCCCGTTTTTTTGTTGCACCGGAACAAATAAATAACGATCAGGTTTATATCAGCGGGCCGGATGTCAATCATATAAATAGGGTGCTGCGCCTTGGACCCGGAGACGGGCTTTTAGTTTTGGATGGCCGGGGCGGGGCTTATGAGGCCGTGATTGAAAAAGCCTGCCGGGAGCAGGTAACCTGTACGATCAAAAAAGAAGTTGCGGCGGGAACCGGAATTCCCGTCCGGGTTACCCTGGTCCAGGGTATCCCCAAGGGAGACAAAATGGATTTGATTATCCAAAAAGGGACCGAAATCGGTATCAGCCGGGTGATACCTCTTATTTGCCGCCGGTCGGTGGTTAAATTGAAGGGGGACAAGTCTTTAAGAAGGTTGGAGCGCTGGCGGCGCATTGCCCTGGAGGCGGCCAAACAATGCCGGCGCGCCGATGTGCCGGAAGTGCTGGAACCAGCCGGTTGGAACCGGGTATGGGAGGACATGCCGCCGGAAGCAGCGGCTTTTATACTCTGGGAAGAGGAAAAAGTACGCACTCTGAAAGAAATTTTCCGTCGGGACCGGGATATGGTCGGGGAAGAGGTTTACGTTTTTATCGGTCCTGAGGGAGGATTTACCCCTGACGAGGTAAGGACAGCCGTGGCGCACGGCATGCTCCCGGTCTCCCTGGGGCCGCGGATCCTGCGCACGGAGACCGCGGGACTGGCAGTCTTATCAATTATTCTTTATCAATGGGGCGACCTTGGGGGAGAAGCAGCTGATGGGTAACAAAAAAGTAGCGGTTTACACCCTGGGATGTAAGGTAAATCAATATGAATCGGCCGTTATAGAGGCTCTTTTCCGGGAACGGGGTTATCAAACGGTGGCGTTTGAGGACCGGGCGGATGTATACATAATAAACACCTGTACCGTTACGCACCTGGGGGACCGTAAATCCAGGCAGATGATCCGCCGGGCGATCAGGAAAAATCCCGGTGCCCTGATTGCCGTGACCGGTTGTTATGCGCAAACTTCACCCGAAGAAATATTGAAAATCCCCGGTGTCGACTTGTTGGTGGGCACCAGGAACCGGGCCCGGTTGGTTGATCTGGTCGAGACGGCCGTAAAAGGAGCCGGCCCGTTGAATGAGGTGACCGGGTTTGAAGCGGGAGACGAATTTGAAGAAATTCCTGTCCTGCCCGTGCAGGGAAGAGTGCGGGCTTACTTAAAAATCCAGGAAGGATGCAACAATTTTTGTACTTACTGCATCGTGCCTTATGCCCGGGGCCCGGTCCGCAGCAGGCGGGCGGAAAAGGTGCTCGGCGCCGCCCGGGCGCTGGTGAATGCTGGTTATAAAGAGATTGTACTGACCGGTATCAAGACCGGATGGTACGGTAAAGATGTGGATGGAGAACCGGATTTGACGGGGCTTTTGCGCCGATTGTCCGGTATCCCCGGTTTGTTCAGGCTCCGGCTGAGTTCTATCGAACCCAACGATATTACCTTCGAGTTGGTGGAAACACTGGCGGCAGCAGAGGTTTTTTGCCGGCACCTGCACGTACCGCTGCAGAGTGGTGACGACCGGGTGCTCGCAAGTATGGGGCGCCGTTATACAACCGGGGAATATGCCCGTCTGGTGGAGGTGTTGCGGACCAAGCTGCCCGGTCTGGGTTTAACTACTGATGTTATGGTAGGTTTTCCGGGGGAGACTGAAGAAAATTTTGCCAACACCTGCCGGTTTATAGAAAATATATCCTTCAGCGGCCTGCACGTTTTTAAATTTTCCCCGCGCCGGGGTACGCCCGCCGCGAATTTTGAAAACCAGGTTGCTCCCGGAATCAAGGAAGAGCGCAGCCGCAGGTTGATTCGCCTGGGGGAGGCGCTTGCGGGGCGTTTTGCCGCTGCCCATCTGGGAAAGGAATTGGAGGTCCTGGCGGAACAGCCGTGGGAAAAAGACGGCGGCATGTACGAGGGGCGCACCGGTGATTATCTCCGGGTTGCCTTTCCGGCCAACGGTGATTTGCGGGGGGAGATAGTCCGGGTTAAGGCGGAAAAGCTTAAAGGAAACCTGCTGCTGGGAAGGATTATTAAACTAAATGTAGAATAAAATAAAAAGGTTTTTAGTTATCCCAACGGGGAGGAGGTGGAAATATGCAGGAATGTATTTTTTGTAAAATAATTAACCGGGAACTGCCAGCAGAAATAGTATACGAAGACGAGCAAATTTTGGCGTTTAAAGATGTTAACCCGGTTGCTCCCGTCCACCTTCTGTTAATCCCCAAAAAACATATTTCCGGAATATCGGATTTAAAAGAAGAGGATGCCGGAATTATGGGGCGGATGCAGATACTGGCTGCAAATTTGGCCGCAGAGATGGGGTTGGCACAGGACGGATTCAGGTTGGTATGCAATTGCGGCCGGGATGCCGGGCAGTTAGTGATGCACATTCATTACCACCTTCTGTCGGGAAGGGAATTCCAGTGGCCTCCGGGTTAAGAAAATTATTTTTTATATGGAGATATTACCGGTCGTAAATTGCTCGTTGACGCGAGATTTTACATTATAGTATAATAACAAAGTGTCTATATATGGAATATGCAAGTTATGCAGGTTGGGAAACAAATGTTTACCGTTTTATGGTTATTGGCGGAGGGAGGGAAATTATTATGGCGGCAGAAATAAAAGTGGGAAAAAACGAAACACTGGACAGTGCCCTCCGGCGTTTCAAACGAACCTGTCAAAAGGCCGGCGTGATGGCCGAAGCCAGGAAACATGAGCACTATGAAAAACCCAGCGTTCGTAGAAAGAAAAAGTCGGAAGCGGCAAGGAAAAGAAGATTCCGCTAAAATATAAGAATAAAGAAAAATGCCTGGTATAATGCCAGGCATTTTTAATAAAAAATTTATTGAGCAATATTTTTCAGGCCGACAAATTCCGCTACGAAGTTATTTTTCGGCTGGTGGAAGATTTCCTCCGGGGTACCCACCAGGACAACTTTTCCTTCGTGCATGACGCATAAACGGTCGGCCAGGAATTTGGCTTCATTAAAATCATGGGTTACGTGCAGGGTAGTGGTTTTGAGAGTCTGGTGAATGTTTTTCAACTCTTCCTGAAAAACCTGCTTTGAGCGCGGGTCGAGCGCGCTTAAGGGTTCATCAAGTAAAAGAATTCTGGGTGAAGTAATCAGCGCTCTTGCCAGGGCGGTTCTTTGTTGTTCGCCCCCGCTGAGGGTGGCGGGATAGCGATGCAGTAAGTGCTTAATTCCCAGCATCTCCACCATGGCATAAAGTTTTTTTTGGATGGTTGCTTCCGGTAAGGATTTAATTTTTAATCCGAAGACGATATTTTTTTCCACGGTAAGATGCGGAAAAAGGGCGTAGTCCTGGTACACAAATCCTATTTCCCTCTGTTCCGGATAGAAGAAATGCAGGTTTTCATCTTTAAAGCAAACTTCACCCCGGTCGGGACGGTACATGCCTGCTATGACTTCCAAGACGACGGTCTTTCCCGTGCCGGTAGGGCCTAGAATTACAAAATACTCTCCTTCATTTATTTCCATGTTAATATCTTTAAGGTTGAAATCACCCAAGCGTTTGTAGATGTTTTTAAGTCTAAGCACAACTGAGCCTCCCGGGTTAAATAATATTCGCGCGTGATTGTTCCGGCCGGGTTCCGCCAAAGTATTGGAAGGCGAACAAAGAAAGTAAAGAAATTATAATCAGAATAGATGCCGCAGCCATGGCCAGCTCCAGATCGCCGGTAGACATGTTTAAAAACAGTGATACGGGAAGCGTTTCCGTTTTTAAACGGGTGGCGCCCGCCAGCATAAGGGCGGCGCCAAATTCTCCGATTGCCCTGGCCCACGTGATAACTATTCCGGCCAGCAGTCCGTTTTTAGCCAAAGGCAGGGTTACCTTGAAAAAGGATTGCATGCGGTTGCAGCCGAGGGTGCGGGCAACAAACTCCAGCCGCGGGTCGATGTCTTCCACGGTGGCCTTTATTATTCTCAACATATAGGGAACGTTGACAAAAAATTGGGCCATAATAATTCCTTGCACGGTGAAAACAAATTTCAGCCCGGCATCGGATAAGAAATTTCCGAAAGCAGTGTTGCCGAAAAGAATCAATAAAGCAACGCCTGCCACGATGGGCGGGAGTGCCATGGGTATTTCGAGGATGGTATTGACCAGTCTTTTACCCGGGAAATTCAGGCGCACCATACCATATGCCACCGGGATAGAAAAAATGATGCACATTAAAGTTGAAATGACGGAGGTGAAAAAACTTAATTTAATGGCGAACTGAATTTCCCGGCTTAACAAACTGGAACCGAAATTGGGCATCCCTTTGATTAAAATAGTGGTAATGGAGCACAGAATAAATCCCGCCAGGGTGACTATGAAAACAGCGATCAGGTTAGTAAAAATTTTATTCGTGTTTAAGTTTAGTTTCATTTCCGGCAACTGCTCCCTTATTATTGCACTGGTTTAAAACCATGATTTTTAAAGTGGTTTTTACCTTCTTCCGACACCACAAAGTCAACAAATTGTTGGGCCAATTCTTTTTTCTCCGAATTTGAAACGGTGCAGACGGGTATGGTCTTGATTTGGTTTTTCTCTTCGGCGATTTCCACGATTTCTATATCTTCAATTCCTGCTACATTATCCTCCCAGATAATCGAGGCGTCAGCCTGTTTCATGGTCAAATAAACCACCAGTTCGTTAACGGTGGCGGTTTTGGCTACGGTGTTGGCGGCGACAGATGCAGTTAACCCGTTCTCTTCAAGTATTTTTTGCGCCACCTTGCCGATAGCAGCAGCTTTTTCATCGCCCATAACCACCTTGACGTTATCCTTCCCCAGGTCTTCCAGGGTCTCAATACCGGCGGGGTTCCCCTTGGGAACGGCAATTATGGGAATATGGTAAGCCACGTCTTTCTTGGCGTCCACCAACCCCTTTTCTTTTCCGGCTTCGTAGTAGTACATCGAACCGGGCACGTAAACATCACCCTCGCCGCTGAGTTCGAGTTGGCTGAGATTTTGCGCCGAACCGGCGTAAGTGTATTCAATTTTCACGCCGTACTTGTCTTCAAACGCCACGCCGATATCATCCATGGGCTTTCTCAAACCGGCCCCGCTGAACACGTGCAGGGTTTTGAGCTCCCCTTGGCCGGCATTGTTTTGCCCGCCGGGATCCGGCGTATTGCTGCTGCATCCCAGTAACACCAACGGTAAAAGCGTCACCGCCAAAATAACCGCCAAAAATTTTTTCAACCACATAAATTAAACAAACTCCTTTCATTATAAATAAAATAAATAAACATCTAATGTCCGCAGTAACAATATTGCCGGCAGCCCGTAAAAAATGCGACGCCGGAAATGGTCACCCCGTAAAAAATAACCGGTTTATTTCCCATCAAGGGAATAAAGGTGTTATTAACAACTGTGGTACCGGTTGCCAGGATAAGTTCGCTCCACGCGATAATGTCCTTGGTATTTTCTACCGGTTCTATTAAAACGCCGTATTTTTCCTTGCCGACGTTGGCGGGATCCAAATCGGCGACCCTGAGTTCAAAGTAACGGGCCAAATTCTCAATCATGGCCGGCTGGAAACCAATGAAGGCGATGCGGGGCTGATTAGCAATTTCTCTCACGTACGGCACCAGATTTTCGGCGCATTTTTCCGGCTCTTCGTTCTTACAGTGCACGGAACGGTCGATCCATTTTAAATGTTTCAATACGGCATTAACGGAAGAAATAAATATGGCGCGTTCGAAATTGTTTGACAAGTCCAGGGCCAGCACATCTTTAATCTTGCCGTTAAAACTGCCCGGCAGGTCCGTAAAGGCCTGCCCTGCGGCATTGATAAAACGGGCTTCAATCATCACCTCCTTTCCTTTGACTAAAGGGAAATCCTTTCGCTTGGGGGTGCCGATACATTCCTCCGGGGTCAGGGTGCGCGCCGAGATAATATCGATCGGTTGTTCCAGTAAATTGTAATTACCGGCTATTTGGTGTAATTTTTCCTTTAAGTGTTCGTAAACTGATGCGTCAAGTTCGATACTGTTAAAATATTTTTCCCGGAGATTATTTATAGTCATAAAAAAATCACTCCTTTGGTCCTTTGATAAAAATAAAAAACCGGAGTGGTTACTCCGGTTGAAAAAACGTTTACCATAAACTCCTTTCCAACCGGGAGGCATGAAGGTTTACCCGCATACCCTATCGTTCACAAACCATATCTTTAAGACGTAGGTTATGTGAATCGGAGTAGAAATCTTGTATTTTTTTGTCTAATATAACTTGTTCGGTAAAAATCCTAATTATCCTTCCTGGTCAAAAAAAATTATGATGTATATAAATCATGAGTCATTAGTTAATAATGGTTTAATTGACATTTAATAGTTATCACCTGCTTCCTTTCCGCATAGTCTTTAGTAGACAAGGGAGGGATGTTTTATGTCCTGGCGGGATTTTAAAAGGAAAGTGCAAAGGCAGTTTTCTGAATACTTGGAAATACCCGGCGATGTAATGCTGGACTTGCCCAAGATCATCCTGGTTGGCAATATCCAGCTTTTTATTGAAAATCACCGGGGTATTATTGAATATACCCCGGAAGGGGTGAGGGTGAGTGTGGGTGAAGGTGAAGTGGCGGTAACCGGGCAAGACTTAATGCTGCGTAATATTTTGCCGGACGAGCTTTGTGTGGAGGGAAGGATCCGGTCGCTTAAATTTCTTTAATTTGGGGACCGGTATTTACCCTTATTGGCTTAAAGGGGGAGATTTTTATGTTCATGTTTAAACTGATTTCGTATTTGCTTGGTTACGTGGTTATTCTGGTTACCGGTGAAGCGCCGGAGAAATTTGTAAACATGGCCGCCGGCAGGGGAATTTTTTTATGGGATGTTTTTAGGAGCGGTGACCGTGCCATTACGATGAAAGTGCGTTTAAATGCGGTAAAACCCCTCCGGCATATTGCCAGACGTACCCGCTGCCGGTTTCGTATTTGCCAGCGCCGGGGGGTACCTTTTCATGCGGTCTGGTTGCGCCGGAGAAAAGCTCTGGCACTTGGTGCCGTGATTTTTTTGACAGCGCTTTATTTCCTTTCAACGTTTGTTTGGTTTGTGGAGGTCAGGGGGAACGAGCAGCTAGATACCTTTGAAGTGTTGGAAGCGGCAGAAGAAGCGGGGCTTTACAGGGGAGTGTTTAAACGAAGTATTGAGGCCGGCCGGGTAGAGGCAAAAATACAGGAAAAATTACCCCTGGTGAGTTGGACCGGTGTTTATATCCAAGGAACCCGGGTAATTATTGAAGTGGCTGAGCGCACCGTACCCGGGGAGGAGGAGCGCCGGACGTCGCATATTGTGGCGGCCAAGGAGGGGATGGTTAAAGAGGTGCTGGTTTTTGACGGCTATCCGGTGGTGAAAGAAGGGGATACTGTAGAACAGGGGCAGGTGTTAATTTCCGGCGAAATCCCGCCTTATGCGGAGGAACCGGCGCCGGGGGGGAAGCGGACGGATGATGAGTCCGAAGGCGACCGGCAGCCCCGTTACGTGCATGCCAAGGGAATCGTCCGGGCCAGGGTCTGGTATGAAGGTTATGGAGAAGCCGGAACCGTGGAAACCGGGCGCCGGCCGACCGGCAGGTCGGCTAGCTGGGTGAGTATGGATTTTGAAGGTAAGGAAATAATTTTATCAGGAAGTCCAGATATTCCCTTTGAAAATTATAAAGTTGAAACTTTCGTTAAAAAAATACCGGATTGGAGGAATCTCAATATGCCTGTCGAAATAATAACGGTTAAATATATTGAAATGGATGATTACCGGCTGGAACGGAGCCGGGAAGATGCGATAAAGCTTGCCGGGGAACGGGCGCGGGAAGCAGCGGCCAAGCTGTTGCCCGAAAACATTGAGGTGCGGGAACAATGGCTTGAGGATGTCACTTCCGGGAATGCTGGTGATCCCGTAAGGATTAGGGCGGTAATGGAAACTATTGAGGATATCGGCAGGGATAAGTTTTTTACCCCCTAAGCTTTTAAAATTTTTATTATTAACTAGGAGGCCGGATATTGACGGAAAAATTTGAAACCAGGGTGATATTAGATGATATTGGTTCGGCGGTTGAAATATTCGGCAAACACGACGAACACCTGGGACAGATAGAAAAGGCGCTGGGAGTAAGGCTTATGGCACGCGGTCAGGAGGTGCTTATTACCGGTGATAAGGAAAATGTCGAGCAGGCCGGCGTGGTGCTGACCCAGCTGCAGAAGTATTATTACGCGGGCAACCGCCTTACTTCCCAGGAGGTGGGTTATGCCGTCAAGGCAGCGCAGAGCGGCATCAAAAATTCACTGGAGAGCCTGGCCAGAGAAGTAGCCCTGGTAACTCCCCGCGGTAAACAAATCAAACCCAAGACAATCGGACAGCAAAAGTACGTGGAAGCAATAAAAAAACACGACATCGTATTTGCCATCGGTCCGGCCGGTACGGGGAAAACGTACCTGGCGGTGGTGATGGCGATTAAAGCGCTGCGCAATAAGGACGTAAGCAGGCTGGTGCTTACCCGCCCGGCGGTAGAGGCAGGGGAAAAGCTGGGCTTTCTACCGGGAGACCTGCAGGAGAAAATAGACCCTTACTTGAGGCCGCTTTACGACAGTCTTTATGATATCCTGGGAGTGGAAAATACTCAAAAGAATCTGGAGAAATATGTTATTGAAATTGCTCCCCTGGCTTATATGCGTGGAAGAACGCTGGAAGATTCGTTTATTATTTTGGATGAAGCGCAGAATACCACTCCGGAGCAGATGAAGATGTTTCTCACGCGGATGGGTTTTGGTTCTCAGGCGGTAATTACAGGCGATATTACCCAGATCGACCTGCCCAGGGGGCAGGTTTCAGGGCTGGTTAACGCGCTCCAAGTCCTGAAAAGCGTATCCGGTATCGGTATCCATACTTTAACCGGTGAAGATATTGTCCGGCACCCGCTGGTGGAAGAGATTATCAGGGCCTATGAAGCTGAAGCGGGTCAGCAAGGTGTAGTCAAAGAGGAGTGAGCCTGGTGCTTACGTTTAACGTGGTAAAAGAGAAAATAAAGAATATTTTTAACATGTTGTTGAGGCAGCGTAAGGTGCGGAGAGGCAGCGCTGCAGTTTTATTTTTGATTTTAATTGTGCTTGTTATCACCGTGGATTTTTTTCCGGAAAAAAATAATCTGGTAGTGGGGCAAGTATCCTCTAAAACGATCAAAGCACCGGAAAGCATTGTTTTTGAAGATACGGACAAAACCAATGAGAAGCGCCGCCTGGCGGCGGAAAAGGTGGATCTGATCTACAGTAAGGATCCCCAGGTAGGTATTGCCGTAAAAGAGGATATTGCCAATCTGGCGGACCAGGTTTGCCAGGTGCAGGAGGATGAATCTCTGGATGTTGCCGGTAAGATTGCCGGGCTGCGTTCGGTGCTTACTTTTGAAATGGATGCTGAAGATATCCAGGGACTGGCTCAATCTGCGCCTGCAGATACCCGGGAAGTTGAGGACCTTTTAAAACAAATGGTGGCAGAAGTGATGGAAACCAGCGACGGGGTGACCCAGGACCATTTGGAAGAGGTTAAAAACGCTTTGATAGAACGGGTCAACCTGATGCGCTTGTCCCCGCCCTACGAAAAATTTGCCCGGGGAGTTGTCAACCAGTATTTACGTCCCAACAGCTTCGTCAATTACGAGCAGATGAGGCTGGAACAAGAAGAAGCCATGTCTTCCGTTCCTCCGGTGATGGTATCGGTTAAAGCGGAGGAAAAAATAATTGGTGAGGGCGAGGTGGTGACCCAGGAGCACCTGGCCAAACTCCGGGTACTGGGGTTGACCCGGCCGGAACTTCCCGTTGCTTCAATAATCGGCTCGTTCCTGCTGGTAGCCCTTTTAATGCTGGTGGTGCTGCTTTATCTTTACCAGCAAAACCGGGAGATTTATGAGCATTCCGGTCATCTTTACCTGCTGGGAATAATTGTTTTTATGGTCCTGGCGGTGGGCAAGGCCATTATTGCCATTGACGTGACCCAGTGGCCCGAATTCGGGGCCCAGTTCGGTTACATGGTGCCTCTTGCCGCTGCCGGGATGCTGATCGCCATTCTCCTTGATTCGCGCCTGGCGGTATTGGTGGTGGCGGTAATGAGCTTCATGCTGGGAGTGATGACGGGAAGCGAGCTGCGCTTCGGCCTGGTGGGGCTGATCGGCGGTATTGCCGGTGTTTACAGTGTGTCAAAGTTGAGCCAGCGCGGCGACCTGGTGCGGGCGGGGGTTTTTGCCAGCCTGGCCAATGTAGCGGCGATCTTTGTCGTCGGACTGGCTACTGGAACCTCGCTCGGGTTGTTGCTTCCCACCAGTTTGAGCATGGGTTTTATCAATGGAATTGTGTCTTCTATATTAACCAATGGTACCCTGCCGTTTTTTGAAAACACTTTTCGCCTTACCTCGCCGGTAAGACTGCTGGAACTTAGCCAGCCCAATAACGTGTTGTTAAAAAAACTTCTCACCGAAGCACCGGGAACTTATCACCACAGTATTATCGTGGGCAATTTGGCCGAGGCCGCCGTTGATGCGGTGGGCGGAGACTCGTTACTGGTCAGGGTGGGAGCTTATTATCATGACATCGGTAAAATTAAAAGACCCTATTTCTTTATTGAAAACCAAATGAGTTGTGAAAACCCGCACGACAAGATCGCCCCGTCTTTAAGTACCTTAATTCTGACTTCACACGTCAAGGACGGAGTGGAAATGGCGCGGGAGCACAAACTGCCCCAAGTTATCATAGATATCATTGAACAACACCACGGTAACGGTCTGGTAAAATATTTTTTCCATAAAGCACTGGAAAACGACCGTACCGGTTCCGTTACCGAGGAGGAGTACCGGTACGAAGGTCCCAAGCCTCAAACCAGGGAATCGGCAATAGTGATGCTGGCGGATTCGGTGGAGGCGGCCGTGCGGTCTATGAAAAACCGGTCCCCGGGCCGGTTGGAAGGACTGGTGCGTAAGATCATTAAGGATAAACTTTACGACGAACAGCTTGAAGAATGCGACCTGACTTTTAAAGACCTTGATGTCATCGCATCTGCTTTTGTAAAAGTATTATCCGGGATATTTCATTCACGGGTGGAATATCCCGATTGGGCCAAAGAAATAGAAAGGAGTTCAAAAAATGGCGGTTCTCGTAAGCAACTTACAGGAAGAAGTGGCGGTAGATGAGCATTTTACCGGTTTCTTAAAAAGGGTTGCCCGGGAAGTATTGAAACAAGAGGGCTATGGTGATAAGGCGGAGGTAAGCCTGGTTTTTGTTGATGATACCTATATTAAGGGGCTGAATCTCCAGTACCGCGGGATTGACCGCACCACGGACGTGCTTTCCTTTGCCATCCAGGAGGGGGATCCGGTTGCCAGTCCGGAAGAGGAATTAATTTTGGGTGATGTGGTTATTTCCCTGCAGGCCGCCGAAAGGCAGGCCAAAGAATACGGGCACAGTTTTCAGCGCGAAGCGGCTTATCTTACGGTACACGGCCTGCTGCACCTTTTGGGCTGCGACCACCTGGATTATGAAGGACGGCGGATGATGCGTCAAAAAGAGGAAGCCATACTCGGCCGCTTGAATTTAACCCGGTAGTGCGATAAAAGATTTGGCAGGTGGCATCTTTGTTCTTAAGCAGGTTTTTACGCAGCTTTAAATGCGCTGCGGCGGGGATAATATACTCTCTTAAGACGCAGCGCAACATGCGCATTCATTTTACCGCGGCGTTGTTGGTATTGGGACTGGGGTATTGGCTCCGGATTGAGGCCAGGGAATGGTTGTTGGTGTTTTTTGCAATTGCCCTGGTAATTGCGATGGAATTGGTAAATACTGCAGTTGAGACAGTGGTGGATCTTTACGTGCGGGATTATCTGCCGGGAGCGCGGATTGCCAAAGATGTTGCCGCCGGGGCGGTGCTGGTGGCGGCATTAAACTCCCTGGCAGTTGCTTACATAGTGTTTTATCCTTACTTGAAAGACTTTTTTGCGGGCGTCGGTGTACCGTGATAAAAAGGATGCAAGGAGATGTTGAACCTGGAATTTTCAGTTGCGCAGTTAATCCGGGCCGCGGCTGCCGCCAGGGAAAGAGCCTACGCGCCTTATTCGGGTTTCCAGGTGGGCGCCGCTCTTTTGACCCGCCAAGGGCATTGTTATACCGGGTGCAACGTGGAGAATGTTTCTTACGGTTTGAGTTGCTGCGCGGAACGGGTGGCTCTCTTTAAGGCGGTTTCCGAAGGCGAGCGTGATTTTGAAGCCCTTGCCGTAACCTGCGGCACGGAAGATTACTGTGCCCCGTGCGGTGCCTGCCGCCAGGCACTGGCGGAGTTCGGCCCGGAGACAAAGGTTATCATGGCCAACTGCCGGGGGGAATACCGGGTGCAGACGGTAGGGCAGCTGATGCCGGCGCCCTTCGGCGGGAAGTGCGAATAATTCGATTTTAGCTGATATAGAGTTGGATGGTGAGACAGTGACCGAAGAGAAAGAAGAATTCAAGTCCGGTTTCGTAACCGTGGTAGGCCGGACCAACGTCGGTAAATCGACCTTGCTCAACCGGCTGATGGGCCGGAAGACGGTGATTGTGTCCGACAAACCCCAGACCACCAGAAACAAGGTCGTTTGTGTGCTCACGCGGGATGATGCCCAGGTGATTTTTTTGGATACTCCCGGTTTTCATAAGCCCAGGCACCGGTTGGGTGAACACCTGGTGCGCATTGCACGGCAGACTTTGAAAGAGGTGGACGCGGTCCTTTTCCTGGTGGAGGCCGGAGGGCCGCCCGGCCCGGGGGACCGTTTCGCCGTCAAGCAGTTTGCCGGTCTTACCACCCCGGTTTTACTGGTGGTAAACAAGATTGATCTGGTCAACAAGAAAGAACTGTTGCCCCTGATCGATCAGTACCGCAGGTTGTATCAGTTTTCCGAAGTGATTCCGGTATCCGCTTTAAGCGGGGAGAATACGGCCACCTTGTTGGAGGTTGTTACGGCCTGCCTGCCTTGCGGTCCCAAATACTATCCCGACGGCATGGTTACCGACCGGCCCGAGAGTTTTATCATGGCCGAGCTGATCCGGGAAAAGGTGCTGTATTTTACCGATCAGGAAATCCCGCACGCGGTAGCCGTGATTATTGAAACGCTGGAGCGGCGGTCTACCGGTGTGGTGGTGGCACGGGCGGTGATTTACACTGAAAGAGAGTCCCAGAAGGGTATTTTAATTGGAAAGGGTGGTCAGATGCTCAAGAAAATCGGCCGCCTGGCCCGGGAGGAAATGGAAAAATTGCTGGGTTCCAAAATATTTCTCGAGTTATGGGTTAAAGTGAAACCTGGCTGGCGCAATAAAGAAGCCCAGTTAAAAAACTTCGTCTACCGGGAAGATTACTAAATATTGATTTTACCACGAAGGTCCGGGTCTGCCTGCAGCTTGCGGGCGGACTTTTGTGTTATTATTAAAGAACCGGATGCTGGGAGTGCTTTAACTATGAGACTTTACAAGGTCGCAGCCGTGGTGTTGCGGGCCAGGGACTGCGGCGGGGGAGACAAATTGCTGACCCTTTATTCCCGGGAATACGGCAAAATGAAAGTGATGGCGCACGGGGTTGCCAAACCTTACAGCCGGAAGCGCGGTGCCGTACAGCCCTTTGTTTTTTCAAAATTCCTGCTCCGGCGGGGCCGGGAACTTGATACGGTGAGCCAGTGCGAAGCGGTGGAAACGTTTTCTTTCCTGGGAGCCGGCTTGGGAAAGCTTGCTGCTGCCAGCTACCTGGCCGAGCTGGTGGACGCGTTCACCGCGGAATGGGTGCCGGGCGGGGAGTTGTTCACGCTTTTCCGGGATACCCTGCGCCTGATGGGGGACCAGGATAATGCATTGCTGCTGCGCTCTTTTGAAATTAAAATTGCCGGGTTAACGGGCTACCGGCCGGTTTTAGATGCCTGTGCCGGCTGTCACCGGCCGGTGGACGGGGAAATTTTTTTCAGCCCGGAACAGGGCGGGGTATTGTGCGCCGGGTGCGGTTCCGGTGTTTCCGGCGCCTTTTCCTGCAACAGGGGACTGGTGGAGGTTTTAAAAACCCTTTTAAGCTGGCAGCCTGCCCGGCTGCACCAGCTCAAAGTGGAACCCCGGGTTAAAAACCGGATCAAGCAAATATTATTTGAATATTTGCGCTACCATATGGAGCGGGATTTAAAATCCACTGCTTTGATGAACCGGTTTCACCCCGGTATTTAATAAAAAACACGAGTCTTTTTAAAGTCCAAGTCAAAATTGCCCGGGTCTGGTTATCATCTAAAACGGAGTACAAATTCGGGCAAATATTTTTGCATGGCCTTTAAGGGTTCGCTTATAATGTATTCTTCCTCCGCAAGCATATTGTGCAGCGCAGCTCCGGAAATTTCGACAATGGGCTTGCACTCAAAGTCCGGCATTAACGGTACGGAAATATCGTGCTGCAAGCCTTCCTTATACTGCTTTACATAGAGCCCTTCATAATACCAGGTATAGTCCCGCGGCCCGTCGTCGGTTAACACCCTGATGCCGGCCGCAAAACGTTTTTCCGGCAGTTCCCCGAAAAGGACTTTGAGCGCGGGATAATCGTCGGAAAATTTTTGGGCTATTTTGCGGTCAAGCGCCATAGCCTGCTCCATTAATTGGTTTAAATTTTTGTCCACAGCGATTCCTCCCATCAACCAAAAGATTACGTTTATTATTACCCCTCATTTAATTTAGATATGTAAAAATAATTTTGCTTGGCTCATATTTCTATATTGGGTTATTATACAGAGAAAACCATTTTCCCTGCCGGCAGCACTATGAAAAAACGGCGGCAATACTAATACTGTAGATAAACGGTTTTGATGTATAAAAACTTATTACAAAGGAGTTAATATGTAAAAAAGGGGGTATTAAAAGATGGACCGTAATCTGGAAAATATTGATATTCTGCGGGCCCGTTTGGGGGTCAGTTATAAAGAAGCCAGGGAGGCGTTGGATGAGGCCGGCGGGGATGTGGTGCAGGCCCTGATCAACCTGGAAGATGAAGGGCGTAATCTTGGCGAGCGTTTTCAGGCCAGAGGCCGGGAGATGGTGGAAAATCTCAGGGGGTGTATGCACCGGGGATGTGGTTACCGTGTAAAAGTGAAAAAAGGGCAAAAAACCGTGTTGGAATTTCCGGCTTCCGTCGGTGCGTTGGGGATTATCGGGGCCCTTGCCAGCAGGGAGATTGCCCTGTTGGGCGCCCTGGGCACAGTCGCGGCGATGGCCAATGATTACACCCTGGATTTTGAGCGTGCGGGTAATACCGGCCGGGGAAACGCGCCGGATTATGAAATCGCGGGGGAAAACCCGGTTGAGGAAGGGATTTGAAACGAATATTAGCGGGGCAGCATTGACTTTAGCCCGTAAATTTGGTAAATTTATTTAAAAAATATGGGCAATGAAGAAAAAAGTAGCCGGTGGGTGCTTTTACAGAGAGCCTGTACGGGGTGGAAGCAGGTAGGGTATTGCCGGTGAAAGGGGTTTCCGAGCGGCAAGAGGAACGCAGGATACGGTCCGTGTTTTGGATAACCGGACACGGGCGGTACCGGTTAGTAAAGCTTGCATTCAAAGAGAGGACCGTTTATATCCCGGTAATGATTACCAGGGAATAATCCCGCCGGCGTCTGCCTGCGGGGAGTAAAATAATCGGTCAATCAGGGTGGAACCGCGGGAAAACTCCCGTCCCTGGTGTATGTGCCGGGGGTGGGAGTTTAATTTTGGTAAAAATGAACTATTAAGGAGGGGTTAGATTGTATTTCCAAGAGCTGATTCTGGCCCTGGAGGGTTTCTGGTCGCGGCAAAACTGTGTCCTTCAACAACCTTACGATATGGAAAAGGGAGCCGGTACCATGAACCCCGCGACATTTTTGCGGGTGCTGGGGCCGGAACCGTGGCGGGTTGCTTACGTCGAGCCGTCCAGGAGACCTACGGACGGACGCTACGGTGAGAATCCCAACCGCCTGCAGCATTATTACCAGTACCAGGTAATATTGAAACCGTCGCCCGACGATGTGTTGGATATATATCTGGACAGTCTTAAAGCAATCGGTATTGACCCGGATGAACACGATATCCGTTTTGTGGAGGACAACTGGGAGTCCCCCACCCTGGGCGCGTGGGGTTTGGGCTGGGAGGTATGGTTGGACGGCATGGAAATAACCCAGTTCACCTACTTCCAGCAGTGCGGCGGGATCGACTGCCGGCCTGTGTCCGCGGAAATTACATACGGTTTGGAGCGGCTGGCCATGTTTATCCAGGGGGTGGACAACGTTTTTGACATTACCTGGGTGGACGGGGTTACTTACGGTGATGTGTACCACAAGGGGGAAGTCGAGTATTCGTATTATAATTTTGAAACGGCGGAGACCGGAATGCTGTTCGAATTGTTTGACATGTACGAGCGGGAAGCCTTGCGGGTAATGGAAAAAGATCTGGTGCTGCCGGCTTACGACTACGTCCTGAAATGTTCCCATACTTTTAACCTTTTGGATGCCCGCGGAGCCATAAGCGTGACCGAACGTACCGGTTTTGTCGCCCGGGTACGCAACCTGGCCCGGCTTTGCGCCCAGGCTTACCTGCAGCAGCGTGAGGCCATGGGGTACCCGCTGTTGAAAAAAAAGGAGGCATCGTATGAAGATGTCAGTTAAACTAAGTATGATGGATTATTTACTTGAAATAGGAGTTGAAGAACTGCCGGCCAGGTTTCTGGATGCCGCCCTGGAAGAGTTGAAAGAACTGGCTGCCGGAGTTTTGCAGGAACACCGCTTGTCTTTTGAACAGGTGGCGACTTACGGCACCCCGCGCCGGCTGGTGCTGTACATCAAAGGGTTGCCCGGCCACCAGGAGCCTCTGGAAAAAGAAGTAAAAGGACCGGCCGCAAAAGTGGCTTACAAGCCGGACGGGACCCCCACCAGAGCCGCCGAAGGTTTTGCCAAAAGTCAAGGGGTGCCGGTGGCGGAACTGGTAAAAAAACCGCTCGGGCACGTTGATTATGTCTTTGCGGTCAAGCGGGAAGCGGGCCGTCCGGCACGGGACATTCTTAAGGAAACCGCCCCCGGTTTTATTACCGGCCTGCATTTTCCCAAGCCCATGCGCTGGGGCGATCTGGACGTGCGTTTTGCCCGGCCCGTGCGCTGGATCCTGTCTCTTTTCGGTGAGGAGGTAATCGCCTTTGAGTTTGCCGGGCTGAAAGCGGACCGGATTACTTACGGCCACCGCTTCTTGAGCAAGGAGCCCATAAAGATAATTTCCCCGGCGGCATATTTTGACCAGATGAAAAATAATTATGTTATGGTCGACCCGCAGGAAAGAAAAAAGGTTATCCTGCGGCAGGTGCAAAAGCTGGCTGATGCGGCCGGGGGCAGGTTGGAAGAGGACGGGGACCTGTTGAATGAAGTGAATAACCTGGTGGAATATCCGACGGCGCTGCTGGGGAATTTTAGCCCTGATTATTTGCAGCTGCCGCGCGAGGTGCTGGTTACCCCGATGCGGGAACACCAGCGTTATTTTCCGGTAACCGGTCCGGAAGGCAGTTTGCTTCCCAAATTTATCGCCGTCAGAAACGGTACGGCAGACCACCTGGACCAGGTACAGGCGGGCAATGAAAGAGTACTGCGGGCGCGTCTGGCCGATGCCGACTTTTTTTACCGGGAAGACTTGAAAATACCACTGGCCCAAAAGGTGGTTGCACTGAAGAAAATTGTGTTTCATGAGCGCCTGGGCACCGTTTACGATAAGGTGGAGAGAATAGGTGTTCTGGCCGGATACCTGGCCGGTGCGACCGGCGCCGGCCGGCATGAGAAAGATCAGGCCCTGCGCGCGGCTTACCTGTCAAAGGCAGACCTGGTAACTAATATGGTCTATGAATTTCCTGAGCTTCAAGGTATAATGGGCAAAGAATATGCTGCGCGCTCGGGTGAGGAACCGGCGGTGGCGGAGGCGGTTTTGGAACATTACCTGCCGCGCTTTGCCGGGGACCGGCTGCCGGAAACGCTGCCGGGAAAAATATTGAGTCTTGCCGATAAAATTGATAATATAGTAGGGTTTTTTGCCATCGACATTCAGCCCAGCGGTTCTCAGGACCCTTATGCTTTAAGGCGCCAGGCCCTGGGGGTAAGCCATATTCTCCTGGAAGGGCGGATCGCCTTGTCCCTGGAAAAATTGATCGAGGCGGCTTACCGGGAGTATGAAGGCAAGGTCCGGCTTGAAAACAGCCTGGAAAAAGTTAAGGCGGATACGGCGGAATTTTTCAGGCAGCGGATCAAGGGTATTTTCAGTGATTACGGTTTTACCTATGATGTGGTGGACGCGGTTTTGGACGCCGGCTATGATGATTTCAACGATGCCCGGTTAAGGGCCGGGGCACTGTCGGATTTTCGCCGGGAGCCGGCTTTTGATGATTTGCTTACCGTTTTCGTGCGTGCCAATAACCTATCTAAAAATGCCGTCATCCGCCTGGTGGAACCGGAATTGCTGAGTGATGCCAGTGAGCAAAGGCTTTATAACCATCTTTCCCGGGTACGGGAAGAGACTGCAGCATATTTAAAAAAACAAGACTACCGTGCTTTTCTGGCCGCCGTAGCCACGTTGCAGAAGCCGCTGGAAGAGTTTTTTGATTCCGTAATGGTTATGGTTGAAGATGAAAAAATACGGGAAAACCGCTTGGCTCTCCTGTCCAGCCTGGTATCCCTGGTTATGCGGGTGGTTGACTTGAGAAAAATAGTGGTGGAATAAATTATTCAAAAATTTTTTAAGAAAGAGGGAAATTATTTAAGCTTTTATAATGTATAATATATATAGCTTATTTTGTTAAATAGTATGACATATTTGCTCTTAAGGGGCGATTGATTTGCAATTAACCAGGCGGCAGGAGACTATTTTGGAAATAGTTAAGAAATCCGGCCCGATTACGGGTGAGCAAATTGCCGAAAAACTATCTCTGACCAGGGCGACTTTAAGGCCGGACCTGGCCATATTAAATATGGTCGGTTTGCTTGAAGCCCGGCCGAGAGTGGGGTATTTTTACAGCGGCAAATCTCCTTATCAAGTTATTGCCGATGAATTACGGGGAATTTTAGTAGAAAGCGTTAAATCGATTCCCGTCGTGGTTTCTGAAGAATGTTCAGTTTACGACGCTGTAGTGAATATGTTTATTAAAGATGTGGGCACCCTCGTGGTGGTAAAAAAAGGAGGACTGCTGGAAGGAGTTCTTTCCCGCAAGGACCTGCTGAAAACCACTCTGGGCGGTCATGACATTCACAATCTGCCGGTAGGGGTAGTTATGACCCGGATGCCCAACATAGTGTACATTACGGCCGGGGAATCGGTATGGTCCGCGGCAAAAATGATCATCGACCACGAGGTGGACGCCCTGCCCGTGGTGCGCAAAGTTACACCGCCGGACGGGGAGGAAGGGTGGGAAGTGATCGGGCGTATCAGTAAGACTAATATTGCCCGTCTTTTTGTGGAATTAGGGGAAGGAAAGTAGGGGGGAGTTATGATTTCCACCGAGAACGGAATTCAGCCGGTGATCTACATTATATCCGACTCCGTAGGTGAGACTGCGGAACTGGTCGCCCGTGCCGCCGCCAGCCAGTACAATCACGGGAGTTCGGATATTCGCCGGGTGCCTTATGTGAACAGCACGGAAGAGCTGATTGAAATAGTGGAAGAAGCCAGTACTTTTAACAGTGTCATTGCGTACACCCTGGTGCTGCCCGGATTACGCGAAGTTCTGGTTGAAGAGGCGGCAAAGTACGGTATTCCCACCGTGGATATCATGACTCCGATGTTGGAAGCACTGGCGGCGGTGGTGCACCGCCGTCCGAAGCTGGAGCCGGGATTGGTGCGCAGGATGGATGACGAGTATTTCCGCAAGGTGGAGGCAATTGAATTTGCCGTAAAATATGATGATGGAAAAGACTCGCGGGGAATTGTGCGGGCAGACCTGGTAATCATCGGGGTTTCCCGTACTTCAAAAACCCCTCTCTGCATGTATCTGGCTCATAAAAGGATTAAAGTGGCCAATGTGCCGCTGGTTCCGGAGGTAGCTCCTCCGGAAGAAATATACAGTCTACCGCCCCATAAACTGATTGGTCTGACCATAGGGCCCGAGCAGTTGAATGAAATCAGGAGAGAGCGCCTGAAAACCCTGGGCCTGACCTCAAGGGCAGACTACGCCAGTATGAACCGCATTCTCAAAGAACTCGATTACGCGGAAAAGATTATGAAAAGAGCTAACTGCTCAGTTATTGATGTCACAAACAAAGCTGTAGAAGAAACTGCTACCAGAGTGTTGGAAATTTATTTTAGGGGGGAAAGACTTGGCAGGTAAAAAGTATGTCTACCTTTTTGAAGAAGGCAACGCAGGGATGAAAAGTCTACTGGGAGGGAAAGGTGCCAATCTGGCAGAAATGACTAATATCGGCCTCCCGGTGCCGCCCGGATTAACGGTTACCACCGAAGCATGCAAGGATTTCACCGCGTTGGGACAAAAATTCCCCGAAGGTTTGGAGGACCAGGTTGAAGCTAAAATCAAAGTACTGGAAGAAAGACTGGGTAAAAAATTCGGGGATGAAACCAATCCCCTGCTGGTTTCGGTACGTTCCGGCGCTCCCGTATCCATGCCCGGTATGATGGACACGGTTTTGAACCTCGGTTTGAACGACCGGACCGTGGAAGTGCTTGCCGCCGCCACGGGAAACGAAAGGTTCGCCCTGGATTGTTACCGCCGTTTCATTAATATGTTCGGCAACGTCGTGATGGGGGTGGAACACAACCGGTTTGAAGAAATTCTACAACATTGGAAAACCGGGGCCGGGGTTAAAGATGACAGCCAGCTTTCCGCCGGGGAGTGGCGGAAGGTCATTGTTGATTACAAGCAGCTGATCCAGAAAGAAACGGGCCGTATGTTCCCACAGGAGCCGTTGGAGCAGCTGTTCATGTCGGTATACGCCGTTTTCAATTCGTGGAATAATGACCGTGCCGTCGTGTACCGTAAGTACAATAAAATTCCGGATGACCTGGGGACGGCGGTCAATATTCAGATCATGGTCTTCGGGAACCTGGGTGCAGACAGTGGTACCGGTGTGGCTTTTACGCGTAATCCTTCCACGGGGGAAAACAAGCTCTACGGTGAATACCTGATTAACGCCCAGGGTGAAGATGTGGTGGCCGGGATCCGCACCCCGCAGCCCATAGCGGCGCTGCAGCAGGATATGCCGGAAATCTACGGCCAGTTTACCGGGGTTTGCAACCTTTTGGAGCAGCATTACCGCGATATACAGGACGTGGAGTTTACCATTGAACGGGGCAAACTTTGGATCCTGCAGACCCGTAACGGTAAGCGTACCGCCCAGGCGGCGATTAAGGTTGCCGTGGATATGTATAACGAAGGCCTGATTGCCAAAGAAGAAGCTTTATTAAAGGTCGAACCGGGCCATCTCGATCAAATCCTGCACCGCCGGATTGACCCGGCGGCCGAGCTGAATGTGGTGGCCAAGGGTTTACCGGCGTCACCCGGCGCATCGTCCGGTGTGGTGGTATTTGACGCCGATGTGGCGGAAAAGTTGGGACAGGAAGGGAAAAGTGTGATTTTGGTGCGCACTGAAACCACTCCCGACGATATTCACGGGATCGTGGCGGCGCAGGGCGTGCTGACCGCGCGCGGGGGTATGACCAGCCATGCCGCGGTGGTAGCCCGGGGGATGGGTAAGCCGTGTGTCTGCGGGTGTGAGTCAATAACCATCGATTATGAGCGCAACAAATGCTATACCGGAGACCTGGTCATTAAGCAGGGGGATATTATTTCTATTGACGGTGCCGCCGGTAGTGTTATGCTGGGTGCGGTGCCGATGTTGGATCCTGAATTGTCCCCTGAATTCCAGGAGCTTTTAGCCTGGGCCGACCAGGTCCGCAACCTGGGTGTGAGGGCCAATGCCGACACCCCGGATGACGCTGCCAAGGCAAGGGAGTTCGGCGCCGCCGGGATTGGTTTGACCAGGACCGAGCATATGTTTATGGCCCAGGACCGTCTGCCCATTGTCCAGGAAATGATCCTGGCAGCCGGCCGGGAAGAGCGGCAGGCCGCGCTGAGCCGGCTTTTACCCATGCAGGAGGGGGATTTTTACGGGATTTTGAAAGCCATGGACGGTTTTCCCGTGACCATAAGACTGCTTGACCCGCCGCTGCATGAATTCCTGCCCGCCGCGGAGGAATTGGCGGTGGAAATAACCCGCCTGCGCCTGACCGGGGGCGATAAAGACGAAATCTGCCGGAAGGAAGAACTGCTGAGAAAAGTACGTGCCCTGTCGGAATTTAATCCGATGCTGGGACACCGGGGTTGCCGGTTGGGCATCACATTCCCTGAAGTGTACGGCATGCAGGCACGGGCTGTTTTCCAGGCCGCTGCCCGGCTGGTTGAAGAAGGGTTCAACCCCGTTCCGGAGGTTGAAATACCGCTGGTTATAGATGTAACGGAACTGGAAGTTTTACGGGAAAAGGTAGTCAATACCGCTGAAGAAGTAATGCGGGATACCGGAGTAAAATTTCAATACACGGTAGGTACCATGATTGAAGTGCCCAGGGCTGCCCTGCTGGCGGACGAAGTAGCGGCACAGGCGGATTTCTTCTCCTTCGGTACCAACGACCTGACCCAAACCGTGCTGGGATTTTCCCGGGACGATGCCGAGGGGAAATTTATGCAGGATTACCTGGACAAAAAAATACTGGCCGACAATCCCTTTATGGTGCTGGACCGCAAGGGTGTGGGCAGCTTGATGCAGACCGCCGTGGAGTTGGGCCGCAAGACCAAACCGGACCTGCTTATCGGTATTTGCGGGGAACACGGCGGAGAACCAGGTTCCATTGAATTTTGCCACGGGCTGGGACTGGATTTTGTCAGCTGCTCGCCTTTCCGGGTACCCATTGCCAGGCTGGCTGCCGCCCAGGCTCAGGTTAATTTTCCAAGAAAATAAAACAATAAAGTATAGTAGAGAATAAGGGCTCTTTGTCAACTGGTGTTGGTGAATAATAAAAGTGAATTATAATGGTATAATATAATCCCATTGGCTTAGAGGAAAAATTCTCCTCTAAGCTGTTTTTAATGCAGCTAAATTTTGAGTAATCAGAATTCTGATTTTAAAATGGTAAAAGCATTTGTATCCAAAGGCAATGCGTTTGATAACTTTGATCTTGTTATTAATTCCTTCTAAAATACCGTTGGTATAATCATACTTAAGAGTATTCTCTACATAGTCTATGTATTTTTTTATCGTCTTGATGGAAGTTCTCATATAGTCAGAAACGCTATTAATACTATCGACTAAAGCCTTTTTTAAATGATCAATTTCTTTGTTTTTAATGCAAAATCTAATGTCATGGTATAGCTTGTATGTAGCCTTTAATTCAGGATCCAAATCCAGCAAATAATTAATTATATCAATCTCTCGCATTTGGTTTTTAAAACAGTGATGGTATCTATAGTTCGTATAGTTAACCGTTGTAATATCCTTAAGTAAAAGCTTCCAATACCTTTTTAATTTATTGTAATTTTTCTTGTCCCTATTCATAACTCTAATTCTTGTTTTATTTAAAGCTCTGCTAAAAAGCTGGATAATATGAAACTTATCAATAATAATTTTTGCATTAGGAAAGACTGATTTAATCAATGAGATGTAAGGACTATACATATCAATAACAATCGTTCTAACTGCATTTCTGGCAGGTTTGGAGTACCTCAAGAAGTAATCCTTAAGAACATGTAATCTTCTATCCTCTACTATATCAACAATAGTTCCAGTATCAGAATCACAGAATATGAAGGACATAGCGCCTGCTGCGGATTTAACTGATTTAAACTCATCAAAACACAAATGCTCTGGGAGATAGTTATAATTCGGTTTATAATGGTCATAGAAGCTATCAATTACTCTATTTACTGTTGAATGAGATACATTGTACATTTTAGAAATATCCTTTTCAGAGACTTTTTCCTTAGCATTAACGGCAATAGCTAACTTTGTATTATTAGAAATAAAGCAATTTTTATTAACAATATTAGTTTTAAGTATAAAAGTTGAATTACAATGTTTACAGAAATACCTTTGCTTCCGCAGCTTTAAATAAGAATTAAAACCAGATATACTAGGCAACTTGATAATCGAAGTTTTAAAGCCATGTTTAGTTATCTTATCATCAAAAACATGCCCACAAGAGTAGCAAGCAACCGGTTTATAAGTTAGTTTACCATGAAAAAACTTAGACATAATATTCTTCACAGTAACCTCTGAACAAAAATTTTCAACAAAAATTATATTTTTATCTTTTATATTTAGCAAGTTCAGTATAGAATCATTATGAGACATTTGACATCACTCCTGGGGATATGGTTGTAGAACACCCATTTGGAACTGTAAAGAGAATCTGGGGTTTCAACTACTTCTTGACCCAGGGACCAGAGTCAGTAAAAGTAGAAAATAAGTTGCATTTTCTGGCCTATAATATGCGAGGGACCATAAATATCCTGGGAGTTGAGGAAATTGTAAAAAGGCTAGCTCCAATATAAAACCTAAGTCAGCCCTCTTAGTCTTAATCTTTGTCAACTGCCTAATAATCAAAAAATTCTTTGCTTATTTTGAGCGGAGGATAAGGAGGTTTTCACACAGTCTGCCGTCCCCTTGTCACACAGGCAATTTTGATATGTTTGATTTGATATCAGGGATAACATACTAGGTTGTCACACAGTCTAAAATCCTAGTGCAACAAAATTAAAGTTGTGAAATGAAACTATTTTTAGATATTTGCGTCATAACAAATATAATGCTAAATTGAGGAGGAAATAAAACATGAAAATCAAGCAGACTATTGTATTAGTACTAATGGTTTTTTTATTTAGTAATACTGCATTTTCTGGCCCAACCTTGGCGGAACCAACCCCTATCAATGATACTGTCGGGATCGAAGTTGTGCTTGATCAGAATGACATGATTACAGCAGAAAAAATTCAGGGAAAGAATGATTTCTTGGAAATCGATATTACTTATCCGGTCATTTCAGGATTGACCGATGCTGATTTCCAGGAACAATTAAACTATTTCATTAAAAAACAAGTTATATATAGCAAGGACATTATTGAAATGCAAGCAGATGAATATGCCCAGGAAGCTATAAAAAATGGCCGGGAAATAATACCATACCAGCTTTTTATCGATTATAACTTAAAAACCAATGATGAAGCCTTTCTTTCTTTTACAATAACTTACTATACTTATACCGGCGGGGCGAATGGCATGACCGTGGTAAGTTGTATCAATATTGATAAAAAGGCTAATACGCCTATGCACTTAGATGATTTATTTCCGAAAGAAGCAGATTATAAAACGAAAATAAATAATGAAATCGTTAAACAGATAGAACTTCGCTCTATAGATAAAAATGAAATGTTCTTTGAGGGGGATATGGGGTTTAAGAGTATTAGCGATGCACAAGGTTTTTATTTAAGAGATAACGATATCGTAATTGTTTTTCCCAAGTATGAAATAGCGCCGGGGTTTATGGGTATTCCTGAATTTCCTATTAATTTAGCTAAACTTAAGGATGGATTGGCCGTGAAAGATGAGAATAAGATCGTTGTTAAGGATGTAGAAATTGAGACTGTCATGAACCAGGAAAATCAAACGATAATGATCCCCGTGCGCCTAACAGCAGAAACATTAAGCTATACTGTAGCCTGGAATGCGGGGAATCAAAGTATATTGCTGACCAAAGGCGAGGCATCTGTAAAACTGAAAATCAGTGAAAACATATATATAGCCAACCATAAGATACCCTATATTTTAGAAGCTCCCCCGGTTATTATTAATGGTTGTACTTATGTGCCTGTTTCATTTTTAGAAAAAGTATTACTGTATAAACTCTAATTATTTAGTGTTGCTTACATGTTATTTAGCGCTTACGCCGACTGGATGTAAAATGCAGCCGATCCCTGGCTAATACAAGTAATTTTTTGCAAGTACATTTGGTTAAGGTTCTATATGATTTGCAGCAGCAGATGGTAAAAAGTGTTCCGTAATGTGAAAAAATGAAGATTGGTCTATTTTGATTGCAGCCGCCCAGGCCGCCGTCACGTTGCAAAGGTAGCAGGAAACAGGGGACGGTTCTCTGTTTGACACCACCCCACCGTTAATATAAACTAGCGGTGGGGTGATTTTTATGCCGAGGGTAGCGAGAAAGAAGAGTGCAACAAAGATTTATCACATAATGATAAGAGGGATAAATCATCAAAACATATTTGTAGATGATGAGGATAATGAAAAATTCATTGATACTCTTGCTCGATACCGTAAAGATATCGAATATGAAATATATGCCTACTGTTTGATGGGTAACCATATTCACTTGCTGTTAAAAGAAGGAAATGAAGAGCTTGCCAATATGATGAAGCGAATAGGGGCTAGTTATGTGTACTGGTATAATTGGCAGTATAACAGAAAAGGGCACCTGTTCCAGGATAGATTTAAAAGTGAGCCCGTAGAAAATGACACTTATTTTCTTACGGTATTAAGATACATACATCAGAATCCGGTAAAGGCTGGATTGGCAGATAATATAGAAGCATATAAATGGAGCAGCTATAAGGAGTACATAACGCAGGCAGAGATTGTTAATACCGATTTCGTTCTGGCAATGTTCGCTGAAGACAGGGATAAGGCTCTGGAAAGGTTTCAAAAGTTTAATATGGAAGCTAATAACGATAAATGTCTAGAAGTAACTGCGGAAAGGAAAACCATTTCCGACAAAGAGATAAGACATTTAGTGTTGAAAAAATACAATATAGAGCTGGCTAAACTTCATAACGAAAAACCGAAAACCCAGACAGAGGTTGTGAACCACCCCTCCCTTCGCTTTGCTCAGGAAGGGGCTTCCAAAACAAAACAAAGTTATAAGGCTTCCTGGTTCATTGTAGACCCTTTACTGCAGTCTAGCTCTCCAGGCATATGACCGCCGTTCCAGCGGCACAGATTTTTATTTATATACTAAGAAGCTTTGTATCTATGCAAAATGTTAATTGCCGCGTTATGGTCGCGATCCATAACCAGTCCACAGTACGGGCAGTCATGCGTTCTAACCGATAGGTCTTTTGGTACAACATTCCCACACCGGCTGCATTCCTGTGTTGTACCGTGGGGTGAAACCTTTGCCAGTATCCTGCCGGCACTTTCAGCCTTGTAGGATAACATTGCGATAAATTCTCCCCACCCAACATCGGATATGTTTTTTGCTAACCGGTGGTTCTTGACCATGTTTTTAATTTGTAAATCTTCTACTACAATGGTGCCGTATTTCCACACTAACCGGGTGGATAGTTTGTGCTGAAAGTCCTGGCGCTGATTACGCACTTTTTCATGCTGCCGGGCTAGTTTTACACGGGCTTTGGCTCGATTTTTAGAGCCTTTCTTTTTACGTGACAGGTTTCTTTGCAGGGTTTTGAGTTTGCGTTCAGATCTCTGCAGGTTTTTTGGATTAGTAATTTTTTTACCATTTGAAAACACGGCAAACTCCTTGATGCCAACGTCCAAACCAATAGATTGCCGGTTTGGGGAATATAATACAGGCGATTCTTCTACCGTTAGAATTGCATACCATTTCCCAGACTGTTCCCGCTTTATAGAACAGGTTTTGACTTTACTGTGTATCTCCCGGTGCAGCTTTATCTTAACCAAACCAATCTTGGATAGTTTTAATTTGCTGTTTTTAAACGAAGCCCCAAGCCCGTCCCCGAACTGGGTAAAGGTAAGCGTCTTATACTGTCCCGGACCCTTATACCTGGGGTAGCCGGGTTTCTCCCCGGCTTTGGCCCGGCGGAAAAAGTTGTTGAAAGCACGTTCTATACGAAATAATACTTCCTGGGTTACCTGGGAATGAACCTCTTTTATTCGAGGATACTTGGTTTTGTCGGTTTTAAGAATTACTTGTTGGGCTATCCTGGTTAACCCGTTACCTGTACGGATGAAGTGGTTCTTACGGTCAGCCAGGGCTGAGTTATAAACAATACGGCAAGTTTCCAGCCAGCTGGTAAGCTTGTGTTCCTGCCGCTTATTAGGGTATATGCGAAATTTGTAATTACGTTTTTCCTTGCAACTGGATGTAACGCTTGACATCTTCAAGTTTCACCTCCCCGACAGTGGCTAAAAAGTAACTCGGGGACCAGAAACTACTGCCCCAAAGTTGTTTTTTAATTTCCGGATAATCCCGGAATACCAGCCTGGCCGTTGTGGATTTTAATGAGTTGATGAACTTGGAAAGTTGGACTGCCGGCTTTGTTGCGAAGATTATATGAATGTGGTCTGCATCGGTTTCTTGCTCAATTATTTGCACACTAAACTTATTAGCGATATTTTTATTGGTTTTTTTTAGATACTCTGTTACCTCCGGTGTAAGTACCTTGCGCCGGTATTTAGTACAGCAGACATAGTGGAACCGAAGTGAATATACAGAGTGACATCCTTTATCAGTATTGTATTTCATGGTTATATTATATCAGCAGAACTGTATTAGAACAAGTGTTCCAGGACGATCTTTTCCCGCCTTTCATCCCCTCCCTTCGCTTTGCTCAGGAAGGGGACTTCCCGGCGGTCTGGTTAAAAAAAGGAAATGAAGAGCTTGCCAATAATACATACATCAGAATCCGGTAAAGGCTGGGTAAAGATAGATTGGCAGATAATATAGAAGCATACAAATGGAATTTGCTGTTAATAAAACATTCAGGGCGTAAAACAGAGAACCGTCCCCTGTTTTCTCCTGTTTTCTTTCGAGAACCGTCCCCTGTTTTCTCTGTTTTCTGTTTTTTGACCCGCTGCTGCGGCAGCAGGTCTTTATTTATTTCTCCAATTCTTCCGTTCCAGGGCCCACGTGGATGATTTTGTTTGTGGGACGGTAATAATCTTCTGAGATTAAGGTTTTTGAAACCACCCGGCCTTCTTCAAGTACTTCGCGGTAAACTTTCACCTGATAACCTGTTCTTCCCGGATTTATGACTTTGGTTTCACCTTCCTGAAGGGTATCGTCCTGCATGACGGTAACTCTTGGCGCGACAAGCTGCTTTTCGGATGTAATTCTTATCGTGTGCCGGTGGTTTTTATCTCCGCCGAAAATACGGACGGTAAAGGTTGTTGCATCGGATAAACCGGCAATATAAACCGGAGTATCAGTATTATTGGCGAATTTAAGATCCAGATGGTCGCCGGAAATGGTGGCGTCAAGGCCGGGAGGGATATAGTTGACCGGTTGCGAGTGGGGAAAACGCTCGACAATATCCAGGCCGGCCAATAGTACGGCGTTATAGAGCGTAGTGGCGACCTGGCAGATACCACCCCCGAAATCCAGTGTCAGGCGGTTATTGGCAATTACGGGAGCTTTCAGATAACCGGATTTTTCCATCCGGGGGCCGAGTTGCCGGTTTAACGAAAATATTTCTTCCGGTTTCAGAACGGAACCGTTTATTGCGGCGCCGGCAAGAGCAATATTATGGACTCTGTTTTCGGCGTTGCCGTCATAAGCGGTAGTAAATTCAGACAACAGCGTATCAACGCCTTGGAGGTCAGAAACAGTGATATCAGGTTTAAGAATTCGCCCGGACGCGGCAATATTAAAAACACCCCGGGTTAGGGCCAGGCGTGCTTTTTCCCGTGTATTTTCAAAATCCAGCCGGTAGCCGTTTACTTCAGGAACAAGCAACACTTTTTGTTCGGATATTTTTACCGTGGCATTCTGCGGCTGCTCCTTCCATGCTTCCCCGATCAAGGCGATATTTTGTTTTAACTTTTCATGATCGTAAGTAATTTTTAAAGATATTTCAGGTGGCGCGGCCATAAGAGTTAAAGCGGAGAGCAGTTGATTGAAGTCCAAGCTTTTTTTACTGTATTTGATTACCTCTTCGGTTATGGCAGGGAAGTCGTATTTCCCGTCAATTTCCGACAAGGTAACGGAATGACTTTTCCCGGCGGCGGCATCAGTGAATTGTAGTTTAATTTCCGCCGGGGACGAAAGATTATTTTCCAATTTCCGTACTGCCTGCGCCGGAGTCAATCCCCCTACCGGGATACCGTTGACCGTGATGCCTTGCCGGATTACTCCGGAATAACCGGATTCCCAAAACGCGGCGGCTCCAAAAATACAAATTACGGATTGAACCAGAAGAATCAGTGACAAGAGTACCGTTTTTTTAAAAAGCGACATTACTGCCTCCGGAGTTTAGTCAGAAATGTTTAAAGTCAGCTGAATATACTTGTCTGCTGCCTTTGCCCGGTCTATGATTTCCTGGGTGATCGTTTCCCCCTCTTCCACCACTACTTTACCGTCGTCATCCGTAATCTTGAGGGCGGCTTTTTTACCCAGTATGAACTGCCGCTGCTGCTCCTCGAAATGTTTCAATTCTGCCCCCGGTGATTTTTTCTGTCCGGCGTCCTGTGCTCCGGTACCGGCGGGGGTAGTTTCGACCCGGTTGTTGCGGGAGCCGGTGGCAGCGGAGTGGTCTTCCGTAAGTTCTTTTACCAGTTTTTCTTCAATCCCCTCTTCGACAACCAGGTAGTCACTACCGTAAGTAAGAATAAATTTCCCGGGTATGATCCCGGCGGCTTTTTGGCTGTTTTCCGGAATTAACTGGCATCCGGCAATATCACCGCTCTGGTCGTGGATATAAAATTCACTTACGGACCCCAACAGGCAGCCTTTGGTGCTGAGGACTTTTAAGCCCGGCAGGCGCAAGTCTTTTTCCAACAAGTCAATTATTCCGGTACATTCCGTAACCTCTGAGAGGGATGAACGGTTTGCCACGGTCAGGGCGTATGCTCCAATCCCCTGTACCGCGGCATACGGCATAGCCTTTAGTCCCTGGTACCAGGCCTGGTCTTCTACCAGGATATAATCTACCGCGCCCCGCTGCGGGTTTAGGACAAGATGCTTGACTCTGCCTATTTCCTTACCTTCTTCAATACTGAGGACCGGCAGGTCCAAAATCTGACGGCTGCTTTTCAATCTTTTCTCTCCTTTCGGTAAGTTATTTTATTTTTTATTGGTTTCAAGGTTGGTTTTCATTAGAACCAAACCGGGGATTTTTGAGTAAGGCGCGCCGGGTATACCGGCCATCTTTAATTGTTCAACCAGGGTTTCCAGAAAAACCAGCCGTTCAAGTAATTTTTGTCTTAAAACCGGTTGTTTGATTATTTCATCCTGCCCGGCGGCAGATTTAAGGAGCATTCCAGCTTGGAAATACTGTCCGCATTCCTGGTAAACAGCGCTGATTTCCAGGGCTAGAACGGCGTAAACCTGCGGGTCCCGGCACCGTTCGAGAGCTTTCAGAAAATAGCTGACCGCTCCGGTCAGATCGCCGGCGCTTTTAGCTTTAAAGCCGGCGGTGATATAATCACCGGTCGTGACCGGTTCTGGCTTTACCTCTGCAACGGTGGAATCCGGGCCGGCTTCTGCAACTTTTACAACTTCTTCAAACAGAGATGCTGTTGCAGGGGGTTGAACCTCAACTTCTTCAACCGGAGATGCTGTTGCAGGGGTTTGAACCTCTGTTCCCGCTGCGTTTTCTGACCATGACATTGACGGTACGGAGTCGTCTGGTGCCGGGCAGGAATCCATTTTAACCGGGTCTTCCGTTAAAACGGGTGGCGGGTTTGTGGGGGGAGCAATTGTAACTGGCGATGGGACTGCAACCGGTCCGGTATCTGGAGACTCCTCATCTGGTTCCGGTTGCCGGGGAGCGGGAGCGGATACGGAAGCGGAAGCGGATTCGGAAGAAGAGCTGCTGTCCGTGTAGCTTAGAACTGCGGCGGAAAGAAAGATCATACCTAAATATACAGTAATAACCTTAACGGGAGTAAGGTTAGCGACAATGACCGGAAAAATTATTCCCACAATAAAAGAAATCATTACGGATCCGTATAAAACCCGTGAATTTAAAGGGATACGATTTCCAAAAACCTTAAATATAAAAATTAATATTAAACTGAGGATCAGTAACCATACAAAATATTCCAACATATAATTCCTCGATGTATTTCGCCCTTTTCTAAACATTATCAATAAAATTAGTCAATAAATCAAGTATAAAATAAAAAAATATGCAAAGAAAGGAATATTTTGCTCTTTGTTGAAGGATATTTATTTGGAGAAGGATTGTCAAAAGTTTTATGAGGTGGGTGCTTTTGGAACAGTTGAGATTGTTTATTGCGCTAAATTTACCGGAAAAATTAAAGCGTACGCTGAATACATTTATTGAAGAGCTTAGAAAGCTGCCGTCCGATGCCAAATGGGTGGAGAGTGAGAACCTGCATTTGACGGTGCAATTTCTCGGCCGGGTTGACGGGGACCGGGTGCCGGCGGTCACCGGTGCTTTAGGTCGTGCTGCGCAGGGCATATCCCCTTTCCGGTTGGAATTTTCCGGTGTGGGGTTATTCCCTTCGGAACAAAGGCCGCGGGTAATCTGGGTGGGAGTGTCCGGAGAAACCGCTGTTTTATCCCGCCTGCACCGCCGGGTGCAACAGGAAATGGGGCGGGTTGGTTTCAAACCGGAGAAGCGCCGGTTTTCTCCACACCTGACGTTGGCCCGGATGCGTTCCCCCGCTGGGTTTCCAGCTTTGATGACCGTGGCGGAAAAACTAGCGCGGGAACGGGGTGGCTTCGGTGGGGCAAAAATCTCTTCAGTGGACCTGATGCTGAGTGAGCTTGGTTCCCGGGGACCCAGGTACTCGGTTTTGGCCCGGATTGCCTTGCCGGGATTTCCGGTTTAAGCTCAAAGGACCGGGAATAAATTATATCGGATCATGTTTTTTAGAAAGGGGAGCATGGATGTTTATAGTAGCTTCCAACGGAAGCCTCCAAAAGGAAGGTAACACTGCCTATTGGGGTGGTAATTATCCCCGGTGAAAAGTTTTTGCGCCGGGGATTACACTTTTTATAATAGCGGGCAAATTGATACGGGCAGGATTATAGGTCGCGCCTGTAGAATTATTTTTATAGATATTTTATAGATATTAGTGCAGGGTGGTGGTTTCATGGATATCCGCCTGCGCACCGAGGAACTGGAATACCGTATTTTTTCCCCGTGTGCTTGTTTTAGCCGTGAGAGCCGGGGACGGGTGCAGCCGGAAGAAGAATGCGTGGTGCGGACTGCTTTTCAGCGGGACCGTGACCGGATTATACATTCCAAAAGCTTTCGGCGCCTGAAACACAAGACTCAGGTTTTTACCATTCCAGAAGGGGACCACTATCGCACCAGGCTGACTCATACCCTGGAAGTGTCACAAATTGCCCGTACCGTAGTCAGGGCACTGAAGTTGAACGAGGACCTTGCTGAAGCAGTGGCCCTCGGTCATGATTTAGGGCATACCCCGTTCGGGCACGCCGGAGAAGAAGCTCTGGACGAGGTTTTTCAACACGGTTTCAAGCATAACGAACAGAGTTTAAGGGTTGTCGACGTGCTGGAGGGAAACAGGGGGTTAAACCTGACCTGGGAGGTGCGGGACGGGATTTTAAACCATACTGGTCCGGCAATGCCCGCTACCCTGGAAGGGCAGGTGGTGAAAATCGCCGACCGGATAGCCTACATCAATCATGACATCGATGATGCCATCCGGGGCGGGGTGCTCACTCAGGGCGAGCTTCCGGAAGATTGTCAGGAGATTTTAGGCAGGGAACACCGGGAGCGCATCAATACCATGGTCCTCGATTTAATCCAAACCAACTGGAACGAGCCCGGGGTAATAAAGATGAGCCCGGCAATTAAAATGGCTACCGACCGCCTGCGGGACTTTTTGTTTGAGTATGTTTATATCGGGTCCGAGGCCAAACGGGAAGAGGCAAAGGCGCGGCACGTGGTACGGTGTTTGTACCGGTATTTTCAAAGAAACCCCGAAAATTTACCCGGGGAGTATCTGAAACGTGCCCGGACCGGAAACGCAGAACGGGTGGTGTGTGATTATATCGCGGGGATGACTGACAGGTTTGCCATCCGGGTGTATAAGGATTTATATATTCCCCATCCGTGGGTAGATTAATACGTGCCGCTTAAAAGGCAGTAATAATTGGCAATAATATTTAAAAAAATGTCGATATTAGGAAGGAAAATATTAAGCGGTAGCGAATATTTTTTTTAATAAGAATGTTCAAGTGTTTAATAGGATTATTTTATTAATATTTTAAACTAATCCGGAAGGATAATATGATTTATCTGTTGAATCATTCTAAATCGATAAAGGTCTGATAGAAGGTGATCCCAAGGTGGGCTTTATTCCTGATGAGATAATTGAAACGGTCCGCCTGCGGTCAGATATCGTTGAGGTGGTATCCCGTTACGTTCAATTAAAGAAAAAAGGTAAATATTTCACTGGTTTCTGTCCTTTCCACCACGATCGGGCACCTTCATTTACTGTCACGCCGGATAAGCAAATCTTCTATTGTTTTGGTTGCAGTACCGGCGGTGATGTTTTTAAGTTTATCATGCTTAAGGAAAGCCTTACTTTTTATGAAGCGGTGCAGATGCTTGCCCAGCAGGCCGGGGTTGCCGTTCCGGTAAATGAAAGTCCCGCCCAACGGGAGAAAGAGCGCCGGCGGGAAGCACTGCATCAGATCAACAGCCGGGCTAAAGATTTTTTCAGCCAGGTTTTACAACAACGGCGGGAAGCGGCAGCGGCCAGACGATACCTGGCAGCAAGAGGCTTCAACCGGGATGCGTGGGAACATTTTGAAATTGGTTTTGCCCTGCCGGAATGGAATGCACTGTTGGGGTTTTTGCGCCGGGAGGATTACCGGCCCGACGAGGTGGTTGCAGCCGGGCTGGCGGTAAAAAATGAAGCCGGTAGATACTATGACCGGTTTCGTAACCGGATTATTTTTCCCATCCGTGACGCGGCCGCCCGGGTAGTAGGTTTTGGCGGGCGGGTGCTGGATGATTCTCTGCCCAAGTATGTCAATACTCCGGAAACTCCTTTTTTTAATAAGGGGCGTATGCTTTATGGTTTGCACCTGGCGCGTGCGGCAATCAGGGAAAAGGGTTTCGTGGTGGTGGTAGAAGGGTATATGGATGTTATTACCGCGCACCTGCACGGGATTACCAATACGGTAGCCACGCTAGGTACGGCTTTTACCGTGGAACAGGGCCGGTTATTGAAGAATTACAGCAGGGACGTGGTAATTGCTTATGATGCCGATGCCGCCGGAGTGGCCGCGACTATTCGGGGACTTGATATCCTGCAGGAGTTGGGCTGCCGGGTAAGAGTTATCAGCATCCCGGACGGTAAGGATCCTGATGATTTGATAAGAGTACACGGGAATGTTTTATGGGAGGAGTTAATCAATAAAGCTCCGTCCCTGATAGAATATAAATTGCGGCAGGCCACCGGGGAGAGAGCCGTCAATACCGTAGCGGGCAAATTGGAAGTGATGCGCGGGGTATTTCCCAACCTGGCGGTTATGAGCAGTGAAGTAGAGCGGGAAGAAGGTTTAAAGGCGGTAGCCCGGGTTTTAAATTTGTCCTGGGAAACGGTAGCAGGAGAATTCAAGAGATTTAACAAAAAAAAGGGAAATAAATGGCTTAAACCGGATAATTTTACTAAAACTAAGCATAATATATTAGGTAAAGAAGCAAGGCCGGATGCCAGGGCCAGGGCGGAAGACGGGTTGTTGCGGCTGCTCCTGGAAGAACCCGCGTTGGGAACTGCCGTTCTGGATGAGATGGGCGAGAAGCCGTTTAAGAAGCCGTTTTATAATAAAATTTTTAAATGTTGTCTAAAATGTGCCGGTCATCCGGCATACCGGCCCGTTGAGATTTTAAGTGCCCTCGACGAAGAGGAACAGGCTGTTTTGAGTCGCTTGTTAACGCAGGAAATTCCCGGGTCAGACCCGGTTCAAATAATGAAGGGATATTTGGAATCGCTGAGCCGTTGCAGCCGGCAGGAGCGCAGGGAGACACTTCTGAATGAAATAAGCAAAGCTGAGAAGTCAGGCAATAAATCACTTTATACCAAGTTGTGGCGCGAGTATATTGTTTTACGGGTGATTGCCGAAGCGGAGAAAGCAGGAGACCGGAACCGCTTGGAAACTTTGCTTCAAGAATACCGGAAGGTTTCCGGGGCTGATGAAGTAGGAATACCCTAGAGAGGGGAGTGATACAATTGAGAGAGGAACTTAAAAATGAAAATGTAAAGGAACTGATCGATAAGGGCAAAAAGCGTGGTGTTTTGACTTATAATGAAATCATGGACAGTTTACAGGGTATTGACCTTACACCGGAACAAATTGACGATATTTACGAAAAATTAGCCGGCATGGGCATAGAAGTGGTTCCCGAGATATCGGGTATTGTGACCGCGGGAAGTTCAAACGAAAACCAGTCTGAAGAGGTGGAAGTCGACCTTACCATCCCTGAAGGTGTTGGCATAGATGACCCCGTACGTATGTATTTAAAGGAGATCGGCCGGGTGCCGCTTTTGACTCCGGAAGAAGAGGTGGACCTGGCCAAGCGTATGGAAGAAGGCGATATAGAAGCTAAAAGAAGGCTGGCAGAAGCCAATTTAAGATTGGTGGTCAGTATTGCCAAGCGTTATGTCGGCCGGGGCATGCTTTTTTTGGATTTGATCCAGGAGGGTAATCTCGGCCTGATCAAGGCGGTAGAAAAGTTTGATTACCGGAAAGGATATAAATTTAGCACTTACGCCACCTGGTGGATTCGCCAGGCCATTACCAGGGCTATTGCTGACCAGGCCCGGACAATTAGGATTCCCGTGCATATGGTGGAAACCATCAATAAGTTGATCCGGGTATCGCGGCAGCTATTGCAGGAGTTGGGTCGCGATCCGAATCCCGAGGAAATTGCGAAAGAGATGAATATTACCGAAGATAAAGTCAGGGAGATCATGAAAATTGCCCAGGAGCCCGTGTCTCTGGAAACTCCCATCGGCGAAGAAGAAGATTCCCATCTGGGCGATTTTATTGAGGACCATGAGGCCAGGGCGCCGGCGGAAGAGGCATCCTTTACCTTGTTGCGTGAACAGTTGAATGAAGTTTTGAAGACTTTGACTGACCGGGAACAAAGAGTGCTGCGCTTGCGTTTCGGCCTGGATGACGGTCGTGCCCGGACCCTGGAAGAAGTGGGACAAAAGTTTGGGGTGACCCGGGAGCGCATACGGCAGATTGAAGCCAAGACCCTGCGTAAACTGCGCCACCCGAGCAGAAGTAAAAAATTAAAAGATTACTTGGAATAAATTATTACGTCACGTTGATTGACGGTCAATATAAATTATCGTATAATGTTATGTGCTGGTATTCCTCGATAGCTCAACGGTAGAGCAACCGGCTGTTAACCGGTAGGTTGCAGGTTCGAATCCTGCTCGGGGAGCCATTCGGGCCCATAGCTCAATGGTAGAGCATCCGGCTCATAACCGGCTGGCTCCAGGTTCGAATCCTGGTGGGCCCACCAAAGACTATCAAAAGGCCCCTTGGTCAAGCGGTTTAAGACACCGCCCTTTCACGGCGGTAACACGGGTTCGAATCCCGTAGGGGTCACCAATTTCCGGGAGCATAGCTCAGCTGGGAGAGCGCCTGCCTTACAAGCAGGAGGTCACAGGTTCGAGCCCTGTTGCTCCCACCAATAAAAAAATTCAGCGCCGGATTATTCCTGGCGCTGGTTTTTTTTCGGGCACACTTCAACTCATATCTCGTTGCGGTTCAGGTTTTCGCGGCCATCCTTGGCTGCAGACCGGCTGCGGACCATTGTTTTAAGCCGGTTCACCGGCTGCATCCACCACGGCGGTTTTTTTTTAGCGGCCATTGTATTGCGTACGTTTGCCATCAGGTAGGCATCCCGGCTGGAGGCCAGCCGGGTACGGAAGGCAACTTTGCGTGTCCGGCCGGCAGTTTTCCGCGACAGTACACGTTCTGCCGGCTTTTGAGTTTCATTGTTTGCCTGCGGGCGATAATTCCGGTCAAATGCCTGGAGCAATTCTGCGGCGTTTAAACCTAAAAAGCGGGCGTAAGTATTTAAGTAATACCGGACATAAATTTTTTCGGGGAGGATAGCGTATTGCTCATTTTCCAGCGCATCGAGGTATCGGCGCTGAATTTTAGTGGTGCGGGACACTTCTTCCAGCGTCAATGCCTTTGCTTTTCGTGCCTGCCGTAACACTGCGCCTATTTCCATACATCCCCACCCCCCGGGGCATGGTTTTAAAAACATTTCTTCTATAAAATGGAGAAAATTCCTTTATATAATAATGTCGTTTTTTAAGGATAATAATTAAACAGGGTGGGTTTTTCACTTCTCATCCGGTGTCAATTCAGCTGGTATCGACTTCATCATAAGATAACGTGGTAACTTTGGTGTAATTACCCTTTTCCCGGTTTTTTTTACTTGCCTTCTTCTTTAGCAGATCTTCATTACCGGCGGCATAGACCGGTTCCTGCCGCTTTTTTTTGGCTTTTTTCATTACTGCATCTGCTCCCTATACTTTAGAGTTGTATTTTAGTATGGCAAACACGGTTTTGATTATTACGTTAATCACGTGGCGGACATTTATTTTTTTATCAAGGTCAGCAGGTATTCTTCCCCGTTTCGTTCGGCCGATACCTGCCATTTCATTTTGTCGGCAAGCCGGGTAATGTTGTTTTTCGCTGCTTCGGAGTCGACCAGCACCTGAAAGGTACTGTTCCCCGGAAGATCCATTTCCTTTTTAGTTATTAAGACCGGTTCAGGACAGAGGAGTCCTCTAGCATCCTTGACTTCTGCCACCGGTGACCACCTCCTGTTTTTTAAATAATAATTTACTGTTGATTATTGCTATTGACAATACCACGGCAAAGCCGATGAACAAGGCTACCTGGCCCGCTGCGGGCACTCCATTGGGGCTGGCCGCCAGGCCGAAATTATGGGCTAAAGCTGCTCCGGCAATCAGGCCCGCTACGGTAATCGCAGAATCCATGTTACCTTCCGCGGCCGAAACCAGTTGTCTTAAAGGGCATCCTCCCAGCAGCACCGAAGCAAACCCGCCGAGCGTCATGCCTAAAAAGTTCCACAATGTCGCGCTGTGGGCAATGGGTTGGTTGGCGAATCCCGGGTTGAAATTGCCGAGGATTAGGTTGCCGGCAAGGGCCACTACCAGGATAACTAAAAATCCATATAAAAGATAAGTATCCCTGAAAATAATAAAATCTCTGACTCCTCCGACCAGGCACAGGCGGGAGCGCTGCGCCAGTACACCCACCAGCAGGCCGGCGGCGAGCGATACGGCCAACGGCGCGTGCATGGAGCCGGGTCCGTTTTCACTGAAGAAGATAAAGGCCGGTTTTAGCAGTAACAGGACCAGCACCACCAGTATTATCACCGGGAAGATATAGCCGTTGGATTTGTTTTGGACCACGGCCCTGCCGAGGGTGAAACCCTTTTGTAAAAAGAATATTCCCGCTGCCACCCCCGCTACCAGGCCCGCCAATCCGGCAAGGGCATTTAAGTCGCCGCCCGCGAGGCGCAAGATTGCCCGCAGGGGACAGCCCAGGAAAATCAGCATGCCGACCATGGCAAAAAAGGCCAGGATAAACCTGAGCAGTGTGTTTGAACCACCAGTGGCCCGGAAATCCTTTTTAAAAGCGGCTGCAAGAAATGCTCCCAATACCAGGCCCAGGATTTCAGGGCGTAGATACTGAACAACGCCGGACTGGTGCAGACCGAGACCGCCTGCTATGTCCCTCAAAAAACAGGCAATGCACAAACCCATGTTGGCCGGGTTGCCCAGTACCATCAGAATTACTCCTAATAATCCGACCACCGCACCGGCAAGGATTATTAAGGCTTTTTGATTCATAATGATCATCCTTTCTTGAAAAAAATTAGATTTTTTATGCCACTTGACAGACAGTTACTAATTCTGCATTTATCACAATAATCCTTTATAATATCAATTTAATATTTTTATGCCTGGTGAGTTAAGTAATAAAGTTATTGAATAATACATTTATAGACCGCCTTGTTTACGGTTTGTTTTTTGAATGAAAATGGTTTATACTTGATCAAAACTGAAATGTTGCGGAGGATTACCCATGGAACTGGCAAAACGCCTGGCCGTGCTTGCACTTCAGGTGCCGGCGGGCAGTGTGGTTGCCGATATAGGTACCGACCACGCTTATTTGCCGGTCTATCTGGTGGAAAAGGGTATTTGCCACGGGGTGATTGCCACTGATTTAAATCCGGGGCCGTTCCGGTCGGCGGTAAGCAAAGTAGAGGAACGCGGACTGGGGAGTAAAATCGACCTGCGCCTGGGTTACGGGTTGAAAGTATTGCAGCCGGGCGAGGCTGACGTATTGGTGCTGGCTGGTATAGGAGGCAATACTATCCGGGAGATCCTGGCCGCCTCGCCGGAAGTTTTAAAAACGGTGCAAAAGCTTGTGCTGCAGCCGATGGCCGACCCGGGGGACCTCAGGACCTGGCTGGCGTCCAACGGCTGGCGGATCAGCGATGAGCATTTGTTGCAGGAAGACGGCCGGATTTATGTTGTGGTGGCAGCCGAACCCGGACGGGAAAAAACGGAGGATTCCTGCCTGCTGGAACTGGGGCCGAGACTTTTGGAAAAAAAAGATCCCCTGATGGATGTTTATTTGCAAGGTATTGTTGAAAAGTACGAGCGGGCGCTGAACGGCTTGGCCGCCGCGCGGAGCGGGGCGGCGCGGGAACGGGCGGGGGCATTAAAAGCAAGGCTGGAGCGGATTAAGGAGGTGTGGCGGAATGCCGGTAAAGTGCGGGGAGATATTTAAACTGGTCGAGGAATTGGCGCCGCGCCGCCTGGCCGAGAGTTGGGATAACCCCGGCCTGCAGGTGGGTGACCCCCGGTCTGTGGTGAACCGGGTAATGCTGGCCCTGGATGTCAATATCGATGTGGCCGCAGAGGCCGGTAAGCTCGGTGCCGGACTGATCATCAGCCACCACCCCTTGTTTATGAAACCGCTCCGTTCCGTCAGGCTGGACCGCCCGGACGGGGAACTGGTAAGCTACCTGTTGCAGAATGAAATTGCTGTTTATTCGGCCCACACCAACCTGGATTATGCGGCCGGTGGCGTAAACACGGTGCTTGCGGATATACTGGGCTTAAAAGATGTAGCGGTGATGTCTCCCGCCGGCCGGGAGCGGTACCTGAAACTGGCGGTGTTTGTGCCTGCCGGTCACGTTGAAGAGGTCCGCCGGGCATTGTCGGGGGCGGGAGCCGGCTGGACCGGCAACTACAGCCATTGCACTTTTATGTCTTCCGGCACCGGAACCTTTAAGCCGCTGGAAGGTACCAATCCCTATATCGGTAGAACCGGTGAACTCGAGCGGGTGGAGGAATATAAACTGGAAACCATAGTTCCCTCCGGTAAATCAGGCGCGGTGCTCCGGGCCATGCAGGAGGCCCACCCCTATGAGGAAGCCGCGTACGACCTGTACCCCCTGGAGAACGGGGGTCCGGTTTATGGACCGGGCATGGTGGGCGGTCTTCCGCAGCCGGTTATTTTGCGGGAGTTTGCGGCCAAGGTTAAGGAAAGATTGGGTCTCCCTGCTGTGCGCCTGGGAGGAGACCCGGGGAGCAAGGTGCAAAGAATTGCCGTATGCGGCGGTTCCGGAGCGAACCTGTGGCCGGAGGCGTTGAAAGCCGGGGCGGATGTTTTGGTCACCGGGGATGTCAAGTACCATACCGCCCAGGATATGCTTGCCGCCGGAATTAAGTTTATCGACGCGGGGCATTACGGTACGGAGATGGTTGTTATGCCGGTGCTCCGCGGTTATTTAGCCGAACGTTGCCAAGCAGCCGGAATGACGGTGGAAATATTATTATCTCAAATTAATACCGACCCTTTCACGTACTTTTAAGGATAGGAAGATATTCCTATCCTTTTATTATTTTTGATTAAGGGAGACTAATTATGCCGGAATTAAAACCGTTGTGGGTAATTCAAAATCTGGAAGATAAGAACCGGAGACTTAAACAGAAATTGTTTGAAACCAAGGCGCCGCAAGATTTACAAGCCCTTAAAAAAGAGCTCGACGGGGAGCGTGTTGCATACGACAAATTAAAGGAAAAATTTGCTGTATTAAAAAGGAATTTAAAAAACAAGGAAATGGAAATTAATGCCGCCGGAGAAAAGTTGGCTAGTCTCGACCGGAAATTATACGGTGGAGATATGACCAACGTAAAAGAACTTAATTCTACCAGTAAAAAAATAGACATTTTAAAGGAAAAAATTAAACAGGAAGAGGATGAAATGTTGAATTTGATGGAAGAACAGGAACTACTTTCATCCAACCTGGAAGAGATAAGCAGCCGGCTTGAAGAAAAAATCAGCATTTACCGCCGGATGCAGGATGAAAAACTGGCTGACCGGAAAAAAATCGAGCAGCTGCTGGCGCAAAATACAACCGAATGGGAAAAGTTGGTGGATAAATTAGATGATGAGCTTTGGGAGAAATACCAGGTTATGAAAAAGAAGATGGAAAACCCGCTCGCCAGGGTGGTCAAAGGAATCTGCCGGGGCTGCCAGGTGGGGGTTTCATTTGACGACCTGAGGTTTTTAAAACAGGGTAAGGGTCCGGTGTTCTGTAATAACTGCGGCAGAATGCTTTACTGGGAGAAGTAATGCTGCGCCGTCACGTCCCGGGACAGCGCTCCGGTTGAATATTTTACGGTTCTTATGATATAATGCTATTACACAAGGAAATAAAGTGAGTAAATCAGGTGGTCGCGGGAGCCGGAGATACGGCTCCTGAGGAAAGTCCGAGCTCCGCAGGGCAGGGTGCTGGGTAACACCCAGTGGGGGCGACCCTAAGGAAAGTGCCACAGAAATGCAGACCGCCCGGCACTCAATGGAGTATGTTATGTGCCTATAACGGGATTGATAAATATACTCCGTTGAGTGCCGGGTAAGGATGGAACGGTGCGGTAAGAGCGCACCAGCGGCCGGGTGACCGGCCGGCTAGGTAAACCCCACCTGGAGCAAGACCGAATAGGGGAACAAGGGGGCGGCCCGTCCTGTTCCCGGGTTAGGTCGCTAGAGGCACCGGGCGACCGGTGTCCCAGATAGATGATCATCCACGACAGAACTCGGCTTACGATTTGCTCACGGCACCTTTTTTTATGGTTGTGAATTACCATGTCCGTTATGGCTCATTGAGTGGAGTTATATCCCACTCACCGGGCCATATTGTTTTTGTAGCCACTTTCTTACACCTTCTTTAGATCCAAAATTCCCAGGCGCAGTAATACTCCGGCGGGTGTTCGTCCGGCGGGCAGGCCACGCACCTGGTCTTAATGCGCGGATCGATGGTTTCCGCAAACCGGGTATATTCCACCAGTCCCACCGGTTTACAGGGGAAGTCCGGCAAATTTTTTCTTTTTCTGGCGGCCTGGACCCGGCAGTCGTTCATTCTGAAGACTATTTTATTTTCACCGGTGTCAATAATTTCCTGCTGGTTTACGAAGGCGTAAAGCCGCAGCCATAACGCCTTTTTCAAGGCCGGAATACCGCCGTTGCGGGGCAGTTTGAGAAATTTTTTGATTCTTTCCGCCTCTAGTGGCGAGAATACCTCCCAGGCCATCACATCCATTTTTATTGCCGCATCCATGCCGTATTCTTTTTCCACTGCCTGGAACCAAAGGCCGTCGTGTGCCAGCCAGCGTTTCGCCATGTCTTCCATCAGGTCCAGGAAAAATTCACACCGGTGTAATTCCGGCAAGACCGGGTTATGTTTTTTATTTTTCATATAAAAAAATCCTTTCGTACCGTAAAATTGTATTTATTTTACCACACTTTTATAAAAGTAAGGTGAATTGCACAAAATTTTACCATATGTTGGGTAATAAAGTCATAATGCAACAGTACCCATTATTATAATTTTAGTTTTAGCAAGCGTAATTTTTATAGGATTGATAAAAATTATTCCGGGGCTCTTTAATAAGTCGCAATCAAGAAAAGAAGATGACCCGGATTTGATTACCGATAAAGCAGTTGAAGAAGAAATGAAAAATTATTACGAAGCAAATATAATAAAGGTAAATAAAACTGACGGAATACATTCTATGCCTGTTGAACCTAATAAAATTTTATTTAATGACCGGAAACAATTAAATAAACTTGATATTGTCATAGAAAAATATCCCGCTGGTAAAGCCGGAGAATAATCAAATACTTAAGGTGGTGGGTTATAAATGCATAATAAACAAAAATGTGTTTCCCTGAATTGTGATTGTCCTTCCGTCCAGGATTGTCAATCTTCAATAACCGTATGTTTTAATGGTGTAAGCTTTCAGATTATTGCGGAAGGGCCGTTTGATAACGGCAGAACCTGGCTTTACAAGGTCAGGAGGCTTGCCGGCGCAGAACTGAGTCATTTCAATGTTCAGTTTTGTGTTGACGCCACGGTTACGCAATGGCAGATTTTTGTCTTTGATCCGGCACTTAACCAGTGTACTGAGCTCCTGGCTTCCGGAACCGGACCAAACCGGAACTTCGAAATCCTGCCCAACGGTGATCCCGCATCGGATTGTTTTGCCGACATACCCAATCTGAAATTTGATAATTTGTCCGATTTCGAGGACATAACCGATGATTTTTGCTTTCAATTTACGTTGGACCAATGTTACCAAACCGCATGTATCTGTGTTGGCACCAAAGCAGGACCGAATGACGGCTGCGCCTGCATTTTGGGACCGTCGCCGGACTGCGCGCCTTGTTTGCCTGCCAGGGGATTCAGAATATAGGTTAAGATCTGAAGTTCTTGAAGGGGACTTTGAGACCGGCCTTAATTTAAAAAATTTCGGCCGGTTTGGTTTTTATAAATCCGGGGACAGGTGGTGAAGGTAATATCAACTTCAAGAAATGTCCGGTGGGGCGTGCTCATTTATGCCTGCGGCAACAATGATTTAGAACCGGAAATTACCCACGCGGTTTTATCCCTGTTTGCAAACAGCCGATTTGAAGATGCCAGTATTGCAGTTCAACTTGGTCGTGCTTCCAGAGAATTAATTGCAGTTTTAAGGCCGGGCTTGAAATATCATTTTCGGGGCGGGGAATGGCGGGGGGTGAAAAGGTTTTTTCGCGAAGCAGGGTGCCACAACGGGAAATTTAGCGGTTTAATTGACCCGGTAGAAGATTTGGGGAATCAGAATCTGGCCTGTCCAAAGTCCCTGAGTGATTTTTTAATCTGGGCAATCAAAGCTGTTGCCGCCGAGCAATATCTGGTTATCTTATCCGGGCACGGGGCTGCTTTTATTGGTTCGATGGTGGATTTTTCCCACGGCAGGCCGCAGATAATGGGGGTTCCACAAATGTCAAAGGCCATGCACAAGGCATTAAATGATACCGGTAAAAGCATCAGTTATTTGTTAATGGATGCTTGCTCTATGAATCTGGTGGAGAATATTTATGAATTAGCCCGATATAAAGCGGCAAAAATATTTTTAGGCTCAAGCGGCTTTATCCCACTAGAAGGGTATGATTATAGTTTGTGGGTTAAAAAGCTTTGCGGGCAAAATTTTATTCCGGGCAAAAAAATAATGGCGGTAAATAGTGAGCTGTTAAGCGGCATCGAAGCCGCTGCGCTTGACAAGTACCGGTTGACATTGTTGAAGCAGCAACTGTCCGGCCTGGCGGAGAGGCTTATCCGCCTGGGTATATCTCCGGCGGTATTTAACAGATCCGGCGAAGCGTTAATCAGCTTGGCGGAACTACTGAATAAAGTCTTGGTTAATTTTTCAACCGATTCGGTTTTAATAAAAATTGCCGGTGCGGCTTTAAAATTATTAGCTGACATAGATCTAACCAATTCCGGCATGAAAATTTTTTGTCCCGGACGGCAAGAGGTCTTTAACCATTATGCCGGGTATTACCAGAAACTATCTTTTTCCAGCAATAATTTTTGGCCTTTATGGTTGTCCGGAGGAAAACCGTTGTTGCATGGTAGTCCCATGGATGATCCATTTTCTTCCATTTACTTGCCGTTAGATATTTTAACGGAACACATATTAAATTTAAATACCGGTATGACGGTTGCGGAAGTCGAGGAAATCTACCGCAAGTTAGGTTGGAAGCAAAGAGAAAATCGAAGTCAAGATGGATACTTGACTAATTCATAGTAATTTAGTAGACTTAAAACAATATTAGACAAATAGGAATTGTGTACAATAAACTATCAATATATTTAAGATATATTTAAGAGTTTAAAGTGAAAGGAGTGACCCGGAAATTTTAAAGTTTTCCACCCGGTCAAGATACGGACTGCGGGCGATGTTGGAACTGGCGCTTGATTATCAGCGCGAGGAACCGGTGCCTCTTTTCCGGATTGCGGAGAAACAAGGTATCTCCGAAAGGTATCTGGAGCAGATGATGACTTTTTTGCGCCGGGGAGGACTGGTACGCAGCGTGCGGGGAGCCCAGGGGGGATATTTGTTGGCCAGGGAACCGGCAAATATTACTTCCGGCGAGATCGTCAGGTGTCTGGAGGGTCCCATCAGCCCGGCGGATTGTGTTAATGAAGCCGGCCCGGAGCAATGTACCCGGTCGGAATATTGTGTTACGCGGGGTTTGTGGGAAAAAGTCGGCAAATCCGTTGCAGAAGTGTTGGACAACACTACTTTGGAGGACCTGTGCCAGGAGACTGAGATTGCTTCCTGGGTGCAAAAAAATTAAAAACAGCAAAGTACCGGTTTGGAATCTCCCAGTTTTAAAATGAATGGATGAGATCCGTCCTGGCCAGGATAAAATATAACCTGGTCTGGTGCTTAAATGTTGATGAAATTACAGTACAGTTGAGATTAGAGGGGGATATTAATGCGCAGAATATATTTTGATCATAGCGGTACCACGCCGGTGCATCCGGAAGTGGCGGAGGAAATGTACCGTTTTCTTACCGGTGACAATTTCGGCAATCCTTCCAGTGTTAATTATTTTGGACAGGTTGTATCCCAAGCGGTGGCGGAGGCCCGGGAAAAAGTGGCCCGGGCCGTGGGAGCCGCGCCGGAGGAAATAGTGTTTACCAGCGGCGGAACGGAAGCGGACAACCAGGCCATTCACGGCGCGGCTATTACCAACCGGTCCCGGGGCAACCACATCATCACCAGCGCCGTGGAACACCATGCCGTACTTAATACAGTAAAAGCCCTGGGTAAACAAGGTTTCGACATAACCATTCTGCCGGTGGACCAGTACGGCCTGGTCAGGGTGGAAGATGTTGCCGGGGCGGTTACGGACCAAACTATTTTGATCACTGTTATGCATGCCAACAATGAGGTGGGCACCATCATGCCCGTGGCGGAAATCGGGAAACTGGCCCGGGAAAAAGGAATTATATTTCATATTGACGCGGTGCAAAGCCTGGGTAAAATTCCGGTTGATGTAAATGCTTTGGGAGCCGATCTTTTGTCGGTTTCAGGACATAAAATCTACGGTCCCAAGGGTATCGGCGCGCTTTACATCCGTAAAGGAACCCGCTGGAAACAGACCCTTTTGCACGGTGGGGCGCAGGAACGCCTGCGCAGGGCCGGTACCGAGAATATCCCCGGCATCGTCGGGCTGGGCAAGGCGGCGGAACTGGCCGTGGAAAACCGGGAAAGAGAAGCCGCCAGGCTAAAAACTATAAGGGATAAACTAATCAGAGAAGTTACCGGCCGGTTGGAACAGGTCAGGCTAACCGGACACCCGGACCGGCGCCTGCCCAATCACGCCAGTTTTCTGTTTGAATTCATAGAAGGCGAGTCAATGTTGTTAAGCCTGGACCTGAAAGGCATCGCGGCCTCTACTGGTTCGGCCTGCACCTCGGGTTCCCTGGAGCCTTCGCACGTGCTTTTGGCCATGGGCGTTCCCCCCGAAGAAGCCCACGGGTCCTTGCGCATCACGCTGGGTAAGGATAATACGGAAGAAGACGTGGACCACTTCCTGGAAGTTATTGGTCCGATTGTAGAAAAACTGCGAGCCATGTCGCCGCTGGAAGCTGAAGGGAAAAAAGCGGTTAATTAGCCCGTAAAAATTCAGATGCAACTTTGCCGCGGAAAAGGCGGTGGTGGTTAACGCGCCCAGGTTGCGGCGCTTTTAAGCCGAGGGCCGTATAAACCGGTTTTTGTTCAGTCCAGGCCCTCAAGCAGGGCCTTTACATTTTTACCCAGCACCCGGTGGTTGTATCCGCCTTCTAAAACGGCAAATACCCGGCCCCCGCAAACCCGGCGCGCGTATGCGGCGATCATTTTGCCGATGGTGGTATAGTCTTCCGTGGACAGCAGGAGGCCCCAGTCTTTTTTATGCATGTCGAACCCGGCGGAAATCGCCACCAGGTCGCATTCCTTGTAAAATTTGAGGCATTCCTCCAGGCCTTGCAGGCCGTAAAGGTGGTAATAAAACACTTCCGGAACGTCTTCGAAAATGTTGCTGGTGCCGTCCCCGAAATGCAGGTCGATGTCGACGATCAACACCTTGTTGACCAGCCCTTGCCGGCGCAGTTTTTCCACGGCAACGGCCACGTTGTTGAACCAGCAAAAACCCCAGGTGTTGCTGCTGCTGGCATGATGGCCCGGCGGCCTGATCAGGGCAAAGGCGGGTTCGCCCTGCGCGGCCAGATGCGCGGCCTTGATTGCCCCGCCGGCTGACAGAAGCGCGAGTTCATAAATCATGGGCTTGCTTTGCACCCAGTTCAAAAGTGCTGCTTCGTGTACCAGCAGGATATCGCTTTCTTTAGCCGGTTGCGGTTCGATGAACTCGTAAGCGTCCTGCAGTTCTTCAACGATGCATTCCATTCTCCCCCTGGCGGCTGCCGGGTCATAATCATAAACCAGCTTGAAATTTTCATGAAAGATTATTTTCATGGATCTTCCCCTCCCCCTCTCCCGGATAATGGATTCTTAGGTTTACTTATTTTATTTTAAAGCAATAACCATAAATATGGTATAATATTTTAAATATTTTAATGGTTTACAGTTACGGTGAGGTGAAAGTTGTTGCTTAAAATAGCTTTGGGGCAAATGAAAGTAGTCCCCGGAAGGCCGGATTTAAATACCGGGACCATGCTGGAAATGATCGCCGGGGCCCGCCGCCGGCAAGCCCGGATAATTATATTTCCTGAAATGGCGGTACCCGGGTATTTGTTGGGGGATACCTGGGAGCAGCAGGCTTTTTTACGCGATTGCGAGGGATACGGCCGCAGGATAATCGAGGCTTCCGCCGGCTGCTGCGTTCTTTTCGGTAATGTGGCCGTGGATTGGGACAAGACCGGTGAAGACGGCCGGGTGCGCAAGTACAACGCTTTTTTTATCGCGCAGGACGGACGGTTGTGCGGGGCGGACAACTTTCCCCGCCCGTTTCGCATTAAGACGCTGCAGGCCAATTACCGGGAGTTTGAAGATTCCCGTCATTTTTTTAGTTTACGCAAATTGGCGGAGGAAACGGGAAAAGGTGTTGAGGAATTGCTGCAGCCGGTGAATTTGAATATCGACGGGAAACCGTTGCGCATCGGCTGCCTGCTCTGCGAGGACGGGTGGAGCGACGACTACGGCATCAAACCCGTGGCGGCCATCCGGCGCAACGGCCCGGTGGATTTGTTCGTCAATATCTCTACTTCCCCCTTTACCACCGGCAAAAATAACAAGCGCAACCGGGTTTTTTCCCGGCAGGCCGGCGCGGCCGGGGTGCCCATGGTTTATGTCAACAGTACGGGAGTGCAGAATAACGGCAAGACGGTCTTTGTCTTTGAGGGATGCAGTACCGTTTATGACGGCAGCGGTGCGGTTGTCGACTGTTTGCCGTCTTTTTCTTCCGGGATGAAATTAATTGAACTTGATTTGACCGGTAAAACGAAAAAATCCCCGCCGGTGCCGGTGCCGGGCGACCGGGATATGGATAGTATTTACCGCGCTCTTTATTGCGGAACGGAAGGGTTTCTGGCGTCAACCGGCATTGAAAGAGTGGTCATCGGTATTTCGGGCGGGATTGATTCGGCGGTGGGCGCCTGTTTGTACACCAAAATTCTGGGCCCGGAGAACGTTCTGCTGGTGAATATGCCCAGCAAATACAATTCTGCCACTACCAGGCGGCTGGCCGAGAAATTGGCCCGTAATCTCCAAACTCTGTATACCGTGATCCCGATCCAGGAGTCAGTAGACCATACCGTTAAGCAGATGGAAGCAACTCCGGTTGCCTGGTTAAGAAACGGCCGCCGTTTGCACCTGCCCGTTTCTTCGTTCGTGGCCGAAAATATCCAGGCCCGTGACCGCTCGGCCCGTATTCTGGCCGGCCTGGCGGCGGCCTTTAAGGGAGCATTTACCTGCAACGCCAACAAAAGTGAAATCACGGTCGGTTACGGCACCCTGTACGGGGATATCGCCGGCTTTTTTGCCGTTTTGGGCGACCTGTGGAAACACCAGGTTTACGCCCTGGCGGAATATCTTAACCGGCAGGTTTACGGTTGGGAGGTCATTCCGCGGGAAATTATCGATCTGGTGCCCAGCGCGGAGCTTTCCAGCGAGCAGGCCGTGGATGAAGGCAAGGGCGATCCGGTAATTTATCCTTATCATGACTACCTGTTCCGGGCCTTTATGGAGTCCTGGAACCGGGCAACGCCCGAAGATATCCTGACCTGGTATGCCGAAGGCGTCCTGGAAGAAAAAATCGGCTGCCGTCCGGGTCTCGTGAAACAGATATTCCCCGGTCCCCGGGAATTCATTGCCGATCTGGAACGCTGGTGGAAATTATACACCGGTATGGGGGTTGCCAAGCGGATCCAGGCCCCGCCGGTACTGGCGGTCAGCAGGAGGGCCTACGGGTTTGACCACCGGGAAGCGCAGAATACGGTGCATTTTACCGCGCAATACCTGGAGTTGAAGCGACAATTAGTAAACGAATCAGGATAATTTTACCGCCGGGTGGACGATGATGGTTTGTTCTCCCAATTCCAGCCTGGTAATTTCCAGGTATTTCAACACAAAGCCGAGCTTGCTTTGCAGGGCCCGGTTGAACCCGGGTATTTTGTTGAAGTCCACTTTCAACAGGTTTTCTTTTATGTCCAGGTACTGCAGGAGGTTGACCAGGCCCTCAGGGGCCCCGTCAAGTTTTGCCGGATCCGGGTCCACCCGCAGCCTGGCTTTAATTTCAATGCCGTGAAACGAAATCAAAACCGGGCCGTTTACGGGCAGCTCAACATAACGGTGCTGCCGGTTAAATTCAAAAGCACCCGGGGAGAGAGAAAGTTTTACCCGGACGGTGGATTTACCCCCCGCGTTAATCAATGCGGTCAGGTTAATGCATTCGGCGGTGATGGTGACCCGGACTTCCTCTACGGCTTGATTATCCGCCAGTGCTTCCCCTATGAATTTGTTAATCAGGTCCTGGTGGAGCACCAGGTTGCCGTGAAAAAGATTTTCGATCAAGCTCATGTTTTTCAAGTTCTTTCTGATTAATGCTATTTATTATTTAAAGTACGGGTGAGGCAGATGATCCGGCAGGCGTTTTCCAGGCTGGTAGTCCGCTGGAAAGCCTCTTCCAGGGTGTGCCCCGCCGCAAAACTGCCGTGGCCGCGGACCACGGCTATTTTTGACGTTTTTAACAACTCCGGCAGCCCCAGAGCCACTTCTTCCGACGCGATCGCCCGGGCCGCCGGCAGTACCGGTACTCTGGACAGCAGGTACTGCCCTTCGGCGTCAACCGGCAGGATTTCTTCGTCGGTCAGGGAAAGCGCGACGGCATGCACCGGGTGGGCGTGCACCACGGCCAGGGCGGAAGTGTTTTGGTAGATTGCCCGGTGCACTTCAATTTCCGAAGAAGCCAGGGAAGTGTTGGCATCTTCCGTTTCCAGGGCGGTTGCGATCAAGTCGTTTGGTGCCAGGTGGGCCAGCATGGAACCCCGCCTGGTGATCACAATTTTGTCTTTGCGGCGCACGCTTAAGTTCCCGCTGTGCGAATTGTTTAAGCCCGCCAGAAACAGGTCGCGGCCGAATCTTTGAAATTTTTGCAGCATAAGCTTAGTTTCTCCTTTTTGCCGGACGGTTATAAACATTAATCTATGGTTATGCCGGTAAACTTGTTTTTAAACCCGCATCATTATAAGATTTCCGCGCCGGGTGTTTGAAATCCTGCGAGTGACATAAAAATTCTAGTTAAACGGGCTAATCGTATATATTTGCCGGATGGCTGTATACTAAGCTATAAACTGCAATTTCTATAATGCCGCCCTGGGCAGGGAAACCATCGCGGTTACCCCGGAAATGGAATACGGGGACGGGGCGGGGAAATGCCCCCGGAAAGGCATCCTTATCCGATGTAACCCCTTGCACAAGGGGTTTTTTGTTGCGGTGGGTTCTTCATTCTTTTAGATGCGGCAGGCAGGAAAGTAGGGAGCCGCTGTATAAATATTTATAGTCATTGGTCTTTTGAGTAATTTATTCGGTTCAGATGTTATAAGATTAAACTAAGAACCGGCCCAGTTTAACTTTGATGAGGTGTGGATAATGTCCGGCGCGAACTTAATCGGTTTATTCGACTCCGGTGTCGGCGGAATTTCGGTCATGAAAGAGGTGCGGCGCGTGCTCCCGGCGGAGGACCTGGCTTATTTCGCCGATTCGGCATATTGTCCCTATGGAGGCAGGCTCCTGGAATTTATTCGCGCGAGGGCGTTGGTGATCGGTGATTTTCTTGTGTCCAGGGGGGCCAAGTTAATCGTCATCGCCAGCAATACCACTTCCATTGCCGCGCTGGATGTGGTGCGTGAACGCATGAACGTGCCCGTGGTCGGGGTTGAACCGGCGGTCAAGCCGGCGGTAGCGGCAACGCGCAATGGCAAGGTAGGCGTGCTGGCGACGGGGGTAACCCTGTCGGGGGGCAGGTTTAACGCGCTTGTGGAAAGATACGGAAACGGGGTGGAGGTTTATACCCAGCCCTGTCCGGGGCTGGTAGAATTGGTTGAAGCAGGCAGGTGGGAACAGCCGGAAGCCGGAAATTTATTGGGCCGTTATCTGGAACCGATGTTGGCCAGGGGGGTTGATACCATAGTCCTGGGCTGTACCCATTACCCTTTCCTGCGGCATTTGGTAAAAGAAATTGCCGGACCGGGAATAAAAATCATTGATACCGGTGCGGCGGTGGCGCGGCAAATAGTCCGGGTGTTGGAAAAATACAATCTTGGTACTATGAATACGGGACCGGGGGAAGAGCAGTTTTTTACCAGCGGCGAGCCGGAAAAAGTGGGACCGGTCGTGCGGTTATTATGGGAGGACCCCGGTATTTCCGCGGAGCGGGTTACGTGCTAGTTTTTTGGAGCAGATCTCTTTCCGATACCACCGCGTAGGATTGGTTGATTTGCACCAGATAGTACTTGGAATTATTTGACGTGACGGTTTCGATGATTTTTGCTTTTAGCATGTTACCGTCCGGCAGGCAAACCGTCACCCGGTCTCCAGGTTTGAATTTATCCCGGGTCAATAAAAGCACCTTCTTATGAGGTTTTAATTTAATAAAATATATTGAATTTTTATTATTTTCAATATAAAATCAAGATATAGAATTACTTATTAGATCTATTCAGGGCAGGTGGATTGGGTGTATTGTAGAGATTGTGCGTTTTTTAAAGAATGGAAGTCATTTGGCTCGGCCATGTGTGAGGTTTCTTTTACCTCAGTCGGTTACCTGGATCAGGCCTGTAAGAGTTTTACCCCCAAAGGACGGTTTAACGAATGGGGCGAACAAACTCCTCGCGGCAAGGTATGCCGCTAGTATTTAAGCCTTGGTATTACCGGCCGGTCTTTTAGACGGCCGTTTTCTTTTTTTAAACTATTTCTGAAAAAACATGCGTATGGCAAGCAATACCAAAACAACGGCAAAGGCTTGTTTGAAGGTTGCCGTGGGAACATATTGCATTAATCGCGACCCGATTTGAGCGCCGATGATGCCGCCCAGACCGAGGAAAATTCCCAGGCGGTAATCCACGTGGCTCAACTTGCTGTGGGCAAGCAGAGCCGAGGTGCTGATAATCAGAATCACCATGAACGAAGTGCCCACGGCGCGTTCCGCCGCAAAGCCCAGAAACAGCAACAGCGGCACCAGTATAAAGCCGCCGCCCAGGCCCGACAAACCGGATAAAATCCCGACACATAAACCCACTACAATCATTACCAACGGGTTCATATCTTTTCCCCCTCGCAGTTATTATATCATTTTTCGCGGCGAAAATTGTTAAATCAATAAAAGTCAAAATGTTCTAACATTGTCATTGTAAACCTGTTCTACCAGAACAGGTTTGTAAATCTAATCGCAAGGTGGTAAACTACTGATTGGGTGATGAAAAATGAATCTAAATTGCGGCCTGGTGGGGATGCCCGTGGTCGGTAAAACGACGGTTTTCAACCTGCTTACCGGGGCGGGTGCCGAGACATCGGGTTTTTTAACCGGCAAAACGGATACCAATGTCGGGACGGCCGTGGTACCCGACCGCCGGGTGGATTATTTGAGCGCGTTATACCGGCCCAAAAAGACCAGCCACGCCCGGATCCGTTTCAGTGACTTGCCGGGACTGGTACGGGGGTCCAGTCAAGGCGAGGGTTTGGGCAACCGCTTTTTGGATGCGGTGCGCAACGTGGACCTGCTGGTTCACGTGGTGCGTGCTTTTAAAGATCCGGAAGTGCCTCATGTCGACGGCAGCGTTGATCCGGTGCGGGATGTTGAGACCATAGGCACCGAACTGCTTTTTGCCGACATGGAGTTCCTGGAAAAAAGGATCGAGCGCATTAAAAGCGGCAAAAAAATAAAGAAAGAAAACCTGGCCGAGCTTGAGCTCATGGAAAAGTGCCTTGAAGCCCTGGGAAACGAGATCAACATGAGCCGGGTCGACCTGTCCGGAGAGGAAAGACATTCCCTGAAAAATTATAACTTTTTAACCGGGAAGCCGCTGATGGTAGTGGTGAACACCGACGAGGAACAGTTTAAAGCAAAAACATATCCGGGCAAGGACGAACTTACGGAATATACCGCGTCAAGGGGTCTGCCGGTGCTGGAGATCTGCGGGAACATGGAGCTGGAAATCAGCCGGCTTGGCGCTGCAGACCGGGCGTTATTCCTGGACGACCTGGGAACCGACCGGGCCGGTATTGACCGTTTGGCACGGGCCGCGTACGATTATTTAAAACTCATTTCGTTTTTTACCGTCGGTGACGACGAGGTCAAGGCCTGGACCATCCTCGACGGGACCGGCGCCCGGAAGGCCGCGGGCAAGATCCACTCCGACATGGAACGGGGTTTCATCAAGGCGGAAGTAGTCAAGTACCCCGACCTGGAAGCATTGGGGAGCATGACCCGGGTCAAAGAAAAAGGATTGTTCCGTTTGGAGGGCCGGGATTATATAGTTAAAGACGGAGATATCATTAATTTCCGGTTTAATGTTTAACCAGAAGTAGATTCTTGGATTTATGAATAATCTTGCAATAATAATGGTTTAATAAAGGAAATCGCAATATGTTTGAAGAATAATATTTGAAGAATAATAATAGGAAAAAACTAATAACAAATTTTATATAATAGCCAGTTTTTCCATTGTATTCGGTTGGATTATGTCCTTTCCTTACGAAGGGCCGGTTATGTATTCATCTTACTGTGTACGGGGAGTTCATTGGTTTTAAGTCTTTTTATACCGGTTATTCCCGTGGCAACCTGGGTCATTGTACTCCCCCTGGTATCCTTCCTGACCGGCATCGTGATCACTTCAAACGGTCACCTGATCAAATCTTTCATTCCGCCGGAATCAAGAACCAAAGCGGTAGCGGATATTTTGATCTACGGAAACGTATTACTGATCGCGGCGCATATTCTGGCCTACAATACAGCACCGGTGTTTAGCTTTGTCTTTATCGAGCTGCTGCTGGCCGGAGCTTTTATTGCGGTTTTTAAAATTGATACCGGGGAAAAATCAACTGCGCCCTTAATTGAACTAAAAGAAGAATCTATTCTGAAAAACTACGGAATCTTTTTTTTATTCATTTTTGTCATTACCATTAATTCCGGAATTATGTTTCAAGTCATTTACCCGTATTTCGGCGGGTTTGTATTGCTTACCAGTATTTATACCAATATTCCCTATATTGCCGCGATATTTATTTTGTCAAGAATGCTTAAAATAAATAAGTTTTACTTTCTTTACATCGGGCTGGCCTTATGGAGTATCACCTTTATCCTGTTTGCAAATTTGGGGCAAAACGCCACCGGTTTTATAATTATCTGCTCGGTGATGCTATTTGCCGCGGGGATATTTGATTTGTTCTGGTGGAGCATTATGGCCAATAATTTTGACAAGGTAAAAAATCCGGCTTCTCTTTTCGGATTAGGACTGGCCCTGAATGTCCTGGGCGTATGGGTGGGAGGATTAATCGGCAATTATCTTACGTCCCTTGGCTTTGGAAAACAAGTGTTGTCATACATCGGTATTATGGTGGTAACCGTATCCATTTTGATTATTCTGCCGCTTAACAATAAATTAGCAAGTTTAATTGAGTATAATGAGTTTTTGGTCAAGCTTACCGGCATGAAAAGGAAAGCGGCGCAAAGTTTCCTCGCAGAAGCAAAAAACCTCCTTACCAAGAGGGAATTTGAAGTGTTCAACCTGCTGATTGCCGGCAAAACCGATTCTCAAATAAGTGCCATGCTCCACATATCGCCTCATACCATAAAAACGCACAACCGGAATATATATAAAAAGTTAAATGTTGCCAACCGAGTTGAACTTATAGAAAAAATATCCGAGGCTACAGATTAAAGGTATATCACGTATCTCCCGCATATCCCCCCATATATCACCCCAGAAAAACTAAAAAATCACCCGCTCTTATAACCATGCCCAAGTGTGGCGAAAGCAGATGCTTTACTTATGGTAATATTTTTACCTTTGTTTCGATAGGAACCATTTCATATAATTCTACTATGGATTTATTATACATCCTTATGCATCCACCAGAAGCATGAGAACCAATAGTAGACTCGTCATCAGTACCGTGGATGCCGTATTTTTGACCGGTTGGAGAACGACCGTCCGGTCCCCCGTCAATTTTATTGCCTCTTTTGTCAAAAGAACAAGGAACTGCAAGCCCCATCCACCTACTACCCATTGGAACATCAAAGGATTTTCCATTTGGATACGGAATTTTATTGATTATGCGGAATGAACCTTCGGGAGTATACCAGGTTTCTTTTCCTGTTGACACGGAGTAATTTTTAGCTAATTCCCCTTTTTGATAATAATAAAGCCGGTTGGAATTTTTTTTAATTAAAATATAGTGGTCGTCATTATCGACGTGCGGGTATTTTTCCAGCAAAACAAACTCTGGCTCCAGTTGAAAAATGTAGCTATCATTTTTACCGTCTAATACCGCTCCCAGAGAAATTGTTCTGTCAATCAGAGGAGCAATGCCGGTTCCTTTATGTTTAATATCATGACTGAATTTCAGATTCTCCTCCGGAGCTTGTATAGAAAAAGCTGTTCCTTTATTAATCAGTATCAGCCGGTTGCCCGCCTGATATAATTGGTAACGTTCATTACTATAAAGTGGGGTGCGGAGGGTGTATTTGTTTTCCAGCCGGGGCAAAGGTTTTTTCAAAGCAGGGATGTCGGTTTTAAATATAGTAAGTAATAATAAAATAGTAATAAATGAAAATATTATTTTAAAATAACGTGACATTTAAGAGGTCTCCTTGACGGGTTATGTTTATTAACAGCATGTCCTTTGGAAAAAAATCTTTTCAGGGAATTCAAGGAAGCATCTTCTCATTACATCATTATCGGATTAAAATAAATTAAGCCTTGTTAAAGCAGGAAAAAATATTGCGGCAGAGAATATTTATAATAATCCATGATAAATAAAATATGGTCAGCAGGTGCCCGCCAGGGAGAATAGGGAACCGGGTGCAAGGCCCGGGCGGTCCCGCCACTGTATGCCGGAGCGCCGCCGCAGGTGTTTATATGAGCCACCGGCTTGACCGCCGGGAAGGCCGCGGCCGGGCGCGATGAACGCGAGCCAGGAGACCTGCCTGTTGAGAGTTAAACCCCGCGGAGAAGGGGACCAAAAGCTGGATGATGGAAAAGTCCACGGCCTGTTTAGGCTGTGGTTTTTTATTTTTCAAGGAAAATGAGGAGGTTGATAGTTTATGTCATTACTGAACCGGACGCTTGATGAAATTGGCGTTTTGCACGCGGGAGCCATGGAGCGGGCCCGGAAACGCCTGGACGGCCTGATCAAACCACCCGGCAGTCTCGGCGTCCTTGAGGAAATGGCGGTGCGCCTGGCCGGGATCACCGGCAATCCCCTGCCGGAGGTGCGCGAAAAAGTGATCATTGTCATGGCCGGTGACCACGGCGTGGTGGCGGAGGGGGTCAGTGTCGCGCCGCGGGAGATTACCGCCCAGATGCTGCCCGCCTTTCTTGCCGGAAAAGCCGGGATCGGGGTGCTGTCGAGGCACGCGGGAGCCAGGCTGGTGGTGGTGGACGTCGGGGTAGCCGGTACGGTTGATTGCCCGGGCGTGCTGCAGCGCAAGGTGCGGCCGGGTACCGGGAACATTGCCGCCGGTCCGGCCATGTCCGGGGAGGAAGCCGTGGCCGCCCTGGAAGTGGGCATCGCAACGGCACTGGCGGAAATTGACCGGGGGGCGGCGCTGCTGGCCACGGGTGACATGGGTATTGGTAACACGACCCCCAGCAGCGCACTTTTGGCCGCTTTCAGCGGGTGCAGCGCCGCGGAGGCGGCGGGCCGGGGCACACTGGTCAACGATCGGGTGATGGATTTGAAAGTCAAGGCTATCGAACGCGCTCTCGAAGTCAACCGTCCCGACCCTGCAAAGCCCCTGGAAGTTTTGGCCAAGGTCGGCGGGCTGGAAATAGCGGGCCTGGCGGGGGTGGTCCTGGGAGCGGCGGCGAAGCGGGTGCCGGTCTTGATCGACGGGTTTATTACCACCGCGGCGGCCCTGGTGGCCTGTAAGCTGCAGCCCTGGGCCAAGGAATTTATGATTGCCTCCCACCTGTCGGGAGAACAGGGGCACCGTTTGCTTCTGGAGCAGCTTGACCTGGCGCCGGTCATACACCTCCAGATGCGGCTGGGCGAAGGCACGGGGGCCGCCCTGACCATGCACCTGGTGGAAGCCGCGGTCAGGCTCATGCGCGAAATGGCTTCATTCGATGAAGCCGGCGTTTCCGGCCTGGAGGAAGATAAAATAATGAAAGGATGAAAAAATGGCACGCCTGATATCATCTAATCGCCATCGGGCCGTGGTTTTAAAATTGCTCCAATTGGGGAGCAATTTTTTTATGCCTGTGACAAACTGCTGTCTACGTAGGTTGATAAAATGGAATTATTCAAAAAAATATTTTTGTGGTTAGATTTGTAATTTTTTGAAGGATATTGTATGCTCCCGGCGAAAAGAAAAAATAATGCAAATTAACATTAATTCGCCGGGAGGTCATATATGAAACAAAAAACCGGGAAAGGCGCCAGCCGGGGCTTGCGGCTGAATATGATCATCGACCGCATTAACCAGCAGACCCCCTACGGCGGGGTAACCGTAAAGGAGCTGGCGGAGAAATACGAAGTTACCGAACGGCAGATCCACCGGGACCTGCATAAAATTCAAAATGATTTGAGAGTGCTCCTGGTAAAAAAGGAACGGGTTATAGACGGGCGCAAAAGCACGTTTTACTGCTTGAAAGCCGGCTACCTGCCGAGTATGAGTCCCGAAAAGGCCACCGCCGTTTTTCTAAGCATGCTGCAGCAGCAGGGCTCCGCCCTGTCCGGTTGCCTGAACGAACTGAAAGACGCTTTGGTTGCAACCCTGTTCAAGTACCATTACAACCCTGCCGAACTGGCGGTGGAAAAACTGCAGGACCGGATCCATCTGGTGGAGGAAGTCCTGGCCGAACCGGAACGGGTGGGGGAGCTGTTCACCAAATTGGTCCAGGCCCTCAAGGACTGCCACCGGGTCAAAATATGGTACTACGTGGGCTACCGGGGCAAAAAAACCACGCGGGTGGTCGAACCCTACGGCCTGATCTGCAAACGGCAAAACTGGTACCTGGTGGCGTACTGTCTCAAACGCCGGGCGGTCCGGGTTTTCCGGGTGGACCAGATCGAAAATGTTTACCCTTACACCACGGAAAAGTTCGCCTGCCCGCAGGACTTTAATCTTAAAGAATATATGGCGCAAAGCTGGGGAGTCATTAACGACGGGGAAGCGTACCGGGTCAGGCTGAAGTTCCAATCCAACGTGGCTTTTAGGATCAGGAACCTGGTTTACCACCCGTCGCAGGTATTGGAAAAAGAACTGGACGACGGGTCCATAATTGTTTCCTTTTACGTGTGCGGTATTAAGGAAATGCAAACCTGGATCGTGCAATGGGGGGATGCCGTGGAAGTGCTGGAGCCGGACTGGCTCAGGGAAGACATGTGCGCCATGGCGGAAAACATACTGCGGGTTTACTCAAAAAAAGAATAAAATAAACCGGCACCGTGGTAGAGCAAAAAGAACGCGGTGTTTTTTAGTATGATAGTTTATTTAATAATCGTATTTTTTAGGAGGAACAGACTTGCATGCATATGTAAAAATGAGAATGGACCCGTCCTCACCGGCCATACCCATTCATTATAATTACCTAATCCAGGCCGCTATTTATGCCGCGTTACCGGAAGAAATGGCGAAGCGTCTTCATGATGAAGGTTTTACCGCTGGTAAACGCAGCTTTAGATTGTTTTCGTTTTCGAGGTTGATGGGCCGGTTTAACTTGAATAGAAATGCAGGAACAATCAGTTTTCCTGAAGAGATATCTTTCGTGATCACTTCCCCGGATAAGAAAATTTTCCTGGCTCTAGTTAATAATTTGCTTACCAAGGGCCGGATGCATCTAGATCAATCACTGCTGGTGATTGACGAAGTGCGTTTTGACGAACAAGTAGCGGAAGACGAAGTTTTAATTGTGCGCACCCTTTCTCCGGTGGTAGCCTATAGCACTCTTTTGCGGCCGGAGGGCGGCAAGTATACCTGTTATTACCAGCCGGGGGAGGGGGAGTTCGACAAGTTGATTACATCCAATCTGGCTAAAAAATTCGAGGCCTTACACGGACACCAGCCGCCGGAAGGAAAAGTCCGGGTGCGTCCCCTGGACCGGCCCCGCCTGCACGTGACCAAATACAAGGGCACCGTGGTAAAGGGGTACACCTGTCGCCTGAAGCTTAACGGTCCAAGGGAACTGCTGCAGATGGCCCTGGACGCCGGCCTTGGGGGCAAGGGGAGCCAGGGATACGGTTGTGTGGAGAAGGTGGCGGGAAAGAGGTGAATTCTTAGAACCAACCAATTAGTTAATAATTTTGCTACGAGAAAGGAGTGATAGATTGATTGATGCGGTACGGACAATAGCCTTGGACTACCTGGCGGGGGAATTGGCCGGAGAAGAACTGCCCGCTGACGTAGAACACTGGTATAAAGAACTGCGCCAGAATTCTCCTGGCTTGATGTTTCCCTATCTGGTAGAGAGCAGCGGTAAAATTGAAACGGTATATATTTTGGAGAAATGCGCGGACGATCTGACACGGCTTTCAATTCAGGACATAGTAAGTGAAGCCAGTGGAATCGGGAAGGGATGCACGCCCGACAAACTGCCCTTTATACGGCCTTCCGGTCCGCAGGGCGCCCAGGTGGGTCCTGTTATTAAAAGGAGCTATGATAAAACGAAAGGAGGGGGACCGTCAGAAAAGATTCTTATTACAACAATGAAGTATTTCGCTGAAGTGTCAAAGGCAAATAAACCCTGGTCGACTTATTTCCAGGATATTATCAATGTCTTGAACTGTGCCGGTATCCAATTACCAAGTGGAGAAGTTCTGGCCTGGAGGAAAAGTAAATACGCAAACATGTTGGCCTGCGCGGTGGACAGGATCGGCCCGCAAAAAGGTACGGTAATGCTTGCAGTAAGGGATAGCAAAAGCCTGCTGCCAGGAGAAAATGCCCTGTATCTTGAGTATCTTTTGACGGAAAAACTGGCCGGGAAAAGATATGTGACTTTGCAGGTGCCGGCTAAGGAAAAAGAGTCGTGCTACCTTTGCGGTGCTGCAGGGGTAACCGTTTATCCCAACGCGTTAAGAGGGGCAGGCATAAACCTGAGTAACGTGGACCGGGCTGGCGCTTTTCCTGGTGTAAACACGTTCGAGGCCTGGAAGAGGTTTGCCTTGTGCGGTTCTTGTGCCGATCTTCTCTATATATACAAATTTCATGTCCTGAAAAAAACCGGGCCAAAAAAAGACCGTCTTCCCTTCAGCGCCAGGATCGCAGGTGACAAAGCCTTGATAATTCCGTCGTTTATCCCTGGTTTATCGGCAGGAAATCGCCTGGAGGTTTTAAAAGAAGTAACAGATTATGTTGAAAACATGTCTAGTGATGTGGAACAGGATGAGGACTGGCTCCTTGAACTCCTTAAGGACAAAAGGGCTGTCCTGAACCTGCTAATACTTTGGGCCGACATCGGCCAGGAGATTGCAAACGTGACCGGTATTATTGCCGACGTACTTCCCAGCCGGTTAAGGGAATTATCCGAAATGAACGCTACGGCGATGGAGTGGAAGCACCCCTTGTTTCCAAAAGTGCCGCTACGGGAGGGCCAGACGAATTTTAAGCCGGAACTGTCCCTGCGGGCTTTACGGCCGCTGTTTCAGAGACCAGGGGGGAAGAAAGCCAAAAGCGCAAATAAGAGTAAACGGCTTTTCCAGCTAAAGAGATTGGTCGCCGAAAGTGTTTACCATCACAGCACGATCCCGGAAGAACGCTTTTGGGAAGAAATTATGACAACGGCACGTTGGTACTGGCTGGATATACTGGAACAGAAAGACAGATATAAAGGGTTGTTATATGAGGGTATGGGTAAAAAAGGACCGTATTTGACAGCAGCCGGGTGGATCAAACACTTGAACTGGTGGTTGTATTATTTAAAACAGGTGGGGTGTATAGAGATGGAAAAGCAATATTACAATCCTGAGATGGATGAACTAAAACCGTATTTCGGGCCTGAAAGCGGCATAGACACGCCCCAAAAGACATTTGCTTTCCTGTTGGGCATACTGTACGGAAAATTGCTGCAGGTTCAGGGTGCCAGAGGAGTTAATGTAAGCGCAAATGCCTTGAGCTGGCTGAAAAGGCTTACTCTGCAGGGGAAAGATTTGCCGGAACTATACACAAGGATCAGGGCAAAGTTGCTGGCTTATGAAACCGAAAAAAATGAAAAAGTGAGGAATCTTATTGCAGAAATAGGCCGTTTGGGAGTTAAATTGGGGGACGCAATTGATTTGAATGAAACCCAGACCAATTATTATCTTCTTTTGGGACAATCCATGACGGTCGATGTTTTACCAGTTGAGGAAAAGAATAAAGGGAGGAATTCTAAATGAGCGGCGAAGTGAAAACATTATCCGGAAGGAAAGAATTTCTTTTTCTGTACGATATAAAGATGGGAAACCCGAATGGTGACCCTGACGAAAACCGCCCCAGGGTTTTACCCGATGGGACTTATTACGTCACCGACGTGCGCTTGAAGCGTTTTGTAAGAGATTTTTTGAAATTTACGGGATATGACATATTGGTGGATAACATTGAAGGAAAGACAACAAACCTGACCGGCCGGGTGGCCCATTATTTGAATACTGTGGGAAAAGAAAAGGCCGAAGGCAAAGAACTGGTGGACATCCTCCTGAACACTTTCATTGACGCCCGCCTGTTCGGAAGCTCCTTCGCTTTTAAAGAAGGGAAAATCACGGATAAGCACGGAAAAGAAGAAAAATGGGAGCCGAAGCCGGAGCCCAAGACCATGACTGGCGCCGTCCAGATTAATATGGGTGAAGTGCTCCATAAGGCAGAAAGTGTTGATATCCATGGTACGTCGGTTTTTGCTAGTGATGAGTCCAAGGGGCAGGGAACCTTCACTACTTATTTCGGACTGCGTTACGCCATGATCGGTTTTTCAGGGGTGGCCAACGAGCATTCAGCCGGGATTTCCAGGATGACCGACTCTGATTACGAGATATTTTTGAAGTCCCTCTGGCATAGTGTACGGTCGGCGGCGAACACTAGGACCAAGGTGGGGCAGGTTCCGCACCTGCTTATTAGCGTGGAATACAAGCCGGGGGAGGAGTTCCAGTTCGGCAGGTTGCATGATTTCGTCAGATTGGCCGCCGTCGGCGACAAAGAAGAGAAGGCCTGGTCTTCTCCGGCGGACTTCCGCGTGGATACGAGCATATTGATAGACAGAATCGCGAGTCGATCCGATCAGATTCAGACGGTGCGTTACGCCCTTTCGGAAGATATCCAGCTTGTGTCCGACCATTCGGCCGAATGGGTGCTCATGGACATCGAAAGCACATCCAAAGGCAGCTGATTTGGAATGATTAAATTGATTAACTTTCACTTAAAGGGGCGTTTTGGCCACTTTTTACGGGCGGATGCGGGGGCGAGCGCCATCAGTTACCCTGTCCCCCCGCGGACGGTGATCATGGGGATAGCGGGGGCTGTACTGGGTCTTTCAAAGGATCAACCGCAGGTTGCCCTTGAGCCTATTGAAATAGCAGTTGCCGGCAGGATTCCTTTGACGCATTGGCACAAGACGAAGCTGCGCAAAGATCCGCCCGATTCACTTCCTTATGAAATAAAAAGGACGCGGAAACAAGAAAAAAACACCAAGCCGGAGAAGGCTACCTTGATTGCTCAGGAATGGCTGTTCGAACCATCGTATGAAATATGGGCCGGATTGCCAGAGCCTTACCACAGTGAACTGAAAGTCCGGTTAAGGGAAAGACGTTGGCATTTCCAGCCGTGCCTGGGGCTATCGGAGATGATGGCTGAATTGAAGTATATCGGTACCGTAGAAGCTGAAAAGCTACCGGAAGGAATTTATCCGGTGGAAACTGTTATGAAGCAAGAACAGGTTAAACCGGACATTGAAAGGATATATAACGATAAACTGGCTGTCTATCTTTTGCGAATGCCCAGAACAGTAACTCCGGAAAGGGTTTTCAGCCATGCCAGATATTTAATGGAAAGGGAAGGCCGCCCGGTGCCTGTTCGGACTGCAGGGGCATACCTGGCGGAGAAGAGGGTTTTGATGTTTTTATGAATGAGAGAATAAATTCACATCCGCACCTTTTTTTAAAGGAGCATATCAAGCAAGTCAATAAGGCTATTGAAGGTATCTGGAACTGGCATTCAACGGAAACAATAACGCCGGCGGTCAAATACCTACTGGAAAGACTTGTCGTGCTGCATGACTTGGGCAAGGGAACGAGCGCCTTTCAGGAATATATCAAAGACCCCCCAAACTATACGGGTGCCAGGTATGAAAAGTCCCATACCTTTCTGTCCCTGCTTTTTACCCTCGCCAAATCCCGTGACGAGGGATGGGACGAACTGGATACTCTTATTCTGGCAGCCGCTGTCAAAGGTCATCACAGCAGGTTGCCCACGGTTCCGGAAAAGAAGATCGGTGGAGCCCGCTGTGCGGAGTGGGATATTGACAATTTTGCCGGTGGTGAAAGGGCAAGGTTAATAAAAAAACAGTTGAATATGGTAAGTTTTCCTGCCCTTGCAAGGGAAACAGGTGTTGAGCTAGAAAGTGCCATTTATGCCAAGCCGGCTCAAGAAGCCAGCAAATTACTTGTGACATTAAAAAAATTTCTTATTGACAGGGTTGCTGTAAAACTATTCTCCCTGTCAATAGAAGATGCCGTTGATTTCCGGCTGAAAGCTCAGTTGGTTTATTCCTTGCTTCTTGAGGCCGATAAGGCCTTTCTGGCTGTTTCCGATCCGGCACGTTACCTGAAAAGGGATGACAGGAAATGGCAGGCACGGTGGGTCGACTATTATATCGGCACCCCGCAGGATTCAGCGACAAACCAGTTGAGACAAAAAGTCAGGAGTGAAGTAGTAGATGTAATTGAAAAGAACAAAAGTGAAAAAATCTACTACCTAACCGCTCCCACCGGAAGCGGTAAAACCCTCCTGGCTGCCACCTGGGCATTTAAGATGCGAGAGAAAACTGCCGCTGAAACCGGTATGTCCCCAAAGATAATTGTGGTCCTGCCTTTCCTGTCTATTATTGATCAAACAACAAGAGTATACGGAGAACTCTTGAAAGCCGGCGGGTATAAGACAGACGGTGCCTGGCTGTTGACCAGTCACTCCCTATCCGACCGCAACTATGCGGAATGGCTGGAGGAAGGGGAGAAACCTTTCTATGTGGATACCTGGCGGAGCGAGTTGATTGTCACCACTTACGACCAGTTCCTAATGAGCCTGATGGACACTGCGGCCAGATACCAGATGCGTTTTCATAATCTATGTGACGCCGTAATTATCATGGACGAGGTGCAATCCCTTCCCTGCAGATTATGGCGACCTCTGGAGAAAATATTCAATAGCCTTGTCACGACATGCAACAGCAGAATTTTGTTGATGTCGGCTACATTGCCTCCCTTTGTAAGTAGCGCGGTAACGCTACTCCCCGGATTTGAAAATTATTTTTCCAATTGTAAAAGATATGTACTTCGTTTTAGAACTAAAGAAAAATTGTCAATAGAACAGTTTTGCGAAGAAGTGGAGAGCCGTCTGCCGGCGTGGGGGGAAGAAAATAAACGTGTCCTGATTACATTAAACACCCGCAAGAGCGCCAGGAAAGTAAGAGACATTCTGGCCGGACCGTCCTCAACTGCTACAGGTACACCTGTTTATTTTATCAGCGCGGATGTAACTCCCAGGGACCGATTGGAAATTATTAAAAAGATTAAGGCAGGCAAACCGTGTATTGTTGTTTCCACCCAGTGCATAGAAGCCGGTGTCGATATCGACATGGACCTGGTTATCCGGGATTTTGCACCGCTGGACAGCTTGGTTCAAATTGCCGGACGCTGCAACCGGGAAGGTGAGAAAGGGCGTAGCAGGGTGGAAATCATCGACCTTTTTGACGAAGATGAACGAAGGTATTCAGAAATGATTTATGATCCGGTTCATCTTCAGGTGACGAGGGATTTGATTAAAGACACCCCCGAAGTGCTGGAAGAAGATGTGCTTGAATTGTCAAATTACTACTTTCAAGGGTTGTTTTCTAAGAAAGATGCCGGTGGGGTTCATTTGAAGAGGTTCGCCCGCTGGCAGGAGGACCTACCTGTACATGAACTCCTGCGGGGAAAAGAAAAAATGCAACATACTTTTTTAGTAATTCAGCAGGATCCCCAACTAATAGAGGACATGGCCACAGCCAATAGTGAGATTGACCGTTGGAAACGTAGGGAGGCCTGGAGAAAACTGGCCGGCCGTATTGCCTGGATCTCCGTTAGTATTTACGCCAGGCCCGGGTTTCACCCGCAACAGATAGCGGACGAATATCTGGGGCACTGGATTTTGCGGGAAGGCTATTATTCTAGTAATCGTGGCTTATTAGTTGAGGGTGAGGCATTGATTATGTAATTAAGCAATGAATGATGTTTTTACATTATTCAGTTAGTGAAACAGATAGATTGGACCGGGAGGAAGGAAGTTTTGATCATGAGCAATATTTTACTGCTTACGGTAGGTGGTTCTTGTGAACCTTTGGTGACGGCCATTCGCCAGCACCGTCCCCGTTTTATATATTTCCTGTGTTCCGATGATATAACACACCCCAGAAAAGCTGCCGGGAGTTATATTGCGGTAATTGGCGAGGGAACTCCTTGTGGAAAAGGTCAGGATTCGCCTTCTATAGTGGCCCAGACCGGCCTGGAAGAAACCCGGTATGAAATTGTTAGAATTCCCTGCATGGATAACCTGGCCGAATGTTACGAGCATAGTGTGGCGGCAATTGAAGATGCTAAAAAAAGATTTCCCGGTTGCAAAATTTTAGCCAACTATACGGGAGGGACAAAGACCATGACTGCCGGCCTGGTGGCCGCCGCCCTGGACGACGGAGAAGTGGAGTTGTTTCTGGTGGGAGGAGACCGGGTTGACCTGGTAAAAGTGCGTTCCGGCAGTCAGCGGGTGCTGCGTTGCGACTGGATGCCCCTGATCTGGCGCAAGCGACTGGCGTTACTGAAATCCCTTTTTTCCCGGTACAATTATACCGGTTGCCTGGAATTGGTCCAGGGGACGTCAATGGATGCCTTGCCCGGTTCCAAAGAAGACAAGATATTGCAGACTTACCAGAGTATATGTTCGGCTTTTTTAGAGTGGGATAGATTTAATCACCAGGAGGCCCTGGAGCACCTGAATTACTATGGGAGGCATCTTGTTCTTTCAATAAAATTTTTAAAAGAAATTATAGCTTCCAAGAAAGCTTATGCAGAGGCGGGCAAGCCCGTGCATTTATTCGCCCCTGTTTTTGACTTGCTCCGAAATGCGGAGCGCCGGTTGCACCAGCAAAATTATGACGATGCGGTAGCCAGGACATACCGCAGCCTGGAAATGCTGGCCCAGTTTATCCTGTTCGAGTTTAATCCCGAATTAAAAACCGGAAACTTGAATGTAGATTTGCTTCCCGGGACAATTAAATCAAAGTACCAAGAGTTAAAGAGCAAGACAGGGCCGGCAGGCAAACTGCAACTGCCCTTGTATAAAACTTTTGAATTGCTTTTGGACCTGGGTCATCCGGTGGGCAAGATGTTTGCCGCAAGAAGGGGACGCTTGCTGGACCTGCTGGTTATTCGCAACAACTCCATTTTTGCTCACGGTTTTATACCAATTAATCCCCAGAGGGCACGGGAATTTTTTCAGTTCGTGCTGGAATTCGCGGTCGAAAGCGTCGGGGAGGGAAGGAAGAAAAAAGGAGGAGACTGGGCGCAGGCAATCCAGTTTCCTACCGAATTGCCCGACGAAATCTGGCAGGATTAGAGCTTTGAAAGTTATTAGAAAACGATTATAAGAACCGGCCTGTTTTGCCTGAGCCGGTTAGAGTGGTTGAATCTTTGGATGAAAATTTCCGGAAGAAATAATTCGAGGCAATATTAGGGAGAAAGCTCCTCGGTTTTTATATGAAGAATTTAGTTTAAAATAGCTTAATAAAAAAGTAAGGGCATGAATTTGAAAGGTGTCATTTGCTTTTAACTCCGTAGTTTAGGAGGTAATTCAGGGTGGAGAACCGGGAAATAAACGTCAGCGGCACCTTGGTGTGGTATTACTACATCTGTCCCAGGGAAGTCTGGCTGATCGGACACCAGATTAACCCGGACGAGGACAATGCCAATGTGAGCCTGGGACGTTTCATTCAGGATTATTCTTACCCGCGTGAGCGCAAGGAATTGTTGGTGGGCCACAGTAAAATGGACGTATTCCGGTCAAGTGATGAGGGTTTTGTCATCGGGGAGGTTAAAAAAAGCTCCAAGTACCGCAGCAGCGCCCGCATGCAGTTGGCGTTTTACCTGAGCGAATTAAAACAGCGCGGTATCGCGGCCAGGGGTGAGTTGCGTTTTCCCAGGGAAAAGCGTAAGGAAGAAGTGGTTTTGGATGAACAAACGGAGCTGGAACTGGACAGGGTAAGACGGGAGATCCTGCGCCTCCTTTACTTGCCCGGCCCGCCGGCACCTAAAAAAATAAACTTCTGCAGAAGATGCGCCTACGCCGAGTTTTGCTGGTCGTAAACGCGCTTATAAAGCAGGTGGTAAACGTATGAAAAAAACTCTTTACATCTTTTCCAGTGGCGAACTTTCGCGTAAAGACAACACACTTTCTTTTGAAATGGAGAAGGGCAGGCGTTTTATTCCGGTGGAAGACACTGGAGAGATCATGATTTTCGGTGAAGTGGCGGTAAACAAAAAATTGTTAGAATTCCTCTCTATAAAAGAAATCGTTTTGCATTATTTCAACCACCATGGATATTATATGGGATCTTTTTACCCGCGTGAGCACCTGAATTCCGGTTACATGACATTAAAACAAGCGGAATACTACCTGAATGAAGAAAAACGGCTGACCATAGCGAAGGAATTTGTGCGGGGAGCCGCTAAAAATATCCGCCAGATCTTAAAATATTACCACGGCCGGGACAAGAATGTAAGCGATAAAATTAATGCCATTGAAAATTTAATTGAACCGATAGAAGAATGCAGAGACAATTCGGCTCTGATGGCACTGGAAGGAAATATTCGCGAATACTATTACAAGGCTTTTGATGAAATAGTAGACAAGCCGGATTTTGCCTTCCAGGAACGTAGTCGCCGTCCGCCTAAAAATTATCTGAACACCCTGATCAGTTTCGGTAATTCCCTCATGTATACCATCTGCCTCAGCGAAATTTATAAGACGCACCTGGATCCCCGTATCGGTTATTTACATGCCACAAACTTTCGCCGCTTTACTTTGAACCTGGACATAGCAGAAATATTCAAGCCGGTCATAGTGGACAGGCTAATTTTTACCTTGCTGGCGAAAAGGATGATTACTAAAAATGATTTCGACCGGGTTACGGAAGGTATTATGATGAAAGAAAAAGCCAGAAAATGTTTTGTGGAAAATCTTGACGAGAAACTGAAAACAACCATTAAACACAGGGAAATCGGACGTCCGGTTTCTTACCGCAGACTGATCCGTTTAGAGTTGTATAAACTGGAAAAACACCTGATGGATGAAAAGGAATACCGGGCTTTTGTCGCCAGGTGGTAAAAACAAAAAGCCGGTATGTTGTTACTTAAATAAGGAAAAAGGTTGGTGAGCCTGCCCTGTTTGTTATATTGGTTTACGATGTCAACCAAAAAAGAGTGGCCAAGGTCCTGAAAAAGTGCCGTCAGTACCTCAATTGGGTCCAGAATTCCGTTCTCGAAGGAGAGATTTCCGATGCTAATTTGAAGAAATTGAAAATGGAATTGGAGAGAATCGTTAGAAAAGACGAGGACTCGGTTATTTTTTATTACCTGCGCACCACAAAATATTATTACCGGGAGATATTGGGTTTGAAGAAAGGCGGGGATGAAAATATAATTTGATGTGAAGGGTAAGAACAATAAAATTGTCGTCGAAAGTTAATAGCGTAGAAATACCATGGGAGCGACGACAATCTTAAGTGATAAGAACCTTGCGATAACAGGATTGCTCAAGAAAAAAAATTTAAAAATTATATAGGGGCTCATTCAAAAAGCCTTATTTTTTGGGCAACAAAATGGGTTTTTAGCCTGCCTATGAGGAATTGAAACATATATTAATCAGGCAGGTTAAGGC
>CAYPRB010000006.1:0-149521 GCA_964413055.1 uncultured Pelotomaculum sp. | reverse complement strand
GTCCATACTCAACCGGCGTACCGTTGTCAACTGAGATCTTGACCACTTCACCGGTCACTTCTGATTCAATTTCATTCATTAATTTCATGGCCTCTATAATACAAAGCGTCTGCCCTTTATGCACCCGATCCCCGACTTCAACATACGGGGGGGCATTAGGAGCAGAAGCCCGGTAAAAAGTACCGACCATCGGTGAAGTCACTGTAGTCAAATCAGAATCCGCTTCTTTTTTTTCTTCTTCAGATATTGGTTCAGATACTGTATCGGCAGCAATGGTCACTGCATTCTCATTACTTGTTGCCGGGACCTGATGTACCGGCACTTTATTTGCACTTTTATGATTATCTTCAGGGAATTGACCCTTTCTAATCGCCACCTTTACCCCGGAACTCTCCAGAGAAACTTCGCTGATATCGGTTTCACTGATGATCTTAATTAGCTCTTTTACATCTTGCAGGTTCATATTGCTTACCTCCCTACCGGTGGTTTCGCCTTTTTTTTTGTCTTTCAACGTCAATACCGGGCCGGAAATGTTTTTTGAACTAACTTGTTGCCCCGGCTTGTTCTTGTCTTTTACAACCTGGTTGTTAAACTCTTTTACGCCCCCCGTGTGTTTCATATCCAAAAATCGCCTGGCAACCTGAGGAAATAAGGCATAAGAAATAATCTCCTCTTCACTTTTTACCAGATCTTTTGCTTCCTTCCTTATTTTGTCCATCCTGGGCTCTATCAAATCGGCAGGCCTGCAGGTTATGGGCTCACGGTCACCCAGCACCTTACTCATTATTTTTTGGTCAACAGGCGCAGGAGGCCGGCCGTATTTACCCGCGATATAATCCTTGACTTCACCGGGCACCAGCTTGTATCTTTCTCCGGTAAGCACATTTAGTACCGCCTGGGTGCCGACTATTTGACTGTTAGGGGTTACCAGCGGAGGATACCCAAGTTCCCTGCGTACTACGGGAATTTCATCCAGGACTTCACCGAGACGGTAAAGAGCTTTTTGCTCTTCCAGCTGGGTAACCAGATTGGAGATCATGACGCCCGGTACCTGGTGGTCAAAAACACGCAAATCATTGATTCTGGTTACTCCCCGGCCAAAATCCCCGGATTTTCTTACCCCTTCAAAATATTTGGCAATTTCAAAAAGATCGTGAATGTTTAGTCCCGTATCATAATTAGAACCCTGCAGGGCACGAACTACGGTTTCGACAGGAGGCTGGGAAGCACCGAAAGCCAAGGGCATGGTGGCAGTATCAATTACGTCCACTCCCGCTTCTACCGCTTTTATATATGCACCTACGGCCAAACCACCGATATAATGGCTATGACATTGCAAGGGAAGCTCTATATTTTCCTTTAACAATTTAACCAGGTCATAAGCCTGGTAGGGAGCCAAAAGGCCTGCCATGTCCTTAATACATATTGAGTCGGCACCCATTGCAACCAATTGCTGCGCCAATTCAAGATAATGATGATTGGTATGTATCGGACTTATGGTATACACCATAGCAGCTTGTACATGGGCACCGGCCTTTTTAGCCGCTGTCACAGTCGTCCTCAAATTCCGGACATCGTTGAGCGCATCGAAAACCCTGATGATATTAATACCGTTTTCTACCGCCTTTTCTACAAAACATTCCACCACGTCATCAGGATAGCTTTGATACCCCACCAGTGATTGCCCGCGTAAAAGCATTTGCAACGGGGTGTGCCGGATTTGCTTCTTCAATAAACGCAATCTCTCCCAGGGGTCTTCATTCAAGTATCGCAAACAAACATCAAAAGTTACTCCACCCCACACTTCTAAAGAATGATAACCGATACGATCCAGTTTATCCGTAATCGGCAGCATATCCGCAGTACTCATTCTGGTAGCCCAAAGACTTTGATGCGCATCACGTAAAGTCGTATCAGTTATCTTTACCAAATGATCCAATTTTCCCCCTCCCATACTCACACCATATTATCCACCTATTAAATGTAAAAAAACAGGTTGTCACTATAGATAACAACCCGATACGATACACGTATGATCAAAAAAGACCATCAATATAATTATAGTAAATAAAGAGGTTTTTGGGAACCTTTCTTGGGCAAGTATACATAATATTCGAAACCATTTTTAATTTATACTCTTCAAGCTTTTCTTTTGATGATAACCACCACATTTTCTTCTTTCATTCCGGCCCCCATGGCAACAAGTTCTTTTATATCTTCAGTTTCCTTTTCTGTTATGCTATCCGCAGCGATAATTACAGTAACCGTATTTTCGTTAAGCCGGACAATCGCTTCTTTAAAACCCTTTGCCTTGAGCATATTGACCAAATCAATTTCACAGACCATGTTTTGACTGATCGTCAGCAGTTGTTCTTGGGCTTTTTGCTTGATGGCTGCGTTGGAATTATCGCTGTTGATAACCTCGCGCAGCCACTCCACCTGCTGTCCGCGTGTTTGCTCCCTCTCCAGACGGTACTCGACAAAGAAATTTGAATATGCACCGGTATGCCCTGCAACTTTTGCTTCACTATTTTCATCCGCTTCCGGTAACGATGGTTCCATTGCTTCAAATTCGACCGTACCGGTAACGGGACGACCGTCACGGCTCTCCGTCACGTTACGGTTGGCTTCAAACAAACCAAACCAGAAGTTCAAACAAATAACGGTCAGCCCGACAACAACCAGCGCTGCCAATCTGGTTATGATCCGTTTTTTTACAATTATCGACCACATTATTCTCCCCCCTCCATAGGTACTACGGCAATCTTCTGCGGCTCTATACCCAGAGCAACCTTGACCGCCTCAAAAAGCCTTGCCTTTACCAAGGCGTCTCCGGCACCTTCGGCTACCACCAGGACCCCTACCACCCGGGGCGCTGTCTCCCGCTCCACAACGGGTTGCTCACCTCCCGACTCAGTCCGGTTCATTACCAGTTGACCACTTTCCGTATTTTCCGTAGTCAATCTGGTACCGCCTGACTGGTCTTGCTCCTGGGTTGTTTTCTTGCCAACAGTACTGTTTACCGCGTATTCCACGTTGGTCGAACCGGTAATTTTTACCGCAACCTGCACCCGCCCGGCTCCTTCCACCCGGCTGAGCAAGTTACATAAATTTTCACTGAGCTTGTTTTCCTCAAAAGCAATACTGCTTTTAAACTGTTTTTGCAACACAATTCCGGACTCTTCTTGACTTAAGGGCTGCTGCCCGGAAGTCGTGTTTTCTCCTCTCACACCTGAAAAAACCAGTAACAACACTCCTAGACCGGCAAGACCAATAAGCCAAAGGTTCCGTCTGCCCTGTTCTTTAGGGGGCAGCCCGTTTTCTTTTTCTCCTCCCATACCGAAAAACTCCCAAATTTTTTTCAAAATAGCACCTCCCTTAGATAATGTCTTCTATGCTTTTATGTGCCCGGTGCAAATACTACCCGTACCTGCTCCGGAGATATATTATAAAAATCAGCTATGGTATTGATCAGGCCGGATACTTCTTCCCGGGGCGGTCCAGGGACTTCGTCTCCTGCCTGCTTATCCTCCTTTAAACGTTCCACCCGTACGGTAACCGGCTCCACCTCCACGTCCACTTGATCATTTTGCGGTTCCGTCGGTTCTGTTCCAGCGCTTCCGGACACAAACAACACAATTTCCTGCAACTGGCCGTATTCAATTTCATTTTTTTGCGTTTGAACTTCGACCTTAACGTCTATCACGGACACTTCCCGGTTAACCCGGGCTAGTGCCTTTATCTGGTTCTCCAGACCCTGCCGGTATTGTTCAATTGCCGTCACTTGCTGTTCGGCATTAATTCTTTCACCGTTTTCCAAGATAGTGGAAAATGAAAAATCTTCTTTTTTTTGCACGTAAGGCTGCAATTCTCCGGTAAAATCAAAATGAAGCAGATTACCTACGGCCTGAACTACCGCTACAATTATCAGCAAGCCCACAACCATCTTAACGTATTTATTTACTCCACCTGCAGGCAACAGCATTTCCAAGAAAACCGCCAGAATAACAATGACGATTAAGCTTTGTACCAGGCTGCGTATGATATCCAATTAACTCCCTCCATGACCCGGAATCACCTTAACATCACGGTCAGGTTCCCAACACCTACGACAATAGTAATAGCAAAGAAAAAAAGCAGACCCACCGTAGCTACCGCGGCAAAAATCAGGAGTAAACTGTTACCGAGGCTGTTCAAACAACTTACCATTTGCCCGTCGTTGACCGGTTGGATTAAGGCACCGGCAAGCTTGTAGATAAAAGCCATGGTGATGATTTTTAAAAGCGGTACCAGCATCACAGTGCCTATAGCCGCCAATCCGGCAATTCCCACCGCGTTTTTTATCAATAAGGAAGAACTGACTACAGCTTCCAAGGCATCAGACAACAATCCCCCGACTACAGGCACGAAAGCGCCTACACCAAATTTGGCGGTGCGAAACGTAACCGAATCCCCTACCGCTCCCGCCACTCCCTGGACAGCAAGCACCCCTAAGAATATAGTTGAAAATATTCCCATCAACCCCATAGCCACACTTTTTAATAAATCGGCTAAATTCGAAACCTTAAAATGTTCCGACAAGCTATTCACTATATTTAAAATAGCGACAAAAAAGAACAGTGGCAGAATAACATCTTTAATTAACGTTCCAAACACACCCAAAGTGGTAAGAATCACCGGACTGAAAATGGCTGCTGAGGCTATTCCACCCACCGCCACCAGTAAAGTAAGTAACACCGGTAAAAGCGCCTGCATGAAGATAACCATGGTATCTACCACTTCTCTACCGGCATTGACCGCAAGTGTAAAAGAACTGACGGCAATGGTTATAAGCACCAGGTAAATAATGGAATAAGTAAGCTTTCCCACGGTGTTTTTCTCAAAAGAAGCAATTAAATTTTGCAAAACAGCGCAGATCACCGCCAGAATTACCAGCTTACCCAGCAGATCGAAATTTGCTACCACTTCACTAAAAATCTGACTTAGTATTTTTTTAAATATTGCGGCAGGCTGCCAGTCCATTTCCCCGTTAATCAACCGGGTAACCAGTTCTTTAAAATTTATCTGTGGAACAGAACTGTCTATTTCCGCATCCAGCTGCTCAATGTACTCCTGGACAGCACCAAATTCAGGTGATAAATTATCAGCACCGTTTTCCGCGACCATAGTTGGTTCTGCTACGGCACCACCCGGAACCCCGAAACAAAAAAGAAAAACTAATAGTAACCGGTAAACTCTGCTCACTGTGTGCACCGCCTTTAAGGTACCAGTTTTAAGAGTGCCTGCAGTACTGCTACGACAATAGGCATCGCCAGCACCAAAATTAAGATCTTAGCGGCAAACTCAATCTTTGTCGCTATTGCTCCTTCACCTGCGTCACGACAAATTTGCGACCCGAACTCAGCAATATACGCTACTCCGACAATTTTTAGTATGGTCCCGAGATATACCATATTAATCCCGGCCCTACTTGCCAAATCCCTAACAATACTAATGACCGCACTGATCTTGCCCAGCACCATCAAAAAAATAATCGCTCCGGCAGCTACCCCCAGAAGCACCGCCAATTCGGGTCGCTGGCTTTTTACTACCATAATCAATACCGTAGCTATCAAACCAACGGCAACAATTTGCAGAATTTCCATGACTTTTGACTCCTACATCAAATTAATGGCGGGAACATATTTACCCTGCGGGTGATTTTTAACCTATCGCTCGCTATCTTTATAACCAAGAACTTTGATCGTAGCACGGTAATACTCATAACCATTATGACTTTTTCTATCATTAAAAAAGCTTGAAAACCGACCTCACCTGATCAAACAAATTACCCAGCAGTTGAATGACCCAGATGAACACGATCGCAATACCGGCAAGGGTAACTATATGGCCTTGTTCTTCTTTTCCGGCATGCTTCAATATAGTGTGGAGCACCGCTACCAGTATACCGACACCGGCAATTTTGAAAATCAAATCAATATTACTGTCCATATCAAACCCCTCTTTCTTTTAATAAAGAACCAAAACCAACAGCAACCCGCCCAAAAATCCGAGATAACTCCAAAGCTTGACATTTCGTGCCGCTTCTTCTTCAGCCGCAACAGTTTCGGCCTTGATTTGCTCCATGGCCAGATGCAGGTGCTTGATTTGGTCATCCCGGTCCGATATCCCCAGGGATGCCCCCAAGTTGCGCAGAATTAACAAATCCTGCGGCTTTAAAGCTGAACCAGGGTAATAATTGTGCAATGATTTTTCCCAAGCTTCAGCAGCAGTTACCCCGGTCAGCGCTGAAAGCTCTCCGGCAGTCTGGCAAAATAATGGTCCTACCGCATCGTCGCAGCGTGAGCCAACCTGCTTCATAGCTTCCGCCAAATGAGTCGCCCCGTAAACCACCTCGGTTTCCAACATCTGTAAAGCCGTTCTTAGATAACGCAGTTCTTTGGGGCGGCGGGAATAGCCTCCGGCCATAACTATTCCGCAAAGACCGCTTGCCGCTACAACCATGGCAGCACCCAACAATTTCAGCACTTGATCACCCCCAAAGAACAAAGACTTTTTCCGTCAATAATATTTTCTATCGTTCCCGCCCCCCGGAACCGGCTTAGAATGACAATGCGGTCAACCATTTTATGATTGATGACCTTTTCCATAACCGGCCTTTCTACCAAATCCGCCAGAGAGGAACCATGGGCGGTAATCAAGACCTTAACCCCGGCATTCAAAACTTCCTCCAGAGCATCTACATCCTCTCGCCGGCCGATTTCATCAGCTGCGATCACGCGCGGGCTCATCGAGCGCAATAGCATCATCATTCCTTCCGCTTTGGGACACCCGTCAAGAACATCGGTCCGCACTCCCACGTCCAACTGTGGTACTCCTTTATAGCAACCTGCTATTTCCGAACGCTCGTCCACCAAACCCACGGCCAGTCCCGGTAGTTCCAGCCCGGGGATTCCACTGCTGATTTGCCTGATTATATCCCTGAGAACAGTCGTTTTTCCGCAACGTGGAGGCGATATCAAAAGCGTATGATAAATATCCCGGCACTTTTTATTAATCAGGTACGGCATTAAGCCTGAAGCAGCTCCGGTTATTTCCCGACAAACCCGGATATTACAACCGGAAAAATATTTTAGTGTCCGGACAGTTCCTTTTTCCAAAACCGCTTTACCGGTAATACCCGCGCGGTGCCCCCCGGGCAAAGTGATAAAACCGTTTTTCAGTTCTTCTTCCAGGGCATAAATAGATGAGCCGCTGATTAACTGGATCAGGCGCTCCATATCTTTAGCGGTAACCTTGTACGCATCAACCGCCAGTTTTACGGGTTTACCACCCGGATCTAAAAAGACATCTTCGCCTGAAAGCCCCAGCACCAAGGGCCGGCCCTGCCTAATACGGATTTCTTCCACATTTTCCTTGATTGACTGGGGCAAATTAATGAGCATATGGCGGATATGCAAGGGAAGAACCGGTAAAATATCGCTTACCGCCTTATTACCGTTTTGCACCTGTACGGTTTGACAGACTTTACTCAAGCTTATCCCTCCCCTGCTAATTAATATTGAAACACCCGGTAAGATATTCCAAAAAATAATAATGTATCAAGAACAAATTCGCCTTCCGCGACCTGTAAACTTAAAACGCGGTTCATGTCATAATTCGCCAAACAACAAAAAAAGCCGTCTTGATAACTGGGTTTAGCCCAGTTGCCAAGACGGCCTTGACCTATCTCTTCACAAATATATATATATATTATTTAAAAAACAAAAACATTAATATGCGCACTTAAACCTAAATATCCTCTTCTTCCGCACCTGCCGCGCTGCCGGTCAACTGTTCATTATATTCCTTCGGATTACTTTCGCTCAAATAGGTATGGTCGTTGGAAAAAACAACTTCACCACAATTAGGACAGGTTACTTCAATAATATCATCTGCTTCAATAATACCGGCGTCAAAATAAACCGTTTCACCGCAACCGGGGCAATCCACTTCGTGATAATCTGCATTATCTTCCTCATAAATTTCGTCTTCCAATTGATACAGGTCTTCGTCTATGCTCTCCAGTAGATTTTCCAACTGTTCATGGCCGTCTTCCAGGTCGCTCATGGAATGTGCAAAATCATTTAGCACCTCGATAATACCGCTTAAAAGTTTATTCTCTTTGCTTCCGGTATCCAAATCTAGCCCGGCAGACAATCCCTGCAAATATGCCACCCTCGACTTCAAATCCCTCATCAAAAAAGTACCCCCTTTGGTAAAATTGTTACGTGGCTAATTTTGGCTTTTATAGTATGTCTCTAATCAGGGGGTTTTAAACATGCTTCGGATTAAACACGCTTAATATAATGCCCGGTACGGGTATCAATTTGGAGCTTATCGCCCACATTAATAAAGAAAGGCACCTGGACCACGGCACCGGTTTCCAGAGTGGCCGGCTTGGAACCACCCGAAGCCGTGTCACCTTTAATACCGGGAGCCGTTTCGACGACTTCCAACTCCACAAAATTAGGCAGTTCCACACCGATTGATTTGCCCTGAAATGTCAAAATTTGAATATTCATATTATCTTTCAAATACTTCACAACATCGCCCAGCTGCTCGGCATCCATGGCCAACTGGTCGTAAGATTCCATATCCATAAAGTTATAATCTTTGCCGTCATTATATAAGTACTGAACTTCACGTCTTTCGATTCTGGCCTTGGGGATTTTTTCTCCGGCACTAAAGGTCTTTTCAATGACCGCACCCGTCCGCATGTTTTTTAGTTTTGAGCGTACAAAAGCGGCCCCTTTTCCCGGCTTAACATGTTGGAATTCGATGACCTGAAACACTTCTCTCTCCAACTCAATGGTGAGTCCGGTCTTAAAATCGTTGGTTGAAATCAATTCTCCCGCCTCCCGTTAAGATAATATTGATTACAAAACCATTAATTCTTCTTTAGGTGATTTAGTCAACACCCTTGAACCGCCGTCTTCCACCAGCAACGTATCCTCAATTCTTACGCCACCCCAACCAGGCAGGTAAATTCCAGGTTCCACGGTAACCACCATACCTGCCTGCAAAACCATAGTTTCCTTTGAGGATAACCTGGGGCCTTCATGTATGTTCAAACCCAAACCATGTCCGGTACTGTGTCCGAACTGCTTACCGTAACCCCTGCTTTCAATCACTTTCCTGGCGGCAGCATCAATTTCCGAAGCCTTTACTCCGGCCTTCACGACGGAAACAGCTTTCACCTGCGCTTCCAGAACCAGGTTGTAAATATCCTTCTGCATCCGGTCCGGCCTGCCTACCACCATCGTTCTGGTCATATCGGAATGATAACCCCGGTAGACGGCACCTAAGTCTATCGTGACCAACTCGCCCTCCCGGATGATCTTTTTTGAAGCCACACCGTGAGGTAGAGCTGACCGGGGGCCGGAAGCCACGATAAATTTAAACGCGGCTCCATCCGCTCCACGGCTGCGCATGATATATTCCAACCGGAGTGAAATTTCCCGTTCCGAAACCCCCGGCCTTACAGCAGGTAATATTTCGGCAAGCGCCTCATCGGTAAGCCGCACGGCTGCGGTAATATATTTTATTTCTTCATCATCCTTACACAGTCTTAATTGCTCCACCAGGCCTTCGGTAGGTTTCAGGTTTAACCCCGGCAGTTTAGCTTTCATGGCGGCATACTGTTTATAAGTCAGGTGGCCCCCCTCAAAACCCATCACGGTAACACCGTTTTCTGCCGCCGCCTCCGATAAAGATTCAAGGTAAGAATTCTTAACCTCGATAATTTTATACCCCGGGCACTCCCGTGATGCCTGTTCCGTATAACGAAAATCCGTCAATAAATAAGCGGTTTCCTCGTCTATCAAAAGAGTGCCGTCAGTACCGGAAAAACCACTCAGGTAAAAGCGGTTTTCGGGACTGGTGATGTATAAAGCACCTACTCCGGCTTCCTGCATCAACCCGCGTAATTTCCCGACTCTCATTTCCAATAAAAGCTCCTCCCGTTTATGTGCCTGCCAATTCAACTGCGGCCCTCAAAGCAAAAAAATACCCGTTAATTCCCAGCCCGCTGATCTGCCCCGCAGCCGCAGGGGCAATTACGGAATGATTGCGGAAATCCTCCCGGGCGTAGATATTGGACAGGTGTACTTCGATAGTGGGGATGGTAATGGACAAAACGGCGTCATGTAAGGCATAACTATAGTGACTGTAGGCCCCGGGGTTGAAAACAACGGCGGCAAACTCCGCCGCTGCACCATGCAAAATATCGATTAACTCGCCTTCATGATTGGACTGCCGGCAGGTTATTTCAACTCCCAGCCTTCCGGCCAGGTGCACCAATTGCCGGTTTAGCTCATCAAGTGTGCAGCTGCCGTATACGGCAGGTTCTCTCTTGCCCAAAAGGTTTAAATTGGGTCCGTGCAGTACCAAAATTTTCAATCACAACCACCCCTTGAAACGTATAGCAATATATTACCACAATATGCTTTTATACGTCCAGAAGCCTGTACAATCCCTTATTTTTACCGGAAATTTTAAACAACCGATTTATAATCTCATTGCCCGCTCGTAGTTATACCGGTCACTCTTAAAGTCGGCGCACCGCTACCGCCAAAGAACTTTAAATCATCTCCCACGGCATCAATACCGGCCAGCAGTTCAATTATGTTTCCCCCCATGGCCATACCACGAACCGGAGATGCAAGCTTTCCGTCCTTGATTAATAAACCCGCCACTCCCACTGAAAAGTCTCCGGATATAGGATTGGCGGTATGCATGCCCATAACCTCCGTCACATATATACCGTCCGCCACTTCTCCAATAATTTTTTCTACCGGTGTATTGCCGGCCGCAATAAAAAAGTTAGTCGTCCCCACTTCCGGGGTTCCCTTAAATGAACTGCGCACGCCGTTACCGGTCGATTGAACCCCGTCCCTGGCGGCACTGTACGTATTATAAAGGTAGCCCCGGAGCATCCCGTCTTGAATAAGCACCGACCTGGAAGTCGGCACCCCCTCGCCGTCAAAGGGAGCGGACGCTATGCCCTTCGGCAGCGCCCCGTCATCTATGATGGTTACCTTCTCCGAAGCCACGCGGGTGCCGGTTTTTCCGGCAAATAAGGACCGGCCCTTTTGTACCGCCTCCCCCGTAAGCGCCGGACCGATTAAACCAAGAAAGCCAACGGCCACGTAAGGTTCCAAAACCACCGGTACCTTACGGGTGGTCACGGGAACCGCTCCCAGCATCCTCACCGCACGCCGGGCAGCTTCCTGCCCCACCGCTTCAGGTTTTAGCGGTTTGAATTGCAAACCAAAATCCAGGGCAAATCCCGTCTGGCTGTCTTCACCCTCACCGGCGGCCAGGGCCAGGTAAATACCGCAATAGGCCCCCCGGTAGGTTAATTTCATCCCCAGGTTGTTAACAATAGCAACCAATCCCTCCCCATCCTGGTAGGTAGAACTTTCGATTACCTTTACCCTGGAATCATATGCCCGGGCCGCTTCCTCCATAGATTTTGCCAGGTTTATTTTTTCTTCCACGGTAGCGGCCTTTATATCCGGGTCGTAAAGGTCAAGTTCGGGGTAGGCCGGCCCGGGCGGCGGCAGGCGCAAAAACGGGTCCTCCGAGGCATTCATGCAATTAACCAGCGCTTGCTTGACGACTTCTTCAATGCCGCGTTTGCTTAAATCCGTACTGAAAGCAAAACCCGTACGGTTGTCCCGGAATACCCGCAGGCCCATACCCCGGTCTTCGGCAAGCTTCATCGTATCTACACTGCCGTTCCTGACTTCAATATTCAACTGACTGCTCTTGCTGACGAACACTTCCGCCATTTGGACACCGGCACGGACGGCTTTATTAACAGCGGTTTCGGCTATATCAACGAATACACTTTCCCGTTCCACGTTTAACAGCTCCTTTTTCCGATATTCCAACTAGTATAATTCAATGGAAGTAAGATTATTCCTTTAAGAAAACACTAAAACTGCCGTAAGGCAGTTTTAGTGTACAAAATTCGGTGTTGTCAGGGCCAGCAGGTTTCTCGCTGAAATCGGCGCCAGATCCTGGACCGAAGCTTCAACGATCAGTGTGGGGTCCAAAAGAGCCAGGATCGCTACTCTTTCCCCCGTTTCCTGGCTGGTATAGAAACCGATTATGCAAAACTGCATTTCCTCTCCGTAAATCTTTCTGGTCACTATGTCCCCGATTTTCAATCTTGATACCCCCTGTGAAACGGCGAAGAATCAGTTCCTACTGGTGTTTTTACCACTACATTTAACATATGCCCCCACAAAAAAAGTTGTGTATAAAAACCTCCGGACAAAAAAAAGCAAACAAGACCGAACAAAAGGGTTTGCGTAAATGAACTTTTTAAATACGCCTTATTTTGCCGCCGGTGCCACCGTGACCGGTGCCGCCAACAACGAGCTCCTTTATCGCCATGGTAGGTTGAGCATCACTCACCGGCATCCCCTGACCGTCCTTGCCGCAGGTACCAATGGTGAACCCCAGGTCACTCCCCACCATTTCGACAATTTTAAGCACTTCGGGACCGTTCCCGGTCAGAGTGGCGCCCCGCACCATCGGACCGATTTCACCGTCTTCAATCAAATAGCCTTCGGCAACATCAAAAACGAAATCACCCGTGGTTGTATTTACCTGGCCGCCGCCCATTTTCTTTACCAGTAACCCGTTCTTGGTCTCCCGGATAATCTTCTGCGGGTCGGTCTTGCCCGGTGCAATATAAGTGTTTCCCATCCTGGGTATCGGCTTATGCTGGTAAGACTCCCTGCGGCCGTGACCGTTGGACTTTCTGCCGTCATTGGTTGCGGTCAAGCGGTCATACAGATAATCGCTTAATACGCCATCTTCAATTAAGTTTACGCGGGCAGCAGGTACGCCTTCATCGTCAAACCGGTACGACCCGTAACGATTGTCTATGGTGGCGTCGTCGACCACGGTAATTTCCGGGGAAGCAACCTTTTGTCCTTTTTTACCCGCGTAAACCGAGATCTCTTTTTGAACCAGGTCGGCCTCCAGCCCGTGGCCGCAAGCCTCATGAATCATGGTCCCCCCCGCTTCAGCGGCCATAACCACAGGCATCCTGCCGGCGGGAGCCGGTTTGGCCTGGAGCATTTCCACCGCCCTTCGCGCGGCGCCGGCGCCAACCTGTTCCGGCCGGTAATCCTCAAACAGCTCAAAACCGCATAGGCTGCCTACCACTTCAATCCCGGTTTGAATCACCGGACCTGAAGCCGCCACGGCCTGTACTATGAGCCGCGTACGGATACGCTCGTCTGTCACATGTTCCCCCGCGCTGTTGGCAATAACCACTTTTTGCACCACATCTCCGTATCCGGCAATTACCTGTTTGATCTGTTCGTTATCAACCGCACGCGCCGCCTGGTCGGCAGCTTCCACCGCCTTAACCTTACTGACGGCGGGAACGTCCTCCGGCCGCTCTTGAAATGAAAATTTCACCGGTGATTTTACTGTCCGCAAGTCCAGATTGACTTCTTTTTTGCTTCCTTTAACCGCACGGCTAACCATCCCGGCGGCACTGACCAACCCCTTGCGGGAAAGGTCGTTGGTATAGGCGTAGGCAGTGGAATCCCCGGAAAGGACACGTATGCCAGCGCCGATATCCAGGCCTGATTGTACCCGCTCAATTTTACCGGCTTCACATCTGATTCCGGTGGTTTGTTTATTCTCAATAAAAATATCGGCAAAATCGCCCCCGTTAGCAAGTGCGGCATCCAATGCTTCTTTTAAAACTTGTTTGTCCATCAAAGGAATTACCCCCCGTCGAAAACATTTATTTTTTATTTTAATATTTTACGGTTTCAATCCATTAGTTTGTCCGGTTTACCAACTTTTATAAAATCAAGATTTATATCGCGCATGATAGCGAGTACCAGTAACAGTAAAAATCTTTAATTATATACACTTTTATTAACCGTCCGGGCAATACCTTCCGCGTCCGGAGGCGGCAGGTGCATCATACCCGGCGGCGTCTCGAAGGAATTATAACGTCCGCCCGCCCATTTAAGCACCTGTTCAAGCTGCAGCCTGGTTCCCGGCGCCGGATCGGTAAACGTGACCAGTTTAAAAGTCGCCTCGACCCTGCCGTCCTGGACCGGCACCACTTCGGCGTAATTATCTTCATACGAAACGGCTTCACGGTTACCGGCATCCCCCGGTGCTTCCTTCCGCTTTTCTACAAACGGCTCGACCTTTAATTTCCTGAGTTCAGACAGTTCGGGCAATGTTTCCATGGCGGCAATGAAATCAATCACCGCGGGATATGCACCCCGGACTTGAAATTCGCAAGGCAACATGAGATATACTTCCCGGTCAATAATTGTTGAAGGTTTAAATAAAACGATTTCAACACCGGTCTCTTCAGCTTGCAACCCGATTTGGACCAGGGCCAGACCGTCATCCATTATTTTATCAAACACCGGTTTTAGCCGGTCAAGCACTTCCTCCGTCTTTGATGCCAGCGCGGTTTCTTGCTTTTGTGATCCGGCCACTGCTTCGGCAGTCTGCAGTTTTGATTGCATTGCCACCAAAGCGGCCTTATTTTCACCATGCGCCGATATCTGGGGTATTAATAAAAATTTGACTATGACAAATGTTAACACGACAACTCCCAGGGCGGCCAGTAAAATTTTCTCGCGTGTTTGAAACCCCTGCCACATTACCGGCCACCCTCCTTGATAGCTGTGGACACCGTAAACTCAGTAACCACCGGATATTTTTCATCTTCACACAATGTCACCAGTTCCGCCCTGCTAAAGCAGGGCATTTGGTTCAGGTTGTTGACCAAAATACCAACCGCAGGCACCGAACATGAGTACCCGGCAATCGCCAGGGTATTGGGAACCGGCACCACCGGATGCTCCTCATTTTCCGGCCCCTTACCAGCCTCCGGGCCGCCGGATGCGTCTTTATCTTCCCGAGCAGGCTGCTCCGGCCCTGCCTGCTGTTCGGTATAAGATAAGTCTATGCTTTCCAGCCATACATCTTCAGGCAAGTGATAATTTATTTCTTTCAGGACACCGGCCCAGGTCTGTCTTTTTTTGAGCAGTTCTCTAAATTCGCCAATCGTCTTTTCGTTTTCCAGCCGCTTTTTTTTAATTGCCTCGACTTCCTTGACTACCACCTGCACTCGTGCAAACTTTTTTTCAGCAGCAGCCAATTCTTTCTTGGTGGCATGGAAATTAAACAGAAATATTCCGTACCCGGTAGCGAGGGATACTAACGCCAGGGTGACCACCACTCTTTTCACCAGTTTGCCGACATCAATACTTATATTCCGCTGCAGCTTGTTAGGGAGAAGATTTACCCGGTACCTCAATCGACCACCTCCCTGAGTGCCGTGCCTAAAACCACGGCAAACGCCTGGTCAAAAGGAAACTCTTCCTGCTCATTTCCGGGCAGGCCGGTGATACCCGGATTCCCGAAATCCACGGGCACCTCCATAGCTTCCGCAAAAAATTCCCTAAAACCTTTTAATTTACTCGTGCCGCCGCTGATGATAAACCTTTCGATCGCCGGGGCGTTTTCCTGTACCGCGTAAAATTCCAGCGAGCGGCGGATTTCCCGGATCAATTCGGAAAGCCCGTCCCGCAAAGAGAAATCCATCTGCATGGCTCCCGGGGCGGCATCATCCACCGCTTCTTTGGAGCCGAGAAGCTCGCCTTCTTCCTCTTTCATCTTTTGTGCCTGTGCAAATTCCAGTCCGTAGTTTTCCGCCAGGGAACGGGTGAGCAAATCTCCGCCTGCGGGCAGGGTCCGGGCAAACTGCAAGTCCCCGCTGTGCACCACCAGGAACTGGGTGGTAGAAGCTCCGATATCCAAGATCCCGGCGGCACCCTCCCCGGCCGCGGAAGCTTCCAGACCGCTGAAAACCCGCCAGAGGCACACCGGCTGTAGATCTATAGCCGCCAGGACCAGTCCGGCCCCGGCAAAAATACTGTAATAATCGCAAACAAACTCATGCGGTACGGCAGCTAACAGTAAATTTAATTTTTTTTCATCACCGGAGTCAATTTTTCCTAAATTAAGATATCTGATGATCAATTCATCCAACGGCAGGGGGATAAACTTTTCCGCTTCGAACCTAACGGCGGCTTCCAGTTCCCTTTCGGGCATTACCGGCACTTTCACGTGCCTGGTAATCACCCTGTCTCCGCTGATAGTGGCAATGACTTCCTTCACTTCGCTACCCGAGGCCAACATCACATCATTCAGAGCGTTGGTCAAGGCTTCCCCGTCCAGGGTATCCCCCAACGCCCCCACCGGCGTTTCCAACCTTCCGAAGGCGGTAACCCCGGGACTGCCGTCCGCGGTACTTATTTCCAACACCTTGATTTCCCTGGAACCTATGTCTACCGCTGCAAAGCGGGTTTTTTTCGGTGCCAGCCGGTTCAGGAAGTCGGTAGAAAATAATCCTTTTCCGCCGGTTAACGGATTAAATTTAATTTTTTTAAACACCATGAATGCACTGCTCCTCCGGTTCACCGCTAAAAGTTTAAAAAACCGAATATTTTTCCTTCCAGGAGGTAACCTTTACCACCGTGGTAACCCAATCCGGGTGGCCGTCCTGAAGCGTGCCGTCATAAGTTACCCGGGTGTTTTTGTTTAAATCCAGTTCGTTGCATACCAAACTTCCGTAAACGTGCGCATTATTATCGATGACTATTTGGTTCCCGGTGTAAAGCAGGGCATGGGCCGATGTATCTTTGCCTACTTCTATCCCCACACCCCCGTTGTTGCCAAAGGAAAGCACTGCTAAACTCGATTCTGCATCCGCCCGGTCTAAATCTCCGTCAATAGTTACTTTACCCCCGGCGACAACCGTCCCGTTACCGGAATAGGCACCGGAAATACTTATATCACCGGTATGGTACCAAATACCGTCCAGACTGAAGGTGCCGGACAAATCGCCCGCCAGGATTTGGTCCGCGTTTTCCGCGTACCAGTCCTCATCCAGGACGGGAAATGCAGGTATGAAAACGTCAACCGTTTCCGCCGCGCCCGGGTGTTGTTCCTTCTCGATAGTGGCACCCGAATTGATGATGCTGCCGTTATAATAAACGTTTCCGGTTATTACTGAGTTGTTGGACATTTCGATATCCCCTCCGGCATTAACCTCTCCTGCAATTTGGGCATTTTCTTCAAGTTTTACGTTTCCCGCCGCACTGACGTCCATAGTTACCACCACGTTATTCTTCACGGTAAGATTTCCCCCGGTGATAATCCTTGTCGCGGTCATATTATTATTCAGGGTCACGTCGCCGGCAGCCGTAATTACACCGTTAGCAGCGCTGTTATTGATAAAAGTCAATGCCCCTTGCGCGGTTACGTCGGAGATAATAATGCTGTTATTGGAAAAAGACGACGGGGTCCCGACCCAAACCCCTCTGGAGAAATCTACCGGGTCGTACATCTCCCCCTGCACCCTGATCGTACGTTGAGCGTCCCCGCATGTGCCCTCCGCTTTGATATAAAATGCAGTAGGGTTCCCCGTACCCGATATTCTTTTCACCATGACACTGTTGATTTTCCCGCTCCCGTAAACCAGGTTTGATATCAACTCTACATTTTCATCCAAAGTTAAACCCTTAAACCGGGCGGGGCCGTTTTTTATTTCCGCCAGGGCCCTTTCGGCTCCCGCCTCGGCAATGTAACCAGCCCGCACCATTTCCCCCTCTCCATAGGAGGCTGCGCGGCTCTTACCGCCCTGGGTGAGCAGGGACGAACCCATCAGCAGCATCACGGTCAGCACCATCATCACCAGGACGAGAGCCTGTCCGGATTGATTTTTTAAATGTTTCATAACCGGGACCTCAAACTTACCTTCTGCGTCAACGGAACCGCATCTACCCGGCTGCCCTGTTTTTTGGCGGTGAGCATAATTTTTACCTGTGTCACCGCTGCCGCCTCCGCTGCCAGGTCGGTCACTTCCGTTCCCGAAGAATTAAAATAGGTGAAACCCACACTTTGCATGTCACTTGCCAGCGGCTGGGCAACGGCACCCGACTCCTGCCGGTACAAGGCATAAGCGGAACAATAATACCTTACTGTAGCTCCCCCGGCATTTTCGAAATAAAGATTAGAACCGTCGCTGGAAGCATTAATACTTTGGGCATAACGCAGTTCCCGGCCCAACCGGTCAAGCGCGATACGCAGGCTGTCGTACATGTCGACTTTGTTTTCACCCTGCTTCCACAGGACGAAACCCTGCACGAAAATTCCCCATACGGCCAGGAAAAGAATGCTTAATAAAAAAACCGAAATCAGTAGTTCAACCAGCGTAAAACCTCTTTGCTCCTCTTGCACGCGCACAACCTTCACCTTTTCACCACATCCGTGGTAACGGAGACCTCTTTTGATACTCCTCCCTCACTGTAAGTGACCGCCACCGTAACCGTCTTCAAGTTAAGGCCACCGTCATCCACGGTTACCGTATAAGAATAACCGGTAAAACCGGAATAATCAGTTTCAGAGGAAAAATCAGTAGCGGTGACATCTGTAACGCTGTTAAAATTACGGTGTTTGATCTCTTCCATCTTACTCTGGGCCAGGGACAGAGCGGTGTTGTAGCAGTTAGTGCCGGTATTCTGGCGGCTTCCCAGGACAAAGGCGTTCATCATCGTCACCAGCGCCATGGTCAAAATAATAAAAGCCACCAATACTTCCAGCAGGGTCATGCCGCGCTGATTACTTAAAACCGGTAATTTCAAGCCACCACCCCCCGGAAGATATAAATTATTACGGCGGAGTGTCATCCACCCGTACCCGGCCTAAAGTATTAATAATCACGTACCTTAACGCTCCGGTCCTCAAATCCCGCAGGGTAATCGTACCGCCGAACCCGCCGGCGGGACGACCGTTAGCGGCACAAATCAAAGCATGGCCGTCAAAATTGGTATTATACAGGTCAACGTTGGCGGGCAGGTTTTTGGTCAGGTATGCAGTCAACCCCTCATCGGTATTGAACAGGGAATAACTTTCTTCCTCAACATCAAAGACGATCTTAAACCCCGCGCTTTCATTTTTAATCGCGGATTGCTGCAACGAACGCATATCTGAAGCCAGTTCCCTGGCCGAGCTTTCCAGGTTGTAAAGCCCGATGGTCTTATTAAAATCGGGCAGGGTAACCGCCACCACCAGGCTAATAACGACAACCACCACGGCTACTTCAATTAAAGTAAAACCGTAACTGTTTAATTTTTTTAACAACATTTGTTTATAAACCCACCAATGGTGTGGACTTTGTAATGTATGGCAAGGCAGGTTGTCTTTTAAATAACCCGCCCTGCCGAACTAAGTGAAGAATAGAATTTTACTTTGAACTAACATTAGCCTCACTAAGAGCTGTACTGTCAAGAGTTGTATCAAAACCACATTCTTCTGTTGGATTTTCTGTAAGCGTTATAACAATATCATCATTCTTATCAATATCTGCAGCAGCAATACCACCATTCGGTCCGCCAGAAGAAACTTTATAAGCCGTTAAATCAGTAGTATCGTCTACAGAATAAATATACGCATTACCCCACGGGTCTTCCAACCCCGTATTGGCAGCATCATTAGTGTCTTTCCAGTCAAACCCGGCATCTCTTAAAACACGAGATATTGCAGATGAACTATCAGCATTGTTAGATGCCTCAGGTACAGTGCCATTCTCTGCATAATATATATCAATTTGGGTTTTCATACTTTTCAACTCGGCAACAGCCCTCATAACCTTGGTCTTATCGATCTGCTTGCCCATGGTCGGAATGGTAATGGCAGCCAAAATACCGATGATGATTACCACCACCATCAACTCAATGAGGGTGAAGCCGCGTTCGTTTCGCATCAGTTTCATGTCTTCACCTCCTTTTGTTTTTTGCATGTAACCCCGGCCGGTTTACTGGCCAAGAATTATTCCACGCTATTGATCACGCTGAACATAGGTAACATGATGGAAAGTATGATAAACCCCACGACACCACCCATACCGACAATCAATACCGGTTCCAGCATGGAGGACAGGCGGGAAACCACATCCTCCACTTCGCGCTCGTAAAAATCGGCGATCTTTTCCAACAGGGCGTCGATTGAACCCGTTTCCTCGCCGATCGAAATCATCCTGGTCACCATGGGCGGAAACACCCCGCTTTTCTGCAGCGGCAGCGAAATGCTTTGCCCTTTTTTGATACTGTTTTCAGCATCTTCAATGCTTTTGATCACCGCGTAATTACCGGCAATGTTCTTCACCACTTCAAGCGACTGCAAGACCGGAACCCCGCTCTTCAAAAGCGTGCTCAGAGACCGGCAGAAACGGGAAATGATGATCTTTTGGAGCACGGGTCCGAATATCGGCAGTTTTAAAACCAGGCTGTCCCTGACTTTTTTACCCTGCCCGGTCTTCACGGCCTGCTTGTAACCGGCAATTACCCCCACCATCATTAGCAGGCAAAGATACCAGTAATTCTTAAGAAACCCGCTGGTTAAGATAATCGACTGCGTTGTAAAAGGAATGGGCGCATTCATGTCTTGAAGCATATTAACAAAGGTCGGCACCACCAGCACCATCAGTGCAATTACCGCCAGCACGGCGACAACTACGACCACCGCCGGGTAAGTCATGGCCGACTTGACTTTTTCCTTCAAGTCGTGCTCCTTCTCGAAATTGACAGCCAGCCGTTCCAGCACCTGGTCCAGGGCGCCGCTCACTTCCCCGGCTTCAATCATACTGATAAAGATCTGGGGAAAAACCTTGGGATGCGCCTTCAATGCTTCCGTCAGGGACTTTCCGCCTTCCAGAAGCCCGGTAACTTTTTGCAGGGTTTCCTTGAGGGTTTTATTATCGCACTGCTGGTACAATATATTGAGACTTTGCAGTATGGGAACCCCCGACTTTACCATGGTGGCAAGCTGGCGGCACATCACAGCCAGTTCCCTGGTAGTAACCTTCTGCTGAAAATATCTATTCAAATCAAAAGAAACCGCCGCCCCGGAAGCAGACTCTTTTAACTCTACCACGAATAACCGGCGTTCTCTAAGTAGCGCCGCCGCCTTATACCGGTTTTCCGCCTCCACCTTGCCCGTAAACAGCCTCCCGGAAGCACTACGGGCTTTATAGCTAAACTTCATAAAAATCACCGTAATATTTATTCTTTATTTGACAAAATAATCCTTTTGTCAAAATAAATATTTCAAATTTCTTTATTATTTCTACAGCATCTTGACCAGCGTTTCCGGATCGTTGGCACGACTGATAACTTCATCTTTACTGATGATTTTCTTCATATAGAGAGCGCGCAGGGCCATATCCAGGGTCTGCATCCCGTACCTGGCACCGGTTTGAATCTGACTAATGATCTGGAAGGTTTTTCCTTCACGAATCAGGTTGCGGATCGCCGGCGTGGCGACCATGACTTCAATTGCCGCCACCCGTCCGGGCTTGTCCATCCTGGGAATGAGCGTCTGGGCAATTACGCCCTGGAGCGTATTGCCCAACTGAACCCTGATCTGCTGCTGCTGGTGGGGCGGAAAAACATCGATAATCCGGTCGATGGTCTGGGGAGCACTGGAAGTGTGCAGCGTCCCGAAAACCAGGTGGCCGGTTTCCGCCGCGGTGATGGCGATACCTATTGCTTCCGGGTCGCGCATTTCACCGACCAGGATTACGTCCGGGTCTTCCCGCATGGCCGCACGCAGGGCGCTGGCAAAGGACCGGGTGTCCTTCCCGATTTCCCGCTGGTTGATCAGGCTCTTCTTATGCCGGTGCACAAATTCAATCGGGTCCTCGAGAGTAATGATGTGGTACTGGCTTTCGCTGTTAATCAAGTCGATCATCGACGCCAGAGTGGTGGACTTACCGCTGCCGGTAGGGCCGGTTACCAGCACCAGCCCCCTTGGTTTGCGGGTAAGAGCCGCCAGCACATCGGGCAAGCCGAGGTCCTGAAAGGAAAGGGGCTTAGAATTAATCAACCGGACCACAAACCCGACATTGCCCTGCTGTTTGAAAGCATTGACCCGGAAGCGGCACAAACCGGGAATCTCGTAGGAAAAGTCCAGTTCTCCCGCTTCCTGGAATTTTTGATACTGTTCTTCAGTGGTGATCTGGCGCACCAGCAACGCAGTATTCTCCGGGGTCAACTTGCCGGCTGCCGCAGCTTCCGCACCGAGCTTTCCCTGCCATTCAGGCGCGTCAAACGGCAGCAGCGCACCGTGCAGCCGCAAGGCAGGGAGACTGTTTACCGTGACGTGAACGTCGGATGCACCCACCTCATGCGCCAGCCTCAATATTGCATCAGCGTTCATCTTATATCTTCTCCTCCTCGCGGGATTTAAGTCTCATCGACGTAAGCGACCCGCATTACTTCTTCTATGGTGGTCAGGCCCTGCATGGCTTTCTCAATACCGTCCATTTTAAGAGTGATCATTCCCTCCGCCACGGCTTTTTGTTTTATTTCATCCGCTGCTGCGCTGTTTAAAATCAGCTGTCTGATGCCGGCCGTCACCGGAAGCACTTCGTGGATTGCCAGGCGTCCCTTGTAACCGGTATTGCCGCAGTTGGAACAACCGGCACCTTTGTACAGGGTAACGGGTTTATCTGGTTCCACCCCGATAAACAAACGTTCCGGCGCGCCCGGCGGCAATTCGTAAGCCTGGCGGCACTCCGGGCAAATCAACCTGGCCAGGCGCTGGGCGACCGCTACCAGCACCGAGGACGCCACGAGAAACGGTTCAATATCCATGTTCACCAGCCGGGTAATAGCCCCGGCGGAGTCATTGGTATGCAGCGTGGAAAGCACCAGGTGCCCCGTGGTAGCAGCCTTGACGGCAATTTCCGCAGTTTCTCCGTCGCGGATTTCACCGACCATGATAATATCGGGGTCCTGTCTGAGAATGGAACGCAAGCCGGCCGCAAAGGTCATCCCGGTCTTGGTGTTGACCTGGGTCTGGTTGATGCCTGCCAGCATATATTCCACCGGATCCTCAATCGTAATGATATTCTTTTCTATGGTATTAATCTCATTGAGAGCGGCATAGAGGGTGGTAGTTTTCCCGCTCCCGGTGGGACCGGTAATCAGGAGCATACCATAGGAGCTTTTTAGCGCATTGGTAAGCCTCTGTAAATTAAGCGGCTCAAAACCAATATTTTCAATCATATAAGATTCCATACTTCCCTTGTCCAGGAGCCGGGTAACGACTTTTTCACCGTACATGGTGGGTAACGTGGACACCCGCAGGTCGATTTCCCTGCTGCCCAACCTGAACTGAATCCTGCCGTCCTGAGGCACCCGTTTTTCCGCAATATCCATTTCGGACATGATCTTCACCCTTGAGATCACAGCCGAATGTATTTTTCCGGGCAGCGTCATTACTTCCCGAAGGATACCGTCAATGCGGTACCTGACCCTAATTTGGTGCTCCTGGGGTTCGATATGGATATCACTGGCATCCTGCTCTATGGCCTGGAGAAAAATGGAGTTCACCAGACGCACGACCGGTGCCTCGTCAACAACTTCTTCTTCGAGTTTAACCGCATCGTCATCGTGATCGTTGACTAAAAACTCAAACTCCTCAAACATCTTATCGACTTCCGACATGCCGAAATGTTTTTGAATCACCGTGTTAATGTCTTTTTCATCGGCATGAACCGGTTCAATTTCGCAACCCATCAACAAGCGCAGATCGTCAATCGCCAAAACATTCATCGGGTCGGCCATAGCAACGGTAAGATTGTTGCCTTCCTTTTTAATAGGAATTATTTTATGCCTGCGCACCAGCCGCCCCGGAATGGTTTTCAGGAGTGCCGGATCAAGATGGTCCAGTTTAACCTGCTGAATACCCAGAATTTCGCTGATGACCTCTTCAGAGGCCATGCCGAGTTTGAGCAGGATATTGCTTAAAAGCTCCCCCGTCCGGGACTGTACGCGCAGGGCCTCCCACAACTGGTCCCTGGTAATGACCCCTCTTTCGATCAACTGCTCACCCAAGAGTTTCTTTGAAGTTTTGGTAACAGCCTTCATTTTACCCACCTTCTAAAACATTAAAATAATTAGCATATCTTTCCTGATTTAATTATTTCTGCAAATCTACAAATAATCCTTTTTTCTATTATCAGCGACAAATTTTTTTGGATCAAAAAAGCACCTTCAACCTTCAGGTGCCTCTTTTAATTCCAACTTACTATTTTTACCTACCGGAATCCAGGGTAAAGGATTTTTTTCAAAATATATCAAACCTCAACCTTTTTTTATTAAATCAAAATCTGTCTTACACTCTTTATAAATAGCCCGTATACCACGGGATGATTTTTCCGCCCGCCAGCACGGCCGCCACCGCTCCCAGCGCCAGGTAGGGCCCGAAAGGCACCGCGTCTTTCCTCCCCTTTAATCGCAACAAGAGCATCAGGATTCCCACCGTGCCTCCGGCAACAAAAGCCAGAAACAACGCCAGCAGCAGGCACTTCCAGCCCAGGTAAAGTCCCATGACAGCCGCCAGTTTGATATCGCCGCCGCCCATACCGCCCCGCGACACCACGGCAATCAGGAGCAGCAGCCCGCCGCCGGCTAAAAATCCGGCCGCGCCGGAGAAGAATGCTTCCCGCGACACAAGCAGGAAAGGCACTCCTAAAAGCAATCCGGCCAGGTTGAGCTTGTCCGGTATGATTTTATACTTTAAGTCAATTACCGCAGCGGTGACCAATATTGATATTAAGACCGCACAGCGCAAAAAAACCCAGGTAAAACCGTACTGCATCCAAACTAAGACCAATAACCCCCCGGTGACCAGTTCCACCACCGGGTACCGCGGGGAAATCCGGCACCCGCAGTAGCGGCATTTTCCCTTCAGGATCATAAAACTGATTACGGGCATTAAATCAATTAAACCGAGCTTATGCAGGCAGGAAGGGCAGTGTGACGGCGGAAACACAATCGAATGACCCTGCGGCAGCCGGCAAATAACCACGTTCAAAAAACTGCCCGTGCAGGCTCCGGCCAAGAAAACCATGCCCCCCCACAAATATTCCATCCGGTTCCTCCATGTAGTTCTAATTTTAAATTATAAAGCCCAAACCTATAGTTACCAGGTTACTTTAGATTCGAGAGGCCAACCCGCTGATAGCATCGCTTATGGCCCTGGATTCTATTAATTTCGGTATCGGCAATAAAGATATTAACCGGCGCGGATGATTTTTGTTAAAAGTTCCGCCGGGATATCCCTTTTGACCGACACTTTTCCAATTAGTTCAGGTAAAACCAAGTTCAGTCGCCCGCCGGTGGTTTTTTTATCGTGATAAAGCTTGTCGAGCACCGCTTCCGCCGGAATTTCTTCAGGTAGTTCCAGCGGAAGGCCGGCGCGCTGCAACAACTTTTCTATACGCGCCCGGTCCGGGCCGGGCAAGAGACCCAGGGCTGCGGCCAACCGGGCGGCAACCGCCATGCCGATACTCACCGCTTCACCGTGGGTGTACTGTCCGTAACCGGCCAGCGCCTCGACGGCATGCCCGACGGTATGACCGTAGTTTAAAATGGCCCGCAGGCCCTGCTCGGTTTCGTCCTTCTCCGTCACCCGCGCTTTAATCCGGCAGGATTCCCGCACCACATGAGTCAGGGCTTTCCGCTCCCCGCACAGCAATAATTCGATATGCTCTTCCAACCAGGCAAACAACTTTGCGTTCTCAATGACACCGTACTTGATCACTTCCGCCACGCCGGAACGCACCTCACGCGGCGGCAGGGTTTTCAGCGTGTTGATATCAATCAGCACCAGGCGGGGCTGGTAAAACGCACCGATGATATTCTTTCCCCCGGGATGGTTTACGGCCACTTTCCCGCCCACGCTGCTGTCCACCTGCGCCAGCAACGTGGTGGGTACCTGGATGAAAGGTACGCCGCGCATATAGGTGGCGGCGACAAATCCGGCCACGTCCCCGACCACCCCGCCGCCCAGGGCTACCACGGGACTCTTGCGGTCCATTTCAAAGCTGAAAGCCGCATCGTACAGCTTCCCGGCCGTAGCCAGAGTCTTGTTTCCCTCGCCGGCGCCGATTTCCGCGTTAACCACCTCAAAACCACACCCGGCAAGACTTTTTTTAACTCTATCGCCATACACGTTTAAAACCGCCGGGTTGGAAACCAGCATAACTTTTTTCCCGCAGGCAAGTTCCTTCATGCGCCGGCCCAGATTGCCAAGCACCCCGGCGCCGATATAAATATAATAACTACGCAAACCCAGTTTAACCCTGACTGCTTCCATCAAATATAATTCCTTTCGGACAGGAAGCGGATGATTTGTTCCACTGCTTCATCCAGGTTACAGGCACCCGTATCAACAGTAAACTCCGCAATATCGTAAATTCCGTCCCGCTCCCGTAAAAGGGTCCGGATTCTTTCTTCCAAGTCCCCCTTGAGCAAAAGGGGGCGTACTTTTTTTCTCTTTACCCGCCGGTAAATTATCTCCGGCGCCGCGGCAAGGGCAATAAAAACCCCGTTCTCACCAAGCAACCGGACGTTTTCCGGGTTTAACATCATACCGCCGCCGGTGGAAATCACCAGGTTTTTTTTGCCGGCAAGTTTTTTCACCAGCAAGGCCTCCTCGGAACGAAACCGGGTTTCCCCGTCCCGGGCAAAAATCCGCGCCACGGTTTTTCCAGTAATTTTTTCTATCTCGGTGTCTGTATCAATAAATCTCCGTTTTAGGCGCAGGGCCAATCTGCGTCCCGCCGAGGTCTTGCCCGTGCCCATAAAACCAATCAACACAATATTAATATTTTTCATAATTTTTACACCTGCTTTGTATGGTACCGGTATCTATCCCAGTTGTCCCGCAGCTCAACCAGACTGTCCCCGCCGCATTTTTCCAGGCAGACCCGTGCCAACTCCCAGGCCGTTACAGCCTCTCCGACCACACAGGCCGCCGGAACGGCACATACATCAGAACGCTCCACCGCGGCACAGGACGAATCTTTAGTGTTCAGGTCCACACTCCGCAGCGGGCGGCCGAGGGTGGGAATGGGCTTCATGGCAGCACGGACCACCAGGGTCTCCCCGTTGGTCACGCCGCCTTCAATACCCCCGGCCCAATTGGTGCAGCGGTAAAAACCCCGGTCCGGGTCGTGGAAAATTTCATCCTGCACCCGAGATCCCGGCAGTCCGGCAACGGCAAACCCAAGCCCGATTTCGACCCCTTTTACCGCCTGAATGCTCATCAGCGCTGCAGCCAGACGGCCGTCCAGTTTGCGGTCCCACTGCGCGTAACTGCCCAAACCGGCCGGTACGCCGTACACCCGGATCTCAAAAATACCTCCCAGGGTGTCCCCGGCTTCCCGGGCTTGAGCAATTGCTTCCATCATACCCTGCTCCGCTCCGGTATCGGCACATAAAAGCTGCGTACCGGCCAAGCTGCGCTCCGGTTTACCGGTGTCCGGATTTTTATCTTCCACTACCACGTTCCCAATCCGGACCACTTGTCCGGTAATCTTTATCCCGAGTTCTGCCAAAAGTTTCCGGGCCGTACTGCCGGCCGCCACCCTGGCGGCGGTCTCGCGGGCACTGGATCTTTCCAGCACGTTGCGGATGTCCTGGTGCCGGTATTTAATTGCTCCCGCCAGGTCGGCATGTCCGGGACGGGGCCGTGTTACCACCCGCTGGTTCAGATCCGCGTCCGGACCGGGAGACATTATTTCCTTCCAGTTGTCCCCGTCTTTATTTTCTATGTACATGGTTACCGGGCTACCCAGGGTCAACCCGCCGCGTACTCCCGACAAAAAGCACACGGCATCGTTTTCGATCTTCATTCTGCCGCCGCGCCCGTAGCCTTTTTGGCGGCGGGCAAGCTGACGGTTGATATATGTTTCCGTCAAGGGAAGACCGGACGGCATGCCCTCTACAATAACCGTCAGGGCGGGACCGTGGGACTCACCAGCGGTAAGATACCTTAACAATTATCCCCCCCCCTCCCGTCTTTCCAATAGTAAAGCGCTTTCCCCATTACTGCCAGCGGGGCGGCAGCACCCGTCCACCTTTCAAAGGAAAGCGCCCCCTGGTGCAAAAGCATCCCCAGGCCGTCCACCACGGTGGCCCCTGCCCGGGCGGCCTTCCTTAAAAACAATGTGTTTACCGGGTTGTATACCAGGTCACAAGCCACCTGCCCCGGCCTGAACCGGTCATAAGGAAGCGGTACCGTTGACTTGACACCGGGATACATCCCCATAGAGGTGGTCTGCACCACCAGGTCGGCTTCTTCCAACACCTCGCCCGCGATAGTAGCGCCTGCAACTGCCGGCCAGGAAGCAACTTCCGCCTTGACGCCGGTTTTTTCAGTAATTAAAGCAGCCAGCCGGTCAGCCCTTTCCCTGGATCGATTAACCACCACCAGTTTTTTCACCCCGGCCCGGGCCAATTCCGCCGCCACTGCACGGGCGCCGCCGCCCGCACCCAGAATCAGGGCCGTTTTGCCGGACGGTACAAACGCGGTACCTGCTTCCAGGGAACGTAAAAAACCTTTTCCGTCCGTATTATCCCCGTATAACCACCCGGAACGGTTTACGATCGTGTTCACCGCCCCGGCCAGGCGGGCCGCTTCGCTCAGGTCGTCCAACAGCGGCAGTACGGCCCGTTTGTGGGGTACGGTGACGTTCACCCCGGCCAGTCCCAGTGCCCGCACGGCAGCCACCGCCGTGGGCAGAAGCTGGGGGGAAACCGGAAAGGGAACGTACACAAAAACCAGCCCCAACGCGGCAAACGCGGCGTTATGCATGGCCGGGGAAAAAGAATGTTCCACCGGCCAACCGATGATACCGCAAACCTTGGTTCGCCCGCTAATGCCACCTGTCATGGATAACCTCCGGACTCTTTTTTACCCGGGCCAGCAAGATTTTTTCCAGCGGGCGGGTGAACAGCCTGGTTCCCAGGAACTCCCGGCCTTTCATGGGAACAACCAGGATGGTATACAACCCGGTCAGATTGCCACCCAGGATATCGGTAAAGATTTGGTCTCCCACCAGGGCTGTCTCCCCGGCAGAAGTACCCAGCAAATTTAGTGCCCGGCGGAATGATCCGACATAAGGTTTTACCGCCCGGTGCACGGCAGGCAGGGACATGGACCCGGCAATCGTCCCCACTCTTTTACGGGAATTGTTTGACACAATACCCAGTTTAAAACCCTCGCTCCGGAGACCGGAAAGCCACTCCGACACCTCCGGCGTGAACCCGTCCTCATCCCTGCGAATAATGGTATTATCTAAATCCAAAAGAACGCCTTTGATATTTTTCTTTTTTAATAGCTCGGGTTCTATTTGTAAGATTGAAGATATATACATCTTGGGATAAAAAATTTTCAGCAACTTTTACTCTCCCGGTCTTTTTTTCTTTCCATTTCCATTTCCCTGGCTTTTTCCAGGTCCACGGGTGTGTTGACATTGAAAAAAGTAAAATCGATATCGGCCAACGCACGTAAATTTTCTTCACGCACATAATTTACCCGCACCAGCTGATATAAATCTGCTATTTTATATTTAAAAGCCTTTAATGATTTTTCGACAGCAGGCAGACAATCCCGGTCGTAAACGGCAAACAAGGGCTGCAGGTGTATTCCGTGACGCGGCACGGCAACATCGTAACCCTCCGCCTGTTTAACAAGATATTGCGCCATCGCGGCATTTACGAACGGCATATCACAAGCCACCACCAGGCACCTCTGATACGACATGTGCTGAAGAGCGGCGTGAATGCCGCTTAAAGGACCTCCTCCCTTAATTATGTCGGCGACAACTTTATAACCCAGCTGCACGCCGATTTCCTCCGTACCGCCGCAAATCAAGATTTCTTTAAATATTTTCCGCAGCTCTCCGGCAACCCGCCGGATCATTTTTTCCCGTCCGATATTTAAAAAGGCTTTGTCGACGCCCATACGTCTACTCTTCCCACCCGCCAGAATCACCCCTGTGGCCTGTACCACTTGCCGTAACACCTCTTTTAACTTAATACGTCCGGTTTAATTATGTTTCTCCGGACTGAAGAAAAAATCCTTTTTAAATAATTTTTCGACCGGACGTGCACCAAAACACACCTGTTTTTCATAAACTTTAATGTACGCGCGTTTCTTCGGGGGTGATTGAATAGATGCTGCCCGGCTTCTGGGCTTTAACCATTGCATCGCTTGCCAACGGCCTCCTGCTACTTGTTTCCTATATCGCTAACAACACTTTTCCACAACCACTGTCTGAAGAGGAAGAAGCCAGATACTTGCAACTTTTAAACCAAGGAGATGATATAGCCCGTAACATTCTCACCGAACGCAACCTGCGGCTCGTGGCACATATTGTAAAAAAATTCGACGGTACGGGAGAAGATGTCGACGACCTGATTTCCATCGGCACCATCGGCCTGATCAAAGCTATCAATACCTTCAACCCGAAAAAGGGCACCAGACTGGCTACTTATGCCGCCAAATGCATTGAGAATGAAATCTTAATAACAAACCCTGGCGTTAAGAGTGACAGAGGGACGGGCGTGACACTGACACGGGGACGGGGACGGTTCCGTGTCACGCTTGTGAGCAACCCGGAAGTTTGGCGACTATGGTTATTTGTATATTCTTCAAACCGTTCCTACCCGGCCGGCTTCGGCCTTTTACTATCACTTGTGCCACCAGCATCCTTACAAGGGCTTTTTTATCGCGAAATTCTAAACTGTCCAATTTTGATAAAACCTGTTTTGAAAACAGACTTAATTCACTCATTTTTAATATATATCTTTGAGCCTCATTTAAAACTGTCTCCAGTTCTTTTATTCTACCCTCCAGCCTTTCTTTCCTTCGTTTCAAATCGGCAAGTCTTTTTTTTGTATTTGTGTCCAGTTCAATTAAACCCAATACTAAAGTATCTATTATTGAGCGGCGTCCTTTTTCAACTCCTGCTAAATGTTCTTTGGCTCGAATTATCTCCTGCTTCAATTTTTCTTCTCCGGGTTCTTCGTTGATAACTACTTTTGCCAGCTCGTCGGGATCGTTCAACCAGAACCGTATTTGTTCCCATACAGCTCTTTCGATAATTCTCGCGGGTAAAGCCTTAAAAGGTTTGCAACCCCCGTTTTTAACACCCTGGCTGTTTTTGTGACAAGTATACCGGCGCTCCTTTTTCCCCCACCAGTTTGTATAGACACCCGTCATGGTATTACCGCAGTCAGAACAAGTAATTATACCCGACAAAAGGTAATTCTTTTTACTTCTACCCGACCACAACCGACGGACCTCTTTTAGCTTCTGCTGCGCTTTATCCCAAGTCTCAATATCCACTATAGCAGGAACCCTAACAGATGTATCTTTATACCGCCACAAGCCAATATACACGGGATTATTTAGAATTTGCCGGATTACATTGCGGTGCCATTTTCCCCTACCTTTCCTCGTGGGTATACCCATTTCATTTAGTTTTCTGGCCACACCGTTCATGCCTGTATCTTCTTGGGTAAACCAGTTGAATATAGTTTTTATTACCGGAGCTTCAATTTCATTTATAATGACTTTTCCTGATGCAGGCGTATAATTATAACCATAACAGTAAAAACCTATCGGCACCCCACCCTGCCGGGCTTTTTGGTCTTTACCCCTTACCATCCGGTCACGAATCTTTTCCCGTTCGTATTCTGCTATCGCCCCTCTAATACTATAGAACAACCTGCCTTCCGATGAATCCTTCCATTCAAAATCCAGGAAATCAATTTTAACGCCTGCTTTTTCAAATTCTTCGGTAAGCAAAAGCTGATGTGATAGTTTTCTGGACAACCTGTCCGGGTCACGGACCACAATCAAATCAACTTGATTATTCCGGACGGCTTCGCGTAGCCTGCTTAGACCATGCCTGTCCAAAACGGTGCCCGAAACACCTTCGTCAGCATATTCTTCAATTGTGATAGCACCAAGAAAGGCAGCCCTACTGCGGCACGCCTCCCTCTGCTCCGCAAGGGAAAAACCATGCCGCACCTGGTCATCGGTGCTTACTCTGATGTATATCGCTGCCTGCATTGCTTTACCTCCAACACTTTTTTGGCAAGCAGGCGGTATGCATCTTTTAAACCGTACTCTTCTTTAGAATATACTATTATTACTGCCGGAAAGTCCCTTTTTTTCTTAGTATATGTTTCAAATGCTTCGCTCAATCGACATCAGCTCCTCCCTTAAAAATATACTCGGCAGCAGGTTTGTCTTATGGCTTTTAAAAAAGAAAAAACCATGGATATATTAGCCATGGCTAAACTTGTTCCTCCCCGTAAAGTCCTATCAAAAGCTCCGAATCGTTGACCAGCACCATAATTCCTTGTTTTAACCAATTTAAATATACCGCAACCTGCGTTAAAAGTATCCTAAAAAATACTGCTGCTCGCCCTCTAAAAAATAAATCCGCTTTATCAGTTAAACAGCAAAAGACCGACGCATCAAAGCCGGTCTTTTTTCAACTCTTTAACTATTTATTGCAAGCCTGGTTACCGCCGTTCTTTCCTACAATAACTGTTGATTTTATAATTCTAATTCATAAACAATATCCCGCAGCATATACAGGCTTACCTCGTCTCCCGCTCTTAGTTCATCCAATTCGATAACGAAACCATCCGCGTCGTGAAGGTATACTTCTTCATCCAGGTTATAACACTCCCAACCATACCTGCCTTCAAGATACACTTCGTCATCACGATTATCCACATCCAGCGCCAGTTTTCCGGAAACCTCTTCCATAACCATGAAAATAAAATCCCCGTCGAGGTCTTCCACCACTTCGAGCCGGTCTCCAATTTTTAACTTGCTTAAAGAATCATATTTCCTGCCATCTATATTTAATACACTCCCACCGGTGAAACTTACAGAAACGGTCTCGCCGTCAAAACACTTTATGGTTGTTTTTTCTTGTGCCTCATCTACCGCCGTTATTCTTCCACGCAGGGGTTCAAGGACTTCCACTGTATCCAGGTCTCGTCCCAAGTAGGTAACCAGCACCAGGTCACCCACCTTTACATCGTCCAGACCGGGATAGGCAATTCCCGGTATGATTAAATCAGTCTCATCTTCTAGATACAACCGGTGACTGTCTCCTTCTTCGTCCACCACTTCAATCCGGTCGTACACTTCCCTGACCCTTTCCACCCGGTAGATGAACCTGCTGCGCAGCTCAATTTCCGTAACCCGGTTGTCTTCATGGAGTACCCGGACGTAATCGCCTCTCCTGAGATCTTTTATCTCCTCTCGTTTATCCTCACTGTCAATGTCCACTTTATCATCCAGAATATAAGTCTCCCGTACACCGCTGTCACGCTGCAATACCATGAGCAGTCCTTCTTCGTCCAAACTGGTTATGATACCTTCCATTCTACTGTCAGACTTAACATAAATTATATCGCCGTCCAATAAACGAAATTTTACTTCCATATCTCTCTCCAGGTCCTGCAGTTCCGCATCTGAATCCCCGCTGCCCTTTACATCGATCCGGGCCTCCTCCAAAACCTCATAGACCTGATATTTATCGTCCCGGTCTTTCAAGGTCAGGATGCGGTTAGACGTATCCACGGCATAAACTGTGGCGGTATAAGTATTGTCAACCTGCCGCCCGGATACTTCCAGAGCTACCACCTTCCCGCTTTCGATCTGCGCCGTAACCGTATCACCCTCATTTACGTCGGAAAGAAAGGCATTATCCAAACCGGGCACACTTACCCGGACATTCGGTGACAGGCTATACGCCATTACCCTACCGTCAACCTCAAGATTAATCAGATTTTTTCCAGAACTTAAAATTAACACCTCACCAGTGACACTTAATCTGGAAGCCGTTTCCAGTATTTCAATACCGGTAACAACATTGTTTTCTACATCAAGCTTGACCTTATCACCCACCCGGATATCCTCTACACTGGGGAAACGAACCCTTTCTGCCCGCACCTCTACATAATCAACCAACCGGTAAGAAGATAAACGGTTGTCATCCGATTGGATAGTCAGCAAGCCAGCTTCCAATTCCAGGTCATAAACTACCCCTTCCAATAACGAAAACCCTTCCCGGTAGTTAACCAAAACCCGGGACAACCGCCCCGAAGTATCAATAACCGCCTCGACCTGGTCACCCGGCTGGAGCGCCTCAATTCCCTGCAAATCGCTCCCTCCTATTGAAACGGAGTTGTCAGCGGCTGAATACAGGGTTTTTAAACTACCGCTGGTTTCCTCTTCAATAATCAGGGCATTACTCTCAGGATAAACCTTTACTACCGTGCCATTTATCGTTGCCAGGTCTCCCCGGGTATCCGGATAACTTCCGTTATCTGTTGTTTTATCCGGCAGTTGTTCCCTAACCCGGCTTAATAAAGTAACCATTTCGGCCCTGCTGACTTCTTCATCCGGACGAAAGGAATTATCTTCATAACCGGTAATCAAACCGTTATCCTGCGCTACCCGGACGTAATATACCGCCCAATCGGGTATCTTGTACGAGTCAACAAAATTAGGCAGCAACAGCCCCTCTTCCACCTCTTTTTCCTTGTCGACCATCCGTACCACCAACCGGGCTACCCAGGCCCGGGAAGCACCGGAATAGGCACTGAACGACTCATTATTCTTCAATAAACCATGTTTTGTTGCCAGCCTGACTTCTTTATCCGCCCAATCAGGAACGGAAAAAGAAACCTGGGGCAGGTTATCAGATGATGACACCTGCCATCCCATGACCCTGACGGCCATGCAGGCAGCTTCAGCCTGACTGACAAAATGGTCGGGCCGGAAAGTCCCGTCTTTATAACCACCCACTACTCCCAATTCACTCATTTGTTCAATATTAGCTGCAGCCCAGTGGTCTTCAGGCACATCGGAAAAACCGGCCAGGGCGATTCCGCCACATAAAAATACGGAGAGCAATACAACCAGGCCTATAAACAGAAATCTCTGTAAGCCAAGCCCCTTCATGGCTAAATTCACACTCCCTTGGCAAATTTTCACTATCCATATTTTTGTTCGACATAATATTGTAAAAACCTGCTGTTTAAAAATAAAAAAAAGAAAAGCTCTGGTGATAATCTCCAAAAGCTTTAATGCTTAACAACTTTAAAATCTCTTTATTATCAGTCCCCACCCCCGTTTTCTGATCTTATAATTATTAGTTAACTCTAAAATTTATATGAGCAGGGGAAACATAAACGGATAATACACTTAAAACCAAAGAACATCCCATACCTATCAATGGAAGAAACTCGATATTAAAATAGGATGATAACAGTCCAAAGCTTCCTCCTACAATAATAGCCGCAAATAATAGAGTTTTATTGATTTCTTTTTTGTTATGAAACCAAATGGCCGTAAATAAGGGGAAGACAATTCCAGGAGCATACACTGAATAAGCACTTAGTAATAAAGAGATAATATCCTTTTTTAATACCGCAATTAAAAGTGAAATAGTACCAATACCCAGCACGAAAATCCTTGCATCCGTTAGTTTGGTGCGTTTAAGGATATCGTTTCCTATAATCGCCGCCGTACTAATAAGACAGGTGTCTGCCGAAGAAATGAGCACCGATATTAAACCTATGGACATTATTACGCTAATTACCGGAGGAAGATGGTTAAATATAAGATAAATCAATGGATCGTTTTGACCCAAGTTAACGACATTCACCTTTGTCCAGAGGCCAATTAATACAATTATAAAACTGAAGAAAAACAGCACCACGCCCGCATGCAATGCCGCTTTTTTGGCAACTTTTCCGTCCCTTGCGGCTAAATTCCTGGAGAATACATCCGGTCCGATAAAATAGGTTCCCCCAACAATAAACAACAGATTTATTATGTTTATCCAGCTAAAGTCGGCATTCGCCAGTTCTATCCTTGAAAATATTTCTGTAATGTTACCAGGCTCAAATCCCAGGAAAAGATACCCAAAAGTAAAAATGAAGCCTGCCGATAAAATTACAAACTGTATTGAATCGGTTTTAATGACTGAAAGCTGACCACCCACCATTGTATAAATAATGACAATAACAGCCGTTACTAACAGTAAAGCTGTGTTATTTGTATTGCCGGTAATTATAGAAAATATTTTTGATAATGCTACAAATTGTGCGGCAATTATTCCAGTCCAGGAGATAACAATAATCAAGGCGATAATCACTTTACCACTATCACCGATAGTTTTCTTGGCAATATCCGGCAGGGTGTAAGCATTAAAAGCCCTGACTTTCTCGGATAATAGCATAGACTGCAGGATCAAGCCTGCGGCGCCGACACTCAACCACCAAAAAGCAGGGAAACCTATATGATAAGCCATATCCACAACGCCAAAAGTTGCCGATGCACCGAGCATCGTTGATAACAACGACATTAAAATAAACGGTTGGCTTTGCCTCCGCCCGGCTACAACGAACTCATCGTAACCTTTGACCCTAAAAAAATTGTAGATACCGATTCCAGCTAAAACTAAAATATAAATCAAAAAATATTTAAACATAATACCATCCTATCAAATATATGCCTCGTAACTGTAGCGGTGGAAAAACCCAAATCCGGTTAAAGTATAATATATTATCGCTGTATTGTAAACCATTATTATAATTATAGTTTACAATTTGCAGACAATGCAATTTAACAGTTAACCCGCAATCCTTGCATTTTCAAGGCTCCAATGCCATATCAGCCATGCTAGGGTTTGTAATCAAAATTGAAATCTTAATAACAAACCCTGGCGTTAAGAGTGACAGAGGGACGGGCGTGACACTGACACGGGGACGGGGACGGTTCCGTGTCACGCTTGTGAGCAACCCGGAAGTTTGGCGACTATGGTTATTTGTATATTCTTCAAACCGTTCCTACCCGGCCGGCTTCGGCCTTTTACTATCACTTGTGCCACCAGCATCCTTACAAGGGCTTTTTTATCGCGAAATTCTAAACTGTCCAATTTTGATAAAACCTGTTTTGAAAACAGACTTAATTCACTCATTTTTAATATATATCTTTGAGCCTCATTTAAAACTGTCTCCAGTTCTTTTATTCTACCCTCCAGCCTTTCTTTCCTTCGTTTCAAATCGGCAAGTCTTTTTTTTGTATTTGTGTCCAGTTCAATTAAACCCAATACTAAAGTATCTATTATTGAGCGGCGTCCTTTTTCAACTCCTGCTAAATGTTCTTTGGCTCGAATTATCTCCTGCTTCAATTTTTCTTCTCCGGGTTCTTCGTTGATAACTACTTTTGCCAGCTCGTCGGGATCGTTCAACCAGAACCGTATTTGTTCCCATACAGCTCTTTCGATAATTCTCGCGGGTAAAGCCTTAAAAGGTTTGCAACCCCCGTTTTTAACACCCTGGCTGTTTTTGTGACAAGTATACCGGCGCTCCTTTTTCCCCCACCAGTTTGTATAGACACCCGTCATGGTATTACCGCAGTCAGAACAAGTAATTATACCCGACAAAAGGTAATTCTTTTTACTTCTACCCGACCACAACCGACGGACCTCTTTTAGCTTCTGCTGCGCTTTATCCCAAGTCTCAATATCCACTATAGCAGGAACCCTAACAGATGTATCTTTATACCGCCACAAGCCAATATACACGGGATTATTTAGAATTTGCCGGATTACATTGCGGTGCCATTTTCCCCTACCTTTCCTCGTGGGTATACCCATTTCATTTAGTTTTCTGGCCACACCGTTCATGCCTGTATCTTCTTGGGTAAACCAGTTGAATATAGTTTTTATTACCGGAGCTTCAATTTCATTTATAATGACTTTTCCTGATGCAGGCGTATAATTATAACCATAACAGTAAAAACCTATCGGCACCCCACCCTGCCGGGCTTTTTGGTCTTTACCCCTTACCATCCGGTCACGAATCTTTTCCCGTTCGTATTCTGCTATCGCCCCTCTAATACTATAGAACAACCTGCCTTCCGATGAATCCTTCCATTCAAAATCCAGGAAATCAATTTTAACGCCTGCTTTTTCAAATTCTTCGGTAAGCAAAAGCTGATGTGATAGTTTTCTGGACAACCTGTCCGGGTCACGGACCACAATCAAATCAACTTGATTATTCCGGACGGCTTCGCGTAGCCTGCTTAGACCATGCCTGTCCAAAACGGTGCCCGAAACACCTTCGTCAGCATATTCTTCAATTGTGATAGCACCAAGAAAGGCAGCCCTACTGCGGCACGCCTCCCTCTGCTCCGCAAGGGAAAAACCATGCCGCACCTGGTCATCGGTGCTTACTCTGATGTATATCGCTGCCTGCATTGCTTTACCTCCAACACTTTTTTGGCAAGCAGGCGGTATGCATCTTTTAAACCGTACTCTTCTTTAGAATATACTATTATTACTGCCGGAAAGTCCCTTTTTTTCTTAGTATATGTTTCAAATGCTTCGCTCAATCGACATCAGCTCCTCCCTTAAAAATATACTCGGCAGCAGGTTTGTCTTATGGCTTTTAAAAAAGAAAAAACCATGGATATATTAGCCATGGCTAAACTTGTTCCTCCCCGTAAAGTCCTATCAAAAGCTCCGAATCGTTGACCAGCACCATAATTCCTTGTTTTAACCAATTTAAATATACCGCAACCTGCGTTAAAAGTATCCTAAAAAATACTGCTGCTCGCCCTCTAAAAAATAAATCCGCTTTATCAGTTAAACAGCAAAAGACCGACGCATCAAAGCCGGTCTTTTTTCAACTCTTTAACTATTTATTGCAAGCCTGGTTACCGCCGTTCTTTCCTACAATAACTGTTGATTTTATAATTCTAATTCATAAACAATATCCCGCAGCATATACAGGCTTACCTCGTCTCCCGCTCTTAGTTCATCCAATTCGATAACGAAACCATCCGCGTCGTGAAGGTATACTTCTTCATCCAGGTTATAACACTCCCAACCATACCTGCCTTCAAGATACACTTCGTCATCACGATTATCCACATCCAGCGCCAGTTTTCCGGAAACCTCTTCCATAACCATGAAAATAAAATCCCCGTCGAGGTCTTCCACCACTTCGAGCCGGTCTCCAATTTTTAACTTGCTTAAAGAATCATATTTCCTGCCATCTATATTTAATACACTCCCACCGGTGAAACTTACAGAAACGGTCTCGCCGTCAAAACACTTTATGGTTGTTTTTTCTTGTGCCTCATCTACCGCCGTTATTCTTCCACGCAGGGGTTCAAGGACTTCCACTGTATCCAGGTCTCGTCCCAAGTAGGTAACCAGCACCAGGTCACCCACCTTTACATCGTCCAGACCGGGATAGGCAATTCCCGGTATGATTAAATCAGTCTCATCTTCTAGATACAACCGGTGACTGTCTCCTTCTTCGTCCACCACTTCAATCCGGTCGTACACTTCCCTGACCCTTTCCACCCGGTAGATGAACCTGCTGCGCAGCTCAATTTCCGTAACCCGGTTGTCTTCATGGAGTACCCGGACGTAATCGCCTCTCCTGAGATCTTTTATCTCCTCTCGTTTATCCTCACTGTCAATGTCCACTTTATCATCCAGAATATAAGTCTCCCGTACACCGCTGTCACGCTGCAATACCATGAGCAGTCCTTCTTCGTCCAAACTGGTTATGATACCTTCCATTCTACTGTCAGACTTAACATAAATTATATCGCCGTCCAATAAACGAAATTTTACTTCCATATCTCTCTCCAGGTCCTGCAGTTCCGCATCTGAATCCCCGCTGCCCTTTACATCGATCCGGGCCTCCTCCAAAACCTCATAGACCTGATATTTATCGTCCCGGTCTTTCAAGGTCAGGATGCGGTTAGACGTATCCACGGCATAAACTGTGGCGGTATAAGTATTGTCAACCTGCCGCCCGGATACTTCCAGAGCTACCACCTTCCCGCTTTCGATCTGCGCCGTAACCGTATCACCCTCATTTACGTCGGAAAGAAAGGCATTATCCAAACCGGGCACACTTACCCGGACATTCGGTGACAGGCTATACGCCATTACCCTACCGTCAACCTCAAGATTAATCAGATTTTTTCCAGAACTTAAAATTAACACCTCACCAGTGACACTTAATCTGGAAGCCGTTTCCAGTATTTCAATACCGGTAACAACATTGTTTTCTACATCAAGCTTGACCTTATCACCCACCCGGATATCCTCTACACTGGGGAAACGAACCCTTTCTGCCCGCACCTCTACATAATCAACCAACCGGTAAGAAGATAAACGGTTGTCATCCGATTGGATAGTCAGCAAGCCAGCTTCCAATTCCAGGTCATAAACTACCCCTTCCAATAACGAAAACCCTTCCCGGTAGTTAACCAAAACCCGGGACAACCGCCCCGAAGTATCAATAACCGCCTCGACCTGGTCACCCGGCTGGAGCGCCTCAATTCCCTGCAAATCGCTCCCTCCTATTGAAACGGAGTTGTCAGCGGCTGAATACAGGGTTTTTAAACTACCGCTGGTTTCCTCTTCAATAATCAGGGCATTACTCTCAGGATAAACCTTTACTACCGTGCCATTTATCGTTGCCAGGTCTCCCCGGGTATCCGGATAACTTCCGTTATCTGTTGTTTTATCCGGCAGTTGTTCCCTAACCCGGCTTAATAAAGTAACCATTTCGGCCCTGCTGACTTCTTCATCCGGACGAAAGGAATTATCTTCATAACCGGTAATCAAACCGTTATCCTGCGCTACCCGGACGTAATATACCGCCCAATCGGGTATCTTGTACGAGTCAACAAAATTAGGCAGCAACAGCCCCTCTTCCACCTCTTTTTCCTTGTCGACCATCCGTACCACCAACCGGGCTACCCAGGCCCGGGAAGCACCGGAATAGGCACTGAACGACTCATTATTCTTCAATAAACCATGTTTTGTTGCCAGCCTGACTTCTTTATCCGCCCAATCAGGAACGGAAAAAGAAACCTGGGGCAGGTTATCAGATGATGACACCTGCCATCCCATGACCCTGACGGCCATGCAGGCAGCTTCAGCCTGACTGACAAAATGGTCGGGCCGGAAAGTCCCGTCTTTATAACCACCCACTACTCCCAATTCACTCATTTGTTCAATATTAGCTGCAGCCCAGTGGTCTTCAGGCACATCGGAAAAACCGGCCAGGGCGATTCCGCCACATAAAAATACGGAGAGCAATACAACCAGGCCTATAAACAGAAATCTCTGTAAGCCAAGCCCCTTCATGGCTAAATTCACACTCCCTTGGCAAATTTTCACTATCCATATTTTTGTTCGACATAATATTGTAAAAACCTGCTGTTTAAAAATAAAAAAAAGAAAAGCTCTGGTGATAATCTCCAAAAGCTTTAATGCTTAACAACTTTAAAATCTCTTTATTATCAGTCCCCACCCCCGTTTTCTGATCTTATAATTATTAGTTAACTCTAAAATTTATATGAGCAGGGGAAACATAAACGGATAATACACTTAAAACCAAAGAACATCCCATACCTATCAATGGAAGAAACTCGATATTAAAATAGGATGATAACAGTCCAAAGCTTCCTCCTACAATAATAGCCGCAAATAATAGAGTTTTATTGATTTCTTTTTTGTTATGAAACCAAATGGCCGTAAATAAGGGGAAGACAATTCCAGGAGCATACACTGAATAAGCACTTAGTAATAAAGAGATAATATCCTTTTTTAATACCGCAATTAAAAGTGAAATAGTACCAATACCCAGCACGAAAATCCTTGCATCCGTTAGTTTGGTGCGTTTAAGGATATCGTTTCCTATAATCGCCGCCGTACTAATAAGACAGGTGTCTGCCGAAGAAATGAGCACCGATATTAAACCTATGGACATTATTACGCTAATTACCGGAGGAAGATGGTTAAATATAAGATAAATCAATGGATCGTTTTGACCCAAGTTAACGACATTCACCTTTGTCCAGAGGCCAATTAATACAATTATAAAACTGAAGAAAAACAGCACCACGCCCGCATGCAATGCCGCTTTTTTGGCAACTTTTCCGTCCCTTGCGGCTAAATTCCTGGAGAATACATCCGGTCCGATAAAATAGGTTCCCCCAACAATAAACAACAGATTTATTATGTTTATCCAGCTAAAGTCGGCATTCGCCAGTTCTATCCTTGAAAATATTTCTGTAATGTTACCAGGCTCAAATCCCAGGAAAAGATACCCAAAAGTAAAAATGAAGCCTGCCGATAAAATTACAAACTGTATTGAATCGGTTTTAATGACTGAAAGCTGACCACCCACCATTGTATAAATAATGACAATAACAGCCGTTACTAACAGTAAAGCTGTGTTATTTGTATTGCCGGTAATTATAGAAAATATTTTTGATAATGCTACAAATTGTGCGGCAATTATTCCAGTCCAGGAGATAACAATAATCAAGGCGATAATCACTTTACCACTATCACCGATAGTTTTCTTGGCAATATCCGGCAGGGTGTAAGCATTAAAAGCCCTGACTTTCTCGGATAATAGCATAGACTGCAGGATCAAGCCTGCGGCGCCGACACTCAACCACCAAAAAGCAGGGAAACCTATATGATAAGCCATATCCACAACGCCAAAAGTTGCCGATGCACCGAGCATCGTTGATAACAACGACATTAAAATAAACGGTTGGCTTTGCCTCCGCCCGGCTACAACGAACTCATCGTAACCTTTGACCCTAAAAAAATTGTAGATACCGATTCCAGCTAAAACTAAAATATAAATCAAAAAATATTTAAACATAATACCATCCTATCAAATATATGCCTCGTAACTGTAGCGGTGGAAAAACCCAAATCCGGTTAAAGTATAATATATTATCGCTGTATTGTAAACCATTATTATAATTATAGTTTACAATTTGCAGACAATGCAATTTAACAGTTAACCCGCAATCCTTGCATTTTCAAGGCTCCAATGCCATATCAGCCATGCTAGGGTTTGTAATCAAAATTGAAATACTAATGCATTTGCGGTTTATAAAAAAAATGAAAGCCGAAATTTCACTCTATGATCCAATTGGGGTTGATAAGGAAGGTAACGAGATCACTTTGATTGATATTCTAGGCACTCATCCCGAAGTAGTGGCTGAAGTAGTTGAAAATAACTTTGAAAAAAAGAGGCTTATGGAAAGAATTCAGCATTTGAACCACAGAGAGAAAAAAGTGCTGGAACTAAGATTCGGACTTAATAACGGCGCGCGTAAAACCCAACGTGAAATAGCCAAAAACCTGGGTATCTCCCGGTCTTATGTTTCACGCATCGAAAAAAAAGCCTTAAGCAAATTGCTCCATGAGTTTACTCTGGAAGGCTGCCAATAACGGCAGCCTTGGTTAACTCATTACCCATTTAATGATGCAGCTTAGAATTATATACCTCTTAACCGGCAGTTACCCCTGCGTGACCAGGTCATCAAGGACGGCACACCCTCTTAATTCAACCGTCCGCCTCCAATTATATAAGGATTAAACTATTTATTATCGGAAAAAAAATAAGCCGGCGCAAACAGGCAGGCTTAACCTCAAATAATAAATTTTCCCAGTGTCTTAACTTAACTCAGATTTTTTAAATAACTTTATAAAATTTAAAATAAACTGGAATTCTTTTTCGCTTAAATTACTAACCAGACTCAAAACTGATTGCACCCTGGGATCCATGAGCAACTCCCTAAGTTCCGGATTCATCATATTTAATAACTGGTCTACGGCACCCTGCTCCATGATAAAGTAACAAGGAGCAACCCCCATGACATCAGCAATCTTTTCCAGGGTTTTGAGGGAAGGCTGAACCTTGCCTTGCTCAATTTGTCCGATTAAGCCTGCTGTAACTCCAGCCATGGAAGCAAGTTGAGCCTGGGTCAAACCGTATTCTTCCCGCAGTGCTTTCAGCTTATGTCCCAGGGTACCTTCTTGATTCATAAGCGTAGCCGGCGGAACTTCCAATAACTCCACGATCCGTTTTAAAGTGCTCACCGCAGGATATACCGTGCCTCGTTCTATCTCGCTTAAGTAAGACAGGGAAACACCTGCTTTCCGGGCAAGCTCCTGCAGGGACAAGTTTTTTTCAGATCTTAACATTCTAATCTTGTCTCCAAGAGATAGTCCCGTGTCGGTTAAATCCCCTTCTATAAATTGAGTTTTAGACACGTTCAAAGCAGCTGCCAGTTTATCTATCGTTTTCAGTGATGGACGTTTCGAGCCCCGCTCTATTTCACTTAAGTACGACAAGGATAATTTTGCCCGCTTAGCCAGTTCCTGCAGGGTATAGCCCCGTTCCTCCCGAAACGCTCTGATTTGCTCTCCCCGCAATATCATTTTAAACACTCCTACAATTATTATTATACTTTGATTCTAATACACTTCCGCTACCTTAGTCAAACCGGCCAAGAGACAAAATACGTTCCATAATCTCACTGAAAACGGGCGCGGCAGATTCGCCGCCACTGGTTCCTTGTTCCAATAAAACCGTTACTACCAAGCTGGGATTCAACCGGGGCGCATATCCGGTAAACCAGGCATTTATCAAGCCGTTTCCGGTTTGTGCCGATCCCGTTTTGCCGGCACTGCCGAAAACCGGTACGTTTGCTTTTTTACCAACCCCTGCATCTACCACCAATTCTAAAAGTGCACATAATTCCCGGGCGGTAGCCGGTGAGATTACCCTTCTGCCTTGCTCGGACGTATACTTCCTTACCACCTCTCCGCCGCCCTGGCGAATTTCTTTGACCAGACGCGGCTGCCGGTAAATGCCGCCGGAAGCAATCACGTTCATCATAGAGGTAATTTGGAGTGGAGTGACCAGCACCGGGCCCTGGCCGACGGAACTGTTAACCAGATTGAATGGTTCACCAATCAAATCAAGATCCTGGCGCGAATCGAAAGGAACGGGATAACCGGTAACCGACTGGTTGGCAAAACCCAGTTTTTCGGCATATTGGATCACTCGGGTCGCCCCCAGGATAAGTCCGAGTCTGGCAAAGGCCGGATTGCACGACTGGGCGAAAGCATGAGAAAAATCAATGTTTCCATGACCTTCCTCCGCCCAACAGTGAATCAAATTATCCTGGTTGCCCCGGCAGTTAAAAGTTGTTTCGGAACCCGCAATACCTTCTTCCAGGGCGGCGGCAGCAACTACGATTTTAAAAATTGATCCGGGCTGGTAGAGGGCGGTACAACGATCCAAAAACCGGCCCTTTTCCATGGAATCAAGATATTGTTCCGGAGAAGCCGGGTTAAAACCGGGACGGCTCGCCATTGCAAGAATATCTCCGGTTCCTGCTTCCATTACCACCACCGCTCCTCTTGCCACCCGCCGGTCCATAATTTCCTCAACCACCCGTTGGATACGTGTGTCTATGGTCAGCACCAGATCGCATCGTTCTTGATCTTCCATTTGCTCTTCAATCTTAAATTCAGGACCCCCCAACAGCCTGCCCCCGGCATCGGTGAAAACCCTCACCGCATGCTGCGGCCTGGTTCCCTTTAAGTATAATTCATAGATTTTTTCCAACCCGGTTTTACCTACCAAATCGTCATACCGGTACATTTTTTTGCTTTCCTCACTTAAATCAAGAAACTCCTCCCTTGAAACAATCCTGCCCAGGTGACCCGTAATATGGACAAACAGGGGCGTTTCGCCGTAACGGAACCGGACCGGTAAAACCATCACACCAGTCCAGCCCTTTTTCTTAACCGTAGCGGACTGCGCCTTGTTAATTTCATAAGGCAAATAAACCGGCGCGCCCTCCAAATAACCTGCTACCTCAGAAACATCAACTCCCAGAATCTCCGCCAAGCCCCGGCTCACCTCCGCCTGGTCAACTAAAGCCCCGGGAAATACTACTATCCTGTCTTCCATTCCCGTCCCGGTAAGAGAAACCATATTCCGGTCCAGTATATTACCCCTCGGCACATCCTCCAGGTAAACCCCGCGGCTTCCTTGTTCCAGCGCCAGATGGGAATACCAGTCTCCATTAATGATTTGGATTTCCCAAAACCGGTATAATAATCCTATAATACAAAGTAAAAAAATAAAAAAAATTCGCACCAACCTGTTTTGCCTTGAAATATCCACCAAATACCATCCTTTACCAATATAAGGCATTAACAGTTTGGCCCGAAAAGTTGTATTTTATGCTTCTGGATTAGCAGGTTCTGATTATCGAATAGGGAACTACCGGCCGTTCAACGGGTATCCGCACCAGTTGCCGGGGATGCGGCGCCGAGACAAGGGAATTGCCTTCCTGGTCGTAAATTGAAACCACCTTTTGCTTAAAATTATGCCCACCGGGAACCATAATTTCCACCTTATCCCCGGCGGCAAAGCGGTTTCTTTGTTCCACCAGTGCCAGTCCGGTTTTTTGCTCATAACTCTTTACCAACCCCACAAATGTATGGCTGCGCAGGTATATTTCCCCTTCATAATGCTGACCGGCCGCACCGGGTGGGCCGAACAAAAAACCGGTAGTATAACGGCGGTGACTCACCTTGTTGATTTCTTCCATCCAAGCGGGATCAAAACGGTAATCATCCGGTGCCCTCAGATAGGCATCCAGCGCTTCCCGGTAGGCTTTAACCACCCCTGCCACATAGTTGACACTCTTCATGCGCCCTTCAATTTTAAAACTGTTTACTCCGGCCCGGACCAGTTCCGGAATATGCTCAATCAAGCAAAGATCACGGGAACCCAGAATATAAGTTCCCCGGTTATCTTCTTCCACCGGCAGGAATTCACCCGGCCTCTTTTCTTCCACCAGAGAGTATTTCCAGCGGCAGGACTGGGCACAATCGCCCCGGTTGGCATCCCTGCCGGTCAAGTAATTGCTCAGCAAGCAACGTCCGGAGTAGGCTATACACATGGCTCCGTGCACAAATACTTCCAATTCCACACCCACTTGGTCCCGGATCTGCTTTATTTCTTCCAGGGATAGCTCGCGGGCCAAAATAATGCGGGATATTCCGCGCTCCTTCCAAAAACGCGCTGAAGCCCAGTTGGTAGTATTGGCCTGGGTGCTCAAGTGCAACGGCAGCTCCGGCTGCAATCTTTTCACCAGGTCTGCAATTCCCGGATCTGATACGATTACCCCGTCCACCCCTGCCGCACAAATTGCATCAAGGTAAGCCGGTAGTGGTTCCAGGTCCCGGTTATGAGCAAAAATATTTATCGTTACATATACCCGGACCCCTTTTTCACGGGCAAACCGCACTCCTTCAACCATTTCCTCCGCACTGAAGTTACCGGCTCCGGCCCGCAAACCGTAATGCCGCCCACCAAGGTAGACGGCATCTGCACCGTATAATACGGCTACCTTTAATTTTTCAAGATTTCCTGCGGGGGCCAACAGTTCCGGTATCATTGTAAATACCTCTCTTTATTAGCATCGTGTTCTTCCAGGGTAACGGCAAATGCATGAGAACCATCCGGCTTGGCCACGTAGTAAAGATAATTTGTCCGCGCCGGATTAACCACAGCCAAAAGCGACGCTCTGCCGGGCATAGCTATGGGACCCGGCGGCAACCCGTTAATCTTATACGTATTATAAGGAGAATCAACTTCCAGGTCCTTATAAAAAATCTTTTCCCTGGTCTCGCCCAGGGCATACTGGACGGTGGCATCAATCTGCAAGGGCATCCCCTTGCTCATACGATTGAAAATAACACCGGCAATAACAGGCCTTTCCTCATCTTTTTTTACCTCCCGCTCCACCATGGAGGCTATGGTTACCGCCTGGTGCAGAGTCAACCCCGTTTTTTCCACCTGGTCGGCATAGTTCAAGTCCTGCATTTCCTTTTCAAAACGCTCCAGCATAAGCTTGATAATTAAATCTTCATTGCTTTCTTTGGTTACTTTGTAGGTGTCCGGAAAAAGATATCCTTCCAGGCGCCTATCTCCGTCAGGCAAATCCCGGAGGAAAGAGTAGGAAAAATCTGTACCCGCCACCGCCGCAAAAAATTCCTCCCGGTCAATCAACCCTTTGGAAGTAAGAAGCTCACCCACCTGAGCCGTAGTATACCCTTCAGGAACGGTAAAGGATATAAAAACCGGCTGCCCTTTGACCAGTTCCTGAAGCAGTTCCGGGGTGGACAGACCGGTACTGAGCCGGTATTCACCTGTCTTGATCCGGTTGTCCATGCCTTTCCACCTGGCGTAGCACCTGAACACCAAAGGACTGCGTATTAATCCGTGTTGTTTTAACAGTTTGCCCACCTGGGCTGCCGTCGCCCGGTCGGGAACTTCCAATGTTACATTGCGGGCATTCTTCTGGGACGTCGCCGGCGAAAGAACCACCAGAAAATAGATTATTATCAGACCAAACAGTACTGTGGGTATCAATATCAAATTACGGCCAATTGCCGGAATTCTACCCACCGTAGAATTTTTTCTTTTTTTCGGATTTAAGAAAAGAATTTTCAACACCTCAAAAAAAACAATAACTTGCCTATCTATAAGATTCGCTACCGGTTTCCGTTTTTGAATCTATCGGGAATTATTGCCCACACCCGAATCAAAAGGACCCGTTATTACCGGTTTCTTCTTCCGGGGCTGCTCCGGTTTCAGCATCGTCACTACTACCCGCAGGCAACGTTTGATAGACCTGGCCGGAAACACTCGGCGGTTCAAAAACATCCCCGCTCTGGTCACCTTGTTCTTCTGACCAGGTTGACGGCGTGGACGGAGCTATCTGCAAATCTTTTTCCATAACTCCCACGGCAATAATTTGGTGCACCGGATGGTAGTCGCTGGCAGGCATCATTTCTTTTTTTATTACTTCTCCATCGTCCCTGACAATACGTTGCGTTAAAACTTTGAATCCTTTTATCCCTTCTTGCTTGACCACCTGCTCACCTTGCAGCAGGTTCGGGTCTTCCTCATGGATGACTTGCGGCTCGATCTCCCGGGTCACCCAGGAATTAACCTGAACCTCCTTCTTATAAGCGGTATTACCGTATATTTTTAAGGTTAGACCGCCGTCGGCAATGTAGGACCTGATATACAAATAACTACCGGTATTATTGCGAAACTTCAAATCCAACACATCATAAACCACCGTTGCATCACGGCCGATAGGTGCATAGCTGACGGGCAGTGAGTGGTTGGTCCGCTCGACCACTTCCAGGTTTGCCAATAGAATACTGTTATACAGGGTAGTCGACACCTGGCATACCCCTCCGCCAAGACCGTCTACCAGTTCATTGTTTATAATTACAGGTGCATTTTTATAACCGGCCTCTGAACTACGGGGCCCGACAACTTGATTAAATGAAATTATATGGCCAGGTAATACCAATAATTCATTCAATGCCCGCGCGGCAACACTGATATTATAAGCACGGCTCGTTTTGGCCGGATCAAAGTAGGTCGTATACGCAGCAAGCAGGCCGGTGATACCCATGGATTGAACCATTGCTGTTGAACGCTCCGGTGGAACCGATATTAACGTCAAGGTCACCTCGGGTTTTTCTTTTTTCGCCAATATATTCAAAATATCTTTCCCCAGCCGGTCCAGGTCTATAACGGTACCGTTTCTTCCTGGAATGATCGTAACCGTATCATCATAGTTGATTTTAAATGCAGCATCGCGTGGCTCTTCAGTTATTTCACGGGTCAATTCCCTTACCCTGCGCGATAGTTTATCACGGTCTAATTCCATGGTCGGTTCCAGCGAAAGCCCCGCTTTTTCAAATTTTTTTCTCTCCTGCCAACGCTGTAAAATATTACCCTGCCGGCCTGCATTAAGTGCGGTATCCATAATGCTTTCCTCTTTTAGGTCAAGGTCCACCTCACTAAGCACCAACGGCCAACTTAAACCCTGATAATTAAGTTTTACCCGGGTCGCTCGGAGGTCACTTTCTAATTCCGCTAGTTTTGCCATGCCTTCTGTCCTGCTTAATCCTTCCAGGCTTAACCCCATAACCTCAATTCCGGGTAATACTCTTTCAGAGGCATAACTAAAAAAACCCGAACCAAAAAACAACACCATTATAATGACTGCTGCAACAATAAAAATACTGCATATTGTCCGGGCAATTCTAACCGACACTTATTTACACTCCCAACCCATAAAAAAAGCCGGACCGAGGTGGTATAACCCCTCAACCAGCTTGACTTTGTTTAAATACTACTCCTCTCTTCTTTAACAATCTTTTCCTCCCAGTAATCCGCCACTTTTTCCCATTCTTCATCTTCCTCAATGTCAACCAGTAATTCGTTTCCTTCTTCGTCCAGGTCAAACTTTAATATAATTGCTTCTTCGCTTTCTTCCTCCATCGGCAGCAGGATAGCGTATTCTTTACCTTCAACCTCTATGATGTCAATTACTGTGAAATTGTGTTCGCCCCCCTCTTCATCCATCAGGGTAATGGCCTTATCTGATTCAGTCACTATTTTCACCTCTATTAGAGTTTATTGACAATTTTATATTAAAATATGCTGCCTGTCAAGAAAATAGCCCTGTTCCAAAAACAAAGCCGTTCTGGTTATTTTTACCTATTGGTACGCCCTGAGTTATTACGGTTAACCCGATAGTCAAGATAACCCTGCAGAATCAAAACCGCCGACATTTGGTCAATAACCTGACGGCGCCTGGCCCTGCTCACACCGGCTTCAATCAGCAACTTTTCAGATGCCACCGTCGTCAGGCGCTCGTCCCACATTTCTACCGGCAGGTTCAGCGCTTCTTCCAGACGGCCGGCGAAATCCCTGGCTTTTTCCGCCTGAAACCCCGGTCTGCCGTCCATATTCTTGGGAAGTCCGACCACGATCATTGTAACTTCATTTTCCAGGGCTATTTGCCTGATTGCTTCAATGTTTTCCCCGGCGGTACCTTTGGCTGAAATTGATTTCAAGCCCTGAGCGGTATACCCCAAAGGATCACTTAGTGCAACACCGATCTTTTTAATTCCCAAATCCAGAGCCATAATCCGCATTTTAAATCACCTTGATGCAAAAATCCGGGCAGGCAGCACCGCAGTAACCGCAAAAAATACAACTTTCTCTATCCACTATGATTTTTCCGTTAACAATGCTCAAAGCGTCTTGCGCGCACTGCTCTACGCAACGACCGCAACCCCGGCACCAATCTTCAATATGTAAAAACCTGGGACGGCGCTTAACCTTATATTGTAAAGTTTCTTCAACCGGACGGCCGTCAAAAAGACAGGTATTATAGGCCACTTCTTCCGAGGTGCTCATCCCCACCGCTATTGATGATAATTCAGTAATGGACCGGACATAAGCAAAAGCTTCCTCTACGCGGTCAATCAAATTCCCCCCACCCAGGGCTTTCATCGCGTAAAGACCTTTCCCGGCACCTGCAGCTGTTTTAATGGCCTCAAGCATACTTGCTGTATTACCTCCTCTGATTCCGATACCCGTCATATTGATCAGCGGTTGAATGACATCTATTTCCGGAACCGAAGCGGCACCCAAAACTCCTTCCACATGGTGCGTGGATATACCTACGGCACGTACCAAGCCTTTTTCTTTTGCCTCCAACAGATATTCTATAGCTGACCAGTGGCCTTTTATAGTTAAAATTGATTCCTGTTCGTGCAGCATAAAAATATCTATCCAATCCCTACCGGTTTCTACCAATGCTTTTTCCAAACTTTGCCTCATACCGTCATAAGTGTAGGCATAACATTTTGAAGCAATTATTATCTCATGAGTATATCCCTGAATCGCCTCGCGAATATATGGATAAGTACAGTATAGCTCTGCCGTATCAATAAAATTCACGCCGGCTTCCAGAGCTTCACGAATGATTTTAGCCCCTTCTTTTATGGAAAGATAAACCTGGAGCGGACCGATAGTAAGCGCACCAAAGCAAAGATGGGAAACTTCAAGACCGGTCTTACCGAGAACTCGATACTGCAAATTACTAACATCTCCTGAGAAAGATTTAACTTTTTTCCAAATAATTCTTAACCAATTCCTCCAGCAATTCATCCCGTTCCAGGCGCCTGATAAGGCTGCGGGCATTACTATGGCTGGTAATATATGCCGGATCCCCCGATAAAAGGTATCCTACAAGCTGGTTAATCGGATTATAACCTTTTTCCTTTAAAGCTTGATAGACCTGATGTAAAATATCATGCGTTTGATTGACATCTTCCGCCTGTACTTTAAACATCATGGTTTTTTCTGAAAAATCACAAGACATGGTCCTGACCCCTTCCTTATTAATACCATTTCCCGCCTAAAATATAAATATATTTTGTCATAACATTCGTCGGTAAATATTTCTTTTCCTGCTTTGCAAAAAACAACCTTTTGCAAAAGGCTATTGAGTGGTTCTATAAAGTAATATATAATATTGCTATTACAAGGAAAGGGCAACGTAACACTTATGATATTTCGCAAGGCTAAAATTACCGATGTCGAAGAAATCCATGCTTTAATTAATTATTATGCTGAGCGGGGGTTGATGCTGGCACGTCCGCGCACCCAACTTTACGAAGGTCTCCGGGAATTTACCATCGCTGAAGAGCAGGAACGGCTGGTAGGAGCCGGTTCACTGCACATTACCTGGGATAACTTGGCTGAAATCAGAGCCCTGGCAGTAACCCCGGAGCAATGTAAAAACGGCATCGGCCGCAAACTTGTAGACCTGTTTCTTGAAGAAGCACGGGAATTAGCCCTGCCGCGTGTATTTGCCCTGACTTACCAGCAAAAATTTTTTGAAAAGTGTGGTTTTAATACCATCCCGAAAGAATCTTTGCCCCAGAAAGTTTGGAGGGAATGCGTCAACTGCCCGAAATTTCCTTATTGCGATGAAATAGCAATGATTGTTAACCTATAAAATAACTCAGCGAACCAATTCGGCCTTTGGGTATTTTTACCTTGGATTGCAGCTCACTTGTCCAGAGTGTCTCGCGGCGGGTGAACTAGAGAACCGAAGCCCTCCCGGTCTTAGCATTACTAAGCCCGGGATTTTATTTTAGCTGGTCGTCTACCACCCGGTAGGCTTTTTCTAATGCCTCGCCCAAGCGGGACGGGTCTTTACCTCCTGCTTGAGCCATTTCGGCCTTGCCGCCACCGCCGCCGCTCACCATGGCCGCCAGTTCCTTAACCAGTTTCCCGGCGTGGAGACCGCCTTTGACCAGGTCTTTAGTAACGGCCGCAACCAAGTTTACTTTGCTTCCAGGTGTGCTTCCAAGCACAATTACTCCTGAGCCGATTCTGTCGCGTAAAAGGTCCACCATTCCCCGCAGGCTGTCCATATCCGGTGCAACCGCCCGGCCGGCAAGCACTTTAACCCCCCGGACCTCCTTTACGCGATCTACCAATTCCTGTACCTGGTGCTTAGCCAGCTGGGCCTGCAGGGCTTCGTTTTCTGCCTCCAGTTCTTTCATCTCTTGCAATAAACCTGCTACCCGGCCGGATACTTCTTGAGGCGTAGCCTTAACCATCCGGGCTATTTGCTCGAGTTGTTCTTCCACTACCTTGACATAACGCAAAGCATTTTCTCCCGTGAATGCCTCAACCCGTCTCAGCCCGGCACCGATACTGCTTTCACCCGCCAGTTTGAATAATCCCACTTCGGCAGTACCTTTCAGGTGGGTCCCGCCACATAGTTCCAGGCTGAAGTCTCCGATCTTAATTACCCTGACCCGTTCCCCGTACTTTTCTCCGAATAGAGCCGCAGCTCCCATTGACCGCGCCTCAACCAGCGTAGTTTCAAATGCCTCCACAGACAGGTTGGAAAGTATATTGTTATTTACCATCAACTCAACTTTATGAAGTTCCTCCGGTGTCACGGCAGTAAAATGCGTAAAGTCAAAACGTAGCCGTTCCGGCTCCACCAACGATCCAGCCTGGTTAATATGGTCGCCCAGCACCTCCTTTAAAGCTTTATGCAAGAGGTGGGTAGCAGTATGGTTCCTGCAAACGGCCGCCCTTCTGGAACGGTCCGCCTGCACCTGTACCCGGCCATGTTTTTTTAAACTTCCTTTAATTACTTTCCCACGGTGGACAAAAAGATTTTCTATTGGTTTGGTCACTTCAAATATCTCCACTTCCACCCCGGAAGCGGTTAATTTTCCGTAATCACTGACCTGTCCTCCTGATTCCGCGTAGCAAGGGGTAACATCAAGAACAAATTCTACTTTTTCTCCGCTCCCTGCTGAATCTACCCTTTCCCCGTTTTTAATAATCTCCATAACCTTTGCTTTAGCCTCTAGAGAATCATACCCCACAAAATTGGTTTCTCCGGCTTCTTCACGTATTTCTTTATACAAAACATCTTTTTCCGACAAATACTCCGTTTCCCGTCTGGCATTCCTTGCCCGACGGCGCTGCTTCTCCATGGCCAGGCCAAAGGCATCCTTATCGACCGACAAACCGTGTTCAACAGCAATTTCCCGGGTTAATTCCCACGGGAAACCATACGTGTCATAAAGTTTAAACGCATCCTTGCCTGAAATGACCTTACTTCCCGACATTTCGGCATCATATATCAACCGGTTTAACATTTCCGTACCCTGCACCAGGGTCGCACCAAAACGCTCCTCTTCAGTCCGGATCAGTTTCAGGATAAAATCCCGCCTTTCAACAAGCTCCGGGTAAGCCTTCTCCATCTGTCTGATCACGGTTCCGGCAACCCGGTATAGAAAAGGTTCGCGGATATTCAGCAGTCTGCCATAACGTACCGCCCGCCTTAAGAGACGTCTAAGCACATATCCCCGGCCCTCGTTGGATGGTAAAGCACCATCGGCAAGCGCAAAGGTTACGGCCCGGCAATGGTCGGCAATAACTTTCAAAGCTGTGTCAACCTGGTATTCAACACCGTACTTTAATCCGAAAATACCCGCGGTGAAATCCATAATCTCCCGTAAAAGATCGGTATCGAAGTTAGTGGGAACCTCTTGCAGTACTGATGCTACGCGTTCCAAACCAAACCCGGTGTCAATACCTTTTTGCTCCAGAGCGGCATAATTACCCTCTTCATCCTTGAAGAACTGAATAAAAACCAGGTTCCATATTTCCAGGAAGCGGTCACAATCGCATCCCACCCCGCACCCCGGAGAATCACAACCCCTTTCTTCACCCAGGTCAACGTAAATTTCCGAACAGGGCCCACAGGGACCGATACCTATTTCCCAAAAATTAGTATCCTTGCCCATTCTGACAATGCGCCCGGCAGGAACTCCGACCACCTCATGCCAAATTTCAAAAGCCTCATCATCATCCAGATATATCGTAATCCACAGCTTGTCCGGAGACAGGCGCAAGTACTCCGTGACGAACTCCCAGGCCCACGGAATGGCACTTTCCTTAAAATAATCACCGAAAGAGAAATTACCCAGCATTTCAAAAAAAGTGTGGTGCCGTGCAGTTTTACCCACCGATTCGATATCCGGCGTGCGAATACATTTTTGGCAGGTGGTCACCCTGGTAAATTCAGGCTTGGCAGCCCCCGTAAAATAAGGTTTAAAGGGAACCATACCCGCGGCCGTCCAGAGAATACTGGGATCATGCACAGGAATCAGAGAAGCGCTGGGTAAAATTTTATGCCCTTTGCTCTCAAAAAATTTTAAATAGCCATCCCTGATTTCACTACCGGTCTTCAAAAAAAACAACCTCCCAAATTGAGAACTACTATACTGAACAAAAAAACCTTCCTCCTGAATTTCAAGGGACGGAAAGGTTTAACCTGCCGCCACCCGGGGAAGAAAGGCCTACGGGTCGCAGTTACCTGTACTGGACAAGTAAGAAGCTTCATTTTAAAATCTTTACGGCCCTTTTTCTGTTTTTCGCGTTATAATTATACAAAAAATGCCTTAAGGGTGTCAAGGATTCCTGTTTTAACCCGTTTTTGCTTTTATGACTGGCACTTTCTATTTCATAGATTCACAGACTGCATTCTCAGGAATATGAACCTGACCACCACCCTGAGCATTGCCGTTACGGGTACTGCCAACAGGATTCCGAACAATCCGTAAAATTTTCCTCCCACCAGCAGGCTTAATATAACCACTAGCGGATGCAGCCCGACTTTGTCGCCTAATATTTTGGGAGATATAATGTACCCTTCCAATTGATGGATTACTATAAAAGCAATCGTGACTTTTATCGCCATCCATTTTGATTCCAATAATGCCAGGGCAACAGCGGGTACAGCACCGATAACCGGCCCAAAATACGGTATTAATTCCATCAAGCCAACAAATATGCCCACCATTAAGGCAAACTCCATACCCAGCAAAGCCATGGCTAGAACCGTCAACACCCCTACTATCGCCGCTACCAACAGGTACCCGCGGATAAAGCTACCCAATACGTGGTCCAATTCCTTAAAAAGATTAACCAGATCTTTTTTCCATTCTACCGGTAATATGGAAACTATTTTCTCTTTTAACAGGTGCAGGTCTTTCAATATGTAAAAAGCCAGTATTGGTGCCAGCAAAATTTGAAAAACATAACCCGCGGTATTAATCAGTCCATCTACAGTATTCCTGACAATTTGCAAAAGACTTTCTTCCAACCAATAAATCCTCTCGTCAATTATTTGTTTCATCCAATCGGGAATACCGAGATAAATGTAACTGGTGTGTAATGACTCAATAATATCGTGCACCTGTGCGGCATATAACGGTATGGTTTCCGCCAGGCAGTTTAATTGTTCTACAATCTGGGGAACCCCGTAGATTACAATTCCCGTCGCAATAAAGAACACGGCCAGATACACCAATACGATCGACCAAATTCTTGGAGTGCCTTTTCTTTCAATAGCACTAACCGTTGGATTCAAAATATAAGTTATTACAACAGCTAGGATGAAAGAAAAAAGCAGGCTCCGCACCAGATAAAGAAAATAAAAAAGGGAAAGGACCAGGATGAGATAAATAATCAAGCGTATTTTTTTTGGTTGTCCCAACAGCAAAAAATTCACCACCAAGGAAAAAGTGAGGATGGCCTCCTCACTTTTAGACTTAAAACTTTATTTTATCAGGTCACTGACTGTCCTTGATACCCCCCGGAGTACTCTGTTGGCACTGGACCTTACCTGTTTCGGATTATAGCTGATAAACCCTTTCCTTTCCTGCCGCCGTTCTCCGAATATCATACTGAAGATGGCACCGATAACCGTACCGGTAATAACGCCGCACCAAAAATTGTTCCGCAATAGATATCCACCTCCTCACCTTATTAAAGTAAGAATTCATTTTGTGGATCAAAAGCAACCAGGCTCCCGTCTTCATCAAGCTCATAAATTTGAACCCCTTCTTTATTAATGCGAAACTCAACGCAACAATCCCAACAATAATACTGGTCGACACCTACTTTTCCGGTAGCCTTGCCGTTACATACCGGGCATTCCAAAGCTGTCTCCCCCCGATTTAAAAGCCATTTTTCTAAATTTATTTAATATTATGTCCGTTTGTCTCATAAAAAATGCGATTAAATGATAAAACCACTCACCAGGGAGTGGCTTCATTCTATAGGTCTTTCAATGGTAGCACCACCGGCCAGGTAGTCTCCATGATAAAATACCACGGCTTGACCGGGAGTTATAGAGCGTTGCGGTGTATGAAACCTAACTTTCACACGACCTCCGGGCAGGGGAAACAGAGTGGCCGGAGCGGGTCTGCCGTTATAACGTATTTGGGCCTCTAATTCCAATGGGCCCTCAATTTTATCGTAGAGAATTAAATTCATATTTTCCGCGATTAGACCGGAGCCCCATATGGCTTCTTCAGGACCCAAAGTGATAGCATTATTTTCAGGATCTATCTTAACCACGTAAATGCGCTCCCCGGTTGCCAACCCCAAACCGCGGCGCTGGCCGACCGTATAAAAGGGTATGCCCTCATGCTCTCCAATGATTTCGCCCTTCATATTCAAAAAGGGGCCGGGTTTTATATCCCTGTCCCTGTTTTTCTCGCGCAAAAACCTGCGGTAATTATCGTCTAAAATAAAGCAAATTTCCTGGCTCTCGTTCTTGCCGGCCACCGGCAGTCCGATACCGGCCGCCAGTTCACGCACTTGTTTTTTAGTATAGTTGCCAAGGGGCATCATGGTAAACGCTATCTGCTTTTGGGTCATTCCATACAACATGTAGGTCTGGTCTTTCTTGCGGTCAACAGGCCGGCTCACTGTATACCGCCCGTACTCCGGGTTAAAACCTAACTTTGCGTAGTGCCCGGTGGCAATGTATTCCGCTCCCATATCGCAGGCTTTTTCCAGCAGTGCCCCGAATTTTATGTAATGATTGCAAAAAATACAGGGGTTCGGCGTGCGCCCCTGCAGGTACTCGGCAACAAAACATTTAATCACTTTAGCTTCAAACTGAGCCTGAAAATTCACTACTATATGAGGAATGCCCAGTTTATCAGCCACCTGCGCGGCGTCATTGACAGCAGTTTGAGAACAATGTCCGGCTGCGTCGGCACCCGCCGTTTTTTTATTCTCATCCCACATTTGCATAGTAACGCCGATAACCTCAAAACCTTGTTTTATTAGAAGAGCAACAGCGACCGAACTATCCACCCCGCCGCTCATTGCTGCAACCACCTTGTTTTTTTTATCCACCGGATCACCTTTGTTCAAGTTTTACTAAATTTTTTGGTTAAAACAATTCAAAAACTTGCGTTTTTACTCTTATAATTCTCTATCGCCGCATGCATGGCGTCTGCCGCCAAATTTGAGCAGTGCATCTTCTGAGGCGGAAGCCCTTCCAACATATTGGCTACATCTTTATTAGTTATCTTTAATGCTTCTTCCAAAGTTTTACCCTTGGCCATTTCTGTAAGCATGCTGCTGGAAGCAATGGCGGCAGCACAACCGAAAGTCTTGAACTTAATATCCTTAATCACATTGTTTTCTACCTTAAGAGAAACCTTTGTGGTATCACCGCAAATTGGGTTGCCAACCTCCCCGACACCGTCAGCATCAGTAATTTCGCCAACATTTCTTGGATTCGTAAAATGCTCAATTACCTTTTCGCTATACATGTAAAGCATGCCTCCTCTGATTCACATTCATCTATGGCACATAACCAGGAATATATACCGCAACTTTCAATAATCGGTCAGGATATTAATAAGAATCAACCTCTTTTTATCTTCCTGCTTGTTTGCTCAATTTTTCAGCTTCCAAGCATAAATCAGACAGTTTAATAGAATCCAATATTCCGTCAATGCCATCCCGTAATTTAAGCCAAACCGTACGTGTGACGCAATAATCAACTTCATCACATTTTCCCGGTTCTTCCTCGTTAACACAATAAACCGGAGCAATGGGACCTTCCAGTACGCGTACCACATCTCCCACAGTAATCCGAACCGGTTCCCGGGCCAAAATATATCCGCCACGGGCACCCCTGAAACTTTTGACCAATCCTGCTTTTCGCAACTTAGCAATAAGCTGTTCCAGGTAGGACTCTGATAAACGTTGTCTTTCAGCCACACTTTTCAGGGTAACCGGATGGGAACCATAATTCTGTGCTAAATCAAACATGGCTTTCAGTCCATAATACCCCCTGGTGGAAAGTCTCAAAGTGCAAACCCGCCTTTCCTAAAAGGGCCTCTATCAAAAAAAATCCCTGTCACCATTTAATTAAAAGTTATCTTAGCACGGCAACAGGGCAATGTCAATTTAAAAACCGAGTATTTTACTCGAGATAATAAAAAAATTTAAGATGAAGTGAAAAAACCTTCCCCGTCAAGGAGAAGGTCCTTCTGGATGTAAATAATCCAGCCCGTATTACAAGACTTCTATAATTCCATTTTTCGCTATTCCGGTCAACTATAAAATTCAATCTAAAACGGTAAAGGCAACTATAAAATCAAAACTTATTCGGCTTGCTGCAAATTAAATATGTTTCATAATTAAATCACTTAATTCTTCCTTGGTCTTATATCCTATAGAACGATCTACTTCCTTCCCTGCTTTAAAAAGAATCAGGGTCGGTATGCTAATCACCTTAAGACTTGCAGGAATATCTTGATTTTCATCAACATTTAACTTAGCTACCTGTATTTTCCCTTCAAATTCTGCAGCTATTTCTTCTACTACCGGTGTAATCATCTTACAAGGACCACACCATTCCGCCCAAAAATCAACAAGTATCGGTACGGTAGATTCGCTGACCACCTTGTTAAATTCACCGTCGTTCAAGGCAAGGATTCTTTTATTTGCCAAGAAACCCCCTCCCTTCTAAATTTTATAGTTTTTCTCTCTAAATACAGCACCAAAGCAAATATACAAAATTGTTTAAATATTCAATACTAATTTTAAATCTGCATATTAGCTATATAAATTATAATACCCATTAAAACCCTTGTCAATCGGTCTATATTATCTCGCCGGTCGAGAATAAATTAAAAAAAATATTATTATTAGATTGACATAAATCTAGACTTAATATTCATTATATGCGTTAAGTCACTTTTAAAATAATTATTGTATTTTAAACAATAAATCTTTAACCACCTCCCCCGCAACAATCAACCCGGCTACCGACGGCACAAAAGAAATACTTCCCATCGTATTGCCCAGGCCGGACAAACAGGAATGCTCATTTTTAAAAAGCTTTCCGGCCTTCAAAGGACTTTCTGTGGAATAAACAACTTTTACTCCTTTATTAAACCCGGCGTCCCTGAGTTTTTTACGCACAGCTCTGGCCAGGGGGCAAGTAGAAGTTTGAAAAATATCCGCCACAATAAACTTTCCGGGGTCAAGCCTGTTACCGGCTCCCATAACCGAAATAACCGGAATACCCATATTGACAGCATTGACAATAAGATCCACTTTTGCTTCTACATCATCTACAGCATCCACCAAATAACTGAGTCCCGAAAAAATTAAGTGCTTACTTTTACCCGGTAAATATCTTTTTTGGCAAGCAGTGACCCGGGCTTCGGGATTTATCTTCCTGATCCGTTCCGACATCAGTCCGGTTTTCGACCTGCCTACGGTCCCGCTCAGCGCGTGAATCTGCCGGTTGATATTAGTAATATCCACCACATCATGATCTAACAGATAAAATTCTCCAATACCGGCTCTGGCAAGACCTTCCACTGCATAAGACCCTACCCCGCCCAAACCGAAAACTGCTACCTTGCTCGTGTTCAGCAGGTTCAGACCCTCCCGCCCTATTAACATGGCGGTGCGGTTAAACCGCTCGGACACAATACGCACCTCCAACCCTTTTATTTTATAAAATAAAAGGGTTTTCAGTCACCGGCCTAAACGGTCCCGAAACTGAAAACCCTTAACTTTAAAGCTCAATAAAAACCCCACTCATGCCGTGACTCCCAAAAGTTTGAACCTGCTCTCACAGGTGGGTGCCCTCCTGAATGTTTTATGTTTCCCCAGCCAAAGGGGCCTACAAGCCACATTCAGAGCCCAGGCTCCCAATTTAATGGTGTTGGCTCAAAACTTCAAGGTTGCTCACGCACACAGCAGGGCTTAATTCTTCAGCATCATCATATTACCATACCCAATCTTTATTTACAAGTACCATAATTTTGCCTTATTTCTAATTATTTTTTCCATTTAATAATTAATTTTATGTATCGCTTTTTTATTCTTTTTTTAGATAAGTACTTTTAACGTGTAACTCCTTGAGTTGTTTTTTATCTATAAAACCGGGGGCACAGGTCATTAAATCGGTAGCACTCTGGGTCTTTGGAAAAGCAATCACATCCCTGATGGATTTCTTTCCGGCCAGCAACATAATTATCCGGTCAAAACCAAAAGCGATTCCCCCGTGAGGAGGAGTTCCGTATTCAAAAGCTTCCAACATAAACCCGAACTTATCCGCAGCTTCTTCCATATCAATACCGATCGCAGAAAACATCTTCTCCTGAATATCCCTGCGGTGGATCCTGATGCTGCCCCCACCGATTTCCACACCGTTTAAAATCAGGTCGTAAGCCTTGGACTGCACCTTTTCGGGGTCGGTTTCAAGCAATTTCAAATCACTCTCCCTCGGCGCGGTAAACGGGTGGTGCACAACATTATAGCAACCTTCCTCCTTATTGCACTCCAATAATGGGAAGTCAACCACCCAGACAAAATTATATGTATTCTCCGGGATCAAGCCTAATCTTTCACCCAGATGCAAACGCAGCATTCCCAGGGCATCTGCCACCACCTCCGGGGTATCAGCGACAAATAACAGCAAATCTCCCGGTTCTGCTTCCATACGGTCCAAAACAGCAACCAACTCCCGTTCACTAAAGAACTTGGAAATAACTGATTTTATTCCGTCTTCAGTCACTATAAAATAGGCCAATCCTTTGGCCTTATATACCGCCGCATAAGCTGTCAGATCGTCGATTTCTTTCCGGCTAAAGCCTCCGCACCCTTTGGCGTTAATACCCTTAACCCGCCCCCCGGCGGCCACCGCAGAAGAGAACACCTTAAAACCGCATCCGGCGGCAATATCAGATATATCTTTTAATTCCATACCAAAACGGGTATCCGGCCGGTCGGTACCGAAACGGTCCATTGCCTCACGGTAAGACAATCTGTAAAACGGGCGCGCGACTTCCCAACCAATAGTTTCCCAAAACAGCCTCGCCACCATATCTTCCATCAGTGCTAAAATATCGTCCACATCAACAAATGACATTTCCAGATCAATTTGGGTGAATTCCGGTTGGCGGTCAGCACGTAAATCCTCATCCCTAAAACAACGTACAATTTGATAATACCGGTCCATTCCCGACACCATCAAAATTTGTTTAAACAACTGGGGTGATTGGGGCAGGGCATAAAACTTACCGGGGTTGATCCGGCTGGGAACCAGAAAATCCCGTGCTCCTTCCGGTGTGCTCTTGGTAAGCACGGGGGTTTCTATTTCTAAAAAACCATGTTCGTCCAAAAAGTTCCGTACCGACTTGGCCGCCAGGTGACGTAAAATCATAGCCGCCTGCATTTCCGGGCGGCGCAGGTCCAAATAACGGTAACGCAAACGCAAGTTTTCGTCCACATCCACTTCGTCTTCAATGTAAAAAGGCGGAGTTTTCGCCCGGTTTAAGATCCTTACTTCGCCGGCCAGCACTTCTATCTGCCCGGTCTTTAAATTTGGGTTTTCGGTATCCTCGGGACGTTCCCTAACCTTTCCCCGTACGGCCAGGACATATTCATTACGCACATTCTCCGCTTTCAGAAATGCTTCTTTATGAAGATCTGGGCTGACCACTACCTGTATCAATCCGCTTCTGTCCCTCAAGTCGATAAAAATCAAACCGCCATGGTCTCTCCGGCGCTGCACCCAACCCGTCAAGACCACCTGACTGCCGGCATTTTCAATGTTTAATTCTCCGCAATAATGAGTACGTTTTAACCCGTTCATGAATTCAATCATTCTTAAAGTCCCTCCCGGTCATTTCTTCAACCAACAAACCTGTTTTCGCATAAGGGCGTGCAAAAGTATCAATACCTGGACCTGATATATTTCACCACTTCACCAGCCGGTACCGTCTCCTGTTTCCCCGCATCCATATCCCGTACCGTAACCACACCTTTTTCCATCTCCTCTTCACCGGTGATGACAACGTGCCTGATGCCGATTCTGCCGGCATATTTCATTTGAGCTTTCAGGCTGCGGTTTAAGTAGTCCTTATCGGCCGGAATACCTGCGGCACGCAATCTGAAAACCAATTTAAAGGCTGCCGCTACTGCAGCCGGTACCTGTCCCGCCGTCACTACAAACACTACCGGTCCGGATTCTTCCCGTCCGGTGATTCCCTGGCGCTCCATGGCTAAAAGAATCCGTTCCATGCCCAGGGCAAAACCAACTCCCGGTGTAGGGGGACCGCCACAAGTCTCAACCAGGGCGTCATAACGACCGCCGCCACCGATGGAGCTTTGGGCACCGATTCCGGGAACCGTAATTTCAAAGGCGGTATGAGTATAATAGTCCAATCCGCGTACCAGACGAGGGTTCACGATGTATTCAATATTCAATACCTCAAGAAGTCTTTTAACCGCTTCAAAATGAGCGGTACAATCCACACACAAACAGTCAGTGGTAACCGGTGCATTCATCCCGGCCTTCCGACAACACTCCTCCTTGCAATCCAGTAGACGTAACGGATTTTTTTCCAGCCTATCCCGGCAATTATTACATATTTCTTCCCGGCGCTCACGAAAGAAGTCCTGCAATTTCTCACGCATGGCCGACCTGCAACGGGAACACCCGACACTGTTTATTTGCAGTTCAAGATTCTTTAATCCCAACCTCCCGTAAAAATCCATGGCCATCGCCATAACCTCGGCATCCACTGCCGGGTCCCGGGTACCGAAAACCTCAACCCCGAACTGGTGAAACTGGCGGAAACGCCCGGACTGGGGCCGGTCATAACGGAACATCGGCCCGATATAATACAACTTTACCGGTTGCGGACGGACGTACAGTTTGTCTTCCAGGTAAGCCCTGACCACCGGTGCGGTATTCTCAGGCCTTAAAGTAATACTGCGGTTTCCCCGGTCACTGAAAGTATACATCTCTTTTTCTACCACGTCTGTAGTATCACCCACCCCGCGCATGAACAACTCGGTATGTTCAAAAACGGGCGTTCTGATCTCGGAATAACCGTACTCACGGCAAATCCGGTGCATGTGCCTTTCAAGGTACTGCCATTTTTCCACCTCGCCGGGGAAAATATCATTGGTACCGCGGGGACGTGTGGTCAACAAATAAAATCACCCCTTCAAAAAGCAGAACCGCCCCGGGCATGCATTCAAAAGCATTGCCAGGGACGGATTTTTCATCCGTGGTGCCACCCTTTTTCGGATAACCTCAGCTATCCCTTTAAACCTGATAACGGAGGCTGCCGGGCCGGTCTACTAATGTCCATCGCACTTTCGGGGGCCGCTCCCGGGTGTTTTTCAACGCTGCCTGCCGGGAAGGCTTCCAGTCACCGGCCTTCCCTCCCTGACGCAGGTCAAGTGCATTTACTCGCCCCGGTCATCACTTTCACACTATAAAGATATTGTAATTAACCCGCCATGGTTTGTCAATTTATCGGATATAATCTTTTTTAATTTTATGCAATACTACCTTAAAAAAGGGTTATACATTTCCTCTTCTTGAATGGTTGTTTCCGGGCCGTGCCCCGGATAAACCTTGGTTTGGGGCGGAAAATGCATCAGTTTGTTTTTGATGGAGGCAATAAGCTGTTTATGACTCCCACCCGGAAAATCCGACCGGCCTACCGACCCGGCGAAAAGAGTATCCCCGGTGATGACTATTTCCGGACTGCACTTAAGACAAATACCGCCCTTGGTATGTCCGGGGGTATGCAGCACTTCCACCTTGATATCCCCTATTTCAATTATATCGCCCTCTTGGAGAACACGGTCCGCCGCTTTAAAGTTAATCGTCGAACCCATGAAAAAAGAAAGGTTCTTACGTGATTCCGTAAGCATATCGGCATCCTCAGCGTGAATCAAAACCTCAGCACCGGTAGCCTCTCTAACTTCTCCCAGGGCACCGATATGATCGACATGGCCGTGGGTAAGAATGATGTATTTTATCTTTAAACCCAATTTCTCAACCCTCTTTAAAATCCTGTCCGCTTCGGCACCGGGGTCAACCACGGCACCCGTTTTAGTTTTTTTACATCCAATAATATAACAGTTTGCCTCTATCGGACCCACAGGCAGCCTTTCTAAAATCACTCACATTACCTCCGTTTTAAAAATTCTTTTTACTGTCAAGTAAAAAAGTAACGGGACCGTCATTTATTATTTTTACTTTCATATGCTCCCGGAAACAACCGGTGGTCACTCTGGTCCCCAGCTCTTTTAATTTTTCTACAAACTGGTCGTACAATCCACGGGCCTCTTCCGGCGGTAAGGCTTCAGAAAACCCCGGTCGCCTTCCCTTCCGGCAGTCCCCGTAAAGAGTGAACTGCGACACCGCCAGCACTGCTCCGTGAATATCAAGGACGGAAAGATTCATCTTTCCCTGCTCATCTTCAAATATCCTTAAATCTGCCACCTTGCCGGCCAGATACCCGGCATCATTCACAGTGTCCCCACGCCCCACACCCAGAAATACCACCAGGCCATGGCCAATCTCGCCAACCAACCTGTCTCCTACCGTTACCGAACTTCCGACAGTTCTTTGCACTACTGCCCGCAAAATACACCCTCCCGACCTGCCTGCTAACCTAATGTCTGACCACTGAAGCTGACCCGCCTGACACCATAAACATCTTTAATCTGTCTGATTTTATTCGTGATACGCCCCAGCTGTTCCAACCCTTTAACCTCAATTACCAACCCTATTACCGCTCCGTGGTCTTTTTTACCGCGGGCATTTACCCAGTTGGCGCTGATTTTCATTTCTGACAGGATGGCCATCACTTCACTCAAAAGACCAGCCCGGTCCATACCGTTTATTTCCAGCTTAACCTGAAAGGGTTCCTTAAACTCTCTGTCCCAGGCCACTTCCACCAGTCTTTCATTCTCGTCATTCTGATATGAGACTATATTCCTGCAGTCGGTACGGTGTATGGATACCCCGCGGCCCCTGGTTATATATCCGATGATCGGATCACCGGGTACGGGGTTGCAACAGTGCGCCAACCTAATCAGTAAATTTTCGGTCCCCTTAACCCGGATCCCCCGGGTGGGCCGGCCCCATTCCGCCGTGGGCTTAAATTCAGTATTTACCACCCCGGCTTCTTCAGCAAGTGAACCCTTTTTCTCTGTCCTGGCTTCTTCCAGCCTGAGTTTGGTCAGGATACTGTTCGCGGTAAGCGCTCCGTCCCCGACCGCAGCGTAAAGATCATCAAGGGTAAAAATGCTGAATCTCTTTCCAATTTCGACCAGTTTTTCCCCTTTTATTGATTCAATTTCTATTCCCTGCTTTTTAGCCTCCCGTTCGAAGCTTTCTTTGCCTTTAATTATATTCTCTTCCCGCTGCTCCTTTTTAAACCATTGTCTGATTTTAGTTTTAGCATGAGAAGTTTTAGCCATATTAAGCCAATCCCGGCTGGGACCGCTATGCTTTGAAGTTAGAATTTCAACAATGTCACCGTTTTTTAACTTGTATTCCAGGGGTACAATCCGGTTGTTTACCTTGGCACCGACACAACTGTGTCCTACATCGGTGTGGATCCGGTAGGCAAAATCCAGCGGCACCGAGCCTGCCGGCAATTCCAACACGTCACCTTTGGGTGAAAAAACAAAAACGACATCTGCAAAAAGATCTATTTTCAGACTTTCCATAAACTCGCGGGCATCTCGCAAGTCATGCTGCCACTCCAAAAGCTGCCGTAACCAGGCAAGTTTCTTGTCAAACTCACTGTCTTCCTTACCGCCTTCCTTGTAGCGCCAATGGGCTGCAATCCCATATTCCGCCGTCCGGTGCATATCCCAGGTACGTATTTGCACCTCCAACGGTTCCCCTTTAGGCCCGACCACGGTTGTATGCAGGGACTGGTACATATTAGATTTGGGCATGGCGATGAAATCTTTAAAACGGCCCGGTATCGGTGTCCACATGGTATGGACGATACCCAAAGTCGCGTAACAATCCCGTACTGTTTCCACCAGACAACGTACCGCCAACACATCAAAAATTTCGTCAAGGCTTTTTTGCTGTTCGATCATTTTTTCATAAATACTGTACAGGTGTTTAGGACGGCCCTCAATAGCGGCCTCAATTCCCATAGCGGTCAGTTTTCCGTTCAAAATAGAAATTACCGAACGGATATATTCTTCACGCTTTCTACGGGTTATAGCAATTTCTTCTACCAATGCAAAGTATTTATCCGGCTCCCGGAAACGAAAAGACAGGTCTTCCAATTCCCATTTTATCCTGTAAATACCTAAACGGTGTGCCAGCGGGGCAAATATCTCCAAAGTTTCTTCTGCAATTTCCACTTGTTTCGGTTGCTCGGGATGATATTTTAACGTACGCAAATTGTGCAGACGGTCAGCCAATTTAATCAAAATAACCCGAATATCTTTAGCCATCGCCAAAAACATCTTGCGCAAGTTTTCCGCCTGTAATTCTTCTTTGGACTTGTATTCAATCCGGCTGAGTTTGGTCACACCGTTTACCAGGAGGGTTACTTCGTTTCCGAAGCATACTTCAATATCTTTCAGGGTTACTCCGGTGTCTTCAACCACATCATGCAGCAAACCGGCCACTAAAGTTTCCTGATCCAGTTCCAGGCCGGCCAGTATTTTGGTTACCTCCAGGGGATGCACAATAAAAGGCTCCCCTGAAAACCGCTTTTGTTTTCCGTGCGCCTTTTGAGCATAATCAAAAGCAGCAGCAACAGTATCCAAATTTATGCTGGAATTATACGCTCTTATTTTTTCAAATAAATCATTTAAAGCAGCTAAGATGTCCTCATTTTTACATCTATCGGGCATAACCTCAGCTCCCGGCTTAATATCTTTAACTGGAAGGCAGGTTTTTTTGCCGGAATGATTAGAAGCGTAAATTCCCATCACCAATCAATTTCCTTTAATAATTATACTGAACCAGTGAAATTGTATCATAATTTTGCAATTTTACTCTTCCACCCAGGCCTGTAAGCTCAATTAAAAAAACCGTACCTGCTACCTCACCGCCCAGTCCTTCGATTAACTTGATCGCGGTGAAAGCCGTTCCTCCCGTGGCTATCAGTTCATCTACCACCAGGACCCTGGTTTCCGGTTTAATTGCTTCCTGGTTCACCCCAAGAGCTTCTTCTCCGAACTCAAGGTCATAATGCCAGCTCAGAGCATCTTCTGGAAGTTTGCCCGGCTTATGCAGAGTAACTAATCCCGCACCTAAAATATAGGCCAGAGGAGCACCGATGACCAAGCCTCGAGACTGGGGACAGACGATCAGATCCGCTTCAATATGCTTACATTGCATTACAAGCTCCTGTACGGCCCGGCGGTAGGCATCCTTATCCAAAAGCAAGGTGGAGACATCTTTATAATTGATTCCTTCCCGGGGAAAATCCGGTATCTCCCTGATTTTATTCTTCAAATCCAAACTCATTACCTCCTGAAATTGAAGCACCTTGATCCCACAATATATTATGTAACGGCTCTTTTAATAGTTTCCTCATCCAAACCAACGATTCCTCCTTTATTATTTGAAGGCGCCGGTATGTCTTGGCCTCCATCAAGTTTCTTTTTTCTGTGGGCGCCGGGTATAAATCAATGCTGAAAGATTTCCCCGACCGTATGCTTTTAATAAAATCCAACTCCTCCAGTACGGTAAGAGCAACCCTTACCGTATATTCCCCCGAGTTTGGAAAACCAGTTTTTGCAAGCTGACGCGCCACCCGGGCAGAATTTAAATTCACCTGCCCGCTGCCGTTTTTCACCCGGTGCAGGAGTTGATAAATTGCAACCAGATAACTTCTGTCCGGTGCCAGGGATTCTAATCCGGCAATGTTTTCATTAAAGTCATGGAGACCAAAAAGAAAATACAATCCGGCACCGGGCTGCAGTTCATTTATAATGCCATCAACCTCCTCGGGACTGAAAGGAAGGTGGTAAAGCACCGTCTGACAGGCATGAGCTCCAAAAATACCCGCAGTATCCGGAGTGGCAAACAAAACCTTGATTTCCCCTGCTTTAAACATTTTGACCAGCCTGTTTCGATTCTGCTCAGGAACCATGGAATGACAGCAGGCAACCTTTCCTTTCCAGGCAGGTCTGGATATTTGCATATAGTATCCCAATTCAAGGGTCTGATAACCACATGAGGTAATAACCAGCGTAGGCTCCCCGCTTCCCGCCAACTCCGCCATATAACCCGGCCGGTCAGCCGAATTACGGCGGTCAACCAGCTCAATATTTTGAGTTTTTAGGTTAGGCACTCTCCACTCCGGCTTGCGTTCAACTTCCAGTTTTTTAATGACCCCCAGTACAAATCCAGGTATAAATAATTCTTCTTGCTCAATAAAATCTGAAGTTGTAGCAAGGAGCCCGGAAGGATCAACATCTTCCCGCTCCTGCGGTCCTATAAAATCCACCACCGCAGGAATACCCACATCCTTAACTTTTAATTGCAGGGACCGTCTCCCGTTATATTCGTTCATACCGGGTATAAAAGCAAGGTCCACTTCCTCTGCCGTAGCAACGACCTCCGCGTAAGCACCAAGGTTAAAACCGATGCCGTCCAGGGGCGCATTCCCCCCACGCAGGCGCATTTTAAGGTGGGCAAGCTCCTTACCGACACCACGGCTTTCCATAACCGGTGTCTTAAGGCAGCAGAGCAAAGGATCCGGGTTTTCAGGTCCGAATGGATGCAGTAAATTGAGTTCGTTAACCAGGCCTTCCGATACCTGGGCGACATCAATAATACTGTCAATCTCCAAAAACGGAATTATTTCCCGGTCACCGGCAACGTGAACAGCATATTTATTTATTTCATCCCGAAAATTTTCAACTTTACCGGCGGCAATGGAAAAACCCGCGGCCAAAGCATGTCCCCCGTATTCAAGAAGACAACCCCGGCAATAAGTCAGGGCGTCATAAATATTAAAACCGGGTACGCTCCTGGCCGAACCTTTTCCCTTTTCACCCTCCAGAGAGATTAACAGCACCGGACGGTGATAAATCTCCACCAATCGCGACGCGACAATTCCGATTACTCCGGGGTGCCAGTTCTGCGACGCGAGTACCAATACGCGGTCATTTTCCAGATCCAGTCTTGCTTTCAATAAGTTTAAAGCCTCTTCCAAAACAACGGCCTCGATTTTTTGCCGGTCCCGGTTAAGCCGGTTCAATTCAGCGGCTATTTGCCGGGCAGTTTCTTCGTCTTCAGCAAGTAAAAGACTTGCCGCCAGCATAGGGTCGCCCATTCTACCTGCAGCATTCATTCTGGGAGCCAGGCCGAAGCTTACCTCCCGGGGAATTAAGCCGGTCCGGTTTATACCGCTTGCCGTCATCAAGGCCTGCAAACCGCAGTTACAGGTGTTTGTCAATACAGATAGACCGTGTTTTACAATAATCCGGTTTTCCCCGTGAACGGGTACAATATCGGCTATAGTTCCCAGACACGCCAAATCAAGGTATTCCTGCCAGGCTGTACTGCTCGCATCCATTTCCTCCAGAAGTGCCTGGGCCAGTTTGAGAGCTACACCGACCCCGGCCAGCCCTTTAAAAGGGTATTCACAATCCGGCCTTTTAGGATTAATTACCGCACAGGCGGAAGGTATCCCCGCGCCAGGAGGCTCGTGATGGTCGGTTATGATGACATCAAGTCCGTTTTCCTGTGCCCATAATGACTCTACCCCGGAGCTTATCCCACAATCCACAGTTAGAAGCAGTCGCGTCCCTTTTTTCCGTTCTTTCTGCAATACTTCTAAATGCAGGCCGTAGCCTTCCTCCAGACGACTGGGGATATAATAATCAACATTTACCCCCATCCGGCGCAAAACCCGGACCATCAGCACCGACGCAGTGATCCCGTCGACATCGTAATCACCGTACACCAGTACTTTTTCTCCCGATACGGCAGCTTTCAATATTCTCCTGACGGCTTTTTCCATATCTTTTAAAAGCTGCGGGGGGTGCATCCCTTCCAACTTACTGCCCAGAAAGGCCTGCCCGTGCTCTACCGTATAAATACCCCGGTTAATTAGCAACTGGGCCGTAACGGGCGATATATTAAGCTTTCGGGCAAATATCCGGCTTAAAGCTGGTACCGGGCGCCTGATGCGCCATATTTTATTATTATGTTCGGGAATTCTTTTCATAGATATTATGATTATAAATTATAGGACCTGTTTTGGCAACGCAGGAAATTAATATCCAAACCAAATTCCAATTTGTTCTGTTACACCTTCCGTCCGGGACAGACATTTTGCGATCACAAACCCCGCTACCGTACTCATACAGGGCAACGGGGTTTATCTTTAAATATCACTCCATCTTTTTTACCTGGCCACTATATTTACCAGTCTTCCCGGTACCGGGATAACTTTCAATACCTTCTTACCCTCAATTAATTTCAACACCCTGGGTTCTTGCAGTACTTTTTCCTGCATTTCGGCAGCGGTCAAGCCTGCCGGAATCAACAGCCGCTCACGCACCCGCCCGTTGATCTGCACCACGATGGTAATTTCGTCTTCCACGATCGCTTCCGGGTCGTAAACCGGCCATTGCTGTCGGTGAATGCTGTCTTCATGTCCGGTAGCTTCCCACAATTCCTCCGTGATATGTGGCGCAAACGGGGCCAGCAGGAGGAGTAAATTTTCCACAGCCTCCCTTAATACTGCCGGCTCCTGATCGGTTTCCGGCACCTCCCGGTATTGGTAGAGCACATTAACCAACTCCATAACGGCACTGACCGCGGTATTAAAATTAAAGCGGTCAGCTATATCTGAGGTTACCTTTTTAATGGTAACGTGGGTCACCCTGCGCATTTCGCGGTTTATACCTACCAGTTCAGCACCGGACACAGGCGGGGCAGTTTTCAGTATTTCCACCATGGGTACCACCAACCGCCAGACCCGGTTCAAAAAGCGGTAACAACCTTCTACCGCCTGGTCGCTCCACTCCAGATCACGTTCCGGAGGCGCGGCAAACAGAATAAACAGTCTGGCCGTATCCGCCCCGTACCGGGCGATAATATCTTCAGGGCTGACGACATTACCCTTGGACTTGGACATTTTTGCCCCGTCTTTTAAAACCATGCCCTGGGTAAGCAGGTTGGTAAAAGGTTCCTGGTTGCTGATCAGGTTAAGGTCGTAAAGCACCTTGGTAAAAAACCGCGAGTATAAGAGGTGCAGAATGGCATGCTCCACCCCTCCGATATATTGATCCACCGGCAGCCAGTAATCCGCCTTGGCCTTGCCCCATGGCGCTTCATGCTCCCTGGGGCTGGTATAACGGTAGTAATACCAGGAAGAGCATACGAAGGTATCCATGGTATCGGTTTCTCTCTTACCGGGTTCCCCGCACCGGGGACAAACGGTACGGACAAAATCGGGACACTCAGCCAGGGGTGAACGGCCGGTAGGCTTAAATTCCAATTCCATAGGCAGCAGCACCGGCAAATCTTCCTCCGGTACAGGTACAATACCGCACCGGTCGCAGTAAATAATGGGAATGGGCACCCCCCAATAGCGCTGGCGGGAAATCAACCAGTCCCTCAAACGATAGGTTACACGGTGCCGGCCGCGCCCAACTTCCTCAAGATGGGCGGTAATGGCCTTGATCGCGTCATCGTTGGCCATGCCGTCAAACCGGCCTGAATTAACCAAAAAACCTTCTCCAACGTATGCGACATCCATGGTGGCGGAATCCAGGTCAACCCCTTGCGGCTGTATTACCACCCGGATGGGGTAATGGTACTTGCGGGCAAATTCAAAGTCCCTCTGGTCGTGGGCCGGAACGCCCATAACACAACCGGTGCCGTATTCCAACAAGACATAATTTGCCACCAGAACCGGAATTCTTTCTCCGTTTAAAGGGTTTGTACAGTATGCCCCTGTAGGCAGGCCCACTTTTTCCACCTCGGCGGAAGTACGGTCAAGCTCGCTTAGATTTTTCACCCGGTGAATAAAATCCTTGATCTCCGCTTCCCGTTCCGTGCCGCTGACCAACTTGTCCACCAGGGGATGCTCCGGTGCCAAAACCATGTAAGTAACGCCGAAAACAGTATCCGGACGGGTAGTGTATACGGTAATAACTTCATCCAAACCTTCTACTTTAAAATCTATTTCCGCGCCTTCACTACGCCCGATCCAGTTTTCCTGCATAATCTTGACCTTATCCGGCCACCCGTCAAGGAGATCCATTTCCTTGACCAAACGCTCGGCATAATCAGTAATTCTGAAAAACCATTGCGCCAGTTCCCTTTTTTCCACCAGGGCATGGCACCGTTCACAATACCCGTTGACAACTTGCTCATTGGCTAGAACAGTGGCACAATCGGGACACCAATTTACTCCGGCGTGTTTTTTATAAGCCAAACCTTTATGATAAAGCTGTAAAAAGATCCACTGTGTCCAGCGGTAATAGCCCGGGTGACAGGTAGCGATTTCCCGGTTCCAGTCATAACTGATACCCATTTGTTTTAACTGCTCGCGCATGTTGTCAATATTCTCAACGGTCCAGTCACCGGGGTGGATTCCTCCACCGTGTTTGATCGCGGCGTTTTCCGCGGGCAGGCCGAATGCATCCCAACCCATGGGATGCAGCACATGATATCCCCGCATGCTTTTAAAACGTGCCAGCACATCTCCGATGGAATAATTCCTGACGTGACCCATGTGCAGCTTACCTGACGGATAGGGAAACATTTCGAGACAGTAAAACTTGGGCCGGTCTGAAAAATCAGGAGTTCCGTACAGATCGTCCTTTTCCCAGCGGACCTGCCATTTTGCTTCGATTTCTTTAAAACAGTACTTTTCGTTCAAATAAATCCTCCTTGTTTGCCGCTCTTAAAAATTAAGCCGTTTCTATTTTGGCAATATCTTTCAAGCCCAACATCTCTACTGCCATTTCACGCAATTTATATTTTTGAATCTTTCCACTGGCAGTAATCGGATAACTGTCAACAAAGGTGATGTATCTGGGAATCTTGTAACGGGCGATCTTACCCTCACAAAAGTTCTTAATTTCTTCCTCCGTAGCCGTCTGTTCCTTTCTTAACTGGATAAATGCCATTACTTCCTCACCATACTTGGTACTGGGCACCCCCACCACCTGAACATCCTTTACTGCCGGATGGGTGTAAAGAAATTCTTCGATCTCCCTGGGATATATATTTTCACCGCCGCGGATAATCATATCTTTCAAGCGGCCGGTAATCTTACAATAGCCGTTTTCATCCATTACGCCCAGATCGCCGGTATGCAGCCAGCCGTCCTCATCAATGGCAGCAGCAGTTGCTTCCGGCATTTTGTAATAACCCTTCATAATATTATAACCGCGGGCGCAAATTTCACCCTGTTCGCCAGATGGCACTTGTGCTCCGGTTTCAGGATCCACTATTTTCACCTCTACACCCGATAACGCTCTCCCTACCGTAGACACCCTTAGTTCAAGGGAATCGTTGGTCCTGGTATTGGTAATCGCGGGAGAAGATTCGGTCTGACCGTAAGTAATAACTATCTCCTTCGCCCCCATTGTAGTTGCCACTTTTTTCATTACTTCTATCGGGCAGGGTGATCCGGCCATGATTCCGGTACGGAGGGATGAAGTATCGAAATTTTCCTTTTCCATTAACTCCAGTTCCAAAATAAACATGGTGGGAACCCCGTGCAGCGCCGTGCAACGTTCTTCCTCCACGGCCTGCAAAACTTTCCTTGGCTCAAACACCTCCACCGGGACCATAGCTGCCCCCGAAACCATACAGGTCATCGTACCAAGCGAGCACCCAAAACAATGAAAGAATGGAACCGGTATGCACAACCTGTCGTCAGGGCTAAATTTCAAACACTCCGCAACTCCACAGGCATTCGCGATCAAGTTATGATGGGTCAGCATGACGCCTTTGGGAAAACCGGTAGTCCCGGAAGTGTACATCATATTGATTACATCATCCGGTTCCAGTGCGGCCCGGCGTGCAGCCAGTTCTTCATCGGTAATTTCTCTACCCATCTTTATGACCTCTTCCCAGGTGAACATACCCGGATAATTCTTTTCACCGATCACGATCACATTTTTCAAAAAGGGCAGCCTTTCCGATTTCAGATGACCCGGGGCACACTCATTTAATTCCGGACAAAGTTCATAGACCATATCTATGTAATTAGAACTCCTGGTGCCTTCAATCATAATCAGGGTTGTGGAATCTGACTGTCTTAACAAATATTCCAGTTCGAAAACCTTGTAATTGGTATTAACCGTTACCAGCACCGCACCTATTCTTGGGGCACCAAACTGGGTAAGCACCCACTCCGGTACGTTAGTAGCCCAAATAGCCACGCTCTCTCCTTTTTTTACCCCCAATTTCATGAGTCCCTTGGCAATCTGATCACAAGCCTGAAGAAACTGTTTATAGGAATACCTCAACCCGCGGTCCGGGTAAACCAAAGCATCACTATCGGGATAACTTGCCGCTATCCGGTCCACCAGTTCACCAATTGTAATTTTACCAGAATTTATCATAATCTCTCCTCCCCAATATTATCTCAAAAAATAAAAAAGCCTGCTCATCCCTGAAGGGACGAGAGGTTTTTCCCGCGGTACCACCCTTTTTGGCAAATACAATATGGTGGAGCTGGCGGGGATTGAACCCGCGGCCTCTTCCATGCCAAGGAAGCGCGCTCCCACTGCGCCACAGCCCCATATATCTGCCCTCTTCGCGCGATAACGGCGCGCCCGGCCTGAAGGTACTTTATACTTCCTCTCAGGCAGCTCAGAGGCGAGTTTCACCGGCCTGGCCCACCGCCTTCACACCACCCGGCGACTCTCTTTTTGAGTTGCTCCGGTTACTACTCCTCATCATAGCCTGATATTTAAACTGCTGTATATTATAAAATAAACATTTTTATATGTCAACACACAGTACCAAACAATTTTATTTGTTAACAGGCATCTCTACCACGCGGGCATCTCCCCACAAGCGTTCGAGTTTGTAAAACTGCCGTTCGACATCCTGAAACACGTGCACTATTAAATCACCATAATCAAGCAATACCCAACTACCTTCCCGGTAGCCTTCACGGCGCAGAACGAACCACCCTGCATCCTCCATTTTTGCCTGGATATTCTCTGCAATAGCCTGTGCCTGAGTTTTGGAACGCCCACTGCAGATCACAAAAAAATCGGCAATAATTGAAACTTCGCGGATATCAAGAACGGTAACATCCTCCGCCTTCTTATCCTCCGCCGCTTGCACGGCAATTTTCACCATTGCCTGTGGATTCAAATATAACACCACTCCTTCTGGTATACTTATTCTATTCTAGTTTTTCCACCAAGTTCCTTCTTTCCTAGTAGGAATATTAACAAAAAACCTCCTTATCGGAGGTTTAATTTGTCAACTTTGTTCTTCCCGCGGTCTGGCCTCATTAACGGTTATAACCCGTCCTTCCAATTCAGTACCGTTCATCGCAGCGATCATGGTATCCGCATCCTCATCCCGGACTTCTACGAAGCCAAAACCACGGGAGCGACCGGTTGCACGATCAGTAATAACGCGACTACTCAGAACTTCACCGTGCGCCGAGAAAGCATCTGCCAACTCATCTGCCTTAGTGGACCACGGTAGGTTCCCGACATACAAGGTACGCGCCATTCACTAATCACCTCTTTCCCCTTGAGAAACTTTTTGCTTCATTATTATTTGCAAAAGGAATTATCCTGATGCAATCTTAGTCAAGTAAAGATTTTTCCAAGTTATTATTTATTGCCTGTAAAGCTCTTTTTTCATAATATAATTTTCCACCGATTCGGGAAGGAGGTATTTGACCGGTCTTCCCTCACGAACGCGCTTTCTAATTTCAGTGGATGAAATCGCAAGTGACGGTACTTGCATATAAATGATCTTCTTTTTTAACTCCTCTGGTATGCCGTCAAGACCGGCATGAAGCTTATCCAAATTATAACCCGGACGCGATACGGAAATAAAACGGCACTTGGACAACAATTTTGGCACATCTTTCCAGGTAAGCACTTCCAATACCGCGTCCGAACCGGTAATGAAAAAAATTTCACTTTCCGGGTAAAGCACTTGCATTGCAGACACGGTATCGACGGTATAAGAAGGACCGGGACGTTCGATCTCCATCACCGAAACCTGAAAAAACGGATTCGATTCAATCGCCAGGCCGGTCATGACATAACGGTCCCACGGCTCGGTAATTTGCAAACCGGGTTTATGAGGAGGCCTCCCGGCCGGGATAAAAATGACTTTTTCAAGTCCCCACTCATACCTGGCCCCCTCGGCAGTAACCAAATGACCGTAATGAATCGGGTCGAAAGTCCCACCCATTATCCCCAGGCGACGAACGGTTTCAGTCTCACTACTCATATGCAAATTGTACCTTCTGGCCTAAGGAAATGCAAGCTAATTCTATTTGATACACCAGTAAACCATTAAAAAACTTCCAAACTATTATAGTTCCATTACCAGATTATTGCGGTGCACCACTTCGTCGTAATCCTTGTAACCCAAAACACGGACTACCTCACTGGTTTGCAGGCCCTTTATTTTTTTTACCTCCTCCGAGGAGTAATAAACTATCCCCCTGCCTATTTCCCTTCCGGTACCATCGATGATGCTTACGGTATTACCTATTTCAAAAGCACCCTCAACCCCGGTAATACCTGAAGGCAACAAACTTTTTCCCTGTTCGGTAAGCGCCCGCGCCGCTCCTTCGTCAACGATAATCTTGCCGCACAAGACAGAGCCGTAAGCAATCCACCGTTTTTTATTCTCTAGCTTATTGGTAAGCGGCCAGAATACAGTCCCGGACTCCTCTCCGTCAACAACCCGCTTGATAATGTCCTTTTCTTCCGCAGACGCTAAAACCATGACCACACCTGAATGCATGGCTATTCTAGCAGCCTGTAATTTAGTAGCCATACCGCCCGTGCCCAGTTTACTTCCCGCCCCGCCGGCCAGGGATTCGATATCAGAATTCAGCTCGGTAACATTTTTAATCAAACGGGCCCCGGCATCCTTTCGGGGATCGGCTGTAAAAAGCCCGTGAATATCAGAAAGCAAGATTAAAATTTCTGCATCGATTAAACCGGCTACCAGGGCAGAAAGACTGTCGTTATCGCCGAACTTAATCTCGTCCACCGCCACAGTATCGTTTTCGTTAATTACCGGAATAACTTTATACTGAATTAAAGCATTCAGTGTGTTCCGCGCATTTAAAAAACGGCGCCGGTCGGAAAAATCCTCCCTGGTCAGGAGCACCTGACCCACAGTTACCCCGTATTCGGCAAAATATTTCTCATAAACATGCATTAAAACCCCCTGTCCCACCGCTGCCGCAGCCTGTTTCTGGGGAATGGTTTTCGGGCGTTCCGCCAGCCCCAGCTTACCCGCTCCGGTGCCGACGGCTCCGGAAGTAACCAAAATTACTTCCCGGCCCTGATTATATAAATCAGCCAGTTGGCGAACCAAACTTTCAATTTGATAAAGATTGGGCCTGCCGGTAGCGTAGGCAATGGAACTGGAACCAATTTTAATTACTATACGCTTAAAATCACGAAACTCACGTTTTAATTCTTTCATAAGCACACCCTGAATTTAACTTTATCTACCGTATTATAACTATTGTGAAACCGTGTCTGTACCGTCACTTAACATAATCAAATTCCCATTTACCGATTTTTACAGTATCTCCTTCTCTAATCCCGGCGTCATCAAGCGCATCTTCAATCCCCATGCGTTTCATAATCCGCTGGAGCCGCTCTATGGCTTCGTCGTTATCCATATCTGTCATTGCTACGTGACGCTCTATTTCTTTACCGCTTACTAAAAATATTCCTTCTTGCCGGGTAACGGTGAAGCGCGGTTCAGCCCGGTGCATTACCAGCGTTTCTTGCTCATCATCCGCCGGCATATCCGCCGGGATTTGTTCCAGAAGCACAGCCACCCGGAACATCAGTTCTTTCAAACCGTCCCCGGTTACTGCGGAAACGGGAAATATCTCATAATCTTTTGCTAAAGTATTTTTTAGCTTTTTGAATTTTTCCGCGGCTTCCGGCAAATCCATCTTGTTGGCGGCAATAACTTGAGGTTTATTAGAGGCAACTGGTTTGTATAAAGACAACTCTTTGTTGGTCACCAGGAAATCTTCCAATGGATCACGACCCTCACTGCCGGCGGTATCGACCACATGAATTAGTAAACGGGTACGCTCTATGTGGCGTAAAAACTCCTGTCCCAACCCAACCCCGGTGTGCGCCCCCTCTATCAAACCCGGGATATCGGCCATAACAAAGCTGTGTCCGTCTTCCAGCCGCACCACCCCAAGATTGGGTACAATGGTAGTAAAGGGGTAATCGGCAATTTTCGGCCTGGCCGCCGATACCCGGGAAATTAAAGTTGACTTCCCGGCATTCGGAAACCCAACCAAACCCACATCAGCCAAAAGTTTAAGCTCGAGTTTCAAACTGCGTTCCTCTCCCGGCTCACCTTTTTCCGCCAGCCTCGGAGCCTTATATTGCGGCGTGGCAAAATGGGCGTTACCCCTACCACCCCGGCCGCCCCTGGCTACTATAACCTCATGCCCGTCCTTTACCAGGTCCGCGAACAACTCTCCGGTAGCCGCATCACTAATCACCGTACCGACCGGCACCCGCACGATCAGGTCATCACCGGATGCACCATGCCGGTTCTTCCCTTCGCCGTGACGGCCGCGGGCAGCTTTATAGTGACGTTTATACCGGAAATCGACCAGCGTGCGCAAGCCCCCGTCAGCCCGGAAAATAATACTTCCTCCCCGGCCCCCGTCTCCCCCCCAGGGACCGCCTTCGGGAACATATTTTTCCCTCCGCATGGCCACACAACCATTTCCACCATCGCCGCCCTTAACATAAATTACCGCCTGGTCATAAAACATAAAATCACCCAAATAATAGTTTAACCGATTTTAATTACTTTTTCCCGGGGAAAAATAAAATAATCACCACTTCTTTGGAGGAGGTAATCATCTGTACGCTCCCTTGATACGGTTGCAATAAATTTTTAATTACCGTTAAGTCTTTTTCCATTTGACCGATTTCAGCACTTGAAAGTTCCGGTAAAATTACCCGGCCGACATAACCTTCCCCGGCATCTTCCAAGACCATTTCCATATAAACCTCTTCTGCTAGCGGTGAAGTCACTACCGAAATCGCCGTATCAAATATATTTTCTATTGCCTTCCCCGCTACCGGACCGGGTAGGGAGCATTCGCCCAGGTCGGATTTTACCGTCAGCTTTAAAACCACCTGATACATTGCCGCCTGGTGCAATCCTCCCAGCAGCGCCGCTGTTACTTCAGGTATTTTTACCCTGGTCGTGGCGCTGAAAAGCGCCATTTCAGCAGTAACTTGCTTTATATATTCACGTGCCTGATCAACTTTGTCCAGCTGCAATAAACCCGATACCACTTGAAGGTGATTCAAAAAATCATGCCTTTGAGTTTGAATAATCCGCAATAATTTTTCCACGCCCCGCTTCACCCCCTCCTGTCAAAGTAACGCAATTTATTCTACTGAAAAAGTCTAAATCCTTTTTACGAGAAAAAAAAACGACCCCACCACGGATCGTTTTTTTGCTTAATTTATCCTTGAAGCACTGCTTCCGCCGGGAGCACATTTACCATTTTTTTATCCCGGCCCTTTCTTTCAAAATCAACCAGGCCGTCAACCTTGGCAAACAAGGTATCGTCACCGCCTTTACCGACATTACGACCGGGATGAATCCTGGTACCACGCTGCCGGACCAAAATGCTGCCGGCCAAGACGAACTGCCCGTCCGCTCTTTTCACCCCTAGCATTTTTGGTTGCGAATCACGTCCGTTACGTGAACTTCCCACTCCTTTTTTATGTGCCATAAAATTTCACCTCTCATTTATTTAACCAGTATTTTTTAAGTTTCTCAATTTACACTTCAATTTTTTCAACCGCAACTTCCGTAAACGGTTGCCGGTGGCCTTGTTTGCGGCGATAATTCTTTTTAGCTTTATATTTAAAAACGATGATCTTTTTACCCCTACCGTGCCGGACTACTTTAAAAACCACCTTGGCACTTTCTACCAGCGGATTGCCGATTTTTACGTCATCGTCTTTAACTAAAGCCAATACTTTATCGACCTCGAACAATTCACCGGCTTCAGCAGACACTTTCTCAATATACAGATGGTCGCCTTCTTGAACGCGATACTGCTTGCCACCGGTTTCAATAATGGCATACAATAAAAACACCCCTTTCAAAATTTGGGACACGCCGGAAACAGGCAGGTTTTTTAAATCAATCCGTTTGAAAACCCGTCCCGCGCGGTATGGTTTAACGCCAGAAAAAAACACTTGCAATATAACATTTTAACACAAGGGGGCACTTTGTCAAGACTGTTTCGCACCCATCACTTTGATTACCAGTCTCTTGGGCCTTTGGCCGTCAAATTCGGCATAAAACACCTGCTGCCACGGCCCCAAATCCAGTTTGCCTCCCGTCACCGGCAAAATTACCTGGTGTCCCACCAGAAGGCTTTTTAAATGGCTGTCACCATTGGTCTCACCCGTACGGTGGTGCCGGTATCCGGGTTTAAAGGGAGCTAACTTTTCTAACCATTCATCGATGTCAAAGATAATACCGTGCTCATCATCGTTTACCCATACCCCGGCCGTTATGTGCATGGCTGAAACTAAAACCATACCTTCATAAATCCCGCTTTTTTTCAAAACTTGCGCAACCCGGTCGGTAATATTGATATACTCACGATGTTTTTCGGTATTAAAAACAATATACTCAGTGTAAAAATCCATCATACCCCTCCTGTTTAAGATTTAAACTTTGACCGGCCTGGCCTTGGCATAAGTACGAAAAACCTTGTTCACTTCAACCGGTATGGTTTCACCAACCAGAGCGCCGGCACCTTCGATATCAAGAATAAAACCGTTTACCCGGGCAATACCATCATGAATATTAGTAACGTGTGGCTCTTCCACCCTTACCTGTAATACTTCACCCGGTTTTACGGGAAACGTGCAGGACTGGATATCCTCGTTATCCTGGAACGGGCGGATGGTAATTGATTCGATGTGCTGGCTGGTCGAACCACGGATATAAAGGTTCTTTCCGGTTTTATTTTCTAATTCCCTCAAGTTTACCCCGCCGCTGCCGATTAACCTCGCCGCCACCAAAGGGTTTGCCTCGACCAGAATAGTCCGGTCCGATGTCTGGCGGGCGATGTTAAATATTTGGTTTCTAAAGTTAATCCCTAAAGTTTCTTCAGAAAGCACCTTGCCCCTGCCATCACAATAAGGACAGGTTTTTTGAATTACTTCAGCCAGGCTGGGACGTACTTTTTTACGGGTCATTTCGACCAAGCCCAGCTGGGTAATGCCGAGAATATTAGTCTTGGTTTTATCCTTCCTGATCTCTTCTTCCAGCAATTGCAGTACTTCCTGGCGGTGAGATTCCTGCAGCATATCAATAAAGTCAACAATAACAATGCCACCAATATTCCTTAACCTAAGCTGCCGGGCAAGCTCGCGGGCGGCTTCCAGATTGGTTTTGAGCACTGTGTCTTCCAGGTTGGTGGTTCCCACGTATTTACCCGTATTTACATCTACCGCGGTCAACGCCTCCGCCTGATCGACAACCAGATAACCACCGCATTTAAGCCAGACTTTGCGTTTAAGCGCCTTTTCTATTTCTTGTTCGATTCCGTAATCCTTAAAAATATCTTCACGCTCGTCCAAAATCACTTTTGCTTTCAGACGTTGGTCAATAACATCGAGCAAATCAAACACTTTTTCGTACACATAACGTGAATCAAGGATGAGCCGGTCTACATCCTCGGCAAAAACATCTCTCAATATCCGCTGAACCAACTCCAAATCCCGGTGTACCAAATTCGGCACCGGACCGCGCACGGCCCGGTTTAAAATTTTGCGCCATAATTTAGTCAGCAATAAAAAATCCTGACGGAATTCTTCCTCTTCCACACCCTCAGCAACCGTACGCACAATAACCCCCATGCCCCCGGGTTTAACCCTGGAAGCTAGCTCCTTCAACCGTTCTCTTTCACTTTCACTCTCGATACGCCGGGATATACCGATATAATCGACTGTAGGCATCAACACCAGATAGCGTCCAGGCAGGGTAATGTGGGTAGTGACACGGGGTCCTTTAGTTCCGATCGGTTCCTTGATGATTTGTACTAAAATTTCCTGCCCTGATTTTAATATATTAGAAATATTCGCCCCTAAGTCTGAATCTTCCTGAGTATCGGATGAACGGGCCGGAAGCGCATCTTCAACATATAGAAAAGCATTTTTTTCTAAGCCGATATCGACAAAAGCAGCCTGCATACCGGGCAGGACATTTTCCACCTGTCCTTTAAAAATATTGCCCACCAGGCGCTGACTGATTTCCCTTTCAATATATAATTCCACCGGAACTTTATTTTCCAGCAAAGCCACTCTCGTTTCTTCTTCGCCTACATTAACAATAATTTCCTTAATCATACCTTTTCTCCTTTTTTTAAACACACATCAAACTCATTTATCGCCAAATTTTCCTTTTTCTTCAGCAGAATAAATACCGGTCCGGTAAAGAATGAATTCCCCCCGTATTGGAAGACGGCTGTTCTTTACAAAAGCTACCAGCGCCTCTTCCAACCGGACATTACCGCTGCTACCGGTTTTTAAATCGGCTTCAATAATAATTGTACTATTATTTAACCTGGCTGACATAGAAAATATACCGGGTCTGATATCGTGCTTTTTGATTTTACCAGATTTATTTTTTCGCTCCACCGTTATTTCGGGCATTTCCATAAAAACGTTTATGGCGTTATTTATCTCCTCAGCACTTAATTGACGGGCTAGTTTTGCCTCGGCACGATAGGTAGCACGCTCCACGGCTGCCATCAGGGATGGGGCCTTATCCGGCACCATCTTGACATTAATCAAACCGATACCCCGGGGCAATTTCCCGGAAAGAGTCCGGAACACTTCAGTTTCCGGCATCGCCACGTCAAGTTCTAAATCGGTATACTCCGCTTCACCGGCAATACCTACCCCCAACGGGGCGGCAAAAGCAATCTTCGGGTGCGGATTAAACCCCCGCGTAAAAGCCAGTGGCAAACCGGCTCTTCTGGCCGCACGCTCAAAAGTCCTTAACAAGTCCAGGTGAGAAATATAGCGTGCCGGTCCTACTTTAGTATATAATATCCTGTATCTGGGCAAGCAGCTAACCTCCTGCATAAACAGGTCTGATTTCAAAAGCGGAACACACCCCGCAACCCGGACAGGCTCCAGCACGACAATCCCCGGTAGTAATACCCGCCAGGGCGCGACGGTGTTCATCTTTTAAGAACTCACCGCAAACCCCGGTGTCAATATGCCCCCACGGCAACGAAACATCATGCTTAAATCGCCGGTAGGCATATGACGCCGGGTCCACTCCGGCTAATTTAAAGGCTTTCTGCCAGTTGTCCCAATGAAACTGTTCCGACCAGCCATCAAACTTACAACCAACTTCAAAAGCCTTTAATAAAACTGCCCCCAGCCGCCGGTCCCCCCTGGCAAAAACCGCTTCCATAAAACTCATCCCCGGATCGTGGTAATTATACACCAGTCCCCGCTGCCGCAACCTTTCGGCCAGGTAAGCCTGTTTCTTTTTAAGCTCATCCTGGGTTGCCTGGGGCTCCCATTGAAAAGGAGTCTGCGCTTTCGGAACGAAGGAAGACACGCTCACCGTCACTCTCAAGCGCCCGCGCGGCACACCGGCCTCACGGCCGAGAGCCAACACACTTTTGGCCAGCATGACGATCCCATCCAAATCCTCCTTGGTCTCAGTAGGCAAACCAATCATGAAATAAAGCTTAATCGCATGCCAACCCTTTTTGAACGCGGCACCGGCTGTTTCTAAAAGATCATCACCGGTGATCCCTTTATTGATAACGTCCCTCAGACGCTGGGTACCGGCTTCGGGAGCAAAGGTCAAACTGGACCGGCGCACCCGCTGCACTTCCTGCGCCAACTCCAATGAAAAATTATCTGCCCGTAATGACGGCAACGAAACACCTACTCCAGAACCGGAATGCTGGTCCAAAAGTGATCTTGCCACCTCCTGTACCCGGCTGTAATCGCTGGTACTGAGAGATGCCAGTGAAATCTCTTCATAACCCGTGTTTTTTACCAATTTACTTGCCTGTTCCAAAATCTTTTCCGGCTTCTTTTCCCGTACTGGCCGGTAAATGATCCCGGCCTGGCAAAAACGGCATCCTCTGGAGCAACCACGCATAATTTCAACCATAATCCGGTCGTGTACCACACTGGTGGTAGGAACCACCGGCCTGTCCGGATAGAAAACCCGGTCCAGATCCTGCACATATCTTTTAGTTATTTTCTCCGGTATATTTTCTTCCAGCGGAGATATTTTTTGCACGGCCCCGTCCGCACGGTAGGACACACAATATAACGAAGGGACGTAAAAACCTTGAATACACGCAGCTTTAAGCAAAAAATCTTTCCTGCCGAGTTTGCGCCGTTTCGCTTCCAAGCAAAGATCCAAAAAATCGTTTATTGCTTCCTCTCCCTCACCAATGACAAATAAATCTATTATATCAGCCAGTGGTTCCGGATTGAAAGCACAGGGCCCGCCGGCTATTACCAGCGGATGTTCTTCATTTCTTTGCTCCGACTTCAAAGGAATACCTGAAAGGTCCAACATGTTCAAAATATTGGAATAACTCATTTCATACTGCAAGGTAAAAGCACACACGTCAAAATCACACACCGGCCTACGAGACTCCAGAGCAAAAAGGGCCAGACCGCTTTCCCGCATTTTTTCTTCCATATCGACCCAGGGAGCAAATACTCTTTCCATTAAAATCCCTGCACGGCGATTTACTATGCCGTAAATTATTTGCAATCCCAGCCAGGACATGCCGACTTCATATACATCGGGGAAGCAGAAAGCCACCTTAAGTACAGCTTCATCCCAGTCCTTGTTTACGGCATTCCATTCACCGCCCGTGTATCGTGCGGGTTTTTGCACCTGCGGTAAAATTTGATGGAACAATTCCATATGTTAATACCCCCGACATTGAAGTCACCGGAAAGTTATGCTATTACAACATATACACATTTTTATTTAACCATGTCAAAGGCTTGTTTTCAAGTTTTTTAATTTCTGCTCAATATATTATTTTTTACTAATAAGCCATTCTTTTTTAGTATAACCTAAAATTACCGTAAAAATATTCTTTGCAAAAAAATCCTGTATATTTTTCTTAAAAGTTATCAGTCATCAGGAGGACCGGTGGAGATCAAACTACCCACCGGAACGTCCGGTCCGTGGCTAAACAGGGCATCGATAATTTCATTTTCATTGACCTCACCCCGGTAATGCCAGTTTCTGTCCAACAAAACTACCATATGGAAGCGGCGTGGCACAAAAACGCGAATAATATCCCCCAATCGGGTACTGTCAAGAGAAACGAGATATTCTCCGGGAAGAACCCCGGCAGCTACAAGTTCCTTTTTTTTCTGGGCCATATGTCTAATAAAATGGTACGGGGCAAGACTCTTTTCCCTGGTGGCCACATAAAAGATAAATAAACCGGTAATAATGATGTCTAATCCGAAAATCCCCAGCACCAATCCGGCCGCCCCTCCCAAAACTATAACCACACCCCAAAACTGCCCCCACCAGGCCGCCCGGTAAGTAGCTTCCCTAAAACCGATCCGTCTTGCCAAATAAGCACGAAAAACCCTCCCCCCATCCAGTGGGAGCGCCGGCAAAAGATTAAATGCAGCTACCATCAAGTTACATTGAAAAAAAAACTGTCCCAGATTCTCTTCCCACAAACCGTAGTTTTTTAAAATTGTACCCGCACCCACTAAAAACAGGTTTGAGGCCGGACCTGCCGCAGCAACATATACTTCCCTGGCGGGATTTAGGAGCACTTCGCCGCCCATGCGGCTGACACCACCAAAAGGCAGTAATTCAATATCGGAAACGTGAACTCCTAAACGCCGGGCAGTAAAAACATGTGCCAGCTCATGGAAAAAAACCACGGCAAAAGCAATCAGACCTTTACCCAGTACTCCAGCCACAAAAAACAGCCCCAGCAGGGCCAAAAAACCGTTATTTAAGTGTATTTCCACACCGGAAAGCCGGCCAATCTTCAAAAAGCTTCACCACCCTTGCTTTAATTCTTCTATTCAATCTGTAACCTTATCAAAGGATCAATCAATTGATTGTTTTCCCGGACCTCAAAATGGAGACCGCCATCAGGGAGCTCCGCTGAAGTTCCTACCCTGCCGATAAGTTCACCGGCCTGTACTTCCTGCCCGTCAACCACGATGATATCGGATAATCCCCCATAAAGAGTGAAGCTGCCCGTTTCATGCTTAATTAAAATATAATCACCGAATAAAGGACTGTTGCCAATTCGCTTTACTTCACCATCCTTTACCGCCTTTACTTCGCTCCCTACAGATGCGGCAATGTCTATTCCGCAATGAAAACGTTCCATATTATCGACAGGATCCAGTACCATCCCGTATCCCCGGACAACGGTTCCGGAAACAGGGAACGGCATTATACCAGAAGTACCGTTGTTTTGCATATCTGAAAATACCGGTCTTGATTTTGTGTCAAAAGGCCACTCCGTCTCAGCCATCTGCACACCGAACTGGACGATTCTTTCCGCCACTGGCTGGTAATCCCATTCAGTAGTCAGCATGTGTTCTAGTTTCCCTCTTGCCTCCACCCCCCAAGGATGGCTCGTTTCTTTTAAGGCCAGGAAAATAATAAAAATAATTAACGCGGTCCCGACCCGGTAAAAAACATTCCTGTTCACTACGCACCACCCCGGTTTTTTCCAATACGGCCGCCGGTAGTAAGAAATCCGGTCACCTTGATTTACCGCCCCTCCGGAATTAAAATCTTTACCTTTCAAGGTATTCCCCTCCCGTTTCAAAGCTTGTCTTATAGAATATATTTTCCTTTAAAAGGAAATATGCTCTAAATTAAAAAAACCTGCCGGTTGACTCCAAACCGGCAGGTCCTGAATTAATGTAATGCTCAAAACAAGATTTTATGTCGTCTCATATTGATATTCAAAAGAAGTCCTAAAGCCATTAAATTGGTAATCATACTGCTCCCCCCGTAACTGAACATAGGAAGCGGCAAGCCAGTAACCGGCATGATTCCTATCGTCATCCCCACGTTAACCAGGACATGGAAAGTAATCATTGATGCCACACCGACCGATACTAAGTAACCGAAATTATCTTTGGCATTAACTCCGATATAAATACAGCGGTAAATAATAATAAAGAAGAGCATTAATAATACCACCGCACCGACAAAACCCAGCTCTTCACCCACAACGGAAAAAATAAAATCAGTTTCCTGGATCGGAAGAAAATTACCGTGAGTTTGACTCCCCTGGAACAACCCCCGTCCTAAAAACCCTCCCTGGCCTACCGCAATCTGAGACTGAATAACGTGATAGCCGTCTCCGTGCGGGTCCTGCCAAGGGTTAATGAAAATAATTAAACGTTCTAACTGGTAAGGTTTCAAAGGAATCCAAAGGTTAAAGGAGCTATGCGCATTAAACCAAAGATGAGACCAGATCCATAATGAAGCCAGTGACAACCCGCCGGTTATTAAACCGACCAACAATAAGGGGCGGGTCCCCGCCGCAAACAGCATCCCGAACATAATAGCCATGAATACCAAAGAAGTCCCAAGATCCGGCTGTCTTAATATTAACAGCATCGGCAAACCGATATAAGCAAAACAGGGGATCAGGTCCCTGAAACGATTCAGCCTTTCATTTCTTTGGGCTAAAAATGCCGCAAAGCAAATAATAATTATTATCTTTGAAAATTCCGACGGCTGTAATCTAAATGGACCGATACTAATCCAACGCGTGGCCCCCAGCGTCGAATGACCAAAATATATCACCGCCACCAACAAAATCAGGTTCAAAATGTAAAAAAGTTTAACGTGTTTGGCCAGATCCTCATAATGGATATAAAGCATAAAACCCATTGCTACCAGGCCGCATATAATATTAAAAAATTGCCTTTTTACAAAAGACAATGGACCACCGCTATCTATCTGGGCACCTGCAACAGATAACAACTCCGTCGGTTTTGTAGCACTGTAAATAATTACCAGACTAAAAAATACTAGCACCATCACAGTTGCGATTAAGGTAAAATCCATTTTTTTCAGCAGCCTGCTTTGCTTGAACATTACCAACACTTCTTTCAATTTATTGAAGCTTATGTAAGCAGTTTGCCTGTTCAATTATTTACTTATCTAGCATTACCGACCATATTTATTTTTTTTTATTCACTGATCTTTTCATTCCTTTAACCGGTATGTTAGCCACCAATGCCACTGTATTACCGTTGGCATCCAGATTTACTTCCAGTGCGCTTTCATCAATCTCCATATAATTAGATATAACCTGGATTAAATCGGCTTTCAAGGTCTCCAGTAGTTGGGGCGAAATACTCGTCCGGTCATGCACCAAAACCAGGCGCAATCTCTCTTTAGCCATATTTTTACTTCCGTTATCCCTGCTAAAGAGCCTAGATAAAAATTCGAGCACGACTGCTCTCCCCCTTCCCCCTAATTACTTCAGACCGATAATTCTCCTGAGTTTTTTTAAAATACCGCCCTCTTCTTCCAGGTTAATCATAGGAATTTCCTCGCCGAGAATACGACGGGTTATATTACGGTAAGCTTGTCCGGAACGGGAATTCTGGTCTAATACCACCGCTTCGCCCCGGTTGGTTGTAATCACAATTAATTCATCTTCAGGGATAACTCCCAGTAAATCGATGGCCAGTATATCGATGATATCCTCGATACTCATCATATCTCCCTGTTTGACCATCCTTAGCTGGATCCGGTTTATTACCAACTTTGGTTCGTTCAGACCGGCAGCTTCGAGAAGCCCGATGATCCGGTCAGCATCCCGTACCGCAGAAACCTCCGGGGTGGTAACAACCACGGCTTTTTCCGCTCCTGCCACGGCATTGCGAAAACCCTGTTCAATACCCGCCGGACAGTCAATTATTATATAGTCAAATTCTTTTTTCAATTCTAGGCACAATTCACGCATTTGTTCAGGACTGACCGCCGTTTTATCCTTGGTCTGGGCAGCAGGTAGCAGATGCAGCCCTTCTAACCGCTTATCCTTAATTAGAGCCTGGCGCAGGCGGCAATTTCCACTGGTAACATCAACAATATCATAAACAATTCTGTTTTCCAAACCCAAAACAACATCCAGGTTCCTTAAACCGATATCCGCATCCAACAGTGCCGCTTTAAACCCCATGGATGCCAAACCGGCGCCGATATTTGCAGTAGTAGTTGTTTTCCCTACGCCCCCTTTACCGGAAGTCACTACGATTACTTCGCCCATACTTACAGTTCCTCCTCTTTTAAAGTCAACGGCGCCTGACGTCATAATAATCTGATTGACGTCAGTATTTAAACTCCTAATTATTTAAATTAATTTAATTTGCTTTTCCCTGTCTTTAACCACCTATTGGAAATGTTTCGATGGTCACCACCCCGTCTTTAATTCGTGCCATTTCAGGTTGTCCGGCATTCTCCGGTTCATCATCCGGAGGCCTGGTAATATGATTGGCAATCCTGAGTTGTGTCGGCTGCAGCCGGAATGCCATCACTACAGCATTTTCATCGCCACAAGCACCGGCATGAACTACACCCCTCAAAACGCCCATGATAATTACATTTCCCTTGGCAACCACTTCGGAACCCGGATTCAAATCTCCCAGAACCACTACGTTACCGTCATAATGAAGACTCTGACCGGAACGTAAAGTTCGTTGCAACAATATGGTATTATCATCTACCAGGTCCTCATGGTCCGCTGGAATGCCTTCCGCAAATTCTGAAAGAACATCGCCGTGGACATCTTTTTTAGAGCAAGTCAAAGGTCATCTCCTCCTGCAACTGCAACTACCAGTTAATTCTACAAGAAAAAACCAAATCCTGCTATTCAAAAGTAAAAAACGGAAGTTAAAATCCCTGTTTTTTTATCAAAAAATTTAATAAATTTACAATTATCCAAGCGGTAACCCGAAATATGCTCTCAACATATCTTCGGCTACCGGTCCAGCCACAGTACCACCGTGTCCCGCATGTTCCATAATCACCGCAACGGCAATTTCAGGTTCTTCAAACGGCGCAAAGGCCACAATCAACGCATGATTATCATGACCGGGCACCTCGGACGTCCCGGTTTTAGCCGCCATAGGAGGAAGTCCCGCAAAAAGGCCGTACGCTGTCCCGTCCGGGGACAGGGTTACCTCACGCATTCCTTCTCTGATCAAGGCCAGCGTTTTCGCTGACACATCGGCCCGATTCATTTCTACCGGGGCCTGCGTCTTTAAAATTTCACCTTCGGGACTGAATACTTTTTCAACTAAATATGGTTTATACATAATTCCCCCGTTAGCAATGGCAGCTGTATAATTGGCCAGTTGAAGAGGTGTGTAACGATTATCGCCCTGGCCGATAGAGGAAATAATTGTATCGTAATCATGCCAATCAAGCTCCCAATTAACCGCACGCAATTCTTCAGCCCTTTTTTCCAGCAGGATTTTGCGTTTATCCTCTGCAGTAGTACCGGCAAGCAACTCGTGATATCTTTGGATTATTGCTTCAACCCGGTTCCGGTCATCAGCGCTCAAGTATTTTAGTCTTTGTTGAAGTTTTGCATCCGGGCCCGGTACTATACCGGTCTCTTCCCAGGGCAGGTCGATACCAGTTTTTTCACCCAAGCCGAACTCCCGGGCAATCCGTGCAATTCTATCAATTCCCGTATGCAGCCCTAACTGGTAAAAATAAATATTACAGGAAACTTTGATCGCTCTGACCAGGTTCACTTCTCCGTGACCACCTTCTTTCCAGTCCTTATAAATTTTATTCCAATAAAAGTATCCGGGACAAATTATAGTATCCTGTGGGTCGACTATATTTGCTTCCAGTCCGGCCATAGCCACGATCATTTTAAAAGTTGATCCGGGCGGATAAGCCAATAAAGCGCGGTTTAACATTGGCTTTGACGGTGAATTAAAAAGCTCGTCATATTCTTTTGGAGTCAAAACCCCTGAGAGTTTAACCGGATCATATTCAGGATAGCTGGCCATAGCCAGCACTCCGCCCGTTCTCACATCAATCGCGACCGCCGCGCCCGCACCGGCTTCCCCGTATCCCTGTTCCAACGCATCTTGAGCATATCGACTCAAGGCTTCCTCAGCCGCTTTTTGTACCCGGTAATCAATACTGAGTGCCAACTTATTACCTGGCACTGGCTGTTTCACTCCTAAATCCCGTACCGGCCTGGCCATAGAATCCACTTCTACCTGCCTGCCACCGTTCTGGCCCCGCAGCTCTTCTTCGTAGACATGTTCCAGACCCGTCTGACCGAAAGAATCACCGGGTTTATACCCTTTATTCTGGTTTGCTTCCAACTGTTCTTCATTAATTTGCCGTACATAACCCATAACGTGAGCCAACAATTCTCCATTCGGGTAATCCCGCATGGGTTCGACATCGATCACAACACCGGGCAGTTCCAGGCGCTGTTCTTCAATTTTGGTTACAATCTCCAGTGGAACCCTGGTGGCAATTTTAACCGGTTCATATAAACGTTTTTGCTGCTCAATTCTTTGTTCGATTTCCCGGTAATCCATACCTAAAACTGTGGCTAGATTTCTTACCACACCGCCGGTATCCTTGCGCCCGAGATTTACCAGGGAAACGGTATAAACCGGTTGGTTGCCTACCAGCTTTATACCGTTCCGGTCGAAAACTTCACCTCTGGGAGCCTCGATAGTGATCAGCCGGATACGGTTTTCCTGGGCCAGAGTGGAGAATTTTTCGTTTTGGAGCAACTGAATGTAAGCCAGCCTGGTTACCAGAATAAAAAAGACAGCAGAGACAATAATTAAAAATATGCCCATTCTCTTTTCTATAATTTTATTCTCCATCTTCTTCCCTGCCCTTAGCTACAATGATCATAATTCCTGGCCGTATACCTTAATAAAACACAATAAACGCTTGAAAAAAAACGGTGCCAAAAGAGCAGTATAAAAAGCTGTTGGCAAGGCCACTCTGAACAAAGCAAAAAAGACGGGAATGTAGATACCAAGAAACAAAGACAACAGATAATATACTATCAGCCCGGTCATGACAGATATAAAGGTAACTCCTACTGCAACCGAAGTATGTTCCCGGTTCAAGCGCACACCGACAGCCCCTGCCAGATAACCGGCAGCCATTAATGAAAGCGCGTTCAGACCTATGTAACTCCCCACTAACAGGTCTTCAATAAGCCCTCCGGCAAAACCCAAAAAAGCCCCCTCTCTGGTACCCAGGAGGAAGCCGTTTAAAATTGTCAGAAGCATAACCAAATCGGGTTTGACACCAATGACCGCTACTTGTTCCAATATAGTGGTCTGCAAGAGTAAAGCCACACCTAATAATAACAAAAATACGGGGACCGGCAAAACCTAACCTCCCTCTGAAGATGAAACCGCTTCAGGTAATACTGTTTTTACGATCAAAACTTCTTCCAACCGGTTAAAGTCAGTGTAGGGCCGGATCGTTGCACTTTCAAATAAACCTGAAGATTCTGCCTGAATATCCGTTATTTCACCAATCGGTACACCTTTCGGATAGATACTGCTTAGCCCCGAAGTTATCACCGCCTGACCTTTTTCAACCGGGGCATCATTGGAAATATGAATCATTTTTACAGTTCCCAAGCCGCCCGTAACCCCTTCAACAATACCGTGAGTACGGACGTCTTGTACCAAAGCGCCTATTCCACTCCGCGGATCGGTAATCAAAAGGACTTCGCAAGTTTTATCCGCAACTGTAACCACCCGTCCCACCAGGCCTTCAGGTGTAAGAACGAACATGTTGGACCGCACTCCATCCTCAATACCCCTATTAAGAGTAATCATCCCGAACCAGTTGCCTGGATCCCTGGCTACTACCGATGCGGCCAAAAAATCGAACCGGTGAGACATTAACTGTTTATATTCCAAAAGTAAGGAAAGCCGTTGATTTTCCAACCTGTATTCATTTAACCGGACAATATCGCTTCTCAGGCGTGCTACTTCCTGTTCCAATGCGCGATTACGTTCAGCCGTGCCTATCAAAGACGCCGGCAGAGCAACCAGCTGCTTGGTTTGCCTGCCAATCCAAGTCAGACCGGTCTGCACCGGGGCCAGGATATCCCTGAATTTTGCTTCCAAGGGCGCCGACCAGGTCCGCTCAGGCGTAGTTATACGCATGGCCGCCAGAGTAACCGTCAGTAAAACAACAAGAAATAACAGTCTCTTGGCAGTAACCCAACGCACCCTGCTTCACTCCTAACTATCCGTCTACTTCTTTATACCACAATATTTATCACCACTATCAATGCTACGCCAATTTTTTAGGTTGAATTAACACCTTGCGCAACACGTCGATATTTTCCAACACCCGCCCGGCGCCGTAAGCCACTACAAGCAGAGGCTCGTCTGCCAGATGCACCGGCATACCGGTTTGTTCACTCACCAATCGGTCCAGCCCGCACAAAAGTGAACCGCCCCCGGCCATGACAATACCCCGGTCCATTATATCTGCCGCCAGTTCCGGCGGGGTTTGCTCCAGGGTACTTTTAATTGCTTCCACAATACTGGAAACCGGCTCAGAAAGCGCCTTATAAATCTCTTCTGAAGTGATATTTATCGTTTTGGGCAGACCGGTTACCAGATCACGCCCCCGCACGTCGTCAGTCTGTCCGCTCTCCATGGGGTATGCGGTACCGATCTGGATTTTAATCTGTTCAGCGGAACGCTCACCAATCATCAAATTATAAGTGCGCTTGACATGATTGATGATGGCTTCATCCATTTCATCGCTGGCAATGCGCACCGACCGGCTGGTAACGATCCCGCCCAGAGAAATAACAGCTACTTCAGTGGTACCGCCACCGATATCCACAATCATATTACCGGTTGGTTCGTGAACCGGTAAACCGGAGCCTATAGCAGCAGCCATCGGTTCTTCAATAAGGTAGGCTTCCCTGGCCCCCGCCTGAAGGGCGGCCTCCCGCACTGCCCTTTCTTCTACGGCAGTAACCCCGGACGGGACCCCCACCACCACTCTGGGACGGATAACGAAAGCACGACTTCGTAATGCTTTGTTGATAAAATATTTAATCATGTTCTGGGTAACGTCAAAGTCGGCGATAACCCCATCTTTAAGCGGCCTGATCGCCACAATATTACCGGGGGTACGGCCGATCATTCTTTTGGCTTCCTCTCCCACGGCCAAAACATGACCGGTATCTTTCTGTATGGCCACCACCGACGGTTCTCGAATAACAATCCCTTTACCCTTAACGTAAACAAGGGAATTAGCAGTACCCAAGTCCATTCCCATATCTTTTGAAAACAGACCGACGCGCATTTTCCGGCCCCTTTCTATTTTAAAGTCTAGATTAGTTCTTTAGCCCTAAAACTCGTAAATCTATTGTCCCCAATAATGATATGATCCAAAATTTCGATACCGACAATCTTTCCCACCTCGACAAGCCTCCTGGTAATATCCAGATCCTCCCTGCTGGGAGCAGGGTCTCCACTGGGATGATTATGTACCAGAACCATCGATGCGGCACTCTTTCTAATGGCATTACGAAACAATTCCCGGGGATGAACGGTAGATGAATTTAAAGTACCCACTGAAACCTTATCGGTACTAATAACCTGATTTTTTGTGTTTAAAAGCACTGCCCGGAAATGCTCCCGGTCCAGATGTCTCATTTCCTCCATCACCAGTGCCGCGGCATCATCAGGCGACTTAATCACCGGACGGGAAGATTCTGAAAACTGAGCCAGCCTTCTTGCTAGTTCTAAAGCTGCTTTTACCTGACTTGCTTTGGCCGGACCCACTCCTTTGACCGCACTTAACTCTTCCACTGCAGCATCCACTAACCGGTGCAGGTTTTTAAAACGTGCCATGAGTAAGGAAGCCAGATCGATGGCAGTAGTTGCCCGGGAACCCGTGCGTAAAAGAATTGCCAAAAGCTCCACGTCTGAAAGGACCTCGGCACCTTCTTTTAAAAGCCTTTCCCTGGGCCTGATATCCTCAGGCAGTTCCTTTATGGTAGGTCTGTAGTTAATTGAAACCATTTGTAAAACAACAACCCCTAAACAAGGTTAACTCAAAGCAGACCATTTCTTGAACATATCATAACCGAAATATTTAAGCATTGTCGCCAGTCTAGCCAGAGGCAGGCCGACCACATTAGTATAACAACCTTCCAGTTTCTCAACAAATACCGCCGCCAGACCCTGAACAGCATAGGCACCGGCCTTGTCTTTGGACTCACCGGTAGCAATATACAATCTAATTTCTGTTTCACTAAGGGTTTTAAAAAAAACCCTCGTTTTTTCATGCCCGGTCAGGACTTTCCCGGTACCCGCAGCCACCAGGGCTAGCCCCGTATATACATCATGAAAATCTCCCTGTAAGCATTGCAACATTTTAACGGCATCTTCATCATCAGAAGGCTTGCCCAATACCCGGTCACGCCAAACCACCACCGTATCCGCCGCAATTACCAAACCACCATCCAAAACCCGGGCTGTCGCCAATGCTTTCCGTTCCGCCAGCGTTTCCACAACTTCAGATATGGGTTGCTTATTTTCAGGTGGGGATTCATCAACCGGGTAAACCAGAGTGTCAAAGTTCAACCCCAATTGTTTCAGAAGTTCCCGCCGGCGGGGTGATGAAGAGGCAAGGACCAGCTCCCTCATACTTACTACACTCTCCTGTATATCAGATAGCCTGCGATCAACCCCAGAGCAGTGAGAGGCCCCAAAGCAAACATAAATCCAAAAGTCAACTTGAAAAACTCCAAATCAACCGTAGCTGGTTCTAAGCCAAAGGTTGATGTAGATTTCAGCCAAGGAACCATCGGTGCCAAGGCATTACCGAAAGCACTGCCGACCAGCCCGCCGATCAGCAAGAGAAGAACCAGCACCCAAATATTAGCATAGCTCTTAAAACCTCTTGCCATAGATACCCTCCTCTTTCAATAAAAAACCAACATTTAAAATAACACTACTTTAACAGTTTAACATTTCACTAATTTTATGACAAGCTGTACCTAAAAATTCAATTTTTTGTTTAATTTTTTAACAATGTCAACAACCTATGACTTTTCATTTTTATTCAACAATATTTTTCTTGCCTCAGCTATCATGTACAACGAACCGGTGATACATACAACATCGTCCGGGCTGGCTACCGCAAGGGCTTTTGCTACCGCCGCACCAATATCTTCTACCAGGTATACTTCCGAAGAATAGCGACCGGCCTCTGACGCCAAAATTTGCCAGTTTAACGCCCTGGGATTGTCCGGTTTAGTCACCACCACCCTGGCATTAAATGCCAATTCCGAGAGCACCTTGGCATAGTCCTTATCTCCAAGCATGCCAATCATAAGCACCAGCTTCTTATCCGGAAAATATTCTTTCAGGGCACGGCGCAAACTCCTGGCACCATCGTAATTATGTGCCCCGTCAATAATAACTACCGGATCTTTACACATGATTTCCAGCCTGCCGGGCCAATTGACCGCCGCAAGCCCTTTACGTACCGCTTCCGGGTTGACCGCACCTCCCGCTTCTATTAAAGTTTCCGCTGCCGCCACGGCAGTAACGGCATTTACCTGCTGGTGCCTGCCCAACAGGGGCAAGAAAAGCTTCCGGTATGTGTCTTGCCGGCCCCGGATAAAAAATACCTGACCTCCACCGGTATTAGCGATATGCCCCCAGGTAACGTCCCGTCCCACCAGTACCAGACGGGCATCTTTTTCCCGGCAGGCCTGCTCAATTACTGCAAGCCCCTCTCCTTCGGCTGCCGTGACCACCGGAATGCCGGGTTTGATAATACCGGCTTTAACCCCGGCAATTTCGGCAATCGTATTACCCAGGTAATTCATGTGGTCCATACCGATATTAGTTATCACCGAAACTAACGGCAGCACCACATTGGTAGAATCTATCGCCCCTCCCAAGCCCACTTCAAGTACCAAAATATCTACTTCTTCCCGGTAAAAATAAAGAAAAGCCAAAGCGGTCGCCGCTTCAAACTGGGTAGGATGTTCAAATCCCTGCGCCACCATGGTTTCCATATACGGGCGAAGTTCTCCGACTAGTTCCGCCATTTTTCCCGGTGTTATTTCCATTCCGTTAATGCGATATCTTTCAGTAAAGGAATGCAGGTGCGGCGAGGTAAAAACTCCTACCCGGTAACCGGCCTGCAATAAGATAGAAGCCAGCATTACAGCCGTAGAACCTTTCCCGTTGGTCCCTCCAATATGTACTGTCTTCAAATACCGGTGCGGATTGCCCAACCGGTTTAAAAGTTCCTCGACCCGCTCCAGGCCAAAATTAAAACCGAACCTGGCCAGATCGGCCAGGTAATTCATCGCGTCTGCATAGTTCATGCTTTATTTTATGCCCTCCAGCATTTGAAGCCGTTCTTTGACCGCCATATGTTTCGAGACGAACTCCTCTTCCTTGATTTTTTCTTTATCCACCACTTCTGCCGGGGCTTTAGCTAAAAATGCCTGGTTTTTAAGCTTACCCCGCACCCGGGCCAGGTCTTTTTCCACTGCTGCAAGTTCTTTCTTTAACCGCACGGTTTCTTTCTCTATGTCTATCAGTCCTTTAAGCGGAATAAACACTTCCACGCCTCTTGCGGTTACCGCGTGAGCGGCGTTCTCCGGCGCATCAGCAAACACCGGATATATTTTTATGGTCCCGTTGGTTAAAATTTGCATGTATTCCTTACTCTTCTTTAACATATCCCGGACCGGCTCCTCCGGAACCGCTAATAAAACTTCTATCTTACGGCCAGGCGGGAGGTTCATCTCACTGCGGATATGCCTGATGGCCCTGGTAACTTCCATTATGAGCGCCATTTCTTTTTCTGCCTCCGGACTCACCAATTCTTTACGCGCCACAGGCCAGGACACGCGCATCACGGTCACACCCCTGCCGGGCATGTGCTGCCATATCTCCTCGGTAATAAAAGGCATAAAGGGATGCAGAAGCTTAAGGATACCCTTTAAAACGGATGACAACACATGTTGTGCGATATACCTGTCTGCAGGAGTGGTTTTACCATAAAGCCTGGGTTTGGCTAACTCGATATACCAGTCACAGAACTCGCTCCAGATAAAATCATACAATACCCGTGCCGCTTCTCCAAGTTCATAGGCTTCCAGAAACCTGGTAACATCCGCGACTGCTGAGTGATAGCGGCTGATAATCCACCGGTCGGCCAAGGTGTACGGTCCCGGCCTTCCTTCAGGATCAAAATCTTCCAGGTTCATTAAAGCAAAACGGGAAGCATTCCAAAGCTTGTTAGCAAAATTGCGCGCCCCGTCCAAACGTTCAAAATGAAAACGCAAATCGTTACCGGGGGTATTCCCTGTCACCAGCATAAACCGCAGGCTATCCGCTCCGTGCGACTCAATCACGTCAATGGGGTCAACACCGTTGCCAAGCGACTTACTCATCTTGCGTCCCAGGGCATCCAGAACCAAACCGTGAATAAATACATCCCTGAACGGTACCTCATTCATAAAGGCAAGCCCCGAAAAAATCATCCGCGCCACCCAGAAAAAGATGATGTCCCGACCGGTGACCAGTACCGAGGTGGGATAATAATAGGCCAGGTCAAGGGTTTTTTTAGGCCAGCCCAGGGTGGAAAAGGGCCATAGAGCAGATGAAAACCAGGTATCCAGCACATCGGGGTCCTGCTCTACACTCAAACTGCCGCATTTAGGGCACCGTGATACAGGCTCTTTAGAAACGTTTATTTCCGCACATTCCTTGCAATACCAAACCGGAATGCGGTGCCCCCACCAAAGCTGGCGGGAAATACACCAGTCCCGAATATTTTCCATCCAGTTTAAATATACTTTACTGAAGCGTTCCGGCACAAACCGGATACGTCCTTCCCTGACCGCCCGGATGGCCGGTTCCGCCAGGGGCTTCATCTTAACAAACCACTGGCGCGAAAGCATCGGTTCAATAACGGTATTACAACGGTAACAATGTCCCACCGCATGAGCATGGTCTTCAGTTTTCACAAGATAACCGCCTGCTTCCAGATCCCGGACAATTTTCTTGCGGCACTCGTACCGGTCCAGACCCTGATATTGAGGGCCGGCATCCGCACTCATTTTTCCTTCCTGATTGATTACCTTCACCTGGGGCAGGTTATGCCGCACCCCTACTTCATAGTCGTTGGGGTCGTGAGCCGGAGTGATTTTTAGGGCACCAGTGCCGAAGGATGGATCAACATAGCCATCGGCTATAACCGGCATCTCACGACCTACTAAGGGCAGGATTAAAGTTTTACCTACCATGGCCGCATAGCGTTCGTCTTCCGGATTTACAGCTACCGCCACATCGCCCAACATGGTTTCCGGACGGGTAGTAGCAATGACGACGTACCCCTCTCCTTCTTTTAGAGGATATTTCAAGTAATATAAATGCCCCGGCCGCTCCAAGTGTTCCACTTCAATATCGGAAATAGTTGTTTTACACTTGGAACACCAGTTAGTAATATAATAATCCTGGTAAATCAATCCCTGCCGGTAGAGATTAATAAAAACTTCCAAAACAGCTTCAGAGCAACCATCGTCCATGGTGAAACGCTCCCGCTGCCAGTCACAGGATGCACCCAATCTTCTCAATTGAGTAGTAATCCGGTTACCGTACTTTTTTTTCCAATCCCAGATCCGGTTTAAAAATTCCTGCCGGCCAAGGTCGTAGCGTGAAACACTATCTACGGCTAATTGTTCCTCAACTCTGGCCTGAGTGGCAATTCCGGCATGGTCCGTTCCAGGCAACCAGAGGGTATTATAACCCTGCATTCTCCGCCACCGGGTGAGGATATCCTGCAAGGTATTGTCCAGGGCATGCCCCATGTGCAATTGACCGGTTACGTTCGGCGGCGGCATTACAATACAGAACGGTTCCTGCCCGGGATTGACATCCATATGAAAAAAATTGTTGTTTTCCCAATATTGATACCATTTTTGTTCCACAGCAAGCGGATCGTAGACAGTCGGAAGGTCTTTTTTACCCAACGGATTCACTCCTCAAATGTTTCCATCTCACACTAAAGATTTCTTCAATAAGCTCGATTCGATTCGACATCTAATACTGTAATAATTTACCATAAGACAATGTCACCACATGTTAATTTATTTTTTATTCCATTCTTAAGCATGAATACCTGCAAAATTAATATAGTTATTTTAATAAGAACAGTGAAAAATTATTAAGGAGAATAAAATTTGTCTTCCTTAAAAAGAAAAATATTTCTCATACTGATTATTATAGCCGTCATTTTGTTTTCAGGAAGTTATATACTTAAAAACACTGCTCCCCTTCCGGAAATTCATAACGTAAAAATTTTGGAATCAGCCCGCTCACCATATTTTCTACCGCAGTATCTGGCTTTGAATCTTGGCTTTTTTAAAGAACAAAACTTAGCCGTAAAAATTATTACTACCAGTCCCGCAGCAATCAGTGCAGCCATGGCCGACGGTAGAACCGAGATTGTACTTTGCGGGCTGCAAAACATCATTTTCAACCCGGACAGGGAAGGCCCCCAACCAAAAATATTTGCGACCATGTCTTCACGTGACGGTTCTTTTCTTCTGGCCAGAAAAAACACAGAAGAATTTCAGTGGGAAAAACTGAAGGATCAGACAATAATCGGCGGTTCCCAAAACGACAGCTCGGAAATAGCGCTTGAATACGCTTTGAGACAACGCGAAATCCGTCCCAACAGAGAAGTAACCATCTACAATAATATACCTGATTCATTACGCCCCGGCGCTTTTCGCGCCGGAACCGGCAGTTACATTCAATTACTGGAACCCGAAGCCACTATAGTAGAATCTAAAGGTTACGGCCAGGCAGTATTTTCGGTCGGAGAAGCTGCCGGAAACATGATGGTAACCGCTTATGCCGCACTGCCCGGTTATATCGCAACAAATCCCGAAGTAATTCAGAAATTCACTAACGCAATTTACAAGGCTCAACTTTGGCTTTTTTGTCACAGTGCAACGGAAGCCGCCGCCGTAGTCGCACCGTCATTTGCAGACCTTGACCGTACCGTACTTCTAAAATCAATAGAACGCTACCTGAAACTTCAGATATGGAATGACAGCCCCCAAGTATACCAAAATGCTTATGTCAGATTCTGTACGGCCGCAAAAGAAGCAGGCGAAATAGAGACACCGGCCGCTTACGCAGACGTGGTAGAAAACTGCTTTGCCAATCAGGCGGTAAAAACTGTAAAATATACTCCCGAGGAAAAAAACAACTTCTTTAAAAAATATATAAATAGATTTTTATCAAAATAAATCTACTCATTCCCGGTGATATTCACCCAGGCGCTAATTATTTCAAGCAATTCCTCGCGCCCCAAGCCGGTTTCCGCTGAAAACAGAACCAACCGGTCCTGGTTTGAAACGGGCAGTGTTTTACGTATAGTCTCCACCGACTTTATCAGCCTGGAACGGGAAAGTTTATCCGCCTTGGTTCCCACTATTACGGTGGGAATACGGTAAAACTTCAACCAGTCATACATTTGCACATCTAGAACTGTGGGCGGGTGCCGGCTATCCACCAGGAGTACCATACCTTTCAGGTTGCTTCTTGATTTCAGGTAGCCCTCTACCATTTTACGCCAGCCTTCTCTTTCCCGGGCAGAAACTTTAGCATAACCATACCCCGGCAGGTCTACCAAATGGAAACAACCATTAACCAAGAAAAAATTGATCATACGGGTACGCCCGGGAGTTTTACTGGTTCGAGCCAGGCCTCTCCTGTTCAGAAGTTTATTTAAAAGAGAGGATTTCCCCACATTAGAACGCCCGGCCAGGGCAATTTCCGGTAATTTCCCGGCCGGGTAATCTTGTTTCTTAACTACACTTTTAATAAACTCAGAGCTGCTTATTTTCATGAAGGAATATAGGAACTCCCTTCGTTTATACCGGCGGACTGGTAGGCAGACGGCTGTGGAATCATCGGTGGCGTGGCTGTAATGCCTATTGATTGATAATCCTTACCAATCAATGCCGCTTCCAAAACCTGGTCCATATGGCCGACCAAAATAAAGTTTATCTTATCCCTAACCTTTCTGGGTATTTCTGCTATGTCTTTCTTGTTGTCTATGGGCAGAATCAAATTCTTAATACCGGCCCGGTGAGCAGCCAGTACTTTCTCCTTGATCCCCCCCACTGGAAGTATTCTCCCCCGCAAGGTTATTTCTCCGGTCATGGCCACATCATGGCGAACCTTTATACCGGTCACCACGGAAGCCAAAGCACTGGCCATAGTTATACCGGCTGAAGGACCATCCTTGGGAATAGCCCCCTCGGGAATGTGGATGTGGATATTCTGCTGGTCAAAAAAAGATTCATCCAGGCCAAACTCCGCGGATTTACCTCTAATATAGCTGTAACCGGCCTGAGCGGACTCTTTCATTACATCTCCCAATTTACCGGTCAGGGTCAACTTACCGTCTCCTTTATAGACCGTAACTTCAATCGCCATAGTGTCACCACCGACTTCAGTCCAGGCCAGACCGGTCGCCACTCCTACCTGGTCATCCCGCTCGGCCACGCCGTAGCGAAATTGAGTGGGCCCCAGAAACTGATTCAAGTTTTGAATGGTTACATGGATCTTTTGGGACTTATAAGTGACCACCTGCCGGGCAGTTTTACGACAAATTTTTGCAATCTGTCTTTCCAAATTACGCACACCGGACTCCCTGGTATATTGCCGGATAATTTTCCGGATCGCGTTTTCTGATATCTTCAAAGTAGACTTTTGCAACCCGTTTTCCTTTATCTGTTTCGGAATCAAATAACGAATTGCAATCTGTAATTTTTCTTCTTCAGTATAACCGGAAAGGTAAATTACTTCCATCCGGTCCAGCAACGGACGGGGAATATTATGCTGCACATTCGCAGTGGTGATGAACATCACGTTGGACAAATCAAAGGGCGCTTCAATATAATGGTCACTGAAACTGTTGTTCTGCTCGGGATCCAGCACTTCCAAAAGCGCCGATGACGGGTCGCCACGGAAATCCATATTCATTTTATCGACTTCATCCAATAAAAAAACAGGGTTCTTAGAGCCGGCCTGGCGCATTCCTTGAATTATCCTGCCCGGCATGGCCCCGACATAAGTACGGCGGTGACCCCTAATCTCAGCCTCATCACGCACTCCGCCCAGAGATATACGGATGAACTTGCGCTCCAACGCCCTGGCAATTGACTTGCCCAGGGAGGTTTTCCCCACCCCCGGCGGTCCCACAAAACATATGATCGGCCCTTTCATTTTTTTAGCCAGTTTGCGTATTGCCAGATATTCCAAAATTCGCTCCTTAACGTTTTTAAGCCCGTAGTGGTCTTCTTCCAAAATTACTTCTGCTGTTTTCATATCCAGCCGGTCCCGGGTGCCCTTGCTCCACGGCAATGATAACAGCCAATCCAGATAATTGCGCACCACTGTAGCTTCGGCAGCCATGGGAGGCATCTTTTCCAGGCGCTCTACTTCTTTGATTGCCTTTTCTTCCACCTCTTTGGGCAACTTGGACTCGGCGATCTTCTCCCGAAATTCTTCGCCCTCGGCCATACGTTCGTCTTTTTCACCCAGTTCCCGCTGGATGGCTTTTATTTGTTCCCGCAAATAATATTCCTTCTGGGTTTTTTCCATCTGTTTCCGTACGCGAACATTAATTTTTCTTTCCAACTCAACTATTTCCAATTCTTTAGCCACAATAGCACATAATTTTTCCAACCGCGGGACAATAGATACCGCTTCAAGAACACTCTGTTTATCCTCGATACGCAGTGTCAGGTGAGAGGCGATGATATCCGCCAACCGGCCGGGCTCTTCCAGGTTCACCACCGAAACCACGGTTTCCGGGGGAATCCGTTTGGATAGTTTGACATACTGCTCAAACTGATAAACCAGGCTGCGCATCAGTGCTTCGATCTCGCTGTTTTTACGGAAAACTTCAGAATACTGCTCCACTTCCACCTGAAAATAGGGCTCTATTGATATAAAACGACTGGCCCTGGCCCTGGCAATACCCTCTACCAAAACCCTGATGGTACCCCCAGGGAGCTTTAAAAGCTGTTTAACCTCAGCTATGGTTCCAATCTGATAAATATCGTTTTCAGAAGGAGCATCGTTCTGGGCTTCCTTTTGGGTAGCAAGAAATATTATCCGGTCCTGGATCATAGCTTCTTCAATGGCCTGAACCGACTTTTCACGCCCCACGTCCAGGTGTATCACCATATAAGGGAAGACCAGAATACCTCTTAAAGGCAGTAGCGGTAAAACCCTTGATTTCGACTTCAAAACTGCACCCCCTTTTAAGTATCGACACAATTTCATTGTCATATCCTGGGACATAATTCAACTACTATTTTATCATAAAAAGCAAAAACACCGCCATAGCAATAATTACAAGGAATATAATAAACCCGGCGTTTGCCGGGTTATTCATAATATACAAGTAATATATGCCTTTTTTTTATTAATTCCTTAGATATGCCATTCTTAACTATGGCTACAATGAATGTTGCCCTCCAATTATTGTTGATGCGGTCAACACATCCAGGTGCGCCGCTTTAACCGGTTCTTTCTTTTTATCAACCGGCGGGGTACTGATTAATGCGATCCGAATTATTTCTTCAAGACGTTCAACCGGTATAATTTCAACTCCACTAATTTTTTTAAAAATTTCCTGGTAATTTTCTAACGGTATCAATATCTTCAAAGCTCCGGCCTGACGAGCGGCTTCCACTTTGGCGACAATACCACCCACAGGTTTAACTAATCCCCGGATGGATATTTCCCCGGTCATGGCCACCAGATTGTCAACAGGCAATCCCGTAATGGCAGAATAAATCGCCGTGGCAATAGTCACTCCGGCTGAAGGGCCATCGGTTGGTGTCCCGCCGGGAAAATTAACGTGGATATCGTAATCCCAGGGATCTATTTCCATGGTTTTCCGCAAAACGGTCAGGACATTTTCCACCGAGCTTTTCGCCATACTTTTACGCCTCAAAGTTCTTCCTCCACCACCGAGCTCCTCTTCTTCAACCATTCCCGTAACCGTTATCCGGCCCTGCCTGCGAACTGTTGGAATGGCGTTGGCTTCTACTTCAAGCAGTGCCCCGGTATTAGGACCGTATACCGCAAGGCCGTTGACCAGCCCTACTTGGGGGCGTGAGGGAACTTTTTTTTCCGGTCTGGGGGGATACTGGCCATTGTTAATAATCCATTCTATATCAGCAGTACAGATTTTTTTCTTACCTTCCGTGATGGCAATACCTCCGGCAATTTGGATGATATTAACCGCCTCGCGCCCGTTTTTGGCGTATTTTTTGATCACTTCCAGCACACCGTCTTCGAATGGCATACCCACCTTGCCGGCAGCGTTTAAAGCAATTTTTTCAATTTCACCGGGCAGCAATTGGTGAAAAAATATTTCCAGGCTGCGTGAACGTAATGCCGGTGGCAGGTGCTCCGGCTCCCTGGTAGTTGCACCTACCAGACGAAAATCAGCCGGCAGGCCGTTTTGGAAAATATCGTGGATATGAAACGGTATATTGGTATCCTCGGAATTATAATAAGCACTTTCCAGAAACACCCTGCGGTCTTCCATTACCTTTAAAAGTTTGTTAATCTGAATTGGATGCAGTTCTCCTATTTCATCAATAAACAACATGCCTCCGTGCGCCTTGGTAACCGCCCCGGGCTTAGGCTGGGGAATGCCGGCCATACCCATCGCTCCCGCACCCTGATAAATAGGGTCGTGTACGGAACCGATCAGCGGGTCGGCAATCCCCCGTTCATCGAAACGGGCAGTAGTGGCATCTACTTCAACAAACCCGGCATTTTCTGTGAAAGGTGAATCTTTATTCTTTTTTGCCTCCTCCAGCACCAGCCTTGCCGCCGCTGTTTTACCAACCCCGGGTGGACCGTAAACAATCACGTGTTGCGGGTTAGGACCGCATAAGGCCGCTCTCAGGGCTTTCAGCCCTTCAACCTGTCCAATGATTTCATCAAGCTTAACCGGACGTGTTTTTTCTGAAAGCGGTTCTGTCAAAGAAACGGCACGCATTCTTTGAAGTTTTTCCATCTCTTTTCTGGAATCCTTTTCTACTGCCGTCTTGTTACCCTGCTGGGTTTTAAGCAGGTTCCAAAAATATAATCCGATAACAACCGCAAAAAATACCTGAATAAAGGTCAACAGACCGGCAAAACCGAAAAATGATTCTCCCACGTTATACCTCCTCAATCGGGTTCTTATGCTTATTATTGCTAAGTTTTTCAATTTCTAATCCTTTTTTGTTGATTAAAGGGGAATATACTGATACTGGACTTTAGGTCAATATATTTATTGACCTAAAGTCGCTTACTATTTTTTAAAAAAATATATATAATTTAGTTGGTCGATAAATTTATTGATAATTTAAAATATTTAAAAAGAGGAGGTGGTTTTTAAGAAAAAGGTTCTTAAACCTAATAAATTGTCGTTTGTAATTAGGTAAGCACTTATTTAAACTAATTTAATAGGGGGGATTTAATATGGCAGGCGCAAAAATCGGCAATCCTGCGGTAGTAGGATTGGCAGGGTTCGGCGGAACTACTTTGCTCCTTAATATTCATAACATTGGTTTATGCGAAGTAGGTCCCGTTGTCTGGATGGGTTTGATTTTCGGCGGTGCCATGCAAATGATTGCAGGTTTCCAGGAACAAAAAACCGGAAATAACTTCGGTTATTCCGCTTTTTGTTCCTACGGCGCTTTCTGGATCTCATTGGCACTAATCTGGATAGGGCAGCACTACGGAATATTTCCCTGCGGCGGAATCGAAGTTGGTTACTTCTTAGTGACCTGGACCATTTACACTTTTATTATGTGGATTGGCTCCTGGAGAACCAACGGTATGCTGGCTCTCACCTTCACTTTACTTTTGCTGGGCTTTATTTTCCTCGATTTGGCGCACTTTACCGCAGCAGCCGATATGTGGACCAAGGTTGCCGGTTACGACCTGATTCTTTGCGCTCTCTGCGCCTGGTATGTCATGGCTCACATTATTTTTAATGATGAATACGGACGTGACGTTCTGCCGGTGGGTAAGCCGTGGGCAAAAGGCAGCAACTAAATTAGCACCTTCTATTACTAAAAAAAACCTGGTCGATTTAAATCGACCAGGTTTTTTAGTTCTTTTGTTTATGCCGTCTCTTCTTTTTTCTTCTTACGGTCCAGGTAAATAACCCGCGCCGGTTCCTTCTTTAAGATGGTTTCCCCGGTAATAATACACTTGGCAATATCTTCCCGGGACGGAACATCATACATTACATCCAGCATCACTTCTTCCAGAATAGCCCTCAATCCCCTGGCACCGGTATTACGCTTCATGGCCTCCTCCGCCACTGCTTGCAAAGCCTCATAAGAAAACTCCAGGTTTGCCCCGTCCAGTTCAAATAACTTTTCGTACTGCTTAATCTGGGCATTTCTGGGTTCGGTAAGAATACGTATCAGTGCCTCATCATCCAGAGCATCCAGGGTTACAATAATTGGTAACCGGCCTACAAACTCGGGAATCAACCCGTATTTCAGCAGGTCTTCCGGTAAAATACGGCTGAGTACTTCTCCTATGTTTTGCTCATTTCTCACTTTAATTTCGGCACCGAATCCCATGGTTTTTTTACCGATGCGGTTTTGAATGATCTTTTCCACCCCGTCGAAAGCACCGCCACAAATAAATAGGACATTGGTCGTATCAAGTTGAATAAACTCCTGGTGGGGGTGCTTGCGTCCACCTTGCGGCGGCACACTGGCAACAGTGCCTTCCAATATTTTCAATAATGCCTGCTGGACGCCTTCACCGGATACATCCCTGGTAATGGACGGATTCTCAGATTTACGTGCGATCTTGTCAATTTCATCAATATAAACGATGCCCTTTTCAGCCTTTTCAACATCGTAATCCGCAGCCTGGATTAGTTTCAACAATATATTTTCGACATCTTCACCGACATAACCCGCCTCGGTGAGCGACGTAGCATCGGCAATGGCAAAAGGTACATTTAAAAGCCGGGCCAAGGTTTGGGCCAACAAGGTTTTACCGCTGCCTGTCGGACCCAGCATGACAATGTTGCTTTTTTGCAATTCCACGTCATCAATTTTGCCGCCCAGGTTAATTCTTTTATAATGGTTGTAAACAGCAACCGCAAGAGATTTCTTGGCACTTTCCTGACCGATGACATACTGATCCAAAATGCCTTTAATCTCTTTCGGCTTTGGAATATCACCTAGTTCCAGGCCGAAATCTTCGTTTAGTTCTTCCTCGATAATTTCATTGCAAAGTTCGATGCATTCATCGCAAATATAAACACCGGGACCGGCAACCAGTTTTTTTACCTGGTCCTGCAGCTTCCCGCAAAATGAACACTTTAATTGCCCTTTGTCTCCAAACATATTTTCACCTCTTTTACCTTTGCTTCCTGGCATCGAACACCTCATCAATGATACCGTATTCTTTTGCCTGTTGCGCTGACATAAAGAAGTCTCTTTCAACATCCCGGGCAACTTTTTCCTCAGGTTGTCCGGTATGCCTGGCAAGGATTTGGTTTAAAATTTCTTTCGTCCGCAAAATTTCTCGCGCGTGAATATCTATATCTGTTGCCTGGCCCTGAACCCCGCCCAGGGGCTGGTGGACCATAATCCTTCCGTAGGGTAGGGAGTACCGTTTTCCTTTTGTCCCGGCAGCCAGCAGTAATGAAGCCATACTGGCGGCCTGCCCCAGGCAAATGGTTGAAACCGGCGGACGAACGTACTGCATGGTATCATAAATTGCCATTCCGGCAGTAACCACACCTCCGGGAGAATTAATATAAATATGGATATCCTTTTCCGGGTCTTCAGCTTCTAAAAAAAGAAACTGGGCGATCACCAAGTTAGCTACATTGTCGTCAACCGGACCGCCGATAAAAATAATCCGGTCCTTTAAGAGTCTTGAGTATATATCATAAGCCCGCTCACCGCGGTTGGTCTGCTCCACTACAATTGGTACCAGATTCAAATTCACTGCGCCTCCTAAATAATTTTAACGGAAACATTTCTTATCCGCTACTTTAAATTATAACTATTCTGTATCCTGCTTTTTGGTGTCCTCCACAACCTTGGCACTGTTAACCAAGAACTCTACCGTTTTCTCCTTTAATATTCCATCCTCAATCATGCTCATCTTACCTTGCTCTTCCAGCATGGCACGAATATCCGCTTCGGCCTGTCGGTATTGTGCCGCAATCTTTTCTGTTTCTTTTTGCACCTCTTCGTCAGACACCTTGATTTCCTCAAGCTTGGCAATAGCATTTAACACCAAATCTGTTTTCAAACTCAACTCGGCATCTGGACGCATATCAGACTTCAATTTATCCGGAGATATTTTGGAGTATTCCAGATAATCACTTAAATTTATTCCCTGGCTTACAAGACGTAATTCCAGGTTTCTAAACATTTCTGCCAGTTTGTTTTCAATCATGATTTCAGGGAGCTCTATCTCAGCGTTTTGAACTGCATTTTCAACGGCTTTATTCCGAAACAGCATCTCAGAATTATTTTCAGCAGCTTGTTTTAATTTATTCGAAATATCATTTCTTAATTCCTCCAGAGTATCAAATTCACTCACATCCTTAGCAAATTCATTGTCGATAGCCGGCAGCTTTTTCCGTTTGATTTCCTTTACAGTAACAGTAAATACAGCATCCTTTCCGGCTAGTTCTTCTGCCTGATAATTATCCGGGAAAGTAACCTGAATATCCTTGGTTTCGCCGATGGACATACCGGTTATTTGCTCCTCAAATCCTGCAATAAAGGAACCGGAACCGATCTCAAGGTTATAATCTTTGGATTCCCCTCCTTTAAAAGGCTCCCCATTAATTTTCCCCAAAAAATCAATAACGGAGATATCACCATTTTCCACCTTGCCTTCTTCCAAAACCAACAATTCGGCATGTTTGTCCCGTAGCGCTTCCAGTTCTTTTTCTACATCTTCTTCAGTTATCGCAAAGGACGTTTTAACAACTTCCAATTCTTTGTACTGACCCAATTTAACCTCTGGTTTTACCTGCACCATTGCCTTCAATACAACCGGTTTGCCTTCCTCCGCTTGCACAACTTCAACATTCGGCTGTTCTATCGGCTCGATCCCGGTATCCTTAACCGCATCGACATAAGCCTCCGGTACCAGTCCATCCATAGCCTCTTCATAAAGCGCATCTCTACCAATATAGCGCTCGAATATGGGTCGTGGTGTCTTCCCTTTACGAAATCCAGGGACATTGAATTTTTTTACCAGCTTACGGTAGGCTTGCTCCATAGCCCTGGTGAATTTTTCAGCGTCCACCTCTATTTCAAGGAGAACGGTGTTCTTTTCTATCCTTTCCGCGTTAGCTTTCATATATGCTCCCCCTTATACAGTTTGATAATTGAACCTAAGTAAAATTATAATCATTGTTACATCTTTATCTAAATAGAAAAGCCCACGCTCTCCCATTTAATACGTTTAACGGTTGCATCCAAACACCGTTAACAACATTTTAACCAATTTCAATAAAAAATTCTACCTTCTACAGTTGATTTCTTAAAAATAATGAAAAATACCAAGGCTTGCAGCCTGCCCTGGCACTAAATCATATCTTACTACAAAATTATAATTACTTGAACCCATTTTAGCAATAAAAATTTTGTCATAGTGTTAAAATAACATCTAAAAGGCATTATTTTTTTCGTCAAAAATGTCACCTGCATATTTTAAACACTTCAACGATCCTTGGAATTTAACGGACGCGGGTGAAGATTTATCAGTTTCAAGCGAATTTGACCTCCTGGTATTGGGACTATTTAAGCTTTATGATTGGTTCTCTGGATGCCATCAGAAAGGGTGTGCTTTGTCTTACGACCTTGATTTTTATGAATGCATGATACTTCTCAGAATAAACACAACTACCTTTGCTTTCACCTTGACAACAATTTGATTATTTGTTAACATAGCTTTTGCGGACGATGTGTTTACTTGAAAAATCTGCTGTAATACGGTGGATGTAGCTCAGCTGGTTAGAGCACCAGATTGTGGCTCTGGGGGCCGTGGGTTCAAATCCCATCATCCACCCCATTAATACTGGGGCGTAGCCAAGCGGTAAGGCACCGGTCTTTGGAACCGGCATTCGTTGGTTCGAATCCAGCCGCCCCAGCCATTTTATTAAAACAGCTTTAAATTACGGGCCATTAGCTCAGTTGGCAGAGCACCTGACTTTTAATCAGGGTGTCCCAGGTTCGAATCCTGGATGGCTCACCAAAAAAGAATTGGAACTTATTAAGTTCCAATTCTTTTTTGGTGAGCCTGTTCTCCTACCACTTTAACATCTCCAAACAACAACATCTTAATTATCGCCGGTGAACAGGTGCCGGCCGGCCCAGGTAATATCCCTGACCGCAATCGATCTTTAAATCGGATAAAATTTTCAATACCTTCTCGTTTTCTACGAACTCGGCAATAGTCTCCTTTTTAAGGGCATGAGCCACACTGTTCATGGCCTGTACCAATACCAGGTGGGTGGAATCCAGATGCAGGTTACGGACATAAGAACCGTCAATTTTAAGATAATCGACCGGAAGATTATTAAGATAGGAAAAAGAAGAAAAACCAATACCAAAATCATCCAGAGCAAAACGGCAGCCCAACTTTTTAAGCCGGTAAATCCACCGTTCAGCCCTCGTAAGATCCTTGACCACGGCGGTTTCCGTTATTTCAAAACCTAACCGGGCAGGGTCTATTTGGCTTTCGTTTATTTTTTCTTCAATGAGTTCCAACAAAGTATCGTCTCCCAGACTCAATCCGGAAAGATTGACAAATATTTTAATACCGGGATGTTCACCCAGGGTCTTTATCGTAGCCTGCACCACCCAGCGGTCAATCCGGGGCATCAAACCAAAACGTTCCGCAACCGGTACAAAATCATCGGGAGTGATAAGCTCGCCGCTCTTGTCCTTAAGTCGAATCAAAGCTTCATGGTGAATCACTGAACCGTCTTTCACCTTTACCACCGGCTGTAAATAAAGTATAAAACCATCCTCTTTCAGTGCCTCTTTAATTAAACTGACTATCTGATTGGTTTCAGAAAACCTGGTGGCCATATCTTCGTCCGGTTTTACATAGGAAATCCGGTTCCGGCCACCTTCTTTAGAAGTATAAAGGGCGTTGTCAGCGTAAGAAAGAATTTTCTGGGCATCCAGGGTGCCGTTAATGGCGGCCAAACCGATACTGACGCTTATATTGAGACAGCACTTATGTTCTGCAAGTTGAAATTCGTTTCTGCCCACTGCCTGGCGGAGTTTTTCCGCTACAATATTAGCTTCCGCAAACGTAGTCCTCTCCAGCAATACGACAAATTCATCACCGCCGAGACGAGCCAGGAGGTCTCCCTCGCGCAGGTTGTTTTTAAAAACATGCCCGACATTAACCAATAATTCATCACCAATAGCGTGACCAAAGGTATCGTTAACTAATTTAAAATTATCCAAATCAATCAAAAGCAGGAAACCTTTTTCCCCTCTCTTGGCTTTAGCCACCGCCCGCTTCAGCGCTTCATTCAGAAAATAACGGTTGGGAATACTTGTAAGCACGTCGTGGGTAGCCAGGTACTGAAGCTGTTGTTCCATTTCTTTGCGTTTAGTTATATCACGTATAGATTCAATCGCACCCACAAAATTACCGTTACTGTCAAAAAGCGGCGAAGCTGTTGCCCACAGGAGCGCTCCCTTCCCCCCAAAAACAGATTGAACATAAAACTCAGCATACAGCATATTCCCTTTTTGTTCAATAAATTTACAATGCTTTTTAACTATTTCCGCATCAGAAAAAATAAGGTCGATTAAGACCGGTTTTTTCTCTCCGTAAAAAGCCTGGGCATAGACATACTCGCCTTTACCGATGACATCTTTTTTCGGCACTCCTGTCATTTCTTCAATCGCCTTATTCCAGGCAATTACCTTTTTATTACTGTCAACAACGAAGGTGGCATCCGGTAAGAATTCAATGATATCAAGCAGCTGCCGGTGAGCAGCATGTAATTTTTCCTCAGCTATTCTGCGCTCGGTAATATCTTCACCGATGCGGGCCATTCCAACGATGCTACCATCAATACCCCGCAGGTAAGTGTTGTTCCACGAAATCAGGAGATGCCCCCCGCTTTTAGTCATAATTTCGCTCGTGCTGTAAATATCAAGGGTGCCTTCCCTTACTTCTTTCACGGCTTCTTTGGCCGTTTCCCGTTGGTCCGGGGGCACAAAGATGTCAAACCAGTTCAGTCCGATGACTTCTTCCCGTTTCCAACCGGTGATTTTTAGCAAAAAGTCATTGCAGAAAGTGATGCCGCCCATAGTATCCATAATCACAGAAGCAAGATGTACACTTTCCAGCATTTCACGAAAACGGCGCTCAGACACCTGCAGCATTTCGTTGGTTTTTTGCAGGTTGTAATATTGATTTTTTAAAACTTCGCGCATTTTTTCAAAGGTCTTGGCCAGACGCCCTATTTCATCATTTTTTCCAATAGTAATTTTAGTATCCAAGTCGCCGTTGGCCAACCGGTTGGCTGCTTGAACCAGGCCTTCAATCGGATAAGTAAAGGAATTGGTAAGTAACCAGATAACTAATGTGATTGCCAATAAAACAATGCAAAAAATTTGGATGACCTTAAAATTGGCTTCCATGACCATTCTGTCGACAAACTGCTTGTTGGCTCCGACGTACCACATACCGATAATCCGGCCGGTCTCGTCTCTTATCGGCTTGTAGGCCGTCATATACTTAACACCGACTACCTCCGCCTCACCGAAAAATTCGCCGCCTTGTTCAAGTACAACTCGTCCGACCTCATCTGAAACTTTAGTTCCCACGGCGCGACTGCCGTTTCTGATTACATTGGTAGCCACCCTGGTATTGCCCTGGAAAATGGTGCAGGTATCTCCTGTCAGGTGCCCCACTTTGTCCACAATGGTATTATCATTGTTAATCAAGTGTTCACCCTTATACAGTTTATCCTCCCGGATTGACCACGAACCAGGATAACGGCTTTCCAATAAAGCCTCTCCAAGCCGCAGGTCACCCTTCGCCTTCTCTAAAGCAGCCAGATTGGCTTCAATGCGGATTACCCTGGTCGTCCATATTACCGTAGCCACAAGACCGATAATAACCACCATGGTTAAAAAAAATAGCAACTTCCAGCGAATAGATTGAAATTTAAAATACTGTCTGAACGGAAACATTTCTTTCATTAATATATCCTCCGCCAGGCATAAAACTGTCTATATTTTTACCTGCTTGATTTATCGACAATTTATATGTTTTTCATTATACTATAAAATATATTTACTATAATAATTCAAATTTTAAACATATCTTCTGTCGTTGTTTTCATTTTTTTCTACCAAAAGTACACGATTCTTGACCCCATAATGTTTCTGTGCTACTATTGGGTTTACAATATTTGATTAAAATCTTAACCATTAAATACAAAATGCGGGCGTGGCGGAACGGCAGACGCGCTGGACTTAGGATCCAGTGGGGTTACACCCGTGGAGGTTCAAGTCCTCTCGCCCGCACCAGGAAAAATCAAGCCCTCCGAGATTTTCAGAGGACTTTTTTTCTGCAAGTAATTTTAATGGGCACATAGATGTAATAAACAAGAGACGGGTTGTACGCAATCAAAATGAAATCGTGAAAATCCAAGCGATATTGGAAGTTTAGCTTGGTTTATTTAATTTCATCGCGGAGGGCTCTCAACAAGGTATGGCACATGAGAAACATTATTAATGTAAACGGCAAGGCTGCTGCTATGGCCATCTGTTGCAGGGCCACCAGCCCTCCTGAAACTAGCAGTACCGCTGCCAAAGAAGATTGTGTCAACCCCCAAATTATCTTCTTATTTGCAGGGGGATTTAAATTTCCATTAGAAGTCATCATACCCAGTACAAAAGTAGCCGAATCCGCTGACGTTATAATAAAGATGAATAACAAAACAACCGCAACTATGGAAAGTACATTTCCCAAAGGAAAACTGGCAAACATATAAAAAAGTACAGTGGAAACATCATTGACAGCAATATGGGCAATGTTTACTCCTTGTTCCAACTCTAAATGCAGAGCTGTACCCCCAAAAACGCTAAACCAAAAGAAGGTTAAAAGGGATGGTACTAATAGTGTTCCTAAAATAAATTCTTTTATAGTTCGCCCCCTGGAAATGCGTGCCACAAAAAGACCCACAAAGGGCGACCACGATATCCACCAAGCCCAGTAAAACATGGTCCAAGACTTAGTCCAGTCGTAACCTTGAAAAGGATATGTCTGCAGACCCATCTCCAATAAACCGCTAACATATTCCCCCAAAGAACTAATAAAAACATTGATAATGTAAGCCGTAGGACCAATCATGAGCATAAAAAGCAATAGGATAAATGCAAGCAGCATATTTAACTTGCTTAGAGTCTGGATACCTTTAGTCACTCCAATTAAACTAGAAAATAAAAAAAACACCGTAACTACTGCAATTATTAAAATAATTATTTCGATGGAATTTGTTAAGCCATAGAGGAAATTTAGCCCGGCGCCAATTTGCATGGCCCCTAGTCCCAAAGATGTTGCAACACCAAAAATCGTAGCCAGAACAGCTAACGTATTGATAATATGCCCGGGCGTTTGATATATCCTCTTCCCTAGAATGGGATAAAAACAAGAACTTATTACGGGAGGCATTTTTCTTCTATAGCTAAAATAGGCTAAAGAGAGACTCATAATAATATAAACAGCCCAAGGTTGCAACCCCCAGTGAAAAAAACTATAACGCATGGCAAAGGCAGCCGCATCTCCCGAAGCCTCGGCTATATGCGCGGGTGGATGAAGGTAATGGGAAAGAGGCTCCGCCACACCCCAAAAAACAAGCCCAATACCCATGCCTGCAGCAAAAAGCATACTAAACCAACCAAAATAACTATATTGGGGCTTTTCATGATCTTCCCCAAGTTTCAAGTTGCCATAACGTCCAAAAGCTAAATAAATACAGAATATAAAAAATACAAAAATGGCCAAGTGATAAATCCAGCCAAAATTATCGATAATCGAAGCATGCAGCGTATTAGAAACATTGTCTAAAAGTTCTGCATTTAAGATGCCTAATAGCACAAAAAAAAGAACAATAATCAAGGAAAAGATAAAAACAACATTATTTTTCATAAATAATCGCTCCCCAATACCTTTCTAAAATTATCCTATTAGGGGATAAGTAAAACAGATGTTTCTAATGAATTAGCAACCCTTTCAGCGGTAGAACCAATTAATTTCTTTAAAATTGTTTTATTACCCCTGCCCATTACCAGCAAATCAGCATTAAATTTCTCCATACCGGAACGAATTTCACCAGCAGGACTTCCTAACCCGGTAAAAGTAAATATCTCCCGCCAATATGGTTCTAAATCTCTTTTTAAATCCTTAAATTTTTCCTTTATATAATCTATTCGCTTGTTTTCGGAACCAGGATCAGCAGCTCTTGTTCCCACATGAAGTATAACCAGCTTGGATGCAACCTGACCAAGAAACTCTATATAAGGCACCGCTCTTGTTGCTGCCACCTTAAAATCGGTAGCATAGACCACAGTCTGCCAATAGGTTGTTTTGTCTGAATAGTTCTTGTAAATTAAGGTAGGAGTATCAGTCATGCGTATCACATCACTTGCAGTACTCCCCAAGAATGTTCTGGTCATGATACTTTTATTTTGAGCAGGAATAAAAATCAGGTTGTAATCATGGTCTTTGGCTGTATAGACGATCATAGAAGCAGCATGACCCTCTACCATTCGGGCTGAAGCATCATAACCCGTTTTTTGTTTTATAATTTCAACCGCATTTTGCAGAACATCCTGAAAGGTATCAGTGTTAATCAAACCGCTAGAAACTACATGCATAAAATCAAACTTTTGAATATTAAGTTTTTTTAGAAATATTGCACCTTCCACAATCTGTTTAAAATCGAGCGTTAAAGTTAGCGGGAAAAGCACCTTTTTGAACAAACTCCTTCTCACTTTCCTTTCTTTGTTCAAATCATTCAAATATTCTAATGTTTTTCTCTAAACTGCAACCAATCTCCTTCAATAAACAGCACTTCGTACTTAAATTTTTAAAACACATTCATATTTCCTTAAACATTATCAATTTCTGGACTTGGGATTCAGTGGGGCCGCACCCGTGGATGAGTTTCAAGTCCCCTCGCCCGCACCAAGAAAAAAGACTTCCTATAACGAAGTCTTATCCCTAGTCTTTATTGAAAATCAGGTACAAAATCCCCAAAAGAACCGGTTGGTGAACCAAATAAATTAAAAGTGCCCGTTGTCCCAACCAAACTATCAAATTATTACTCAAATCAAATTTGAAAAGACTTTGTTTTTTTTGATATTCTAGCTTAAACAGCGCCATTCCGTACAAAAACAATCCAAACCAAGGAACCAGAGGGTAATAGTCCGCAGAACTGAAATCTTTTTTAAAAAGTCCCAACGGTACAAGAAAATTGTTCGGCATGTCAATACCGGACACATACGGTCCCGCAATAATGAATAAGGTCCCCAGGGCTAGCAGTTTCCATGCTGCCAGATTTCTAAATATACAATATGCCAAGATGCTGACGCCCAAAAAATGAAGGATGCCGAAGACAATGTTGGAATCTGGAGCTGCTATAAAAGTAATTAGCGTAATCATCAGGCCCAGTCCTATTAGAACCAGGCCTCTTTTTAAATTATTCCTGCTAAGGCAGCAACTCAAACCTGCAATGGTAATGAATAAAGATGCGGCAACCTTCCCGGTATAGTAAACTATTCCTTCTTGGTAAACTACCGGTAACTTGAAAAAAACATTTAAATCATAAATCAGATGGAAAAATACCATTAACAAAATGGCTATTCCCCGCAAAAAATCAATTTCCCAAATACGAATATATTTTTTCATTATATCTTATTATTCCAATTTCGCCAATGATTCCTTTATTTTTTTATAAGTCTCCTCCAAAGACTCGGATATTACCTTGGTCTCTCCGAGCACCGGCATAAAATTGGTGTCTCCGTTCCACCTGGGAACTATATGAATATGAAAATGACCGGGCACTCCCGCCCCGGCAACCCTTCCCAGGTTAGCCCCTACGTTAAACCCCTCCGGTTTAAAAACACGCAGAACTTTAATCATTTTTTGGGTCATTTTAAACAACTCGGTCATTTCATCTTCATTAATTTCCTCTATTTTCCCCACATGTCTCTTGGGAGCGATTAAAAGATGCCCGTTGTTATAGGGGTACAGATTCATCATTACAAAAGTCAATTCCCCCCGCAGGAGAACCAGATTCCGTTCATCCTGTTCGGACTCCAATTTTTCACAAAATATACATCTGTCACTGTGGTCCCCGCCGATATAAACCGCCCGCCAAGGCGCCCATATTTGCTCCACCCTTCTTCCTCCTTATAAGTAAATATACAATAATTGATATTTTTCGCCGAACAAAGACAAAGTCCTTTAAAACTAATTTCTTATAATTATCAGGTCATAAATAAGCACCTGTATAATAAAGCATAATCTTTTCATTAAAATAGCAAGGTATAAAAAATATACTATATTTTGATAAAAAAAATTAAAATCATTGATACTATTATGTAAATTCATGTATAATAATGCTCAAGAATATCATGGCTAAAATATCCATTAAATCCACATTTTTAATCATCATTCTTCTTAATTTTATCCGGGAAGTAAAAATTTTATTAGAAAGGAGGTTTAAAGATATTTCCGTTGTTTATCATGCAGGGTGATAAGTAGAGGGGGTACAAACTTTATGACAATACGCCTAAAACTGGCTTTGGTTACTTCAATTATTTTGATTTTAGTGATCGGCACGGTTGGTTTTTTATCAGTTAAATCCATGCAAGACCGACTGATTGAATCTGTCCAAATAAAACTGGAGTCGGACCTCGCCATGGGTAAAAATCTTATTGACAGCAAGTATCCGGGACCCTGGTCGATTAAAGACGGAGAAATGTATAAAGGCTCCGTGAAACTAAACAATAATTTTGAAGCTGTAGACTTAATTGGCAGCCTTACTCAGGATACAGTAACTATTTTTCAAGGAGATAAGCGTATAACCACCAATGTTAAAAGTGAAGACGGCACCCGTGCCGTGGGCACCAAGGTTTCCCAGGAAGTTGCCCAGGCTACGCTCCAAGAAGGAAAAACCTACATTGGCAAGGCTTTAGTGGTAGGAAGGTGGAACCAAACCGCCTATGAACCGATTAAAAATGAAGCGGGAAAAATTATCGGCATGTTTTACGTTGGTGTCCCGAATGATCTTTATGACCAGGCGATTAATAAATTTGCCTATAATACCATTGCAGTGGCAGCAATCGGCATCATTTTGGGCATAATAATTTGTTTGATTGTGCTGCAACAAATTTTCGGTAAACCTTTCACCAGATTTATAAATTTTTCAGAAGTTATTTCTCAAGGAGACCTGACTAAAGAAGTTGAATATAAAACTAAAGATGAACTCGGCACACTGGCCCGTTCATTTAATAATATGGTAAACAACTTGAAAGAATTAATTAAACACGTTTCTCTCACCAGCACCCGCGTGACAGATACAGCCAAAGTATTAACCACCCAGGCAGACCAAACAACTTCCGCAGCTTCCGAAAATGCCTCTACTGTAAATGAAATTTCCGCCACCGTAGACGAAGTAGTCAACAATATTAAGGAAGTATCTCACCAGGCAGACGAAGCCAATAAACAGGCTGGACAAGGTCAACAAAACATTGAAACCGTGGTTAATACTATGAGAGAAATTGAAACTTCGGTAGAACAAGTATCTTTATCTGTGAACTCATTAAACCAGGCGATAGAAAAAATAGGTCATTTCGTTGATACCATCAACGGTATCGCCGATCAAACCAACCTGCTGGCATTAAACGCAGCTATCGAGGCAGCCAGGGCTGGAGATGCGGGTAGAGGATTTGCAGTTGTAGCCGAAGAAGTACGCAAACTGGCTGAAAACTCCGCCCTGTCGGCAAAAGAAATAGGCCACATAATCAATGAAGTTCAGCAGCAATCGGCCCAGGCGGTAAACGACATGGAAAGCGGAAGAGATAAAGTATCCCAGGGCGACCGGGTAGTACAGGAGGTTAGCCAATCTTTACATGCAATTATTGAACTGGTCCAAAACTTAAACCAAAAAGCCCAGGATGTTGCCGCTGCTGCCGGACAGGTAGCCGAAGGAGTACACAATGTTGCCGCTACCACCGAAGAACAAACCGCAGCCATGGAGGAGGTATCCGCTTCAGCGTCCGAACTCAATGAAACTGCCGCCGAAATGGAAAAGGTACTGACCAAGTTCAAGATTTAAAAATTTCGCAAACAATAACTTCCATCTAAAAGCAAAACTAATTAAAGCGCCTTTCTTTTTAAAAGTAAAGGCGCTTTAGTAAACTTGTCTTACAAACCGAAATTCAAAACATTTATCCGGAAGTCAGAAGATATTTTTTTATACCTTTTTTATCGATTTCTAATAGTGCCCCTTGCAAAACCCCTTGTTCATAAGCACTGCCGGGATTGACACCCATCGTTTTCTTTAAACGCTGCGTCCCCCGTGCTTCGTGAATATGGCCGAACAGGCCCAGCAGCGGTTGATAACGGTAAACAAACTCTCTTACAGCGGTACTTCCAACCGGGACCAGCGATTGGCCGGCGAATTTGGGACGAAGATTCTCATCAAGTTCAGGAGCATCGTCCAAACCCGTTCCGTAAGGCGGGCAATGAAAATTACAAATTACCCGCCTGAAGTCTTTAACCATGGGGACCATCTTTTCCAGTCGTTCCATTAATTTTTCCTCAGGCTCCTCTCGAAAGGTATCCCAGGGTGTAGGATTAGTCCAACCGGTATTGAGCAGCTGACAACCGTCATCCAAATCAAAAACTTGTCCTTCGACCGATATTACGTATTCCGACCGGTTCAGCACCTCATCGATTTCAAACATATCATCATTACCAGGACATACAAAAGTCTTAATACCGGTACCCTTAAGTTTGCTTTCAGCAAATTCGAGCCATGCTTCAACGCGTTGCAGAGCTTTCTCCGTAAATAAAGCATCCCGTTCGCGGGGCCGTTCCTTATAATACTCAATTTCTTCCGGAGTAATACGCACCGGGTAGTACCCTTTGTCAGAAATCATTTTTTCCGCCTGGCATGTTTCCTCTTCACTATACAGTAAATGTTCGCTTTCCATAAAAGTAAAACGATAATTGTGACCTTCTTTAATAAACGGGATTATCGCCTTGCCGGTCATATCTCCTCCAAGGATCAAAACCTCGACACCGTAATACTTCCCGGCATTAACAAATTTTTTCCAGCAAACATCGGAACCGTGAACATCAGTAGCAAAAAATATGTTCATAATATCCTTTAATCATCCTTTAATCTAGTAATAAATTTATTCGGCAGGTATTTCTCCGTAAATCTTGTCAAGGTCAATACCTTGCTTCTTACGGTATATTTTGGCCCCAATATAAACAACCAGTGAAATGAGGTATAAAACTCCCATATAAATATATGATTTTATATTGGCTAATCCGTAAACCGGGTCAGTAAGCCAGGCTTTAAACACGCAGACCATAAAGAGCAGGAAGATCACCCCGCAAACCGTAACCAGCGGAATCCCCAACACCTTATACTTAGCCACGGGAGATGCTTGGTACATTTTCGGGTGCTTATAAGGTAAAATAACGGCAGCAATGGTTGTACCCACGTAGGTCACGGAAATAACCAGGGTAGTAGCTAAAGTCCATTCCACAAAGGATGCGGAATACGCGTAAATAGCACTAATAATCAAAGATGGTACCGTCATCACAATCAGGGCGTTGATCGGACTCCTGGTCCTGGGAGCAACCCTGGAAATCCACTCGGGCAACAAACGGTCAAATGCCGCCGCAAAAATTACCCGGGTTGATGAAAGGAACACCGTAGCGCACCAGCCGAAAAACCATGTGCTCATACCCACAATTAAAATCAACTGCAACAACGCGCTGTCGGTAAGAAATCCTGCCAACAGGGCGGGATAAGGAAAGATCGGCAGCGGCGAACTCCCGTCATAAAAAGCATAATTGGCGGCATGATACCATTCCCACCCGACGGTCTTGTTCAGTACGGCAAAAAAGATTATTGCCAAAATCGATACCACAACCAGGGCACTAACCATACCTGCCAGGTTACGGCGAAACTCTCCTGCCCCTCTGATTTCACCGTACAAGGTGGAACCCCAGTTAGCCCACATATTCCAGAACAAAAGCATGGGAATCAGGGCAAGACTGGGAATAATGGCCATATTTGACCAAGCCACCGGTTCGTACCCAGCTTCTTTGGTTTGAGTTAAAATTTGCTGGTAGGCATTGGCGGATTCGCTACCAAAAAGGGTGGAAACGTAGTGGTTAAAACCGGCTGCAAATTGAGCATTGGTATTAACCAACAACAACGCCAGCATACCGATAAAAGCAGCCACCGCGATAAAAAAGCAAGTCTTCTGAAGCCGGGCATACCATTTCATTCCCAGGCTGATGTAAATAAACGCCAACACAATAACTACAAATGAGCTGAAGAAAGTGCCCGCCTGGGTATTCAACCAAAGTGCCGCATCAATCAGCCCTTTACTTCCGGTCAGGTCACTGAGTACGGCTAAAAAGGGCTGAAAAACATTCCAGGAAAGCATGGTCCCGTACAAAGGAACCCAGTGCCAAAGGATCACCACCCACCCGGTAAACGCCACCACAAAACCAAAGCTGCTGTTTAAAATCCGGCTTTGCCATATGTAGTCGCCGCCTGACCGGGGAATAACCGAAATCATGGCCGCATAAACCACAATCATAAAGATGAGGAAGACGGCGCTGATAATGATAGCAGGCACCATGTGCGCATCGGGTACCCAAACGGCAAAACTAAAGCTGTAAAACCCTAACGTTACCAAGTTAATGGAAAAAAACGCATAAATAAAAGCATCAAAAACCGACCACGAACGCACCAAACCAGTAGCTTGTCTTACAAATAAGTTGTCGTTACTAATAATCAATACCTCCTTTTGTTATTGACTTACCGCTGCACCTCTTCCGGAATTTCATACCAGGGCACTTTCTCCCCTACCATGGACCTTAATTTCCACTTTAAATTTTTAGGCGTTTTTTCCACTTTGCCGACCAAATACTGAAATCGCCTGTCGATGAGTTCTTTATCCTCATCCGGCAAGTTGATTTCTTTTAACTGTTCAACCAACCTGACCAAATTATTGGAAAATGTCTTGTACAATCCCCAGTCACCGGCACATAAATCAGCTACCTGTTTCCAATTGATACCTTCATCATCACCGGTTACTGCATTATTAAGTACAAAAACAAAAAGATCGCTGATATCTTTTTGATTCATTTCAATGATTTGAATTTTAGTCAAAAGCAATTCGGCCTTGGGCACGGTGTACCTGTCTGCCAGCAACCTTTCACCCAACGGGATATAATGACACATACGGAAATCACCTACAAATATATCCATTTGTCGCTGGTTCTCCAAGTCATAGTATAACTGTCTTTCATTACCGTTATATGTGTTAAAAGATTTATTGGGTTCATAACCCATCTGCACTAAATAACGCGAAAGCAATTCCCCGCTGTCCCTGTCCACTGCCAAATCGATGTCGGAATAACTTCTTTTAAATATTTCCGGCTCATTTTCCGTATGCAGTTTTACAGCCACACCGCCCAGCACCCTTAAAATTATGTTGTGCTTTTCCGCGTTCTCAATTAACCTTAAAGCTTCTTCCACCGGATCCCGAAGAATTTTTGATTTCACCTTTGCTTATCACCTCTTTTTAAGTATCAAACCCGGTTAATCAAGCGCGACCTGACTGTCTGGTACTGAAGCATACGTGGAGTTATTGTGTTCATTTGGTTCGTTAATGTACTTAAATATTTCACCGTTTTCTACTGATTTTATAAGTTGGTCCAACCAAAAATAATATTTTTTAGCCCGGGTCAGCTTCTTTAAATCTTCTTCCGCTAATTTGCCAATGTCCGTACCGGCCTGGGCAATCAACTCCTTAAAGATTGGCTCCGCCTTTTCAATAGCATCCAGGTTTATTTCAATTTCGCGCTTAAAACACTGGCAAAAGGCATTGATGAAAATAGTGAAAAAATCCTGCTCGGCAGAGTATAAATCATTCCGCACACCTTTCTGCCAGATTTTTTTGAGCATTTTTGTCTTCAGCAATGCCCGGGCTGAGGTACTCATACTTGTTTTACTCATGCCCAGTTTGGCAGCCATCTCATTAAGACTCATAGGCCGTCCGGAAAAATACATGGTGCCGTAAAGACGCCCGTCCAGAGGAGAAATACCATAAAAATCCATGGTCTCGGCCATGGCATTAATAACCAGGTCGCGGGCTTCCTCAAGTCTGGTATTATCATAGTTTGAAGTCGCACTCGATAATTTCAACAACGATTCCTCCTCTACAGAATAAACTGTTTATTAAGTAAATTTTATACGCTTTGTTTTTATCAGTCAACTTTTTATTTCTAAATAAGTTGCTAGCAACCTATATTGTCTATTTAAGTTGTTTGGTTTATAATGATATATATTTTGTTTTATAAAGTTTAAACTGTATGAACCGAATATATTAAACTTTGTATTCCAGATAACTTTAAACCTTTTCAAGGAGGAGTCACAGACATGTACATGCGCTTCGAAAGAATGCAAAAGGTCAAGAGCTTTGAAGTCCCCACCGTAATGAAAAACGGTATCGGCGCTATTAAAATCCTGGGTACCGAACAGAAATACCTCGGGGTTTCAAAGCCCCTGGTGGTAACGGACAGCGGAGTCATCAAGGCAGGACTGATCGACTTGGTAACCGCCAGCTTAAAGGAAGCGGGACTTGATTATGCTGTTTACGACCGGGTAGTGGCCAACCCTCACCTTGACTGCGTGGCCGGAGCCACCGAGATGTACCAAAATAAGGCTTGTGACGGACTTATTGCCGTAGGCGGCGGCAGTTCCATGGATACTGCCAAGGCGGCCGGGGTGGAAATTACCCACGGTGAACCGGTACTCGCATATGAATGCGCCGAAGGGAAAAAAGAGCTTTCCGCACGCATTCCACCTCTTACGACCATCCCCACCACCGCCGGTACCGGTAGTGAGGTGACCCAATGGGCGGTCATTACCGACCCGGCCCGCGAGTACAAGTTTAATGTCGGCGGGCCCTTAATCGCAGCACATTTAACCATCGTGGATCCAGAACTGCACGTGTCCATGCCTCCCCTGGTAACTGCCGGCACCGGTATGGACGCACTTTGTCACGCTATTGAGTGTTACACTTGTCATTACGCCCAGCCGGCCACGGACGCCGCGGCACTCCTGGCTATAGAATATTGCGCCATGTACCTGCGCCGTGCTTTTGCCAACGGCCAAGATATTGAAGCGCGCTACGGCATGGCCATGGCCGCCCTCCTGGCTGGACTTTCTTATGGGAACGAAAGTGCAGGCGCCGTTCACGCCATGACCCAGACCCTGGGAGGCATTGTTCCAGTTGCCCACGGTTCCGCCGTGGCCGCAACTCTGGCCCCGGTAATGGAATACAACTGGCTGGGGGAACCAGAAAAGTTTAGCCGTATCGCACAAGCATTAGGAATTAACACTCACGGCATGAATCATGAAGAAGCAGCGCTTTCTGCCGTTGAATTTATCTATGAACTGACAGTGGACTTGGAAATTCCCTCCCTGCAGGATCAGGGTGTAGCACCTGACTTAATACCCAGGTTATCAATGGAAGCTTTCCGGGACCCGCAAACAGTCGGCAACCCCCGTGACATTGATGCAAAAGGTTACGAAAAAATTTACCGGCGCTGCTTTGGATTTGAATAACCGACAATATTGTAACGGATGGGGGTTATATTAATTGCGCAAGGTCATTTGCACTAATTTTGACCTGTGTACCGGTTGTGCTATTTGTCAGCTGATCTGTTCAGAAATGAGAAGCGGCGGAACTAATCCCCGCCTGGCCCTTCTGAAGATAGCAAACCAGGGACTGGTACACCGGCCGGTTGTTTGCGCACAATGCCAAAACGCGTTTTGTCTTAAAGTCTGCCCCAACGAGGCAATTTATCGCAATAAGCACAACGGAGCAGTTATTATCGACCAGGAAAAATGTAACGGTTGCGGTCTATGTGCCGAAGCCTGTCCCATAGACATGATTCTCTTGGACAAACAAAAAAATACCGCACGCAAGTGCGATCTTTGCGGAGGAGAACCGTTATGTGTCAAATACTGCCCTACCGGCGCGCTGGAATTAGTAGTTATTCCGGGGGGTGAAAATAATGAATAGCGGTTATACCGGCAAGTTTCTTTATGTAAACCTGTCCTCCGGAGAAAGCCGCGAGCTAACCGTACCCCAATGGTTTAAGAATGCATTTGTAGGAGGCAAGGGATTCGGATTAAAACTTCTTTACGACCTGGTCCCTCCCAAATGCGACCCTCTTGGCGCGGAAAACATACTGATGTTTATGACCGGTCCGCTTACCGGTACTTTGGCGCCGTCTATGAGGGCTTGTGTGGTAACCAAGTCCCCTTTAACGGGAACCCTGCTGGATTCATATTTCGGCGGCTCCTTCGGCCATGAAATCAAATACTGCGGCTATGACGGCCTGATAATTACAGGAAAAGCCGCTGCACCCGTGTACCTTTGGATTGACGATGGGCATCTGGAAATACGTCCGGCCCGTAATCTGTGGGGTAAAGACACTTTGGAAACCAACCACTTGATTAAAGAAAATCTAAAAGACGACAGCATAAAAGTAGCCAGCATCGGTCCGGCCGGTGAAAAATTGGTGTATTTTGCTCTGGTATCCTGCGAGTATAACCGGCAGGCCGGCAGGGGCGGTGCCGGAGCCGTTATGGGCTCCAAGAATCTTAAAGCCGTTGCCTTAAGAGGCCGCCAGCCGGTAAAAGTGCGGCACCAAAAAGAATTTCTGGCTGCCGTGGAACTGGCTTATCACGATTTAAAAAACAGTCCCGACATACGAAATTTAATGCAAACGGGAACGGCATCATCAGTGCCTTTTGCCAACGAAAACGGTGTCCTTCCCAGGCGTAACTATTTTGACGGCACCTTCGACAACAACCTTGAAATAAGTGATTTTGGCCAGAACCGGGACATGTGGTTGCGCAATGAAGCCTGCACCGGCTGCCCGGTTCACTGCAGCAAAGTGGGTTATATCCGTTCCGGCCGGTACCGGGGTACCGTGTCTGATATTGTAGAGTACGAATCAGCCGCCATGTTGGGTTCCAACCTGGAAATCGGTAATACGAAGGCAGTAATACACCTGGCCCATCTTTGCGATTTACTGGGCCTGGACAGCATGTCGACAGGCGGAGTAATCGGATTTGCCATGGAAGCAGCGGAAAAAAAATCACTACCCGAAATGAAAGCTTCCGGCTACGAGATTAAGTTTGGGAATATTCAAGCCGCAGAGGCGTTGATTAAAGCTATCGCTCATCGTGAAGGAACTCTCGGCAACCTGCTGGCAGACGGAGTCCACCGGGCTGCTGTCAAAATCGGTTCTCCAAACGAACAAATTGCCGTGCACATCAAAGGACTTGAAACACCGGCCTGGGGCCCCCGGGGAGCACCCGGCATTGCCCTGTCCCTGATGACAGCGGACCGTGGTGGTTGCCACCAAAGAGGAATGCCCCTGGGAGAAGAATTGGGCGGCTTACCCTGGAAAGGCCACACAGTTGACCGGTTGGCTGTAAAAGGCAAGGCGGAAATTGTCATCCATCACCAAAATTACCTGGCTGCACTTGACACTTTTGTCAAGTGCGACTTTGGAACCTTTGGTATCAGCCCCCGAACATATGTCAAGTTATACCGTACATGTACAGGGCACGACCTGGAAATGGAAGATGAAGCATGGCTCCAAAATTTGGGTGCTAAAATATGGAACCTTGGTCGACTCTATAACCTGCGTGAAGGTCTGGAGCCGGCGCAGGATACCCTGCCACACCGGTTCCGGCAGCCGTTACCCAGCGGTCCTTGTAAAGGCCATAGATTTACCCGGAATGACATTGATTCCATGCGTGAAGAATATTATTACCTGAGAGGATGGACTAAAGACGGCATTCCCACTGAGGAATTACTACATGCGCTGCACCTTGCCCGGGGGAAAACATTCTCCATCTAATGTAATCTCTTATTAAGCCTGGATAATAATATCCAGGCTTTTTTTATAAAAAAAGAACCCGGAGGTTCTTACAAATGTTCTTTTACGGTCAGATATCTTGCTATCTCTTTAATATAATTGGAATATCTTTCTTTCAAATGCGTGTCCGTATCGATATTACTGTTCAAATAAATTTTTTTCCCGTTATTAAGCACAATTTCTAATTCAGACTGGACACTCTCTTCCTTAACCGGTATCTTTAAACTGATAAACTCTATTTGGTCGAGATCAAAGATAAATACCTTGATTTTATTTTCACTTAAAATTAACTTTGATTGAATAATTTTATTTTTATTAGTTAAAGTAACAATTTCCAAATTCTTGTAATTGCCAAACAGGTTTTTGGCATAAACCGTCAATATATCCTTTTCTTTGGTTATTTCAAGAATTCCATCGAGCATGCGGTTCAAAAAATACTTTTCATTATCGGTCTCACTCGATGCATATTCGGTTAATTCTTTAAAGGAATTGAACGGTATATTCATGCGGTTCAACCTCCTTCCGAGCTTTTTTAATCAGTTCGACAAGCAAAAAAAATATCCTCTTCAAAAATTCACCTTAGAATTTAATAATATCATTTTGTGACTATAGTCCTATGGCATTTTAGGAAAAATAGTGTTATTAAATTAAGCTTGCAGTCTCTTTATTTAATGCCCTGTCCTGTTTAAAATACATGTCAGGGAATATGATTAGGAATTATTTGGTTTCAAATTCATTAGGATTTGAATCAGATGTTATTTTTTTAAACCGGATATAAAAAGTAGTACCCTCCGGACCGGTTTCCACGTTAATAACCGCCTCGTGCCGGGTGGCAATGCTGTAGCAAACCGCCAGTCCTAATCCGGTACCGTAATCTTTGGTAGTTAAAAAAGGAGTGCCGATATTTTCAAGCAAATCAGGCGCGATCCCTATACCCTGGTCCGCTACTGCCAATACTACTTCTTCGTCGTCAGTAAATGTACTTATAGTAAGCATTCCCCCGGATGACATGGATTCCAATCCGTTACGCACCAGGTTGAGTATAAGTTGGCGAATTTCCTTTTCATCCAGAAATAAATCCGGAATTTCTTGAAGTAATAACCGGAAAATTTTTTTTGAAGCTTTGGCATCCGCTTGAATTAAAGGAGCAAGGGCTTTCAACAGGGTATTAAGATTCTGTTGCTCCAAGTGTATGGTCTTATCTTTAGCCAGGGAAAGAAACTCGGTTATTATGGAATTTGCCCGGTCCATTTCTGCTATCATGAGTTCAAAATATTCCCGGTATTTGATACATTCTTTTTTTTCCTTAAGGATTTGTAAAAAACCACGCGTTGTGGTCATCGGGTTTCTTATTTCGTGACCGATACCCGCCGCCATTTCTCCTATAAGCTTCAGTCGTTCAAAGCGGGCCATTTCCTTTTCAAACTGCCGGCGTTCGGTAATATCATTGAATAAACTCAATATACACTGCTTTCCGTTAAGGTCAGTAATCTCCGCCGAATACAACCCTATCCATATCTTGCCCGACTTAGTACGCAAGCCAGTTTCAAGGTTTTGCACCGCACCCCGTTCATCCAGTATCCGAACTATTTTTTTACACACATCATTCTCAAACCAAATCCCCAATTCTTCCGTTGTACGTCCTATAACCTCGTCACGGCGGTACTCAAATTGGCACAAAAAACTTTCATTAACATCAATAATCTGTCCGTCCGTGAATGAAGTAATGGACATTGGAGCAGGGCTGACCCTAAAAGCCTTTGAAAACCTTTCTTCCGACAGGCGCAGCGCATTTTCAATTTGCCGGTGACTGGTAATATTACGAATAGTTTCGATGGCTCCCGCCAGGTTGCCTGCACTGTCAAGAAGCGGGGCGGCAGTACCCCACAAGCAAGCCCCTTTTCCTTTATTTAAGAAAGGAGTATACTTTTCAGCAAACAATATGTTTTTTATTCTGCGAAAATTTCCGTAATTTGATTGGATAATTTTATCATCATCAAAAATTAAATCAATTAAAATCGGTCTGGGTTCCCCGTAAAAAGGCTCGGCGTAAGCATAATTACCCTTGCCGATAATATCTTCTTTATTTACACCGGTCATTTCTTCTATGGCCCGGTTCCAAAAAACAACTTTCTTGTCTTTATCAATAACAAGGGTGGCATCAGGCAAAAATTCGATAATATCCATAAGCTGATGCCGGGTTGCAAGTAATTTATTTTCAACCAGTTTATTTCCGGTAATATCATGAATAACCGCTTGCGCAGCTGGTTTTCCATGATAAGTTAAGGGTGCTGATGCCACTTTCACATTGATAACTGTTCCGTTAACACCTACTAATTTTTGTTCAATAAAAGTTAATGTTTCTCTCTCTTCATACAACTGTTTTATTCTTTTTCTAACGATTTCTTTATAGTCGGTATGAACAAAATCCATTACCGGCCGCCCGACGAGCTCTTGAGGATTCCTAAAACCTAAAAGCTTTGCTCCCGTCTTATTTGAAAAAACGATCTTGCCCGCACTATGTACTATAACCGCACTGGATAAAATTTCAACCAGTTTCTGGTACCGCTGCTCGCTTTCCTGCAACTCTTCTTCCAAGTGCCACCGTCCAGCAAATTCCTTATCATTCATAATTTATGTTACTCCAAAAAACACGAAATTAACATTATAAACATTAAAAAACTTCCCGTCTATCCAGGAAATATCAATTAATGTTATTTTCTATAAAAAATAATAAAATCCTGTAATAATACAAATATATTTCTTACATCATTCGACAAATATTTCTACTGGAGATAGCAGTTTCTAACACGATGATTCCGACTAACAATTAAAGAGGCAGTTAAAAACTGCCCCTTTAATTGTTATGGTTAGTATTGTGATACCTGCCGGAAACAATCCCTGCAGTATACCGGCCTTTCTCCGCTCGGCTGGAAAGGAACCTCGGTTTCCTTGCCGCAACTGGCACAAACCGCCGGATACATCTGACGCTTCTGCCTGTAGCCACTATTGACATTTCGTCTTTGGGCTTTACGGGCGGCCCGGCAACCCGGGCAACGACCCGGATCATTAGTAAACCCTTTTTCTGCAAAAAATTCTTGCTCCGATGCGGTAAAAACAAATTCATTACCACAATCACGGCATGTCAGGTAACGGTCTTGATACATTAAAATCCCCCTCTTCTTATTTTGAGCTCCATTGGTATAGGAAATAACTTTATTCCCTAACCAATGTAAAAGATTGAGAGAGGGAAAGGTATAACCTAACCGCTAGGTCAAGTAATTTTAACACATCAATATAATACCGTCAATACGTGACAAGGCGTGAGGCGTGACACGGGGAGGCGTGACACGGGGACGGTTCTTCTGTCACGCAGGATTTAAAGTTTTGTAGCCTTAATCAATTGCCTGCCACCAACTTCACACCAGGGAGCTACTGAAAAACCGGCTTCAGACAGCCAGGTTTGGTATTGCTCGTAAGTCCAGGTTCCACCGGTTGGCGTATTTATCAACATATTTACCCCGAATAATGCCGGCATAACACCTGTACCCCGAATCATATCATTGATGACAATTTGCCCGCCCGGTTCCAGCTCATGCGCTGCATCCTGAAATAATTTCCTGTTTTCCTGCACACCGTAAATATGACATACATTTCCCAGGTATACAAGGTCATAAGGTCCTTGCGGCAGACCCCTGGTAAAGTCACCTTTAACCATCCCGACAGGTAAAGCCGGATCCAGTCCCGGTTGCATCATTTCAACAACTTCAGGCAAGTCCAATACAACCACCCTGGCCCCTCTTTTGGCAAAAGCAAGCGCATAAGTTAACGGGCCGCCGCCGATATCAAGAACTCTGGGATGCGCAGGCAGGTCCCTTAAACAGTAATCAATAATTTGCGACGCCGATTTTTGAGCATGGTGACTCATAGCGGTAATAAAATGCTTTGAGTGCCCGGGAACACCTTTTTTCGGAACCGGTTTTCCACTTTTCATAACTTCCGGCAACTGGATCCATGCCTTAATCAAGTTGTAAGCATGCATAAATGAAAAGCCGGTGTATTCCCCATGACCGGGATTAAAAAAAATATTATCCGCCTCTTCAGTAAGTTTAATCGTCTCATTATCATATTGAAGATACTTTAAAGCAACCAAAGCTTCAATAACCGTCCATAAAGCCCGTCGGTCGGTTTTCGTTTTAACCGCTAATTCATCCAGAGTACAAGGTTCATTCTTTATCTCATCAATCAAGCCTGTTTGCACAGCCGCTCCGACAATTAGAAACTCATGCGGCAGCTGAAAAGAACCGGTATCCGGCATTCTTATATCCTCCTAGTACAAGATCTAACCCTCTCCATCATAGTAGAAAAAATAGTTGCTACTCTTAATTATCGGAAAGTCTCTCATTTACCATCATGTTAAGTGGATGATTAATACCAACCACTTTCTCAACTTCCAAAACAAATGCAATCCCTTTCCCGGGCTTATTTAGTGCGGATTCATTTATAATAGCTTCTAAAACCTTATTACTTTGTTGACGGTCAATTAGAGTGAGAACGATTTCTTTCTCAGGCTCTATAGTAATACCAAACAATTTAGCGCGCTCATGAATTCCCGTTCCACGACCGGACAGTATTGTTCCACCTTCAGCACCGGCCTCTTTGGAAGAATTCACTACTTTTTCTGCGTCACCTTTATTAACTATAGTTATAATTAAATCGTATAAAACTTCCTTACCAGCTGTCATTTTAGTCCCTCCAAAAATTCTGTTCGATGTTGCTACTGGCATACCTAGATGACAAATCCCTGCTACCTTGCTAATATCAATTATGAAAGCAATTCCATGACCTGGCTTATTCAATTTAGCGGTAGAAACGACAGACTGTAGAATACTGTCTAATTTTTCTTTGCTTGTTAAAGTAAAAATTATTTCTTTTTCCGGCTCGATGGGAATACCAAATAAAGCTTTTATTTCATGAATCCCCGTACCCTTTCCAATAATAACAGTTCCGCCTTCGGCCCCCGCTAGTTTTGAAGCCTTAACTACTTTTCTGCCCATACCATGGTTAACAATAGTAACCAAAAATTTACATATCTGCGAGATTCCGCTCATCTTCTTTCCCCTTTTTATTATAGAGTAGTCCTACTAATAAAACCGATAAAACCGGAGAAAGTGCCACAAGGGCGATCATCCCAAACCCTTCAATTAAAGGATCTCGGCCTTCTATAGCAGAGGCAACGCCTAACGCCATAGTTAATATAAAAGTTACGGTCATAGGTCCAGTTGCCACCCCTCCAGAATCAAAAGCAATGGCCACAAAGGAGGGAGTTGAATAATAAACCATTATAAAAGCAAGTAAATAACCTGGAATTACTAGAAACCACAGTGGGATACCAAATAGAATTCTCCCCATCGATAGTGCGACAGAGACGGCAACTCCCAGGGATAGTGTATAAAGCATTAGTTGCTGTGGAATAAATCCTCCTGACGCCTTTTCTACCTCATAATTTAACACACGTACTGCCGGTTCAGCAAATACTGCAACAAAACCCAGAACAAAGCCTATCGGTATCAATACCCAGTTGTGATATAAACCACCCAGAGCTCTACCTATTACTTCTCCAACGGGTAAAAAACCAACATAAACCCCTTGTAAAAAAAATGCCAGGCCTATAAATGTTAAGATTAAGCCTTTAATTATATTAAACAGTCTCTGTATTGGAAATCTTAGCAACCAAATTTGTAGAAATAAGAATATTATTACGAGGGGAAAAAGAGCAACCGCTACTTCTAGCAAAACATGACTAAAACCCGTAAATACCTGAATCTCTTTCAACCATAAATCACTCCCAGCAATAACACGGCTAAAATAGGTCCTACAGAACCTAGCGCTACGAACCCAAAGCCGTCAGTTGAAGCTTTTCTGCCACCCAGAACAGAAGCAACCCCGACACCCAAAGCGATAATAAATGGTACTGTCATCGGGCCTGTAGTTACACCACCAGCATCTAAGGAAACTGCTACAAATTCCGCGGGAGTAAATAAAGCTAATATAAGTATAAGACCGTAACTTATAAATAGAAGATATTTTAGAGGAATACCCAGAATCACCCGCAACATAGCCAAACTTACAAATATAGCTACACCCAAAGCCACCGTGCCAATTAAAAAGTTCTTCGAGATAGCTCCTCCGGAAATAATATCTACCTGAGTAGCCAACACTCTAACATCTGGCTCAGCTACTGTTACAACAAAGCCCAAAAGAAAACTAAAAAGGATTATAACCCACAATATACCTATTTTTGGCAAAACTGCTCCTGTGGCTTCTCCTATTTGAAGCAAACCGAGATGAACACCCAGCAAGAAGAAAACTAACCCCATAGTGACCATAATAACACCAACCAGGAATTGCATCATAACTGTAACCGGCAATCGTAATAAAATTTGTAGTATAATAACAAATATTGTCACCGGCAAAACGGCAAAAACCACTTCAAATATTGTATTTTTAATATTTTTCATATTCTTCTCCTGCTATAACACTACACCAAATAACACTACTTCATAATTCTATATTTCTATATTTACACCTTGCATCCCTCCCCATCCGTGTTTTTAACAATTGAAAAATACCTATAAAAGGTAGCACTTATAAGTTTAAGCGATTCCTAAATATTAATCTTTCCCCAAAAATATAAAAAGCCGCAAATCCTTTGCGACAGTAAGCTTTTTCTGGCGTCCCAGGAGGGATTCGAACCCCCGGCCTACGGATTAGAAGTCCGTTGCTCTATCCGGCTGAGCTACTGGGACATGTGGAGCGGGTGATGGGAATCGAACCCACGTACCCGGCTTGGAAGGCCGGTGCTCTACCATTGAGCTACACCCGCTCGAAAATTATTTTTTCACGTATTTATTATTATACCCAAAAACACGCACGACGTCAAAGTTTTAATTCCAAGCGAAAAATAAGTTTTATTTTAAATTCGGTGTATACTAGGTATTATTCCTTTCCCTTTAACTTCCAGAATACCATAACTGGGCCTTTCCCGGTCCCGGGGACAGGATATACTGCCGGGATTAAAGAATAACACACCGCTCTCTTTAATTATATTAGCCATGTGGGTATGTCCGAACACGACTAATTTTGCTTTGCACTCCCTGACAAGCACCAGAACTTCCTCAAGCCGACGGCCCGCCGCACCTCCTGCATGACCGTGAACCATTAAGATAACACCTCCCTTCGTCTCTAAAAACACCTCCGCCGGTCCTTCATCAAAACGGTCGCAGTTTCCGAGGACAGCCTGTACCGGAAGACCGGCTTCCGCAGCCAACTCAAAGCCGTCCCGGTAATGATCGCCCGCATGAAGAATCAAATCCACCCGGCCGGAATCTTTTAATGCCTTCCGGGCAAAATTTAAGCTGCCGTGACTGTCACTGAAAACTACTATTCGCAAAATAAACTCACTCCATACTATCAATTTGCTTTATTTCTAATAAAATGTCCATTGCGCCTGCCAGCGCCCGGGAACGGTGACTGATTTTATTCTTTGCCTCCAGGTCCAACTCCGCCATGGTCTTGCCGTAATCAGGAAGGTAAAACAACGGGTCATATCCAAACCCCCCGTGTCCTCTAGGTTCTTCTGTAATAATTCCCTCACAGACACCTTCAGCGGTATATACCCAGCCGTCAGGTACAGCAATGGCCATAACACATTTAAAACGTGCGGTGCGCAATTCAGCCGGCACTCCGGACATAAGTTCCAATAATTTTTTGTTATTAGCCTGGTCATTTTTATTTTCACCGGCAAAACGAGATGACATGACACCCGGCGCTCCTTCTAAACAGTCTACCTCCAGACCGGAGTCATCGGCCAGGGTTATTTTAGAGGTTTCCGCACAAACAATGGCAGCTTTTTTCTGTGCGTTTTCTCTAAATGTATCTCCGTCCTCCTCTATGTCACTAATATCCGGAAATTCGTCAAGGGACAAAACCTTTATCTCATGGGAAGACAGCAGCCCGGAAATTTCTCTTACTTTGTTTGGGTTTCTGGTAGCCAGAATCAACTTCATCACCGGAGCACCTCCCCGATACCGGCCGCAATATCTCCCAGTACTTCTTTTTGATAGTTAATCAGTCGCTCGATTCCTTGTGCCGCCATTCCAATCATATTATCCATTTCCGAACGGGTAAAGGTAGCCTCTTCTCCGGCACCCTGGATTTCAACAAAGCGACCGGCCCCAGTCATAATAATATTCATATCTACTTCGGCGGCAAAATCCTCTTCGTAACAAAGATCCAAAATCACCCGGCCCTTCAGTTTCCCTACACTGGTAGCAGCAATAAAATCTGTAACGGGTAAACGCTTTAACAACCCTTGTTGCTTCATCTTGTTCAAGGCATCCACCAGAGCCACAAAGGCACCGGTTATCGAAGCCGTCCGGGTACCACCATCCGCCTGAATGACATCGCAATCCAGCCAAATTGTACATTCTCCCAGCGCCGCCAAATCCACTACCGAGCGCAGAGAACGCCCGATGAGACGTTGTATTTCGGATGTCCGCCCGCTCACCTTACCCCTGGCTGCCTCCCTGGGGGTCCTGGAACCGGTCGCCCGGGGAAGCATACCGTACTCGGCGGTAACCCATCCCTTGCCTTCCCCTTTAAGAAAAGCAGGTAACCGGTCTTCCACTGAAGCGGTACAAATCACCCTGGTATCACCAATTTCGATTAATACCGACCCCTCGGCATGTTTATTATAATTCCTGATTATATTTACCGTCCTCATTTGCCCGGGTTCTCTCCCATCACTTCTTACCATTTCACATCTCCTTTTATACCGATATTGATAACCGTTTACCCACGTCCGGCCGCATCCACACAGCAGCCAATTGCACCCGCATACTCCGAATGTTCCGGCACGATAACTTCCACTCCCATTTCTTCCTCGAGCATGATTCTTAATGCCGTGTTGCCAGTAACCCCACCGGTAAAAACCATAACTCCGCCTGACAATAACCGGTTCAACATCGGCTTTATACGTTTAAATATACTGTAGTTAACTCCGGCGGCAAGAGCGGGAATAGAATAACCTTCCACCACCTTACCAATCAATTCACTTTCACCGAAAACCGCGCACGTAGAAGTAAGGTCTACCGGAGACTCATAATGCTTGCCGAGTTCATCCAGGCTAATATTCAATACTGCCGCCATGTTTTCCAAATAGCGCCCCGTACTGGCAGCACATTTATCATTGGTCTGAAAATCAACCACCCGTCCATTTTTTACCAGGGCAACTTTACTGTCCTGCCCACCAAGGTCTAAAAGTGTAAAGTTTTTCACACCGGTAAGTTTTACCGCCCCCAATGCATGAGCCATCACTTCGGGAATTACCCTGGCTCCTTCCACCTTTACTGTCTGGCGCCCGTAACCGGTAGCTGTGACAACATCATCACCAATGACAACCGGCACGTTCATAGCTGCAAAATTAATTACCAGCCCGTCATCCTTTTTTGCGGCATATGTCCGGTAAAATTCCATAGTATTAAATTTGCGCAGGCTTAGTAAGCAGTCGTCCTCCATCAAAACCATTTTTATGCTGCGGCTTCCAAGATCAATACCTACTAACAGAATCCTCACCTCAACATTTCTAAAAAAACATCCAGGCGCATCCGGGTACGGGCATCCAACCTTCCAGGCTTATCCCCTTCCAGGGTCAAAACCGGCAGGTCAAGTTTTTTCCGCACGATAAGGTCTTCAATCTGCCGGTAACAAAAACTCTGGGCATAATGAATAATACCGTCCAACTTTCTTTTTGACATTTCGCGGAAAATATCCTCCAAGCGAAAAAATATACCGTAAGGATAGGTATATAACCGGTATTGTTCTACCAGGTCACCGGTTTTAAAAGGCATGGTAAACTGCCTCTGAGTTTCGTTAAATACTACCCGGGCACCGCGTTCCTCCAGGTACCCGTATAACTCTCCCATAATAGGCGGCACACCAATATAACCCAAACGCAATTCGCTCTCCCGTGGTGGAGCGGAACGTGCCTGATTTAGAAAATCAACCACCTCGGCCTCGAATTTATCCGGGTCACTGTTGAAATCACTGCAGCTGATCTGGTAAAAATGATTTTCCCAACCGGCCACACGGTTTTCCTCCCAGGTAAGCCGGTCCAGTTCCCATACCTTTCTCCTGATCCGGTCCAGTCTTTCTTTTTCTTCCTGAACTTTCCGTCTAGAGACTCCGAAAAAGGACCTCATTTTTTCTATCTGCAAGTTTAACAAATCAACGTCGCGGTCAAAAGGGAAAGCAAAAGGGACTACTTCGACCCCGGCCAATTGCAATGTTTCCATCAGAGCGTGGGTATTGCTGCAGTCACCCTGGGTAACCGCAATGACAGTTTGAATCTCCCGGTGTTTTAGCATGGTGCTGTAAATTCCTTTAATCCAAGCGCATATGTTGCGCGGATAGCCGGCTATCTCGGCCTCTTCCACCAAAGCTCCCGGGTTTTCGTCGGTAATAAAAACATTATTCAAATCCACCGGGATCCAACCGGTAGCATAAATTATCTCTATGGGTACCGTAGTGGTAATTCCAATTTTAGGCAATTATTTACCTCCGTCTTTTCATAATTCAGGATTATTATTCCCTTACTATACGGTCACAAATCAAAAAGCAGTTTAAAGGTCGACGCACTATTTATATTCACTTATAAAGTACCGGGTTCCTCTTTCTGAATAAATAAAAACCGTACTGTCCCGCTGTTAAAACCGGGAACAGAACGGTATTCTTTATCAGCGTAATATTAATATATTATATCTCTAAAAGCAACTAATTCTGGGAAAGATACAACCCGATACCTTTTACAATGGCTTCAGCGGCCCTATTTTTAAAACTATCGGTAATAATCAATCTTTCTTCAGCCTGATTGGAAAGATAAGCTACTTCCACCAGGATGGCCGGCATGTCGGCATTACGCAGCACCACGAAATTAGCGTCCCTTATGCCAATGTCATTTAACCCCAATTCTTTTAGCAGTTCGGACTGTACACACTGTGCCAACTTGTTGCTCTCTCGCGTTCTGGCAGCTTCACTGGGTTTTTCATAGTTGCTGTAAATGTAAGTGCTGGTGCCCCTTTTGGAACGGTCCAGGTGCGCGTTAAAATGAATACTTACAAAAATATCCGCTTTTTTTCTGTTGGCTTCATTATTCCTTTCATAAAGTCCTACATTCCAGTCGCCGGTTCTGGTCATAAGCACCTTGGCGCCCTGAGCTTCTAAAAGACCGGCCACCTTTTTGGCCACGTCAAGGTTCACATCTTTTTCTTTCGTGCCCAGGCTTCCTATGGTACCCGGTTCACTTCCTCCATGGCCGGGATCTATAGCAATCACCTTGTTCTTATATGAACCTTTTATCTGCGGAACATAAGTTTCAATAGTTAAGGTCTTCCGGTTATCAGACTGAGCAGCTGTATATTGAACCCCATCTTTCAAGTCTAAAACCAACCTGGTAATATCAGGTTCTCTCTGAAAATATCCCGCCCGGATCTGGCTTACCGAATTTGACCCAACTTCCGTACTGCTGGCCAAATTACCGATAGAGACACCTTCCATATCGATCACCAAACGTTTTGGGGCATTAAGAGTAAACGAGGAATAAGCGAAAGACGTACCTGCTTTAATAACAAAACGGGTCTTGTCTCTCAACTCATCTACCTCCAGGGACAGTACCCCGTCGGACGATTGGTCCCCGTCCCGACCGCCGTTACCTCTTGATGATTCGGTTTCACCTGGTTCTGACGGAGGGTCGGGCGGTGCAACAGGCACGGTCCGGATGCTTACCAAACTACCCGCAACCCAACCGACTTCCCCTGTGGAAAGCTGCACCCTGTACCAGTCTCCGTTCTGGTTCAATACCGGTAAATCTTCATTCAGGCCAACCTGGGATATAATTTCGTTATTTATCCCCGGTCCGCTCCGCACATTAACAACCTCACTGTTGATTAGTGCCATTCTTCTAACCGGAGTTCCGCCGGATTCCTGCGGTGGCACAGGCTCTGCAGGCGCCGGTGGCTGCACCGCAGGAACCGTTTCTATATCCAAAAGCCAGCCGGCCACCCAGCCGCTCTCTCCTGTCCCCAGCCTTACCTGGTACCAGTCTCCACTCTGGTCCAGCACCGGTAAACGCTCGTTCAAGCCGACCCGGGATACGATCCCGTGGTGGGTCCCCGGCCCGCTCCGCACATTTAATACGTCCACTCCGATTACCGCCACCTGGTCCGCAGCCGCCGTAACCGTTTCTATATCCAAAAGCCAGCCGGCCACCCAGCCGCTCTCTCCCGTCCCCAGCCTTACCTGGTACCAGTCTCCACTCTGGTCCAGCACCGGTAAACGCTCGTTCAAGCCGACCCGGGACACGATCCCGTGGTTGGTTCCCGGCCCGTTCCGCACATTTAATACGTCCACTCCGATTACCGCCACCTGGTCCGCAGCCGCCGCATCCCGGACCCAAACCGGAAGGAACCAGGCAAAAAAACTCACTATTAACGACACAAATAAAACCAAAGACGTCTTTTTACTTATCTGCATTTTCTACTCCTCTTAGCCCTTTGGCAAAAAATAGTTAAGAAACTTAAGTATAGATCTTTTTCTACATTAGATCCAAAAGATCCTTCTATTTCGTCATCCTTTTATCCCATCCACCTTAGGTAATTCATGGTAACTGGCTAATAATAAAAAAACCACATTTTGCTGAAAGATGAAGCATTTTGCAACTTCAGCTCTTATGTGGTTAGACAGGTTTGCATTTTAAATTGTTCCAACAAGATTACCTTTACGCGTTATTCATGCTTGCCGTCAAATTCTTTTGCGGTTCTTACCGGGCGGCGTCTCTTGGCCGCCGGCTTAACGCTCTGATGTTTTTTTCTCAAATAAGGCACCGCTGTTTTTACATATGCCAGACATATTAGAAACGCCACTGCCATAATTATCAGCACCCAAGGATTAGAGGTAAACACAGCTGCCGCAAGAACCGTAAAAACCATTGTGGTCAAGGCCGGCACCAGGTAACCCCCTTTTATCAAGTAAGGCCTGGGTTGGTCCGGCAGTCTGCGGTGTAAACTGATCACCGCAAGGCCTGCCAGCGCGTAGACAATTGACTCCATGGCAGCGGCCAATTCTACCAACATTACGTAGCGCTGGGTGAAAAGGGTTACCCCTGCTGCCACCAGTCCGATAAAAAAAAGGGTCACGATTGCCGCCCAGGGAGTAAAAAACCTGATGCTGACTTTCTTGAAAATTGCGGGCAGCACGTGTTCCCTGGCTGAAGCGTACATAAACCGGGAGACACTGATCATCCCGGCATTAAAGGTGGTAACCGTGGCCGCCAGGCTGACTGCCGTCATCCAAAATACACCGGTATCACCTAAAACGGCCCGGGCAAAAACCACCTGCGGCGAGGCGGAATGCGCCAGGGTCTCTTTGGGCAAAACGGCGGTCATGCCCACGGTAAAAAGGGCATAAGCCACGCTTAGAATACCCAGGGCAATCATCATCCCCCGGGATATTTGCTTAATTTGGGTAACCTCCTCAGCCAGCGGCGTCACCCATTCAAAACCAACAAAAAGGAATATTCCGATTGCCACAGCATTTATAATTCCCGAAGCACTTCCCGGTGCCAGAGGGGCATCCAACTGAAAATTAACTTTATACAGGGCAATTAGGCCAAACAGAATAATTGAAGCCATAAGACCGTAGGTAATGACATCCTGAAAAATACCGGCAATTTTAATCCCTCTGATATTCATGGCGGTCACGGCCAGAAGCATTAATACAATCCAAAAGTAAGGCGGCACAGCAGGAAAGGCCTCATTTAGGATAGAGGAGATCACGTAACTTTCAGCGCCCACCACGCCGATTATCACAATTAGCATATACATTATCGATACGGTCAGGGATACCTGGTCGTTAAAGGCGCGTTTAAAGTAAAGCCGGATCCCGTTTGCCGTCGGTAGAAGGCCGTTCAACTCGGAAAAACAAGCCGCCGTAAGAAAACACAGCACTCCGCCCACCAGAATAGCAATCCAGGCCGTATCCCCTAAAAGAAAACCAGCTACCTGTACGGCCGCTATAAAAGACGAGCTGGCCAGGGTAAGGCCAGCACTGGTAGCAACCACTGTACGTAAAGTCAAAACTCTTTTTAACTGCACTTTATTCACCCCAGATCAAAAGTGAAATGAAATCAAGCCGGATGATATCGTCTTCAGACCCCATTATGCGCAAGGTACCGTTATTATAAGGCTCTGTAGGGGTAATATCACCGTAAAAAATATCGGCCAGGGTTTCGCTGTCGGAAATTACCGTCAAGTCGGGATTTTCTACCACTCCTTTTTTTAACGAAACCACCCCGTCCTTTAAAATCATTGTGTGTTCTGACTCTACGTCGGTTGCCTTGACCTCCACCACCCGGTCCCAGTCCCGGTTCATTATTTTTAAACGTTCACTTTTATTGTAATTATCTGTAAACACTTTCAGGCTTTCCGTTATTTCTTCATGTGTGGCCAAAGTCATACCCTCCTTCCGGTTGCCTTCTAAATACATGGTTATATAATCAATTATGCTTTTAAATCAAGGATGCGCGGTCTAAAATTTAATTGTAGCAAAAGATCTAAATAATCTTTACTGGTAATATCGTTCCACGGCTTGCCGATTATGGATACGAGTACCGCTTCCATCACGTTGGTTCCGAAAGACCTGCCTTCATATTCAGGAGTAGTAGTCACCAGCAGGGCTACCCCTTTTTTCCTCAAAAACTCGATATCATCCAAAGTAGTAGTATTGGTGAGAATAATTTGCCGGTTCATTTGATCAGGCATAAAACGTCTGATTAAATGAAAATCACCGCCGATCACTTCAGCATCATGGTAATACCGGGCAAATTTCTTTACCTTGTCTTCATCCTGGGTTTCCTGTTTTTTTCCGGTGGGATAAATCATATGAAAAGGCATTTGAGATATCTCGGGCAAGATACGTCCTGCTAACTCCTCAAGTTCTTCCACGGTCTTGATCGGATAGGGAATACCGGCGGTAAAAATCAAGTCTCCGAACGTTACATCACAACCCATTTCGGTAAGCGCCTCGGCCATGCCGAACCGGTCAACTGAACTTACCATGAGCACCTTGGTACCTTTTTTCAAATGACCTGTTTCATCAGCCAGAACCCGTACTACTTCTCTTTCCAAAGTATTTTTCAGGCCGCTTCCGTCTACTATCGGAGTAACCTGCACCGCTTCCATCAGTCTAAGTCCGTCTTTAATGGCATAACGTTTATTCTTAACAAAAAGGTAGACATCGATCCCACCCAGACCTATGGCATCTACCTTACCATCCAAATCCTGCAATAATTCCAGGGCCCGGTCAAAATTACCATCCGTGCCCATGCGGGAAATTTCAAACTTTTCTCCTAAAAAATCCGCATAAACCTTGTGGTCGCGCTTGGAAGAACCAAGGCTGACGCTGACCACCCGTTTCAAAAGCAAGCCCTCCCATCAGAACTCCTCAATATTAATACATTTTATACTTTACCATTGTAACCAAAATAAACTAAAAAAACAAGTTTGTTTCTAGTTTACATCACAAATGCTAATGATATCAAAATAATCATCAAATTTTATTATATTTGCTATAATAAAAAACTCCCCCGGAAAAGTTGCTTAATACCGGTAGGAGTTTTTTAAAATATTTAAAATGTGATTTTTACATCATCCCGTCATGTTGTTTAATTATATGCGCGGCTTGCTCCAGCAACTCTTCCCTGGTTACCACCGTAACCAAAAAATCCCGTCCCCCGCCCAAACCGTAATCTTGGTAACCGTAGCCGCTGACGGAGGGATCCGCCCCAAGTAATACCCTGGTATCTTGATCGATTCCGTACACATCACCGGAAAACAAAACCGGTCCGGTAATGGTTTGAGCTTTGTTGAGCGGACTGTTGTAATAAGCGTCAAGCCCACCACCAAAACGGGATACCCGGTCCAGTTGGACATTGATAAAGCCGGCATCATGCAAAGCCGCAACCGCCTTCTGCGCCTGCCTGCTCGAAGTAAAATAAGAAAGAATGGAACGTTCACCGGGCGATAACTGCATATTCCGCTCACCTCAAGGTTCTTATTATACCCGGTGGCAAAAAATATATTCACGATTGCTACTAAAAAGAGAGAAAGCCATGATAAGAAAAAAGCAGTAATGGATCTTCTCCAGGAAGTTGAAAGGGGAAATAGCCTTAGTGAACCTTTATCCAAGGCCTGGATATGTAAGCATGCTGGGGTGTCAAAAGCATTTTTGTACAGCTACCCCGATCTGCTTCGGGCGACAGAAGCAGTTATCTATAAAAAAAGTTCGTCGCCGGTACCCGCTCGTAATAAACTGACGGCTTCGGATGCTTCAAAAGACAAGCTGATTGAGAGCCTTAAAAGAACTGTCCAGACCTTAAGGGAAGAAAACCAGATGCTTAATCGGATATTATGAAAAATATGGATTTGAACATATTGGAACAGGTTATCATCCATGGGGAGATAGTTCTCGCATCTATGCTGCAACTTTATGATATAGTTCTTAAAAAAGCACAACTTGCAGTTGAAATGAAGCTCTTATTATTTTGGGGTTTTGTTATTTTTAAAAGTTTGTCTTGCTTTCCAATCCTCAAATTCCTGCCTGCTTTCCTTCCGCATCAGAAACCGAGCGACTCCGGCAAGAATATACCGCCGGAGTCGTTTCAAAGTTTGGCATAAGAAATGGATTTTTATATTTGGATTATTTTACAAGTGGCAATTCCGTAAATGGAACAGTTGATTTTCGACTTTTCGTCGTCGTCGCAACTCCGTTTTTTATCTTGCCATTTTCGTCAATATTGTTGACAACAAACCTAACTTTTACTCCATCTAAGCTTTTTGTTTCAGCTTCGGTTAGCTTTACCATTATTCAAAACATTTCCTGCAGATGTATAATTAACGACCCGGTGTCACCTGCCAAACCAATGAATGTAACCGGGACCACCTTTTTCGTCAATTTTACCCTTATAAGACAGTTATACAGCTTTTTCACAATTTTTAACTACCCCCGTGCAACCTGTTGCACAGCTGCACATTTTACTTAAAACAGTATACCAAACAGGTGTTCGTGCAGTCAAATATTTTAAAGAAAGGGGTTGTCTGCACCGATTATTTACAGATTATAAGTGGCGCTGCGGTTTAACTGTACCCATTGCGGCTGTCATTTTCATCAAATTTGTAAAAAAGTACGATCAATTTATCCAGCTGCCGGCTGAGTTCCAGCAGTTTATCATAATCAGCCCCCGCAGCAGTCAGGCCTGCCATTTCGGCGCGCAGGCGTTCAATTTCGTCGAGTAGTTCCCTGCGGCTTAACCGGCTGCTGCGCCTTTCAGCAACAAAACCCGGGACCGGCAGTTCATACAGTTTCTCCGCATAAACAATAAAATCCGCCACCCGGCAGGAAAGGTCCATGACGCCAACTCCTTTTAAAATGATTTCAAACCTCCTCTCGCACCTCTATCTCCCACCAGTGTTGCCACAACCTAAAAAAGGCCGCCTCCAATAAGGCGTCCCGCGGGTAGAACAACCCTCCGGGGCCTGTGGAACTTCCGGTTGTCATGGCGTCAGGCCTCTGTTTCGTGAAACATTCCCATCACCTGCCCGACAACTCTTCTAATTGCAACAAATCATCAAGCAACTCATACCCACGATCATTGAAGACATAGGTCCGTTCATCGCCTTCGGTCTTCACAGTAATCAAACCCACAACCTGTCCGGCCTTCTTTCTAAATGTCATCGGTAGCTCACCGTAAAATTCCGTGCCGTAGGATCCTTGAACAAAATCCTGTTTATTGAGGTGAATTGTACGTATGAAATTAAGAATGTTAAATTTGATCTGATCTTCAATACTTAAATCTCCAGCTTTGATCATTCTTTTTAACTCTAATTCCGAATACTTTATATCCTAATCCCCCCTCGCATAACCGGACTTGGTTTAGTTGATTATTACTCCTTCCGATACATGTCCTCAATGATTTTATATCTGTCATGGTTGATTTTGCCCCACTCCGTTTTTTTATAGGCGATATTCAGCGGCTTAGAAAAATCGGATTATGAGATTGAGAGTTAAAAGATCCCCCAATTCGTTACTCTTTAAAAAATCTTTTTTATTCATGTTATTCTTTCGCCGAAAAAATACAATAACCTGCATTAAATAACAAAATTAACCACCAAAAAACTGTGCTCGATTGTTCTTTACCCGCAGTAATGGAGACTTGATTAAAGTGGAACCTACGCCGCAATTGTGATTTTAAACGTGTTGCTTGATAGTGATTTTATTATACCTGTAGTTAATGACAGCAGTTTGTCACAGGACAAAAAAATCGCTTCTAAATTGAAGCGATAATATATATTTTTCCAATCTGATTCTGCGTCCCGGGGTTACAACAAACACTTCCAATCCCGACCGCCATATAGAATCCGGACAACCGTTACGGTTTCATCTATTTCAGATATCACATAAAATACAATATAGTTTTCTACAATCAGCATGCGAATCCCTTGCACAGCAAGACGTTCATCCGCTACCAGAGCGTGACGGACCGGTAGTTTGTCCAGACTCATTACAGCCTCTTTGATTTTGCCCACCAGTTTTTTCGCTATAACAGGCTCAAGCAATTCACCGGAAATGTATTTGGCAATCGCCTGCAAGTCGTCCGCCGCAGGCTCAGTCATCAAAACCTTATATTGCTTCATTTCGAAAATCCGTTTTCGATTTTATCAAATACGCTCTCTGCAGGTACAACTCTACGGTTTTTTACAGCTTCCATTCCTTCATCCAGCAGCTTATACAATTCAAACTTTCCAACGAGTCTTTCATAAGTAGCTATGCTCATGACCGCCAGATCTCCCTGTCCGTTTTTGGTAATATAAACAGGCTCGGAATACTTGTGGCAAAACTCCGAAATCTCGTTGTACTTATTTCTCAAATCAGAGCTTGGTCTGATGTTAGGCATATTACACACCTCCAACTATATTATATGCATATTTTATCAGTATATTGATATAAGGTCAAATGGCTTACCCGTTCAGTATCGTTAGAGAAACCTAAGAAAATCAAGGATTCCTTAAGGAATTACTTGCCTGGCTTCCTTGACTTAAAAACAAAAAAACCCTTGATTTTTAATTTTCAAGGCTTTTTATTAACTCTTTGGTGCGCCTGGCAGGAATCGAATTAAATACATCCCTACACAAAGCCTTGACGTTACTGTTTTCTTAAGTTTTGGTGTGCTGATTGGTGTGTCAACAGGCTAATGCTTTCACTACGACGTACAGCGTGCGCGTATACTGCCGCCGTAGTAGCGGTGCTGGAAT
>CAYPRB010000005.1:112132-184772 GCA_964413055.1 uncultured Pelotomaculum sp. | reverse complement strand
GGGCATATAAGCTTTCTTCACTTTCTCAGCATTCATTTCTCACCCGCCTCCCGAACAATATGTCACAGTGTGACTGTCACATCTTGACTATATCACACCTATACATAAAAGGCAATAACTTATTTTACACAACACCATAGCTATTATAGCCCCCTTCTTATTTCTGCTAAAATGTTTGCACACCCCAAACAAAAAAAGCACACCCCTATTAAATTTTGCACCCCGGGTGTGCATACTTTTTGGCAGAAAGGTGTGCAAAGGAATAAATTCGACCTTTTTCTACTGCCTGATTTACCCTGAAAACACGAAAACCCCCTGAAATCAAGGGATTTTCATTGTATCAAAATTTGAGTTCTTATTTGGTGGAGGCGGGGGGATTCGAACCCACCGTCCGAAAGAAGAGCCACAAGACCTTCTACGAGCGTAGGTTATGTTTTCGGTTCGCTCCGGCGTCGCCCACAACCAGGCTGCGCTGGAGCTATCTCGATGAGTGTCCCCTTAAACCTCCGAGAAACGGTTCAAGAGCCAGCCTGCTGTTTTGACACCCCGAATCCCGCTCCACAGGCAAGGGCGGGTGGGATGCTAGCTGCGATTAAGCAGCTAGAGCGTAATTTTCGTTGTTGCCAGTTATTATTAACTGTCCACCGTTTTTCGGGCTGGTGGGATCCCGGCTCGCTTATCCTGCCACAACTTCCCCCGTCGAAACCATAACGCCCCCATATTATCTGCATGGGTTTAATACAACTTTGATCTTTCTTTAAACGCGCGTTCTATTTCCCGCCGGGCGTCCCTGGCCGCAATATCCTCTCTCCGGTCGTGAATCTTCTTGCCTTTGGCCAGGGCCAGTTCTATTTTGGCCAGACCGTTCTTAAAATAAACCTGCAACGGGATCAGGGCCAGGCCTTTTTCCCTGGTCTTGCCATAAAGCCTCATGATCTCCCGCTTGTGCATCAGGAGCCTACGGGTGCGCTTCGGTTCGTGATTGAACCGGTTCCCCTGATCATAGGGGCTTATATGCATATTATACAGCAACAATTCGCCGTTTTCAACCCGGGCAAAACTGTCCTGCAGGTTGGCCTTCCCGTTGCGGAGGGACTTTACCTCGGTCCCTTTCAAGGCCAAACCGGCCTCGTATGTTTCCATAATATAATATTCGTGTCTTGCTTTGCGGTTTTTGGTTACCGTCCGGTTATTCATTATTACTCACCTGAATCAGGTTAAAGGTTACAAATGCAACCTTTTTAATATTATTGCCCGTCCTACAAATTGAGGTCGGCGGCTATTTCCTGCATGGCTTCGAGCCCGAGCCCCATAAATTCTTCCAGGGACAAGCCCATTTCGGAGCAGGTCTTCATGGTTTCCCGGTTGGCCCCGCGGGCAAAGGATTTTTCATTAAAGCGGTTGAGCAAAAAAGGAACGTCTAGCGCGGATAATTTTTTCTCGGGTTTGATCAAAGCTCCGGCCACAATCAGCCCGGTCAACGGGTCAGCGGCGTAAAGCGCCTTATCCATCAGGGACTCGCGCGGCAGTTCGTGACTGGGGTTATGCGCTTTGACCGCGTAAATCACGTCTTCGGGCAGCCCTAGTTCAGACAACATTTCCGCCCCTTCAATGCTGTGGATTTCCGGATTATCTTTAGTCCGGTCGTAGTCAATGTCGTGCAGTAAGCCGGCCAGACCCCACTTTTCCACGTCCTCGTCAAAATAACGCGCCAACCGGCGCATTACCGCCTCGACGGCCAGGCAATGGTTGATTAGGTTTTTATTTGATAAATTTTCTTTCAATTCTTTTAAAGCTTCCGTTCTTTTCACGTTTTAATCCGCTCCTCCTAAATCTTTTTCCGGTTTGACTTTTAGGAACTTTGCCTTAGCCTTAGCCGCTACAGAACCGTCCGGCAAAATCACTTCGGCAGCCATTTGCACCAGACGGCCTCTCCCTGAAACCAACCCGCTTTCTATAATCAACCTTTCCCCCACCGGAACCGCTTTGCTGTAACGCACGGTCATTTCGGCCGTCATGGTGGCAATTTCATGCTGCCACAGCCACTGGGCCATCACCTCGTCCAACATGGTCGCCACCAACCCGCCGTGGACAACACCGTGCCACCCCTGGTGCTCGGGGCCGGCCGTAAAATGCGCGCGACAAACTTCGCCGTCCCGCTCAAAGTTAAGCTTCAAACCGATGGGGTTTTTAGTGCTGCAGCCAAAACACATATTTTCGCCATTCGTCATACCGGTCAAGCCGCCCGCCTCCCTTCAACCGCTCCTGTATATTTTACAGGAACAACCTTTTTTTAGCAACTTAACCGGCAACCGTGATAATAAAATACACCGGTCTGGCAGTCCCGGTGTATTAATATTTATCGTTCCTGAAATTACTCTATTATAATATTACCAATATTATTGAAGTGACGGCGTAAAGCACCGCTACCCCGATGGTTAATTTTGACAATAACTGATCCAAACCTTTTTTCTTTCCTAAAAACGATTCCGCCCCGCCGGATATCGCCCCGGCCAGGCCCGCGCTTCTGCCGGACTGCATGATCACCACTGCAATGAGTCCCACGGAAAGAATTACGTGAAAGGCGGTTAAAGCGATTTTGACCATACATTCACACCTCCTCGCATGGTTCGGACACTAAGACATTATATCATACGGCATAAAACCTGGCAATGCTGCTGAAAATTTTGCTTTCATCTAATTCTCCATTAATATTTGATACTATACAGGCTTTTTTTACCCTTATAAACGGCCAGCGTGCCGAGTTCTTCTTCTAATCTGAGCAGCTGGTTGTATTTGGCAACCCGGTCCGAGCGGCAGGGGGCGCCCGTCTTAATCTGTCCGCAGTTTAACGCCACCACCAGGTCGGCTATGGTCACGTCCCCGGTCTCGCCCGAACGGTGCGACACCACAGCGGTGTAGCCGGCTTCTTTGGCCATTTCCACTGCCTCCATGGTCTCGGTAACGGTACCGATCTGGTTTAATTTAATCAAAATTGAATTGGCCACTCCCGTATTGATACCGCGGGCCAGTCTTTCGGTATTGGTAACGAAAATATCGTCCCCGACCAGCTGCACCCGCCGGCCCAGTCTTTCGGTCAAACGGCGCCAGCCCTCCCAGTCATCCTCCGCCAAACCGTCCTCAATGGAAATAATGGGGTACTTGTCTACCAGCATGGCATAGTACGCCACCATTTCATCAGCCGTCCGGTTTTTGCCCTCGGCCTGAAAAACGTATCTGCCGTCCTGGTGAAACTCCGTGGCCGCCGGATCAAGCGCCAGGGCCACATCCGTTCCGGGCGTATAACCGGCGGCTGTTATGGCCTCAACAATCACCGCCAGGGCCGCCTCGTTGGATTCCAGCATCGGGGCAAAACCGCCCTCGTCGCCCACGGCCGTGTTCAATCCTTGTTTTTTAAGCACCGCCTTCAGGGTGTGATAAACTTCCGCCCCCATCCGCAGGGCCCCGGCAAATCCCTGCGCACCCACCGGCATGATCATGAATTCCTGGATATCGACATTATTGTCGGCGTGCTTACCCCCGTTTAATATATTCATCATCGGAACCGGCAGTACCTTGGCGTTCGCCCCGCCCAGGTACTGGTAAAGCGGCAGTCCCAGGGCCCCGGCGGCCGCCTTGGCCACCGCCATGGAAACAGCGATAGTTGCGTTGGCCCCCAACCGGTTCTTGTTCGGGGTCCCGTCCAGTTCGATCATCGCCCGGTCAATCCCCAGCTGGTCGGTAGCATCGTAATCTATCAGCTCCGGGCCGATAACGGAATTCACGTTTTCTACCGCCTTCAAAACTCCCTTGCCGTGGTACCGGCTTTCGTCACCGTCCCGCAATTCCACCGCTTCGTAGGCACCGGTGGAAGCCCCGGAAGGAGCGGCGGCCCGGCCCACGGTTCCGTCTTCCAGGTAAACTTCGGCCTCCACGGTCGGATTACCGCGGGAGTCAAGTATTTCCCGGGCCCAAACTTCATTTATTATTGTTGACATAAATAATCCTCCCTTGTAGTCATTCAGGACGGTACTGCTGTAACCCCGCCCTTTGTTAAATGGTTTCCATCAAAGATGTTCCGGTCATTTCCGGCGGCCGCCTTATGCCCAGTAAATGAAGCATGGTCGGGGCCACATCTTCCAGGCCGCCGTCCCGCAGGGTAATGCCGGAAACATCCCGGGAAATTAGAATAAAAGGAACCGGGTTAACGGTGTGGGCGGTATGAACGCGCCCCGCTTCATCTTTCATCATCTCTGCGTTACCGTGGTCGGCCGTGATTAAAACGATACCGTCCTCTGCAAGCACGGCCTCCGCCACCCTTCCCAGACACCGGTCCACCGTCTCCACCGCCTGCACCGCGGCGTTCATATCCCCGGTATGGCCGACCATGTCAGCGTTGGCATAATTCATAATTATTACCCCGTATTCACCGGCACGAAAATACTTCAAAAATTTTTCCGTCACTTCTACGGCACTCATTTCAGGTTTGAGGTCGTAGGTGGCCACCCTGGGCGAGGGCACCAAAACCCGGTCCTCTCCCGGGTTGGGCACTTCAATACCGCCGTTGAAGAAAAAAGTCACGTGGGCGTATTTCTCCGTCTCGGCAATCCGGAGCTGGGTCAACCCGTTGTTACTGAGTACTTCTCCCAGTGTGTTGCGCAGCAGCTGGGGTTTGAAAGCTACCGGGGCATCGATCGTCTTGTCGTAAAGGGTCATACAGGTAAGATGCACCGCCGGAGGTTCCTTTCCCCGGTTGAAACAACCAAAGTCCCGGTCCACAAAGGCCCTGGTAATCTGCCGGGCCCGGTCGGGCCGGAAATTAAAAAATATCACCGCGTCTCCATCGGTCACCCGGGCCACCGGCCGGTTGTCCCCGTTGACGAGCACGGTGGGTTGAATAAATTCGTCCGTTTCACCCCGGGCATACCCCAGTTTGACCGCTTCGGCCGGAGTCCGGGCCCGGAGCCCCGCGCCATATACCATGGCGTTGTAAGCCCGTTCGGTCCGCTCCCAGCGGCAGTCCCGGTCCATGGCGTAATAACGGCCTATCACCGTGGCCACCGCCCCGCAACCCAGCGCGTCCAGTTTCTGCCCGAGCGATTCAAAATATTTCCCGGCATTGGCGGGCGGCACGTCTCGCCCGTCCAGGAAGGCATGGACAAAAACCCGGTGCAGGTTTGCCCTCGCGGCCAGTTCCAGAAGGGCAAAAAGGTGCTTGATATGGCTGTGCACCCCGCCGTCCGACAAAAGACCGATTAAATGCAGGGATTTATTTTTATTTTTGGCGGCTGACACCGCTTTGAGCAGGGCTTCGTTTTTAAAAAAACTGCTGTCCTTGATCGCCCGCGTAATCCTGGTCAGTTCCTGGTAAACTATCCGGCCGGCGCCCAGGTTGAGGTGCCCCACCTCGGAATTTCCCATCTGGCCTGCCGGGAGGCCCACGCTGGCGCCGAAGCACGACAGCACACAGTGCGGATAATTACTGATCAAGCTATTGAAATTAGGCGTTGCGGCCTGGGCGATCGCGTTTCCTTCTACCCGCCCGGTCTGGCCCCATCCGTCAAGAATCACCAGCACCAGGGGTCTTTTTTGACCGTAAAATTGCTGCATGTTTAAATTGCCTTTCGTTTGCATGAATAACTTACCTATGTATTAGCCACTGAAGCTTTTATTATCTGCGCAAAACTTGCTACTTTTAAACTGGCGCCGCCGACCAGGGCCCCGTCGATATCGGGCCTGGACATCAAACCGGCAGCATTTTCCGGCTTGACGCTGCCGCCGTACTGGATGCGCAGCGCCCCGGCCGCGGTGCTGCCGTACCATTCCCGCACCAGGCCCCTGATATACCCAATAACCTGCTGCGCATCTTCTTCCGAAGCATTCCTGCCCGTCCCAATCGCCCATACCGGTTCGTAAGCGACCACCACGGCCGCCACCTGTTCCGGCGTCAGACCTTTCAGGCCGGCCCCGGTCTGGGCGCGCACCACCTTTTCCGTTATGCCGTTCTCCCGTTCCGCCAGGGTTTCACCGACGCACATAACCGGAATCATCCCGTGGGACAGGACAGCCTGCACCTTGCGGTTAACATTTTCAGCCGTTTCTCCGAAAAGCTGCCTGCGCTCGGAATGACCGGCAATAACATAACGGCAACCGGCGTCTTTAAGCATGCCCGGGGATACTTCCCCCGTAAAGGCGCCGCTTTCCTCCCAGTAAACGTCCTGGGCGCCCACCGCGATTCCCGTATCCCGTAAAACCTCCGCCACGCCGGCCAGGGCTGTAAAGGCAGGACACACCACGACTTCAACCCTGTCACCCATCCCCGCCAGGGCCGGTTTTAAATTGCGCGCGAAGTCAACCGCCTCCGTTATGGTCTTGTGCATTTTCCAGTTACCAGCAATAATCGGCCTGCGAGACAATCCATCTCCCCCTGTCTATCTCTTACCTGTCCAGGAGCGCAGCCACCCCCGGCAGTTGTTTTCCCTCCAAAAATTCCAGGGACGCGCCGCCGCCGGTGGAATTATGGGTCATTTTATCCGCCACCCCGGCTTCACGCACCGCCGCGACCGAATCGCCGCCTCCGATCACGGTTACGGCGTCAATTCCGGCGAGCGTCCTGGCAACAGCTTTCGTCCCGTTAGCAAAATCTTCTATTTCAAACATACCCATGGGTCCGTTCCAGAATACCGTTCTGGCGTTTTTTAAGGCTTCGGTAAAATAAGCCACTGTATGCGGTCCGATATCAAGCACCATATAATCCGGCGGCACCCGGTCCACGGTTACGGTCTCCCGCGCGGCACCCGGCGCCGCTTCTTGGGCCGCAACCACATCGACGGGCAGCAAAAATTTTACGCCGCGGGCGCCGGCCTCCCCGATTAATTCTTTTGCCAGGCCGGCTTTATCGGCCTCCAACAAAGATTTGCCCAGGTCGTATCCCTGGGCAGCAAGGAAAGTATTGGCCATCCCGCCGCCGATAATAAGCAGGTCGACTTTTTGCAGCAAACTGGACAGAAAATTTATTTTATCCGAGACCTTGGCCCCACCAATCAACGCCGCAAACGGCCGCCGGGGCGCCTCCAGGATCCCGCTCAGCGCCTCCAGTTCCTTTTCCATTAAAAAACCCGCCACGGCGGGCAAAAACCTTGCCACCCCCGTGGTGGAAGCATGGGCACGGTGGGCCGCACCGAAAGCGTCATTAACAAAAATTTCGGCCGGTTCTGCCAGCCGGCGGGCAAAACCGGCATCGTTTTTTTCCTCTTCCGGGTGAAAGCGAACGTTTTCCAGGAGGATCACGTCACCTGCCTTCATCCTGTTAACGGCTTTTTTTGGGGCTTCCCCCACACAATCATCCACCTTGACCACCCGCCGGCCCATTAAGACGGACAGGCTCTCCGCCACCGGAGCCATTTGGTATTTTTCCACCACTTTACCCTTGGGCCGCCCGAGGTGTGAAACGAGAATAACTTTAGCCTTGTTTTCAACGAGGTAATTAATGGTAGGCAGGGCGGTTCGCAGCCGGTTATCGTCAGCCACATTGCCGCTCCCGTCAATAGGTACGTTGAAATCCACCCGGACCAGAACCCGCTTGCCCGCCGTGTCAATGTCCCTTAAGGTCTTTTTTGCCAAGCAACGACACCTCTTTTGTGAATTTTCAATAATGCTTACAATCCCTTTGCGGCCATATACACAGCTAGATCCAAAATTCTTTGCGAATATCCCCACTCATTGTCGTACCAGGCAATTACCTTGGCCAGGTTTTCTTTAAGCACCATGGTGGAGGTGGCGTCAATGATTGCCGAGTGCGGGTTCCCGTTAAAATCGATGGAAACCAGGGGCAACTCACAATACTCCATAATTCCTTTTAAGTACCCCTCCGAAGCTTCTTTAAAAGCAAGGTTAATTTCATCCGCACCGGCCGGCTTCTCCAGCTCGACCACCAGGTCAACCACGGAAACATTGGGCAGGGGTACCCGTAAGGCAAAACCGTTGAGCTTGCCTTTTAACTCGGGCAACACCAGCGCCACCGCTTTGGCCGCTCCGGTAGTGGTAGGAATTATGGACATTGGGGCTGCCCGGGCCCGCCTCATATCGCGGTGCGGCATATCCAACAGCTGCTGGTCGTTGGTATAGGCGTGCACGGTGGTCATCAGCCCCTTGACGATACCGAAATTATCATGCAGCACTTTGGCCACGGGCGCCAGGCAGTTGGTGGTGCAGGACGCGTTCGAAACAACGTGGTGCGTTCCGGGATCGTATGCCTTATGGTTCACTCCCATCACAAATGAGGGGCATTCTCCCCTGGCCGGAGCCGTTAAAATCACTTTCTTCGCGCCGGCCTCCAGGTGTTTCACCGCTTCTTCGGGAACCCTGAACCTGCCGGTAGACTCAATAACCAGGTCGGCCCCGTATTCTTTCCACGGCAGGAGCGCCGGGTCTCCCTCCGCTAAGAGCTTGATTCTCCGGCCATCAACCAGAACATCGTTCCCTTCGTATGAAACATCGAGATCGAAAGTACCGTGGATGGAATCATATTTAATCATGTGCGCGACAGACCGGGCGTAGTCGTCGGTAACCGGAATTCTTCTGGACTTATGGTTAACCGCCACCACTTCCAACTCGGGGTGTTTTAACGCGCCTCGCAAAACGTCGCGACCAATCCGGCCAAGACCGTTAATTCCTATTTTCACCCCATTAATGTTACCCACTCCTTTCATTAGTATGCCTTATTAAACGTTTTCTATGTTATTTATACCATACTAATACCTATTCTCCGCCGGCCAAAAAGTTCCTTCAAAACCAATAACACAATCACCAAATAAAAAGGGGCGCCGACTTTTTGCCAGTACCCCTTGAAAACGAAACCACATATTGCCAGCTAATATCTTTTTCTCTTGCGAATCGGCGGTATGCCTAGTTCACTACGGTATTTAGCCACTGTCCGCCTGGAAATCTTGATTCCCTGCCTTCTGAAAATTTCGGAAATTTTTTGGTCATTGATCGGTACCGTGGCATCTTCACCGGCCACAATCTCCCGAAGTGTTTTTTTAATGCTTTCGGCCGAAGTCATGGTCCCGGTAACATTGCTTAAACCGTTGGAGAAAAAGTATTTCATTTCAAAAACGCCCTGGGGAGTCTGGATATACTTATTGGATGTCGCCCTGCTGACAGTCGATTCGTGCAATCCGACAATTCCGGCCACTGTTTTCAAGTTGAGGGGCTTTAAATACTTGACACCGTGATCCAAAAATTCTCTCTGCAACCTAACTAAACAATTCGCTACCTTATACAGGGTAAGCCTTCTTTGCTCGATGCTCTTAATCAACCAGGCGGCGGCGTTTAGCTTGCTCTCCACAAAACGCCGGGTTCTGGTATCGTAATTCTTCTCCTTGGACAACACGGAACGATAGGTGGAGTTGATGGTAACCCGGGGAACAGATACATCATTAACCAGAATCACGTATTCCCCCTCTACTTTTTCTAGAATGATATCAGGTACAATATAACGAATGTCGTTAAAACTGGAAAAATTACGGCCCGGCTTAGGATCCAGGGTTTTTAAAATATCGGCCGCCTCCTGCACTTCCTTTACGTTAACACCTAACTCCTGGGAAATCCGGTTCAATTTACCTTTAGCCAGATCGTCAAGGTAGTTTTTTATTATCTTATTAATCAGTTCATTTTTTATGCCCAACTGTCTAACCTGAACTAAAAGACACTCCATCAAGTTCCTGGCACCAACCCCGGGCGGGTCAAAACCCTGGATAATTTTTAGAATCCGCGCGATTTCGGTGATATCCACTCCCAACTGATTTGATGCTTCCTGTAATGATACCTGGAGATAACCATTTTCATCGATATTCCCGATCAAATATTCTCCGATCATCCTATCCCGGCAAAGACAGGGGCTTAAAACTAATTGCTGCATGAGATGTTCGGACAAGGTAGGATTTTGGAAAAGAAAATTTTCATAACTGTAATCCGGCTGTTGTTCCGGGCTTCTTTCCCGGTAAGCCGTCCCCATTTCGCTGTTGTCTCGAAAATATTCTTCCCAATCGATTTCATCACCGGATTGTTTTTCTTCTGCTTCGACTTGCTTTTCCTGGTCACCGTCATGTTCCTCTTCCTTTAAAATTTCCTCCTCGCGTAATTCAAGCAAAGGATTCTCCAGGAGTTGTTGCTCAATATAAGTGCAAAGTTCTATTGAAGAAAGTTGCAGTATCGTAATCGCCTGCCGCAATTCGGGGGTCATGATTAATTTTTGCGTTTGCTCGATATTCAATTCATAACCCAAACGCATTGCGTTCACTCCTTAAAACCAGGAAAGATAAAATTCGTGTTTTCACACTTATTTTTTCACTTACAATAATTCTCCGGGAACCCGACTGTTTTCCTGCCTGTCCAACCGATTTCAACAATATTCCTTCAGGCATTTTTGTGTGCGTATATGCTAAAGCTTACCGGCCCGGACCTTTTCAGCAATATCGTCCAGTTTCCGCAAGCGGTGGTTAACGCCGGATTTACCCAGGCGCGGCCGCATCATATCCCCCAGTTCCCGCAGGCTGGCATCCGGGTATTTCAAACGCAGTTCCGCAGTCTCCCGGAGACTTTCCGGAATGTGGGACCATCCCACGGTATCCCTGACCAAAATAATATTATCCACTTGCCGCAAGGCGGCGTTCACCGTCTTATTCAGGTTGGCCGTTTCGCAGTTGACCAGGCGGTTGACCTGATTGCGCACGTTCTTATAAATCCGAATGTCTTCAAACTTCAGACGGGCTGCATGAGCGCCGATAATACTTAAAAAATTAACTATCTGCTCGCTTTCTTTGAGATAAACTACACACCAATTTTTCCGTTGGCTCACCCTGGCGTTGAGGTGGAATTTTTTCATCATCCTGCACATATCTTGTGCTAACCTTTCTCTTTCGGTTATTACTTCCAGATGGTAAGTTCCCGAGGGACTGTTTACCGAACCGCCACCAAGAAAAGCCCCTCTCAAATAGGCCCGGCGGCAACATTTGCGCCGGATCAGCGCACCGGGCGCGGCATCCTGAAGTTGCCCCCTTTTGTCGACCATCCCCAGCCGTTTCAAAATTTCACTCATTTCCTGCCGGGGTAATATCCGCACCAGGTAGATATTGTTTTTACGCAGGCGGTTTTTCCGCTGTACCAGTACCTCGGTTTGCAATCCGAAAACATTTTTTACCAGGGAAAATATTTTTCTTGCCACGGCAGCATTTTCGTTGATAATGTTCAGCGCCACCTGCCCGCGACCAATCTGAATGCTGCCGTCCATCTTGACCAGGGCCGCCAGTTCAGCAAGACGGCAGCAAGAATGCTGTCCCGTGATGCGCGCCAGCTCGTTTTTGGTCACTGTGGAAAAGGACAAACCGGACCCCTTCTTTCCCTTGCATATATTATACCACAATAACGACAGGTATGGCCTGCCGTTATTACCGATCATTATTAGTTTGATATTTTTTAAAAAATTTAACCACTATACCTATTTCCATTTTAGGATCTTGTCTTCTCGTACTGTTTCCGGGATAAGTACACCAGGCGCAAGACCGCCCGGGCTAATTTCCGGGAATTATGACGCACGACTTCGTTCTGGTGCACCAGATCTTCCCCAATTGCTTTCACCCCGAGGTTTTCTACCGCCTCGAAGTCCGCCGCAACGGGTCCGGCCCCTTCCTGCCGGTAACGGGCGCATAACCTTGGCGGGACCGTCCCGGTATTGAGGATGGCATAATCAATAAACTTGCCGGCATGCGCGATAATCGCACGCAGGTGGTCGGAGGCACTGAATTCCCCGGTTTCTCCCGGCTGGGTCATAACATTGCAGACATAAATTTTAACGGCCCCGGTTTTGGCAAGGACTTGCGGCATCCCCCCGACCAGGAGGTTGGGAATAATACTCGTATAAAGGCTGCCCGGTCCCAGGACCACCGCATCGGCTTCACTGATGGCCGTCAGCGCTTCGGGCAGGGGCAGGCACCGTGAAGGGTGCAGGTTCACCCGTTTAATCCGGCCGCCGGCACTGGGGATATTGGACTCACCCCACACCACTGTACCATCCTCCATTTCGGCGTACAGGTTGACGTCGGTCAGAGTCGCAGGCAACACCTGGCCGCGGACAGCCAGAACCCGGTTCATGCTTCTCACCGCCTGGTCGAACCCCCCGGTCATATCGGCCAGCGCCGCCAGGAGTAAGTTACCCACACTGTGACCCGTCAGTTCACCAGTTGAAAAACGATACTGCAACAATTCCTCCATCAAGGGTTCTTTATCGGCCAGCGCCGCGAGACAATTCCGGATATCACCGGGCGGCAGGATACCCAATTCGCCCCTGAGACGGCCGGAACTGCCCCCGTCATCGGCAACGGTAACAATGGCGGTAAGGTTGCTGGTATACTCCTTCAATCCCCGCAGGAGAACGGAAATACCCGTACCGCCGCCGACAACCACTATCTTTGGACCGCGCTTCAGACTGTGCCGGGCATAAATAATATCGGCCGCCCGGTCCTCCTTCTCCGGATCCAGCGCCCCCGCTATGGAATGAAAAACCTTTAAAAGACCGGCCGCCATTATAGAAAAACCCAGCAAAACAACTATCGAACCGCACGTCCGGGGGTGCTCTCCGCCGAAAATCATGGTTTCCAGGCGGTGCACGGGAGCGGTAATTTCTCCCAACAACCTCCCTTCCATTAAGAGGTCTCCCCCCAGGACAGCCAGCAACAGTCCGCCTAAAACAAGGATTAACCACCGCTTTATCTTCATTCCCGGGTACAGCCACTTCAGAACCATCGTTTCAACCCCTAAAACACTACTCCCGGTTAATGTCCCGGTGATGCACAGTAACCCGAAAATCCTTTTTCATCAGGAGTGCTCCCAGACGGTTGGACAGGGCCACCGACCGGTGCATCCCGCCGGTGCAGCCGACACATATCATCAGGGTTGTCTTGCCTTCCTTTATGTAATGCGGTATGAGGAACTCTACCAGATTTTCGAATTTATCCATAAATTCGGCCGCTGCCGTAGAATTAAACACGTAGTCACGGACCGCCGGGTCATTACCGGTGAGCAGTCTTAATTCCTTCCGGTAAAACGGGTTAGGAAGAAAACGGACATCCACTACCAGATCCGAGTCGAGGGGAATGCCGTATTTAAAACCAAAGGACATTATGGTAAGATGCAAGAGACCTTTAGCATCACCGGTACCGGCAAAAATCCCGGCTATTTCTTCTTTTAACTGCCGCACCGTTTTAGTGGAAGTATCAATGACTTTGTTCGCCCTGCCCCTCAAGTCCTGCAAAAGACTGCGCTCCTTGCGGATTACGTCCAAAACCTCACCGTGGGCGCTCAGGGGGTGGCGCCGCCGGGACTCTTTAAAACGCTGCACCAGGGTGGCGTCCGAGGCTTCCAAAAAAAGGATCTCATAACGGATTTCCTGGTCTTTCAGGTCGGAAAGCACCTCAAAAAGCGGGTCAAAAAATTCTCCGCCCCTGATATCCACCACTAATGCTATTTTATTAATTTTGCTCACCGACTGTGCACAAAGCTCGGCAAACTTGGGAATCAACGCCGGGGGAAGGTTGTCCACGCAAAAAAAGCCCAGGTCTTCGAAACTGCGCAGGGCCTGGGTTTTTCCGGCCCCGGAAAGACCGGTAACAATAACAAGCCTTGGTGCTACCATAACCATCTCCCCATTAAATACGCAAATTTATCACCAATGGACTGCGTTGATAATCATCTTCTTTATCATAAAACAACTTTATTGTTTAGCAAGCTCCTTTTTAAGATGGTCAATCACCGCAACCGGCCCGGGATCCACTCCGTAAAGCGCCGCCAGGTAGACACTGGCATAATCGCCGGTATAAATCAAAGAATACAACCGGGCCAGGGCCCCACTGCCGGAAGCCCGGACTTCCGTGTAACCGTTCGCCACGTCCTTGATCAGGTCCTTGGTTATTTCTATACGCTTATGTACCCTGGAATGGTCATGCGCATCCCTGAGGATGATTACGTGGACTTGATTCAAGATCTCTATGGGAAATTGAAAACCCACAATTTCATTATGATTCAATTCCGGCAGCATATTCCAGTAGGCCGGTGCCTTGGCGTTTTCGTTGATCTGGCCTTTCCAGCGCTGCGCCACGACCTCTGTGGTTCCGGCAGCACCCCAGATAACCGGGAGCTTGCGGTGCAATTTGCGGGCAATTTGCTTGGCCGGGTTTTCTTCCGTAGGAGTTTCCGGCTCCAGTTTTTTACGCAGATCTTTGAGGAGCGCGATCATTTCGGAGAGCTCATCACCCTTGTCTGGCAGCACACCCAGTTTCTGCAAAACTCTCAGCGTGGGCAGAAAAAGGAAACCGGTAGCCGCCCGGGGAGCAATGCCGGACGGAATTTTTATCACCGTCACCCCGTCCCGGCGGGCCGCTTCTTCCAGTTTACCGCCGGTGGTGACGGCAATAACCGGGGCGCCCTTTTTCCGCGCCTCTCCGTAGGCACTCAAAGTCTCTTCGGTGTTACCCGAATAGCTGACAGCAAAGACCAGGGTATCCGCTCCGACAAACTCCGGCAGCACGTAATCCCGGTTCACTACCACCGGTATGGAGCACCTGCCGGCGGCATAAACGCGCAGCATGTCGCCCCCGATCGCCGAACCGCCCAGCCCGGTAACCATTATATGGGAAATAGCGCCAATCTCCGGCAGCCCGCCCTGCTCCGGCAGGTCCCGGCAGGCCTCGGCACACTGTGCGGGCAATCCGCCCAGGGCAGCAAACATGCCGGTACTATCCAGCCGGTACAGGGCATCCGCGTTATCCAAATCAAAACCTCGCCTTGCCATATCTGTCTTACCCCTCCTTTTTTCAACTTCATTCATTTACTGAACACAAGCCGGACTCCTTTCACCATATAATAATCGGTGATACCGTCTTTTATTCCTTTACGTTTACGTCACTCCCTGTCCAGCGCCAGGGCGATGGCTCCCATAACGCCGGCCCGGCCGCCCAGTTCCGCCGGAACCAGGCGCGCTACGTCCCGGGCGGCTTCCAGCGCCCGGTTCCGCACTTCCTTCTTCACTTCTTCCCAAATTAATTCCCCCGTCTCCATCACACCCCCGCCCAGGACGACCAGGGAAGGATTAAGCAGGTTGAGAATATTGGCGATACCGATCCCCAGCGAACCGGCGGCACCGGTGATGATTGAAACCGCTTCGGAGTCCCCCCCGAGAGCGGCCGACGCAACCACGGCGGCATTTATTTTTCCCGGGTTCCCTTCCGCCGCCGCCAGGATTACCTGTCCGGCGCCCCGGGCCACCAGTTCCCGGGCCTCCCTGGCAATGGCCGTCCCGGAAGCAACCGCCTCCAGGCAGCCGCGGTTACCGCAGGAACACAACGGCCCGTACGGCAGGATCGTCATGTGTCCGATTTCACCGGCCCCATCCGTAAATCCCCGGTAAAGTTTCCCGCCCAGGATTAAGCCGCCGCCCACCCCGGTACTGACAGTAATGTAAACCATATTGGTGACCCCCCTGCCGGCACCGAAGACATGCTCCCCCAGCGCGGCCAGGTTGGCATCATTATCCAGCAGCACGGGAATACCAATTCGCTCTTCAAGAATCTGCCTGATGGGAACGTTACGCCAGCGCAGGTTGGGGGCGTAATGAATGATCCCCCTTTTGGTGTCCAGGGGGCCCGGCGCGCCCAGGGCCAGAGTGCTGACCGCGCCGGGAACGGCCGCCGCGTTTTTTTGCACCCGCTCCACACTGTCGACGATACCGTCGACGACATCCTGCAAACCTTTTTCCGCCCCGGTAGGGATTTTTAATTCCGCCAGAATCCGGCCGTCATCTCCCGCCAGCGCGGTATAAATCTTGGTCCCCCCCAGATCCACGCCGATTACATATTGGTCAGACAGTAATGACACCTTCCTTATGTTTTTATCTTCGTCTATTCTTTAAAACCGGAGGCTTAAAGCACAAACCGCTCCAAAGCTTCCACCACGCCGTCGCCGTAGGACGCACCGGTTACATAGTCGGCCCTTTTTTTTACTTCCTCCCTGCCGTTGGCCACCGCCACCCCCAGGCCGGCATACGCAAGCATTTCGATATCATTGAAACTGTCCCCCACCGCCATAATGGCTTCCCTGGGGACCCCTAAACGCCGGGCCAGAAACTTCAGGGCCGCCCCTTTGGTGGCGAACGGGTGGGAAAATTCCAGAAAGTGCGGTTTGGATTTCACCACGTGCACCTTATCCCGGTAAAGCGGTGCAAGCTCAACATGCAACCTGTCCAGCAACGGCTCTTCCGCAACGGCTAATATTTTAACCGGGTCCCGGTCGAAATAATTTAAAAAATCACCGACAATCTCCGCCTCCACACCCGAAATTTTTTCATAACGCCGTCCTTCCGGGGTAGCGCGTTCAACTAAAAGCCGGTCGTCCAGGTAACCGTTCAGATGGTAACCCAGCCGGTGTACCCGGGCGATAATTTCCCGGGCGTAATCCAGGGGCAGTGGCTGGTACAACAACACCTCCCCGTAAAGGGGATCTTTGACCAACGCCCCGTGGTAGGTTATTAAAGGGATTTCCAGGTTCAATTCGCGGGCAAAAGGCACGGACGACCGGTACATACGACCGGTGGAAAACGTAAAATGAATCCCCGCCGCCCGTACCGCGGCCACGGCCTCCCTAACCCGGCCGGTCAGCCTCAGGTCTTGGGAGAGCAATGTATCATCCAGGTCAACGGCAATCAGTTTATACTTTGACATACAGTACCTCGCTTGCTCAGGCTTTATACTACTTTTTTAAGGGATTTTAAAACCAGTGCCTTGTTGACATTATAGCATAAGGCACGAACATCATAACCTTAATCATAAAAAAAATCCTCCTCGCCTTGTATTCCGAGGAAGATTGTCATCTTACCGGGAATTAAACCCCGTAAATACAGTTTTACTTATAATTGAACGGATATTACTTTGTAACGGAATAACCCGCCCGGTGCGTTTACTTCTATTTCATCACCAACTTTTTTTAACAATAATGACCTTCCCACCGGTGATAAACATGATATATCTCTCTCGTTTACACTGCCGTTTAAGGGACTTATAATACGACACTCAAAAACTTCCCGGTCGTCCAGATCCTGCACTTCCAATTTGCTGCCGATAACAACTAAAGGAATGCTGTTATCCGCAGTTTGCGACTTTTTTGCATTGCCAATAAATTGTTGCACCTGTTCTATATAATCTTTAATTAACTTTTCAAATTCTCTGCGCTCTTGCGATAGCCCCATAAAATATTGTTCACAAAACTTATTTTTCTCTTCCTCAATTTCTACCAGGTGCTTGACCAGATATTCAAAAGCAGTTTGTGACAATGTAACCTTAGCCAATTTAACTTCTCTCCCTCCATTCCATCCAACCATTAAATGGAAGCCATTACATAAAACACAAGGGCGCTCGCTAAATTACATTAGCGAAACACCCAATTAAAAATAATATATCATCAAATACAATCATTGTCAATAGTGTATGATATTAACAATTAATACAAGGGATAGAAGTTTATGGGAGTGGTGAAAAAATTCGTATACGGCGCGGGCAGCTTTCTTATTCATGCCCTTGACGGCGGCCAGTTGTTCGGGTGTCGCCTTTTGAATCGCCGTCAGGGAACCGAAAGTCTTCAGCAAGGCGCGGCGGCGCACGGTGCCGATGCCTTCCACCTCATCCAGGAGCGACTTCAACCCGGCCTTGCCCCTTAAGTTCCGGTGGTAGGCCAGGGCAAAGCGGTGCGCCTCGTCCCGGAGACGCTGCAGCAGGTGTAAGGCCTTGGAACCGGGCGGCAGGATGATGGGTTCATTCCGGCCGGCTCCAAAAAGCAACTCTTCTTCCTTGGCCAGAGCAAACACGGGGATCCGGGAATAGCCCAGCGTTTTTATCACCTCGCGGGCGGCGGAAAGCTGACCTTTGCCCCCGTCGATGATTACTAGATCGGGCAGGCGGCAAAACCCGGCCTCCCGGCCGGAAACCTGGCCGCTTTTCCGCAATTCCCGTTCTTCCGCAGCGCTGCGGAAACGCCGGTGCAGCACCTCCCGGAGCGAGGCATAATCGTCCGGCCCCTCCACGTTACGGACCTTAAAACGGCGGTATTCGCCGGAAGCCGGCAGGCCCGCTTCAAAAACCACCATTGAACCGGTGCTTCCGGTTCCCTGGAGGTGGGAAATATCATAACACTCGATCCTGCCCGGTGGGGGGTCCAAACCCAATTCCCCGGCCAGTTCAGCCAGGGCTTCCGCCGCGTCTTCACGGCGGGCGGCCTTTTGCGAACGTGCCTGCTCCAGGGCAAGCCGGGCGTTTTTGGCAACCATCTCGACCAGCTGTTTTTTTTCACCCCGCCGGGGTGTTTTCAATCTTACCCGGGCACCTTTCTTTCCCGACAGCCATTCCTCAATCACCGCTTTTTCCTCCACCACTGCTTCCGGGAGAGTGATTTCCCGGGGAATAAAATCCACCCCGGAGTAAAACTGCTTGATAAAAGCGGCAATTACTGCTCCCCGGTCCAGATCTTCTGTTCCTTGCAGCATAAAGTGCTCCCGGCCGGTAAGCTTACCGCCGCGGACGAAAAAGACCATGACACAGGTCTCGCCGGCATCACCGGCCAAAGCCAGCACATCCCGGTCTTCAAACCCCCCGGTAACTATCTTTTGCCTGGCAATCACTTCTTGCACCGCCTGAAGCTGGTCCCGCAGGCGGGCAGCCGTCTCAAACTCCAGTTTTTCCGCTGCTTCTTTCATGCGGTGGGACAGGCGCCGGACCAGGGCTTCCTGTCTTCCCTCGAGGAACAGGCAAACCTCATTGATCACCAGGCGGTATTTTTCCCGGTCCACCAGGCCGCAGCAGGGCCCGGGACAACGCTTGATATGGTAGTTCAGGCAGGGCCTTTCCCGCCGGGGCGGGTCTTTCTGCCGGCAGGAACGAAAAGGAAATAACTTTTTCAAGAGACGCAGGGTTTCGTGCACCGCTCCCACCCTGGTATAGGGGCCGAAATAACGGGAGCCGTCTTTTACGTGGCGACGGGTAATCATGACGCGCGGAAAATCCTCCGCCAGGGTCACCTTTATATAAGGGTAGCTTTTATCATCCTTGAGTAAAATGTTATAGCGGGGCCGGTGCTCTTTGATCAGGTTCTGCTCCAGGATTAGCGCCTCCACCTCCGAGTCGGTGACGATAAAATCTATACCGGCCGTTTTTTGCAATAACAACCTGGTTTTCGGCGGGTGTTTATCACCGGCCTGAAAATAGGAGCGCACCCGGTTCTTTAAAGACACGGCCTTTCCAATATAAATCACTTTCCCGGCATCATCGCGGAAAAGATAGACGCCCGGACCGGCAGGAAGGTTTTTTAATTTATCTTCCAACTTCAAATTCATGCCAACCATCGCTTTCCTTTTCAGGTACGGCAACCGTTTTGACTACCCGCTTTAAGAATTGTCCGGTGTAAGACTGCGGCACCGCCGCCACCTCTTCCGGAGTACCGGCGGCCACAACCTCACCGCCCTGATCCCCGCCCTCGGGACCCAAATCGATAATATAATCGGCGGTCTTAATCACGTCCAGGTTGTGTTCAATTACCACCACGGTATCTCCCGCCTCCACCAGCCGGTGCAGCACGTCAAGCAACCGGTCGATGTCGGCGGTGTGCAGGCCGGTGGTGGGCTCGTCCAGGATATAGAAGGTCTTACCGTTGGAACGCCGGGACAGTTCCGTGGCCAGTTTGACCCGCTGCGCCTCGCCGCCGGAAAGAGTGGTGGCCGGCTGGCCCAACCGGATATAGCCGAGTCCGACATCGTGTAACGTTCGCAGCCGGCGGGTGATTTTGGGAATATGGCGGAAAAATTCCAGGGCCTGGTCTACCGTCATCTCCAACACATCGGCGATATTTTTACCCCGGTACTTTATCTCCAGGGTTTCGCGGTTGTAGCGCCGTCCCTTGCAGACTTCGCAGGGAACGTACACGTCCGGCAAAAAGTGCATCTCTATTTTAATGATACCGTCTCCCCGGCAGGCCTCGCAGCGTCCCCCCTTGACGTTGAAGCTGAAACGGCCGGCCTTGTAGCCGCGGACTTTTGATTCCGGGGCCAGGGTAAAGAGTTCGCGGATATCGGTAAAAACCCCGGTATACGTAGCCGGATTGGAGCGGGGCGTGCGCCCGATGGGAGACTGGTTGACATCAATAACCTTGTCCAAATATTCAATTCCCTTTAGCTCCCGGAAACGGCCGGGCCGGGTGCGGGCGCGGTGCAGTCTGCGGGCCAGTTCCCGGTAAAGAATATCGTTGACCAGCGTGCTTTTCCCCGAGCCGGACACCCCGGTGACACAGGTAAAAACGCCCAGGGGAAAGGCCACGTCAATGTTTTTCAAGTTGTTCTCGCGCGCGCCGGTTATTTCCAGGCGCCTTCCGCCGGATACCCGCCGGAATACCGGCACGGGAATGAATTTTTCCCCGCTCAGGTAATGCCCGGTAACCGAATCCGGGTGGTTGATGATGTCCCGGCAGGTGCCGGCAGCCACCACCCGGCCGCCGTGCTCCCCGGCACCCGGCCCGATGTCGATAATGTGGTCGGCCGCCAGCATGGTATCCTCGTCGTGCTCGACGACAATCAGCGTATTGCCCAAATCCCTCAGGCGCTTCAGGGTCACCAGCAGGCGCTGATTGTCCCGGTGGTGCAGGCCGATGCTGGGCTCGTCCAGGATATACAGCACCCCCGTCAGGCCGGAACCAATCTGGGTGGCCAGCCTGATCCTCTGCGCCTCGCCCCCCGAAAGAGTACCCGCCCCCCGGTCCAGGGTGAGATATTCCAAACCTACATTGACCATAAAGCCCAGGCGCTCGTCAATTTCTTTCAATACCTGCCGGGCAATGACCTGTTCCCGGCCGGTCAGTTCCAGGGTCTGAAAAAACTCCCGGGCGTCCAGTACGGAAAAGCGGGTGACCTCGGTTATGGACCGCCCGCCCACCCTGACCGCCAGCGCCTCGGGCTTAAGCCTGGCTCCACCGCAGGCGGGGCAGGACTTGCTGCTCATGTACTGTTCGATCTCCTGGCGCTGTTTTTCCGAGGAGGTCTCCTTATAACGCCTGGTCAGGTTATTGACCACCCCTTCAAAGGGCATGTACATCTCGTGTCTGCGCCCGTAAATATCTCCCAAAACAAAATTAAGCCGTTTGTTTCCGGTACCGTAGAGGATTACATCCAGGTGTCCCGGCGCCATTTCCCGCACCGGGGTATCCAGGCTGAAGCCGTAATGCCGCGCGACTATCTCCAGAAACTGGTATGAGTACCCCCCTTTGAACCACCCCGTTATTGCCCCGGAAGCAATGGATTTACTCCGGTCGGGAATGAGCAGGCCGGGATCGATTTCCTTTTTGAATCCCAGGCCGGTGCACTCCGGACAAGCCCCGAACGGGCTGTTGAAAGAAAAAAGCCGCGGTGAGATTTCACTGATACCAACACCGCAGTCCACGCAGGCAAAATTCTCGTTGAATACAATTTCCTCCCCGCCGCTCACGGCCGCCGTTGCCAGGCCGCCCCCCTGCTTCAGGGCCGTTTCCAGGGAGTCGGCCAGCCTCCTCTCAGCGCCGGGACGTACAATAACCCGATCGACCACCACCTCAACGGTGTGCTTTTTATTCTTGTCAAGCTTAATCTCCTCCGAGACGTCCAGCACTTCGCCGTCAACCCGTACCCGGGTGAAACCGTTCCTGCGGATATCTTCCAGGACCCTGGCGTGCTCACCCTTCTTGCCCCGTACCGCCGGCGCCAGGATTTGCAGCCGCGTACCTTCCTCCAGGGAAACCAGGTGGTCCACCATCTGCTCCACCGCCTGCCGGGTGATCGGCTTGCCGCAGTGCGGACAGTGCGGCCGCCCCACCCGGGCGAAAAGAAGCCGGAGGTAGTCGTAAATCTCGGTGACCGTTCCCACGGTGGAACGCGGGTTGTGACTGGTGGTCTTCTGGTCGATGGATATGGCCGGGGACAGGCCTTCGATATAGTCCACGTCCGGTTTGTCCATCTGACCCAGGAACTGGCGCGCGTAAGCCGACAGCGATTCCACGTACCGCCGCTGTCCCTCGGCGTATATGGTGTCAAAAGCCAGGGAAGACTTACCGGAACCGGAAAGGCCGGTAACTACCACCAGCCGGTCCCGTGGTATCTCGACGTCTATGTTTTTTAAATTGTGGACGCGGGCGCCCTTCACCAAAATATTACCGGGCATACAGTTTAAATCCTTTCTTGAATCACCTTAATTTTGTCTCAGATCTTTTATTTATCTTGCGCCTCAGAGCTTGCGGCTTCTCCCGCACCGGTAACCGCCGGGCCGATACCCTGTTCTCCCCTGAGCTCCAGCCTCAGCTCAATAATCATATCCCTCAACTGCGCCGCCTGCTCGAAAGCCAACCGGCGCGCCGCCTCACGCATCTCTTTTTCCAGCGTGGCAATTTGTTTTTTCAACTGTGCCTTGGTAATTTTTTTCTTCGTGCGGGAACCTGCCGCATACAAAACCGCCGGCTCCGCGGCCCTGGTGGCCTCGATCACCTGCCGTACCGCCTTCCGCACGGTTTCCGGGGTGATGCCGTGTTTTTTATTATGGGCAATCTGTATTTTACGCCGGCGTTCAGTTTCCTTAAGCGCATGTTCCATCGAGCCGGTAATATGATCGGCATACATGACGACCCTGCCGTCAGCATTGCGGGCCGCCCGCCCGACGGTCTGGATCAGGGAACGCCCCGAACGCAGGAAACCTTCCTTGTCGGCATCAAGGATCGCCACCAGACTCACTTCGGGAAGGTCCAACCCTTCCCGCAAAAGATTAATGCCCACCAGCACGTCAAAAACACCCAGCCGCAAATCCCGCAGGATCTCCATCCGTTCAATGGTATTAATATCCGAATGCAGATACCTTACTTTCACGTCCAGTTCCCGGAAATAATCGGTAAGGTCCTCCGCCATCTTCTTGGTCAGGGTGGTCACCAGGACTCTTTCATTTCTCAGGACCCGCCGCCGGATCTCTTCCAGCAGATCATCAATCTGCCCCCTGGTGGGGCGGACCTGGATCTCCGGGTCCACCAGCCCGGTGGGGCGGATAATCTGCTCTACCACCTGTACGCTGTTCTTAAGCTCGTAATTGCCGGGCGTGGCCGAAACGTAAATCACCTGCCCGATACGCGCGGTAAACTCGGCAAAGGTCAGAGGACGGTTGTCAAAAGCCGATGGCAGGCGGAAACCGTGTTCCACCAGTGTTTTTTTGCGCGAGCGGTCGCCCTCGTACATCCCGCCCACCTGGGGTACGGCCACGTGAGATTCGTCGATAAACATGATAAAATCTTCCGGAAAATAATCCAGCAGGGTAAAAGGAGGCTGTCCCGGCTTCCTTCCGGTCAGGTGCCGGGAATAATTTTCGATCCCGCTGCAAAAACCCACTTCCCGCATCATTTCCAAATCGTAGTTGGTCCGCTGCTCCAGGCGCTGCGCCTCAAGCAGCTTTCCCGCAGCTTGCAGTCCGGCCAGGCGTTCTTCCAGCTCCGCCTCAATAGTAATAAGAGCTCTTTCCATTTTCTCCCGTGACGTGGCGTAGTGACTGGCCGGAAAAATATAGACGTGGCTGCGCTCGGCCAGGATTTCCCCGGTAAGCACGTCAAACTCCTGCAGCCTTTCAATTTCGTCACCAAAAAAATCCACCCGGACAGCCTTTTCCGTGGCTGATGCCGGGTAAATCTCCAGCACATCTCCCCGCACCCGGAACTTGCCCCGGACAAAGTTCACGTCGTTACGCTCATACTGGATATTCACCAGTTTGCGCAGCACGCTGTCCCGGTCATAACTTTCCCCGCTGCGCAGGGACACAACCAGAGTGCTGTATTCCTCCGGGTCACCCAGTCCGTAAATACAGGACACGCTGGCCACAATCACCACGTCCCGCCGTTCAAAAAGGGCACAAGTAGCCGAGTGGCGCAGCTTATCTATCTCGTCGTTAATCGACGCATCTTTCTCAATATAAGTATCGGTCTGAGGAATGTATGCTTCCGGTTGGTAATAATCATAATAACTAACAAAGTATTCTACCGCATTACCGGGAAAGAACTCCTTGAACTCCGAACAGAGTTGGGCGGCCAGGGTCTTGTTGGGGGCCAGTACCAGGGCCGGCCGCTGTACGGCCTGGATCACCTGGGCCATGGTAAAGGTTTTGCCGGTTCCCGTGGCTCCAAGCAGTACCTGGCCCCGGGCACCCTTTTGCAGTCCTTCCGACAACATCGCAATGGCCCCGGGCTGATCCCCCCTGGGCCAATATTCGGATTTAAGCTGAAACCGGCGTGTCATACCAATCATACCTTGTTATTTTTATTTGCTATTATTATAACACAATAAAAAAAACACCAAAAGTATGTTCTGTAAAGGCATGTATGGCGGTGAAATTTGTCACTAAATATCAGTAAATTTATGGCAGAAAAACTATATTAAGTAAATTTTATATTGTATAATATACCTTAAGGAGATGATTTCACGGTGAATATCTTTTTGTTTTTAAAAAATGTTTGCATATCAGAAATCATGGGCATTAAAAAAATGTACCACCGCCCGCCCGGTCCCACGCTCCTGGACGCAGTAAACAAAGCACGGCAGGAATGGCAGTATGCATTGAGGGAACTGAATCAGGTCGACAGCAATTTTGCCGAATACGTGATTTTTAAGATCAATGCCACAGAAAGGCATTACATAACCCTACTGGAACAGGCAAAAAAGGAAGGGGTCACCGCCTGGCCCCCACTGGAAATAATAACCTTCCAAAAAGAAACGGTTAATTATGCTTTGGACGGTACCAGTGAAGCTTGAGGGGAAGTTACGGAAAGCACCGGACGTTCGGGAGTTCTCATGCTGTCCCCAACGGGAAGATTTAAAAGGATTTCATCTTTTGATACTCATCCCGCACCTGCTGAAAATCTTCCCAGACCGGACGCTTTTTGCCGGCATCCCGCAACAGGGCGGCAGGATGGAAAGTAGGCATGATCATGATCCCGCTTTTGCTCACCAGCCACTTGCCGCGCATTTTAGTGATTCTTGCGTCCGGGCTGATTAAATTTTGCAGGGCAGTGCTTCCCATAAGTACAATGATGCGCGGCGCAATCAGTTCTACCTGCCGGTAAAGCCACGGCAGGCACCGCTCCGTTTCTTCGGCGCGGGGCGCCCGGTTGCCGGGCGGCCGGCATTTAACCACGTTAGCAATAAAAGTATCGGTTAACCTATCCATACCGGCGGCACCCAATATTTTATCCAAGAGTTGCCCGGCCTTACCGACGAACGGACGTCCTATCCTGTCTTCATCGGCGCCGGGACCTTCTCCAATCAACATCACCGCGGCGCCGGGATTGCCTTCCCCAAAAACGGCACCGGAACAACCGGCCCTCAGCCCGCACCGGGAACACTCCCGCACCATTTCTTGCAGCTCATCCAGGCTGTTAACCCTGCTCAAGTCATGGTCTTGAGCGTAAACCACCTTGTTCAAACCGTTCACCCCTTATTTTCAGAAGCAAAAACCACGGTATTATAAAAATCCCGTGGTTTTATTATTTACTATTCTTTTTCCAGGATAATCTTATGATCCACCAGGGCAAGTTCTGCTATTTTAGCCTTGATTATTTTTCTTCTACCGAAAATATCCTGAAGGAGAAGCCCGTCCTCGAAAGGTACCACCCGGTCCACCATTTCAAAAAACAGTTCTTCCTGACCATCCTTTCTCAGGTAAGCATTGGCTTCACACATAATATCCCTCTTCCGTTAAAACCGTTTTTATATTATCTGCTGGACACCTACTGTTTCAGCTTCTTTTGAGTTGATTATATCGCCGGCCCCAGCCACTGTCAACTCATAAATTTACCTTTAAAAATCCTTTGCAACCAGCGCCCCAAGGGACCGGTAGTTAATATTTCCACACAATATTTTTCATCCCCCTCGGGCACCGGCACAATTCCCCATTGTTTTTGCGGACCGGAAGTATTTATGGTGCCGCGCCGGGATACTCCCGCCGACAGACTGAAGTAGTCTATGTCTATCACCAGCGGTATGTGTAATTCCTGCCACCGGCGCAGCGCCTCCCGCCCGGTCAATGCCATTCCATTTACGGCGGTGATTACATCACCGGAACGCAGTCCCGCCCGCCAGGCCGGCCCGCCCGGAAACACATCCAGCACCCTTGTACCTTGCGCTGGAGGGACATACAACGGTTTTTGCTTCAATTCGATTCGTTTCCCGATATAAATTACCGCTTCGTGCCCCAGAGGCGAAAACAGCGCCGCAACCAACGCCACCGCCCGGCTTTGTCCGGCAAACACCGCCAATACCAGCAGGATCAAGCTGTATCCCCCGAGATAAAAAGAGGAAAGCCGGCTTTTTTCAGCCGGGCTTCTGGCCATGGCGATATCCCCGTAACCCAAACCTGCCACCAGCGGCAGGAGCATGTAAGTAAGACCGGCGGTACCGTCTGTAACACCGGGATTTATCAGCGGCCACCAATCCGGCATCTCTATGCCGCCCTCAATCATTCCCCCGGTAATCACCACCAGGATCATGATCGGAATGGGCCAAAATTTTTGGAGGGTAAAACCACCGACAATCTTACCCCCGGGTCCTTTAATGTATGCCGGCACCGCGCCCAGGTGCCCCCCGGTCAGGATTAAAAAACTTTCCACCATATGCAGGACGGCTACCAGGGCCATAATCTGGGGCACATTGATCTCGGGAAAACCCAGGAGCAGGTTTGACAGGGCCAATACTCCCCCGGCATAAGCAAAACATAAAAAACGTATATTGATCAGCATCAGCAGTATGGCCACGGGCCACAGGTACCCCAGACCCTCAACCGATAGGGTCAGACCAATAAACACAACCAGGAAACTACCCGCTAAACCGCCCAAGATACCCGCAAAAACTGCCGCCAGGATATCTTTCCCGGTATGCCTGGTTTTGAATCCGAAAAAACCCTGCCTCATTTTCTCCATGCGATGGTACTGGACAGCAATAATGAATACCACCAACAAAAACAAAAGCAAAAATTGTGGTAGTACCAATATCTGCAAAAAAGAATTTGCTATTAACGAGCCAACTTCTAAAAAGGGAAACAACCCTCACACCCCGTTCAGCTGATTAAAAAACCGCGGGAAATATCCCACGGCTATATATAGCACAGCCTGGCAAACTCTAACCCGCTATCTTTTGGTTCATGATTTCCAGCGCCCGGTTCAACTGGGTATCGTGCATACCGGTTTCCGCAACCTGAACATCCGGCTCAATACCTTTTTCATGGATATCATTCTTATTAGGGGTAAGATAGCGCGCGGTGGTCAACTTTAAACCGGCATCATTATCGAGCGGGAAAACGGTCTGGACAATTCCCTTACCGAAAGTCTTGGTGCCAACCAGAATTCCGGCACCGGTATCTTTAACCGCCCCGGCCAAAATTTCCGCCGCACTGGCACTCGCGCCGTTGATTAAAACCACCAGTGGAAGCTGCACGGTCCGCCCATCGGAAGAAAAGGTCTGGTCTTGTCCCGTCGGGTAATCGATATGCACGATGGGGCCCCTGGGAATAAAGTTTTTAGCCACATTTACCGCGGCGGTAAGTTCTCCGCCCGGGTTGTCCCGGAGGTCTAAAATCAAGCCTTGCACCCGGTGGTTCCGCAGGTCGGCCAGAACCTTGGCGGCTTCCCTTTCAGTTTGCTCGGTGAACTGGGTAATGACCATATACCCGACGGCAGTATCCGGCAAGACCTTGCCCTCCACCGTAGGAACGCTGATTTCCTGCCTGGTCAAGGTAAACTGCAGCGGTTCCGGCACCCCCGGCCTGTCAACGGTAAGGCTTATGTTCGACCCCACCGGTCCCTTCATTAAACCTACCGCGGTCTCCAGGTCGATCCCCCGGACATCCTGATGATCAATTCCGGTAATCACGTCCCCCGCCTGCATCCCTGCCCGGGCGGCCGGAGTTCCCTCGTAGGCGCGCACTACAGTCAGGTTTTGGTCTTTCAAACCCACCAGGATTCCCAGCCCGCCGAAAGTTCCTGTAATCTGTTCCTTAAGCTGGGAAAAAGTATCCGGCTCCAGGTAAACCGAATACGGGTCGTCAAGTGCATTCACCATGCCTTTAATCGCCCCGTCAACCAGGCTGGTGGTACTTACCGGATAAAGGTACTGCGTCCGCACCAGGGAAACAACCTTGATTAAGTTGCCAAAATGTTTATAGTTGGCAGCTAACAAACCGCCGGCCGCTAAAAATATTACTAAAATCAAAACCGCCAGGATCGAAAGCCTTCTGCCGCCCCCGGCCCTGGCTTTAAAGTCGTTATGGTATGGCAATTTTACCCCCCTGCCGTTCCAGCCTTATCTGCTACATTGTTATTATACTACAACAGCCTGGTAAAAATTACAACGGTCTGTAAAAAACAAAACAGCCACCGGGGTGGCTGAATAAAAGTATTTTTTACAAGTAATCCAACGGGTTAACTGAATTGCCGTTCACCCGGACGGAAAAATCGAGATGCGGGCCGGTCGAAAGCCCGGTACTGCCCACCTTGGCGATCACCTGTCCCTTGACTACCACCTGACCCTCCTGGACCAGCTGTGCCGACAAATGTGAATAAAGGGTGGTCAGCCCCCCGCCGTGATCGAGCATCACAATATTACCATAACCGGTCATGTAGCCGACATCAATAACGGTACCGTCCTGGGCCGCCACCACGTTAGCGCCGGTAGGCGCGCCAATATCAATCCCGTGATGCATGCGGGCATACCCCAGAATCGGGTGGTCACGGGGCCCGTAATACGACGTTATTCGCGTATGACCCGGCACCGGCCAGGTAAAACCGCCTTCGGAGCGCGGCTGGTCTTTAGACCGCGTCCGGGCAATCTCCCGCAGGATTTCCTGTTCCCGGGCCTCCAGGCGCGCGGCCTCTTGTTTCAATTCCCCCAGACTTCCCTTGGCCCTGCTCAGCAGGAGATTTTTTTCGTTCTGACTGGCCGCCAGTTCCTTCCGGATGTTTTCCTGTTCATCAATCATGGCCACCAGCCTTTCCCGCTGCACCAACAAGTCGGCCTTGCGGTTGTTTATACGGTGGCGGTCGTCCTTCACTTGTTTTATCGTTGCGGCATCCTGATCCACCACGAGCTTTAAAAGCTCGTAGCGATTGACAAAATCATTGAAGTCTTTTGCTTCTAAAAGCACTTCCAGATAGCTTACGCTGCCGGCCTCATACATGCTGCGCATCCTCTTCTGCAGCAATTCCGTATTTTCATGCAGCGCCTCCTCCGCCTTTTCCAGTTCGTCTTCAGTCTGCTGCAGGTTCTCCCTGGCATGAGCCAAGAGGCCCTCCAGCTCGTGCAACTTAAGCGTCCTCTCGCTGATTGACCGGTTTAAAGAAGATAACTCCCGGGAATAATTGTTGACCACGCTCCTGGTCTGTTCAGCCTCACTCCGGGTCTGATTAAGCTGCTCTTTGACTTCTTCCAACTGCTGCTCCAGATTATCCCCGTATGCCGCGGCACCCATAAAGCCGGTCAAAAGCACCAGGATCATTCCCAGTATGAACACCTTTTTCTTACTCAACCTTGAAAACAAACTAACCACCCCAGCCCATCCGGTTATTCCTAAAAGGTACCGGTTTTTTCCAATAAATGTTATGCTTTGAGGAAGCGGCGCATACTGATCATGCTTCCCGTTGCCCCAATGGCCAGTCCCAAAACTAATAGCCCTTCCATAAGGGTGATGATCAGGTTGCGCTCAGTAACTAACTGCATAAAAGGCAGCGACAAATTAATATTGCTGATGAGTGAAAAATAACCGAAATAGATGACCATTACGGCAACGAAAGAACCCGCCAATCCCAGGATCATGCCCTCCAGGAGAAAGGGGAAACGTACAAACCAGTTCGTGGCTCCCAGGAACTTCATGATTCCGATCTCCTTGCGCCGGGCAAAGACGGAAAGACGGATCGTGGTGGCAATCAAAAATACGGCCGCAATCCCCAGCAGCGCCATCGCCACCGCGCCTGCGGTACGCACCCACCGGCTAACAGCCAAAAGCTTCTCTACCACTCCCTGCCCGTAACGAACCTGGTCCACCATGGCAATAGATTCCAGCCAGGCGGCAAGTGGAGTTACCTGGTCCACAGTATAAGTTTTAATCCTGAACGCGTCCGGCAAAGGATTTTTTTCTTCCAGTCCGGCCAGGATGTCCCGGTCATTCCCGAGGTTTGCCATCATCTCTTTCAATGCCTGTTCTTTAGGCACATATTCCACCCCGGCCACCTCCGGCCTGGCTTCTATCTCAGACTTAATATTCCTGACATGGTCCGGAATGGTTTCATCTTTAATGAAAACACTGATTTCCACACTCGATTCCAAGCCCTGGGCAATACGGTTGGCATTGACGACCAGCAGCAGGGAACTTCCCAGAATCAATAGTGATACAGCCACTACTCCCATTGATGCAATTGACAGCCAGCTGTTACGCCAAACAGACTGAAACGCCTCCCGGAAATAATACCGCACGGTGCTAAGCCTCATGGCTGTACACCCCTTTTATCTCATCCCTTATGATCTTGCCTCTTTCCAGGGCCACCACCCGCTTCTTCATGGCGTCAACTATGTCCCAGGCGTGGGTAGCCATAATAATGGTTGTCCCCCTGCGGTTGATATCTAAAAGCAGGTTCATCAAGTCCCACGACGTGTCCGGATCCAGGTTGCCCGTGGGTTCATCGGCAATAATCAACACCGGATTGTTGACAATGGCACGTGCTATACACACCCGCTGCTGCTCGCCGCCGGAAAGGTAATTGGGAAACGATTCCGCCTTTTCCATCAGGCTGACCAGATTCAGCACCACGGGAACAACCTTTTTGATTTCCCGGTTGGACGCGCCCGTCACTTCCAGGGCAAAAGCAACATTTTCAAACACGGTCTTTTGCGGCAGCAGGCGGAAATCCTGAAACACCATGCCGATCTTACGCCGCAGGTAGGGAACCTCACGAGGGCGTACGCGGGCTAAACTTTTACCGTCAAAAATAATCTGCCCGCGGGTTGGAGTTTCTTCCCGGTACAAAAGTTTGGTCAGGGTGGATTTACCCGCCCCGCTGGGACCGACCAGGAAGACAAACTCTCCCTTGCGGATACGCAGGGTGATATCGTTGAGGGCTTTGATACCGTTGGCATATATTTTGGTAACATTGTTGAACTGAATCAAGCACCGCACCTCGCTTCATTACCAACCGCCGTCCGCCTTTATATATTCCGGCATATTCACACTATGCCGCAATATTATTCGACAAAAGCATCCGTAAATCCTTCCCGAAAAAGGAGAAAAAACGAAAAGCCGCTCAAACGTTAGCGGCTAATTTATGGAAAATAAAGATCATGTCACTGGCCGTAGAAATAAATAAATACGGCTACTTTTTTGCCATAATCTCCCTAACCGAACGGGCCAGGTTTTGAGGGGTGAGCTTGAATTTTTCCAGCAATTCAACCGGCGTACCCGATTCACCGAAACAATCCGGCAGGCCTACCCGTTTTACCGGGACGGGGCAGTGTTCGGCAACCGCTTCGGCCACCGCGCTGCCCAGTCCGCCGATAATGCTGTGTTCCTCGGCGGTTACCAGGGCGCCGGTTTCCCGTGCCGCCACGACAATGGCCTCCACATCCAGGGGTTTAATGGTATGCAGGTCGAGAACTCCCGCCTCAATGCCTTCTTCAGCCAGTATTTCCGCCGCCTCCAGGGCGGCGCTGACCATGATCCCGGTCGCTATAACGGTAGCGTCCCTTCCCCTGCGCAGCACCACACCCTTGCCGGGTACAAACTTGAAATCCGGCCCGTGCAGCACCGGCACCGCAGGCCGGCCCAGGCGGATATATACCGGCCCCTTCAGAGCAGCCGCCGCCCTTACCGCCCCGGCCGCTTCTACGGCGTCAGCGGGAACAAACACTGTCATTCCGGGCAGTATCCTCATCAGGGCAATGTCCTCCACCGACTGGTGCGAACCACCGTCCTCACCCACGGTGATACCGGCGTGGCTGGCCGCTATTTTTACATTTAATCCGGAATAGGCCACACTATTGCGTATTTGCTCAAAAGCCCGTCCCGTGGCAAAGACGGCAAACGAACTGCAAAAAGGAATTTTACCGGCGGCCGCCAAACCGGCCGCCGTACCAATCATGTTCTGTTCGGCGATGCCCAGCTCAAAAAAACGTTCCGGGAATGCTTTTTTGAATTTTATCGTCTTGGTAGACTTGGCCAGATCGGCATCTAAAACCACGATGTCCCGGTTTTCCCGGCCCAATTCCACCAGTGTATTTCCGTATGCCTCCCGGGTGGCAATTTTTTCGGTCATAGGTTATTCCTCCTGTCCAGCCGGTATTTATTTAGCTGCTCTGAAACACTTCCCGGCGTTAAGGTTTCACCGGTGCTCACGCCATCTCCAACAGCGCTCTTTCCGTCTCCTCCGGGTTCGGCGCCACACCGTGCCAGTCCTCCTTACCTTCCATGAAGCGGCAGCCCTTACCCTTTACGGTTTCCGCCACAATCATGGTCGGCCGGCCCTTTATCGTCCCGGCTTCAGACAGGGCCTTCAGGATCTGCCCCATGTCGTGCCCGTCAATGCAGATGGTGTGCCAGCCGAAAGCCCGCCATTTTTCCGCCACCGGCTCGGGTGACATCACTTGGGCCACCGGTCCGTCAATCTGCAGACCGTTGTGGTCGATAAATGCCGTAAGACGGTCCAGTTTATAGTGCGCCGCGGCCATGGCTGCCTCCCAAACCATGCCCTCCTGGAGCTCTCCGTCGCCCAGGAGCACATAGACACGGCAATCCTTCCCGTCCAGCCGGGTCGCCAGCGCCATGCCGTTGGCCGCAGCCAGTCCCTGTCCGAGGGAACCGGTAGACATCTCCACTTCCGGCAGTTTCTTCATATCCGGGTGCCCCTGCAGGCGACTGCCCAGACCGCGTAAAGTCATCAATTCCTCCACCGGGAAAAAACCCCGTTCTGCCAGGGCGGCATAAAGCAGCGGCGCGGCGTGCCCCTTGGACATCACGAACCGGTCCCGGTCCGGCCAGCCCGGCTCATCCGGCTTTAAACGCATTTCCCGGAAAAACAGGGCGGTAACTATATCCGCGGCGGAAAGTGACCCGCCCGGATGCCCGGAACCGGCCCGGCCCAGCATACGAATAATATGGCGCCGTATTTCTTTAGATTTTGCTGTCAGATGCTTGATTTCCAACCCAAAAACCCCCGATTTAAAATATATGCTACTAAATGCTTGACTCTACCGGTACCGCTTAAAACCTTCTCCCAGCACCTCGTGCACGTCAGCCAAAACTATGAATGCCCGCGGGTCAATACTATAAACGATATCCTTCAACCTGGTTACCTCCGAACGGTGCACCACCGACAGGAGCAAAGTGCGCTCAACCCCCGTATACATGCCGCGGGCCGTCCAGGCGGTAACACCGCGGTCCAGCTCCTTGATAATGGCCGCGGCAATGTCCGCCGTCAAATCGGAGACGATCAAAAATGCCTTGGTATATTTGAAGCCCTCCTGGACCGCGTCTATCAACCAGGACGCGACAAAAATCGTAATCATGGCATACATGGCCAATTCGGCGGACCTGAAAGTAACCCCGGCGGCAAGCACCACGGTTGCGTCTACCAGAAAGAGCAGCTGGCCGACATTGGCACCGGTATAAGTACGCAGAATAGCGGCCGCCATGTCGGTACCGCCGGTGGTCCCGTGACTACGGAAAACGATACCCAGCCCCAACCCTACCAGTACTCCGCCGTAAATCGAGGCCAGCAATAAGTTGTGCGTTGGCACCGGTATCATGGGCGCCAGCATGTCTACCACCAGGGAAAGCGCCACGGTCCCGTAAAGGGACCTTAGACAAAACTGCAAACCCAGGCGATAAAAACTCACGATAAAGAGCGGCACATTCAAAGCCAGCATCGCCGCTCCAGCAGGTACATTAATCATATGATACAGGATTGTGGCTATTCCGCCGACTCCCCCGGCGGCAATTTTATTTGGGATCAGAAACATGTCCAGTCCCAGGGCCGTGAGAATCACCCCGAGACTAACACCCAGGATATCCCGGACATTTTGCGCCAAATTCCGTCCACCCCGCAAGCAGCATGTTGATTATAAGCCTGACCATCATCCGGCGTCCTTAGGATATCCAAGATTTATATTGTTTATCGACAATAAACAACAATAGTATTCTTGCCTAAAATAAAAAATCCTTCTTTATCCGCCAAAAACAAAAACATCCTATATAAAGGATGTTTTTTAAAGCAGTAGATTTGTTGCATCGGCCCCAAGGTAAATTTATTCGAACCGACTGCGGACGCCTACCGCCGGCCGCGCGCCGCTTTCTTCAAGTAAGCGGATATAAAAACATCGATGCTTCCGTCCATTACCGCCTGCACATTGCCCACTTCTTCTCCCGTGCGGTGGTCCTTTACCAAACTGTAAGGGTGAAACACGTACGAACGGATCTGGCTGCCCCAGGCAATTTCCTGCTGCTCGCCCCTCATAGCCGCCATTTCCGCTTCTTTCTTGCGCATTTCCAGGTCCACCAGTTTTGCTTTCAACAGCTTCATACCCGCCAGGCGATTAGCGATCTGGGAACGCTCGTTTTGACAGGTTATGACGATACCGGTGGGCAGGTGCGTAATGCGTACCGCCGAATCGGTCTTATTGACGTGCTGCCCTCCGGCGCCGCCGGAACGGTAAGTGTCGATTTTTAAATCGTCCTGGTCGATCTGCACTTCTATTTCATCATCAACGGCGGGCAATACATCTACCGACGCAAAAGACGTGTGCCTCCGGCCCGCCGTGTCAAAAGGCGATATACGCACCAGCCGGTGCACTCCTTTTTCCGAACGCAGGTAGCCGTAGGCATTGAGCCCGCGCACCTCGATGGTCACACTTTTTATGCCCGCCTCGTCGCCTGGAAGCAGGTCTAAAATCTCCACCCCCAAACGGTGGCGGTCAGCCCACCGGGTATACATGCGCAGGAGCATTTCCACCCAATCCTGGGCTTCGGTTCCTCCCGCCCCGGCATGCAGAGCCACGATGGCGTCCCCCCGGTCATATTGACCGCCCAAGAGCACGGCCAACTCCAGTTCTTCCAGCATGCGGCGGACGGATACCAGCCCTTCCCGCACCTCAACGGCGACCTCGTCGTCTTCCTCTTCTGCGCCCAGTTCAAGCAACACTTCCAAATCCTCAAAACCACCCGCCAGTTCCTGGTAAACCAACACGCTTTCCTTTAAACCCGCCAGCCGTTTGGTGATTCTTTGCGCCTTCTGCCGGTCCTCCCAAAAACCGGATTCCTGTATCTGTTTTTCCAATATAAGAATTTCCTCTTTCTTTTCATCTATGTCAAAGAGAAACCCTCAAATCTGCCGCTCTTTTTTCAAGAGCTTCCAGCTCCCGCTTCATTTCTGCAAACAATTTGATCACCGGTCCTTCAGAAATTTAAATTAAACAAGCATAGTATTACCCGGCTGCCTTACCGCAGCACTTTTTATACTTCTTACCGCTGCCGCACGGGCAGGGTGCATTACGGCCCACTTTAGCTTCTTTGCGCACCGGCTTTCTCGGCCCCTCATCCTCGTAACGGTTTTCCACCACCCGGCGTGCCTGCTGCTGCTGTTGTTGCTGCGGCTGGGCAACGCTGACCCGGAAAATATAGCGCACCACTTCGTCCTGGATGCTGTCAATCATATTTTGATACATTTCATAACCTTCGAACTTGTACTCAATCAAAGGGTCTTTCTGCCCGTAAGCCCGGAGTCCGATGCCCTCTCTCAGCTGGTCCATGGCATCGAGGTGGTCCATCCACTTTTCATCCACAATCCGGAGCAAAAGCATTCTTTCGATTTTACGCATGTTATCCGGACCCAATTCCTGCTCCCTGGCCTCGTATGCTTCCCGGGAACGCCCGGCCAGGAATTCCTGTATGGCAAGGCGGTCCATCCCCTCAAGGTCTGCCGGGGACAACTTGTGTCCGGGCAGGAAAAATTGTTCGGAATACTCGAGCAGCCCGTTCAAATCCCACTCTTCGGGATAAACCCCTTCCGGCACGTATATATTTACCGCCCGCTCGACACAGGAATTGACCATCTCCAGGACGCTCTCCTTCAGATTTTCCCCGGTAAGCACCTGGCGCCGCTGCCGGTAGATCAGCTCGCGCTGCTGGTTCATCACGTCATCGTACTCTAAAACATGCTTGCGGATATCAAAATTGCGGCTTTCAACCCTTTTCTGGGCCGTTTCCAGCGACTTCGTAATCATGGCATGTTCTATGGGCATATCCTCTTCCAGGCCCAGTTTTTCCATAATTCCGGACACATTATCCGACCCGAACAAACGCATCAGGTCGTCCTCCAGCGAACTGTAAAACTGGGTGGAACCCGGATCGCCCTGGCGCCCGCAGCGGCCCCGCAGCTGGTTGTCGATCCGGCGGCTTTCATGCCGCTCGGTACCGATAATATGCAGCCCGCCCAGTTCCACCACCCGCCGGTGCTCCTCATCCGCCTGGCGCCGGAAGTTTTCCAGCAATGCTTTTGGGGCCTGTTCTTCTTCATCTGCCGGCACACCGGCAATTTCCGCAGCCGCTTCAAACTGTTCACTCTGCCGGCGCATCTCCTGGTAGGCGTGAAATTCCGGGTTACCTCCCAGTAGAATGTCGGTCCCGCGGCCGGCCATGTTGGTAGCAATGGTTACCGCACCCAGACGTCCGGCCTGAGCTACAATTTCAGCTTCTTTATCGTGGTACTTGGCGTTCAGCACCTGGTGCGGAACACCTTTTTTCTTTAGCATGCTGCTGATTATTTCCGATTTTTCGATCGAAATGGTTCCTACCAGCACCGGCTGTCCCTTCGCGTGCCGGTCGGCAATTTCCTCCACTACCGCCCGGAATTTGGCCTGCTCGGTTTTATACACCACATCGGCCATATCTTTACGAATCATGGGTCTGTTAGTAGGAATCTCCACCACATCAAGCTTGTAAATCTTAGTAAATTCCTGCTCTTCGGTGGCTGCCGTACCGGTCATACCGGCCAGCTTATCGTACATCCTAAAATAATTCTGAAAAGTGACCGTGGCCAACGTCTGGGATTCCCGCTCAATTTTAACGCCCTCCTTGGCCTCAATGGACTGGTGCAGGCCGTCACTGTAACGCCGGCCGAACATCAACCGGCCCGTAAACTCGTCAACAATAATCACCTGACCGTCTTTCACCACGTAGTTGCGGTCTTTTTTCATCAAGCTGTGCGCCTTCAAGGCTTGATTAAGATGGTGGGTGAGCTCGATGTTTTTTTCGTCGTATAAGTTTTCAATACCGAGCATTTTCTCTACCTTGGCCACCCCGGATTCAGTTATGGTAACCGCATGGGCCTTTTCATCCACATTAAAGTCGGTTCCCGCGGTAAGCCTGGGTACCACCCTGGCAAACGTATAGTAAAGCTCGGTGGATTTATCCGCCTGACCGGAAATAATCAACGGGGTCCGGGCCTCATCGATAAGAATACTGTCAACTTCGTCCACTATGGCATAATTAAGTTCCCGCTGCACCAGCTGGTCCGGGTGGTGGGCCATATTGTCCCGCAGATAATCGAAGCCAAACTCATTATTGGTACCGTAAGCAACGTCGGAGCGATAGGCCTTTCTGCGCTCCTCCCAATCCAGTCCGTGCACGATTAGCCCCACACTTAAACCAAGAAATTGATAAACCTGCCCCATCCACTCGCTGTCCCGGCGGGCCAGATAGTCGTTTACCGTAACTACATGCACGCCCCTGCCGGTAAGGGCATTTAAGTATACCGGCAGCGTGGCCACCAGCGTTTTACCCTCACCGGTCTTCATCTCGGCAATCCGGCCCTGATGCAGTACTATCCCGCCCAGCAGCTGAACGTCAAAGTGCCTCATCCCCAGAACCCGGCGGGATGCTTCACGCACCACGGCAAAAGCTTCCGGCAGGAGAGCGTCGAGGGTTTCCCCCCGGTCCAGGCGCTCACGAAAAACCGCGGTCATACCTTTTAGCTCTTGCTCCGGCATGCTGTTAAATTGCGCCTCGAGCCGGTTTATATCATTAACCGTACGCTGCAGTTTTTTTATCTCCCGGGCATTATCATCAAGCCAGTCTTTAATAAAACCAAACATGCCTATCCACCACCAAAAAAAAATTAAATCCTTCGTTCAACTGTTTATTATACTTTAAATTTGATTTAACCGTCAATCATGGTATACTTTACCAAACGGCAGCGGCTGCCCTTAAGGCGACTCATACCCGGTGTCCCTTTAAAACTAAATGACCGGCGCACCTTTGCAAAGGTACGCCGGAACCTGTCCACGAATGTGCTCGAAAATTACTGTTTATACAATAACCGTTAAAACTCCGGCTCGATCAGACCGTAATTACCGTCCTTCCTTTTATAAACCACGTTGACCTGCTCGGTCTCCGCATTCGAAAAGACAAAAAAGTTATGTCCCAGCAGGTTCATCTGTAAAATAGCTTCATCCACCGGCATGGGCTTGATGGCAAAACGCTTGGTTCTGACCAGCTTCGGACCGTCTTCTTCCTCCTCCTTTTTCACCAACGCCATCGCTCTTTGCCCCTCATTAATACGGTTGCCCCGCTTTTGCAGCTTACCCTTGTATTTTTCAATTTGCTTTTCGAGTTTATCAACCACCAGATCAATAGAGGCATACATATCACCGGTATTTTCTTCGCCTCTTAAAATCATGCCGTCAATGGGAATGGTTACTTCCACCCGGTGCAAACCACGGACCACGGTAAGAGCGACCTGGGCATCGCCAAAATTTACCATATACTTGTCCAGCTTTCCCAGGCGTTTCGTTACATAATCCTTCAAGGATTTGGTAACCTCAATATTTCTGCCTCTTAATTGCACTTGCATTCAAAACCAGCTCCTTTCCCAAGATTTCTTGCCACGGCTATTATTCCCACAATACAGAAATCCTACCTATTTTAATAAATCATCACGCTTCCACGGCATATTTATCTCGTCCCATATATTTATCCAGTAAAAAAAACCCCAGACTGGCTGGGGCTTTTCCGATCTATAACTTGACAACGTTGGCAGCCTGTGGTCCCCTGGCGCCTTCGACGATATCGAATTCAACCTCTTGACCCTCGTTCAAGGTCTTAAAGCCTTCTTCCTGAATCGCCGAGAAGTGAACGAATACATCCCCTCCACTCTCTCTTTCGATAAAACCATAGCCCTTTTCTTGATTAAACCACTTAACCTTACCTAACAAAAAACATACCTCCTAAAATTTTTCCGTGGACATAGGCTCACGCATTGAAATGTTAACATAACCATAATCTAAATGTCAAGCCTTACCACAACTGATGGGAGTTACCAATTACAACCCATTTCTTCCTTAACATCCCTTCTAAAAACACCTATATTTTAGAATGCTGTCATAGTTATAATATGATCAGGAAATGATTGCCGATCAAACAACAATAATTGCCCGTTGATAAAATAATTTTGTTTTTCCAAGCCATATACTGGTGTCGAAAAGTTTTTTTGTTGAAGGCTGCCTGTGAAGAAATAGTTGTGGGTAATGTGGATATCCTTGTTAATAACTTTAAAAATGCGTCTTTTTAATGTGAGTAATTCATGGGACAATTAGAATAAATGTCATATATTGCTAGATTATGGCACAATTTTTGTATGCATTTAAAAAAGGCGCCCGGTTACAACGGTTAATCCGAAAACCCTTATTGCACCGGCCGCCATAAGGGCTGCCGACGCGGCCGACATGGTGGAACCGGTGGTGAAAACATCGTCAATCAACAGCACGCTCCTGCCGGAAATTATTTTACCGGGTTTAACTTTAAACGCCCCTTTTAGATTCTGTTCCCTGGCAGACCTGGACAAACCGGCTTGAGACGACGTTTCGAAGTCTTTAACCAGAAGTTTTTCCTCCACCTCGATCTGCTGCCGGTCACCTAATTTTTTTGCCAGTAACGCCGCCTGATTAAATCCCCGGCGCAATAATTTTTTCCTTGACAATGGTACGGGAACCAACAAATCCACCGCGGTAAACTGCGGTTCCGCCCGTAAAACCGGTTCCATGATTTCGACCAGGGGACCGGCCAGGTTGCGCTTTCCCGCATATTTTAAACGGTGGACGGCATCTTTTAGAATCCCCTCATACGGCCCGGCGGCCCGGGCCAGAACAAACGGCCAGTCCCGCATGCGGCATTCAACACATAAACCGGCATCGGTACCGGTCCTAAAGACGTCCCGCGCACCCTTTCCCGGAAAACGACCGCAGCGACTGCAAAAGAATTCCCGGCTGTATCCTGCAACGACTTCCCGGCACCGGCGGCAAACCGCCCCCGCCGGTGACGCCCCGCCACAAAAAGGGCAGGCATCCCGAAGCGGGAAAATCAGGTTGAGCAGGTCGTTCCAGAGACTAAACAATTGCCACCCTCCGTGCCAAACAAAGGTTGGTTTGGTACCTGAACAAAACTCAGACCAATTCCACGGCCGCGGATTCAACCCGGTCTCCCCCGCCGGTTTTTGCTTTTTCCAGGGCGCGCTGCGCCGCCTTGAGCAGCCCCGTCAGATCACCCGCATCTTGGGGGAATTCTGCCACTCCGATACTGACGGTTAACCGCCCGCCGCGTCCTTCCTTTTTTAAAAAATTATATTCCCGGATTACTCCCCGGATATAACCGGCCCTATCGGACAGCGCTGCTCCGGTTATCCCCGGCAGCAGCAATACAAATTCGTTCCCCCCGTATCGGGCGATTAAGTCACCTTCACGGGCATTTACTTCAACCAGGGCGGCCATATCAGCCAGGGCCCGCTCACCGGCCACGCGCCCGTAGCGCAGGTTAAAAACCTTGAAATGGTCAATATTGATCAAAATCATCCCCGCGGGAATGCCTTTTTGGGCGGCATTTGCACAGGTATCGCGGGCCAGCCAGAAAAAACCGGCCGCATCCAGGAGCCCGGTCAGGTTGTCCCGGAACGCAGCATCTTCCAGGCGCTTCCTAAGAATGGAATTCCCCACGGCTGCCGCCGCCTGACCCGCCAGAACGGTGGTAATGTGCAGGTGGTGTTCATCAAAAGCCATGGGACGTTTTTCGCCCAGCACCACCAATCCCAGCGCCTCTTTGCCGGAAACCAGCGGTACTATTACCTGCGAACGCATCACCCGGTAAAGGCCCGCTTCATCAATGGTACGGGAATCCACCCGGGAATCAAGCACCATTAACGGTTCCTTCCCGGCCAGGGAAAGACCGGCAACTCCTTCTCCCGGATAAACCGCCGTGGATTGGAGTTGCTCCGCATACGGCCCGGTTACTGCCGCGGGCAGGTAAGCACCCCTTCCCTCCGGACGGTAATAAACAATACCGGTATGAAAGGAAAAGGCCTTACCCGCGCTCTTCAAAACCATATCCAGCAAAGCAGCAGGTTCCGCAGCACCGTTTTTCACCGCCCGGGCCATTTCATAAAAAGCTTGCAACTCCTTGTTGGCCAACTGCAAACGAATATAATAACGAAAAATCAACTGCAGTGCCAGCACGGAAAAAAATAACAGCACCATCCCCGCCAGCCCCACATAACCGTAAACTACGGCTATCAAAACGGCCGCCGGGACCGTGAATAAATAAGTCAACCCGTCCCACTTGAAAGTTTCCAGCCAGGCTGGATGGGGTTGGCGGCGCTTCCGGGGCCATAAATATATAGCTACCAGCAGGTGATTCACGACAATGTAAGCAAGCACAAAGGCAGCCAGGGGCAGGATATTGGTAACACTCAACTGACCCGGCATCCCACCGCTTTGCCGGAAAAAAAATGCCGCCGCCACTGCTGCCAGGACATTCTGGCCGGAGTTAAAAAGAGTGGTCCGCAGCGGGCTGCCCCGGTTGATAATACCCTGTCCGAACAAAGTGGCCAAACCGCTGATCCATACCGCAGCCGCCGCGCCGTAAATCATAAAGGCGGATAATATCAAGGCGAAGCCGCCGGAAAGCCTCCCGTAGGGAATAGGCACCGAAAACCACTCGGCCAGAATCCAGAGCAAAATAACCGCCGCCAGGTCGCGTCCCCGGTCTAAATCCAGGGCGGGAAAAAGCAGGTAGAGCTGCCAGACAGCCAGGACCACGACCAGCCAGGTATAAAATATATGTAGCGAACCCCGTTTCGCCCGCAAACCATGCCACCTCAATGGAATATTTCGACAAAACCTGTAATTTACCTGCTTTACAGACGCTAAAACAAGCGCAAGAGGGAAATAAATTTGTCTTTAAGGCGAATTATGTACTTATTAAAGCTTAACGCATCAATTAAAGCGCCCCCGGCTTGAGAGGCGCTTTATTGATTTTAAATTTATAAGCTGTACGTTTTTCCTCTTTTAAGCAGCTGCAAAGTTCCATTTCTTACAGCCCGGCCCGGCGCCTGAGTATTTCCGCCTTATCCGTGCGCTCCCAGGGCAAATCCAGATCATTTCTGCCGAAATGACCGTAAGCCGCAACCTGCTTGTAGATTGGCCGGCGCAGATCCAGTTCCTTGATAATGCCGGCCGGGCATAGGTCAAAGTGTTCCCGCACCAGCCTAACCAAGGTTTGCTCATCCACCTTGCCGGTACCGAAAGTTTCCACCATTATGGATACGGGGCGGGCCACTCCAATGGCGTAGGCCACCTGGATTTCACATTTATCGGCCAGCCCGGCGGCCACAATATTTTTAGCAACATAACGGGCGGCATAACTGGCGGACCGGTCGACCTTGGTCGGGTCCTTGCCGGAAAAAGCTCCGCCGCCGTGGCGTGCCATGCCGCCGTAAGTATCGACAATAATTTTGCGTCCGGTCAGCCCGGTGTCGCCCTGGGGACCGCCGATAACAAACCGCCCGGTGGGATTGACAATAAACCGGGTGGCATGGTCCAGCAATTCCACAGGAACTACCGTCTTAATCACCCGTTCAATCACCTCGCTGCGGACCTGTTCCAGGGTAGTTTCGGGGTGGTGCTGGGTGGAAACCACGACCGAGTCCACGCGAAGGGGAACACCGTCTTTGTACTCAACGGTTACCTGGGTTTTACCATCAGGGCGGAGGCAGGCAACTTCTTCCTTTTTCCGGGCTTCGGTCAGGCGCCTGGCCAGCCGGTGCGCTAAAGAAACCGGCAGCGGCATTAACTCGGGGGTTTCTTTGGTGGCATAGCCGAACATCATCCCCTGGTCTCCGGCCCCGATTGCTTCCTGCTCATCACCGCCGGTTTCACTTTCGCGGGTTTCCAGGGCCCGGTCCACTCCCAGGGCAATATCTGCCGACTGCTCGTCAATGGAGGTAATCACCGCGCAGGTATCGCAATCAAAACCGTATTTGGCCCTGGTATAGCCAATCTCCCTGACCGTTTCCCGGGCAACTTTAGCAATATCTACATAACAATCGGTAGTGATTTCACCGCTTACCAGAACCAAACCGGTGGTGACCAGGACTTCACAAGCCACACGGCCAAAGCGATCTTTTTCCAGAATCGAATCAAGTACGGCATCAGAAATCTGGTCGGCAATTTTATCGGGATGTCCCTCGGTTACGGACTCAGAAGTAAACAGCCGCCTGGTCATAAACATACCTCCTTAATTTTAGTACAAGCTATAAACACAAAACAAACCTCCGGATAGAGGTTTACACTCAAAACCGGTCAGTACGTGGTTAAGGCAGGTTTGCCTTCTATATTCTAGCAAAACCGGTTAACAAATGTCAAATTAACGTACCGGCGGTGACTACATGGTATCTTCCACCAGCACGGTGTGTACTCCTATTTTTTTGACTTTATCCCAGGGTACCACGACGTCCTTGCCGGCTCCCAGGAGCCTGAAATACTTTTTGCCGCTTGAAAGCACCAGGGCCAGCACCTGCCCGGTTTCCATATCGACATGCACATCTTTCACCACACCCAATTTCGTGCCGTCAGCCATGTTGACAATATCTCTTGAACTCAGGTCGGAAATTTTGAATTGCATTCCGGCACCACACCTCCTTGCTCCAGGCTATGCGTAGCGCAAGTAAAAGGTTCCGGGCGCAGGATGCCGGAACTCTGATTAAACCGAAGCAATAACTGCTAATAGTGCTATTATTTTACCAGTTTATTCAGCAAACCCCCAAAGGCCTCCCGGCAATGATTAAACAATAATTGCATTTCTTCGATTTTTAATACCGTTGCTGTCGCTATGAAAGCCGCCACCCCGGTGGCAATTGCCGCACCTACCCGGACGGCAAGACCAAGCGTGCCGCTCCAGGGGCAATACCAGGCCAGGGCGGTATCAACACCGTAGCTTGCCACCGCCATGACGGCCGAAGCGGCCAGCACCGACAATATAAATTTGCCCAACCCCGACCACTCTAAAGCGGTAATTTTCCTCTCAAGGAAAATCATCAACAATACCGTGCCGGTTAATGAAGCCAACGAGCTGGCCAGGGCCAGCCCCGCATGCTGAAAAACCCTTATTAAGACCAGGCTCAGGCACAGGTTGACCAGAACTGTAAACAGGCTGATTTTAACCGGCGTCCTGGTATCCTGTACGGAGTAAAACCCCCGGCTGAGAATGATAATCGCCGCCTGCCCGACCAGGCCCACGGAATAGAAAAGCAAAGCGGCGGCCGTCAGCTCCGTGGCCTGCCGGTCGAAAGCCCCGTGTTGGAACAGCAGGCTTACTACCGGGTAACGCAGTACCATGAGACCGATGCCCGCCGGCACCATGGCCAGAATCATGATTTTGACCAACCGCTTCAAAGTAACGGCCAACTCGGTGAGACTTCCCTCCGCCGCCAGTTTGGACAGGGTCGGAAACACCGCGGTGCCCAGGGCCAGAACGATCAAGCTTACCGGAAACTGAATCAGCTTGTTGGCAAAATTAAGCGCTGAAATACTTCCTGCCTGCAAGCCGGAAGCAAAAATTCTTTCGATTAAAATATAGGCCTGGTTTACCGATATCCCAAGCGTGGCCGGCAGCGCCAGGTAAAAAACTTTTTTCACTCCCGGGTGCCCGATATCAAACACCGGCGTGTAGCGGTAACCGGCGCGCACCAGAACGGGCAACTGCACCAGGCCCATTAAAGCCATGGCGATGACGGTACCCGCCGCCAGTCCGTGCACTCCGTATAAGCTGCCCAGAGTAAGCGCGGATAGGATGATCACCAGATTATTAACCACATTGGAAAAAGCCGGAACACCGAAAATGTTGTTGGCATTCAACAACCCGGTAAAGAGCGAAGCCCAACCGGAAAAAAGCAGCAGGGGAAACATTATACGCGTGAGGTCCGCCGCCAGCCCGGCGGCCGCACCTTCGAAACCCGGGGCGATTATTTTAACCACATAGACCGCACCGAGCATGCCGGCGGCGGAAATAATAATAAATATTAACGTTACGACATTAAAAACCGTATTAAATATTTTCCAGGCTTCTTGCTCTGCTTTTTTGGCGGCATATTCCGTAAACACCGGCACCACCACCGCCACCAGCGCCCCGCTGATCACGAAAAACAGCAAATTCGGCAACGTAAAGGCCACCAGATACGCGTCCGTCTGCACGGAGGCCCCAAACTGATTGGCAATCACGATATCACGTACCAGCCCCAGAAACCTCGACAGCAGGCTGAAAAAAGCAATCGTAACCGTAGCCTTAAAAATAAATTTCCCCGTCGACATAAACCCTTCCCCACTCTACCAACGCTCTAAAACATTAAAAGAGTCGTTACTCCCGATAACGACTCGCAAGCTATTAATTAAATTTCGACGTGTTTTTTTATTTTCCTGCTGTGCCACAAAGCCGCCCTGCCGGGAGGGCGGCTTTGTGGCTAGGGCAATATATGCAATATATGCGGCCGGTTTATTGCGGCATCCGGCCCGGCAGCTTGTCGGTAATGTCCTGTACATATTCGAGATCGTCCCGCTTCTTATCAATGTAAAGATTGCCGTCAGTGTCCAGGCTGGCGTAAAAAACCTCCTGCAGCGATTCAATGCCCTGCTTTTGCAGTTCCCCCAACAACCAGTCTTCGTCCAGATTATTTTGCTTCAAATTCTGCTCAATGATTACCCCGTCCACCACCAGTTCCGAAGGCACCCCTTGATACCTGGTAGGAATATTCAGGTCTTGCGGCGTGACGGGTGCGGCCTGGCTTTTGAGCAGGACGCTGAGCTGCCCGTCAGGCTCGGCAATGGCAAACTCCACGTCCGCAACATTGAAGGCTCCTTTCTCGCGCAATTGGGAAGTCAGGTCGTCTACGGTGTAGCGCATTTTGCGCATACGCCCCTCCAGTATTTTCCCGTTGTGCACCACCACTGTCGGCTCGTCGCTCAATATCTTGTGGACGGGCCGTAATTTCATCTCCAGCCACTGCGCTAAAATAGTAAAGGACATAAATAAAAGCAGGCCCATGACGTAATAACCGGCCGGCACGCCCACGCTGGTGACCAGGCTTGCCGCGATGGAACCGACGACAATGCCGTTAACCCAGTCGGTGATGGTCAACCCCCCCACCTGTGACTTACCTACCAGCCTGGTAATGAATATTACCGCCACAAACGCTCCCAATGATTTTAACAAAATTTCCATGTAAGGATTCAAATTTTCCCCTCCCCCTCTAACACGTTACCGGTTTTTAGTTTGCCAACCGGCACGGTTATTCATGCATCTTAAAGCGGCTCCGGTTTAAAACCGGTCACACCCGGCAACACTAGGACTAGGAGGGAGAAGGATGCTCAGTAAAAAAAAGGCTCTGGCAGAGCTGAGCAAAAGGAAAAAAATGTTTAAAGACTACCTTTGCCGGATTAAAAACACCCCTGCCGGCACCGACAAGCAGCAACTGCCGGAGAAAAAGGCAAAATAAACCCCGCGGGAAAGCCCCGCGGGGTTTATTCTAGCTTCAACCGTCCGTCCCCCCTATATCCCGGTTCTTACAGACGGACCGCAGGTATTCCCGGAATCCCTCCGCCAGATCCGGCCGTTCCAAAGCAAATTCCACCGTGGCCCGGAGATAACCCAGCCGGTCGCCCACATCGTAACGCCGGCCTGCAAAAGCCAGCCCGTACATGGACTGCTCGCGGCACAGCACCTTCAGCGCGTCGGTAAGCTGAATTTCACCCCCGGCACCCGGCCTGGTCTCCGCCAGGATCGAAAATACCCGGGGGTCAATGATATAGCGGCCCATCACCGCCAGCCGGGACGGAGCCTCCTCCACGGGCGGCTTTTCAACCAGGTCGCTGATCCGGTAAATGCCGTTCCGCTCCCGGTCCGCGTCCAGAATACCGTATTTATTGGTATCCTCCCGGGGCACTTCCATTACGGCAACAATCGATGACTGCACCTCCACGTATAAATCCATTAACTGCTTTAAGCAGGGCACCTCCGCCCGCACGATGTCGTCCCCGAGCAGCACGGCAAAAGGTTCTTCGCCGATAAACCGCCGGGCGCAGTAAATGGCGTGCCCCAGGCCCAGCGGTTCCTTCTGCCTGATGTAATAAAGGTCGGTAAGCCGCCCGATCTCCTGCACCAGTTCCAGCTGGGCAGTTTTACCCTTCTTCGTCAACTGCAGCTCCAAATCAATGGAACGGTCGAAATGATCCTCAATGGCCCGCTTATTCCGGCCGGTGATAATCAGTATTTCTTCGATTCCCGACGCAATCGCTTCTTCCACTATATATTGAATGGTCGGCTTATCTACCAGCGGCAGCATTTCCTTGGGCTGTGCCTTGGTGGCGGGCAAAAAGCGCACCCCCAGGCCAGCCGCGGGAATGATGGCTTTTCTGACTTTTTTCATTTAAAAACCTCCACCCTTCCCCGGTTTAGAAACTACATACAAATTAAAACATTATATTACAGACATGTAAACCGGAAATACATCAAAAAATAATTAATCAACCAATTAAAAAACGGTCCCGCTAAGAAGACCGCTGCTGCTTTTCCGATCGGGCCAGATACCCGGTATGGCCACTGCCGCCGGCACTGACAATCCCGGTTTTGTTGACCAAAACCAGCACGCCCGTGGACAAAAGCACCAAAAAAACCACCGCCTGCTTCGGCGTAATCAAGGTCATTACCACGGCACTCAGCGCCAGGACGATATTCACGCCGTAAAGACAGAGCACCGCCCGGCGGTGACTGAAGCCCATAGCTATAAGCCGGTGGTGCAGGTGCCCCTGATCCGCCTGAAATATCGGCCGGTTTCCGCAATAACGCCTTATTATGGCCAGGGTGGTATCCAGGAACGGTATCCCCAAAATCACCACCGGTATAATTACGGAAATAAAAGTAGCGCTCTTGGCCAGACCCATAACCGCCAGCACGGCCACGCTATAACCCAGGTACATGGACCCGGAGTCGCCGAGAAATATCTTCGCCGGATGAAAGTTATACCGCAGAAAACCCAGTATTGCCGCTGCCAGAACCAGGGCCAGGGTAATAGCATCCCACTGTCCCTGCGTTGCGCCGCCGTTCAGTAAAATCTCGATCCAAATCACCGCCGCCAGGGTCAGGACGGCAATACACGAAGTGCCTCCGGCCAGCCCGTCCAACCCGTCCACAAGATTGACCGCATTAATCACCGCGACCATCCAAATCACCGTTACGGGAATGCTCAACACACCCAACGCCAACAAATCGTGGGAAAACGGGTTGGTCAAAAACTGCACCTTGATACCAAACGGAATCACGGCACCTGCCGCCACCACCTGACCGGCCAGTTTTACCCACGGCGAAACACCCCTGGTATCGTCGATAATACCGAGCAGCACGATCAAAAAACCGCCCGCCAGGAAACCGGCCACCGGCAGGGTGATTTCCCTGGTCAGCAAAACCGCCACCACAAAACTGATGTAAATAGCCACGCCGCCCATCCTGGGCATAACCCGGTTATGTATCTTCCTCTGGCCCGGACGGTCCAGCGCGCCGCACTTAAAAGCCCACTTTCCGACCAGCGGCGTAACCAGCAAAGCCGCCACCAGGGCCAGAATTATCGCCGTTACCGGTATCTGCATGTGTATCCCTCCAAAAGGGCATGTCATTGCACGGTATTAAAGGATATTCTATCTTAATCCCACCTGCGGTGACAATAACCAAAAACCGCCTTCTATTCGCTAATAAACCGGCTAATCAACAAATATCGCGGTTTATATTAATAATACTCCACATTATACAAATCCCCGCCGCCCAAGTCTTCTGCTATAAAAAAAATAATTAGTGGCAACCTTTATTTTAATTAATGCAACAAGCAAGTCCCGGCATGTGCAAACGGGGCTTGCTTGTACGCAGCTTTTTTAAAGTCTTTTTATTCTTCCGGAATTTCCATTGTATCCATCATCTGTTCCATAAACTCTTGCTGAGTGATAGCACCGCTCACATCGGGCAGCTGGATCTCTTCGCCAATATCATCAAGCTCAAAATCCCCAAACATTGCCATTTCAAAGCTAACCGCTCCCTCAGGGCTCATGGTTTCATCAAGTTCAAACTTTATCTCCATATTAAATTTCATGCGGTCTGTTAACAATGTTTCTTTGTTTACATAAGTATCCACATAATAATCCATCTCCATCGCTGTCAAAAGCTGTTCGAGCACCTGCTTAAATTCGGCTATTTCTTCTTCATCCTGAACGGTCGCCCCCTCAGTCGCCCCCTCAAGACCGGCCATCAAGCTACCCATATCAAAATCACCCAAAAACTCCGATAATGCTTTTTGGCACGTAGCGCTGTCAATATAATTGCTTATTGTATAGTACTCTTGCCCGTCAATTTCAAGATCATCCCCAAAAATATAGATAATCCCAAACTCACGCATCATATCCAGGGATTGCTGGGGTGTGGTCTGCAGCATTCCGGTCAGGTTCTCCATCATATCCGCGTCGAACAGATCCTGGACTATCCACTGGTCGGACAGGGGAGTTTTCTGATAAATGTTGTTTTCCGTCCATAGCATTTCAGTGACCATTTCTCCGTCAGGTAATAAAGCCGCTTCCTCTTCCGTCAAGTCCAGATCCTCACCGGAAAGTTCCAGCGGCAGAGCCATCGTTTGCTTAACATACATGGACAGCGGTTCTTGTTGAAATACTCCCTCCATGATAACAGGCATTTCAGGTATTTCCGGAATCCCGTCTGCATCCGGTCCGGTAACATTCATTTCGATGGTTGCGCTGCCTTTCATTTTATAAGTGTTTTCCTCTTGCAATAACCTGTTGGATTCAACTGCCAGCTCATCCGCAGTCCAATCATCATTTTTTTCACGCCACGAAACGATTACCTTTCTGTCCGTGTTATCCCAGCGGACGTTACCTTCCCTGCTTTCAAAGAAGCTGCGCAAAGGCACATAGCCTTCTTCTTCAAAAGCCAGACCCGGGATTTTGGTCAGGGACGCTGTAGATATGTAGCTCAAATCATTTTCTATATACATATCCGCCTCGTATTCCTGACTGTTAAACACCAAACTGACCTGCTGATTGGCAGCGGCAGCAACAGCGGCCGGTACCAGTACGACTGTCATTAGTAAACCGATTAGCAATAACTTAAAAATCTTCTGGCCAACAATTTTCATCTAATCCTCCCCTTTTAAAATTTAACATACGCTCCTCCATAATATTAGACTGCAAAATGCATAGAAAGGTTCTCCTGTTTTTATTCTTTTCTATGTAAATCCATTCCAAAAATACCCCTTTAATAGTTAGTTAACAACTATTAACTCATACTGCTATATTATCAGTTATGCGAGGAAAAGTCAGCCCCCTAATTTCCAGCGGCCAAAAGAAAAGAACACTCCTGGTTTTGTTTACAGAATTTTCTTCTTCGCAGAGGGACCGGTTCCTTTTTGGGGCTTTTGGGGAGGAAGGGTTATTTGTTGATGGCGAAGAGGAGTTCGGCTTCGGCGGCCCGTTCTGCTCCCACGTGCGCCGTTGCGCGACATTTGCCCACGGCTCCGCGCAATTTCAGGACTTCGATCTCGATCCGGAGCTGGTCGCCCGGCACCACCTGCCGCCGGAAGCGGGCCCGGTCAATACCGGCGAAAAGAGCAATTTTACCGGCATATTTCGGCATTTGCAGCACGGCTACCGCGCCTACCTGGGCCATGGCCTCGATCACCAGCACCGCCGGCATTACCGGGTGGCCGGGGAAATGCCCCTGGAAAAACGGTTCGTTGGCGCTGACATTTTTGAACCCCACGGCCTTACGGCCGTTTTCCACGGATTCGATCCGGTCCACCAGTAAAAACGGGTAACGGTGCGGTAATATTTCCTGAATTTTGGTAATATCAAGCACTTTAACACCCTCTCCTTACACTTAATGATTATGCCTCCGGCTTTAAAAATAAGCCTGTCAGCATTCAGGCCCGGTCAACGATTTGATAATACAAACCGGTAATTTTTTCGGTCATGGTCCCGGCATCAAATTTTTGCCGCACCATTTCCGCGGCACGCCTGCCCATGGCCCGGGCCGCATCCGGGTTTTCCAGCAAAAAGATAATCCTGCCGGCAAGCGCCGCCGCATCCCCCGGCGGCACCAGCAGCGCGGCGTACCCGTCCGTCCCGGCTATTTCCGCCAGCCCGCCCACGGCACTGGCCACGCACGGCCGGCCCAGGCACATGCCTTCCACCAGGCTGATGCCGAAGGCCTCCGTAAGCGACGGGTGCACCATGACATCCAGCGCGGCGATCAGTTGGGGAATATCCTCCCGGAAACCGGTAAAAAACACCCGGTCGCTGATCCCGAGCCGGTGCGCTTTCTTTTCCAGCGCACCGGCCAGGGAACCCGTACCCGCGACCACAAAAACGGCATCGCCGCGCCGCTCCAAGACCAGGGCGGCGGCGTCCAGGAAATGCCGGTGTCCCTTTTCCGGCTCCAGGCGGGCCACCATGCCCACCACCCGCTTCCCCCGGACTTCCGGGAGGGGCGGCGACAATTCGCGGCCGGCACGCTCTCTAAATTTTTCCACGTCAATGCCGTTATAAATCAAGGCGATCTTCTCTTCCGGCATCCCCTCACGGACCAGGCTCTCCCGCACCGCCCGGCTGACCGCAATCACCCGGTGGCAGGTCGCGCGGTTCAAAAACGCCGCGGCCCGGCTTTTGAGTTCCCCGCCGGGCGCCGCCCAGTCCATCCGGTGCTTGGTGTAAACCACCCCGGGAACCCCGGCAAGCCTGGCCGCCAGGCGCCCGGAAAAGGTCGCGTGGGTATGGACCACATCGATCCCGTGCTGCTTAATCAAACCGCCCACCTCGCGCACCAGTCCGGCCAGCCCGCGCCACCCAAAAGAACTGTCCCCGGCGAAAAAAGGGCTGGTGTCAACTTCAACCCCGGCAGCGGCACAATGCTTCACCAGCAGGGCACCCGGCGGGCAAAGCACCCGCACCGCCAGCCGGGAGCGGTCGTAATGCTCCAGAAAAGTTAATACATGCTGGCCGGCCCCGCCCAGGTTGGTATCGCTGATGATATGCAGCACCTTCAACATCGGCTTCTCACCCGTTCAACACCTTTGCGTATACTTCTGCCGTTTCCCGGGCCATTTTCATACTGCCGTAATTCTCCACAATATATTGCCGCAATATTTTTCCCAGGTGTTCTTTACGTTCCGGAGGTAAAAGCAAAAATTCTTTGAGGGAACGTTCCAGATTGGCAACGGTAGCCGCTGCTTTAAACCGGCGGCCGGTAAAATTGTCGCTTGCATGCATTTTTAAATCTTGCGCGCCAATCAACCCCCCGTAACCTTCTCCCCCGGCCAGAATCACATTTCTGGCGCAGGACATGGCTTCCAGCGCCACCCGGCTTACTCCCACCACCAGGTCACCGCCCGCCATGAGCCGGTTGACGTCGGTCCGCGCCCCCAGCAGCCGGACCAGTTCCACCCCGGTCCGGGCGTTCACCTCCGCCGCCCCGGCCGCCACCGCGCCCGCACCTTCCCCGCCGCCCACAATCAGCAGGCGCACGGACGGAAAATCACCGTAAACCCGGGCACAGGCCTCCATGAGGTTTTGTGCCACCCCCGCCAGCGTTTCGTCCAGCCTGCTCACGTAAATAACCAGGCTTTGCGCCCCGTTTTGTTCCAGCGCCAGCTCCGCTTCCAGGTCACCGGCCAGGCCGGGATTAAAAGTGTCCGTATCAATTCCGTTAGGAATCAAAAAAATATTTTCTTCGGCCACCCCGAATTCTTTAATCAAATGTTCTTTGATATCGGGACTAATGGCGATAGTCTTTTCTCCCCACCGGGACAAATACCTGAATTGCCATTCAGTGGAAAACATGGCGTGCGCCGTGGTAATAAAATTGATCCCCTCCAGCTTTGCGGCCAGGTCGGAAACAAAAGCCGGAATCCGGGCGTGGGCGTGAAGCAGCGTCACGCCTTCCGCAGCAATGATCGACCGCAGGGCCGCCACCGCACGGTAAATATCCAGCGGCCCTTTTTTATCCAAAACCACCCGGTAGTGCCTGATCCCGTACCGGGCGATGGTTTCTTCATAAACTCCCCCGCCGGATACCAGCACTACCCGGTAGCCCATTTCTTTCAAATGACGTGCCAAAACCACGGCATGCGTCTCCGCACCGCCGATTTCAAGGCCCATCAATGTCATTAAAACCGTTACAGGCGCCAATTAACCTTCCACCCCTACCTAGTTTAACCCGTTCAGACGCGCAAATAACACCGCCGTTTCCGCCCTGGTGACATGGGCTTCGGGACGCAGCAGCCCGTCCTCATAACCCCGGAGCACGCCGGCGGAAACCACCCGTTCCACGGCCTCCCGGGCCCACTCCGGAATATCTCCGGCATCCGTGAAATCCAAGTCCGCCACGCTGCTGAAAGTCAATTCCACGGCCTGCTCCAGGATCACCGCTACCTCGGCCCGGGTAACCGGGCGGTCCGGACGAAACTTCCCGTCCGGATAGCCCCGGACCACGCCGCGGGCCACGGCCGCGGCCACGGCATCTTCCGCCCAGGCGGGGATTTGGTCCTCAAAGCAAGGCTCTTCCTGCCCGGAACCGGGGCTCCACTGCAGCAGCCGGTCCAGCATAGTAACGAGCTGGGCGCGGGTGACCGGCTCGGCGGGACGGTAAGTTCCGTCGGTAAACCCTTTGATAATCCCCGCCCGGGCCATTTCCTCGATCTGGTCGCCGGCCCAGTTGTCTTCCGTATCGCTGAACAGGCTGCCCACCATTACGGGCACCTGCGCCGCCAGGTCGCGGTAAATCACTTCCAGCGTACCGGAACCTCTCACCTGCCCGGCAACAAACTTGTCTCCGTACACTGCTCCCGGAACCGTTTGCGACGCACGCACCTCAATATATTGCTCCTCCAACGGGAATTCCCGCCCGTCAAAAGTCTCCAGCGTAAATGCCAGCGGTACCGTCTGGCCGCAGTCGGCGACAATCAAAGACGGCGTTACCCGCAGCGACTTCATGGCGGCATCCTCCACCACGTAAACCTTTTTCTGTTCCCGTACTCCGCCGGACGTAAATTCAAGCACCACCTCACCGCCGCTGCCGGCCGTAAACACACCGCCGCTGGCCGTCCCGTCCCCCCTGGCGACACGCAGGTCGAAGGTTCCCGGCTGCCAGGGGTAAAAATGGGTGTCGTACCCTTTGACCGTATATTCAGCGGTGGTGCCGGGCAGCAGGGTGTCCGGACCGCTGACAATCAACCCGGCCGGTCTTCCGGACGGCGCGGTGTTGAAAATTCCCAGGCTGTCGGGAACCGGCCGCTGCCACCCGCCCTGGGGCTGGACCACCGCCGAAAGCTCCGTGTCACCAAGATATCGCGCCACCATGGTGGTGGAACCGCCACCGTCCAGGTTCAACGCCTCCTCAACCCCCATGGCCACCAGCAGTTCCGCCAGTTCTTCCTGTTCCACCCCGGTGCTTTCCTCATTTACGGCCACTGCCACCAGATACAGCACCCGCCCGTTTTCGGCCGCGGCCACTGCCGTGCGCGCATTTTGGCCCCGGAGCACTTCCTGGAATGCGGCCACGCGCCCTTCTTGCACCAGAAAGCTGTTGCTGCCGGTAGACAGTTTTATTTTTTCAAAATCCGGTGTGGTCCGGTAATCCGCCTTCACCCGGGTGCCGACCGCCAGGTTTTCAAGGATAAAATCCACGGCACTACCGTGTCCCCGCAACACAAAGCCGCCTTCGGGGATGACCACGGGTTTTCCCTCATAAACCCGGTTAACCACGGTACCGTCGTCAGCAACCACCGCTTCCAGCACACCGGCAAGGCCTGCATCGCTACCGCCCCGGCTCAACGGACCCCAGTACTGGTTATACAGGGTCAGGCGGTCCGTATCGGACAAACTCCCGTTTTCCAAGTTATAAAACAGCTTATTCACGCCGTAAAGAGGATATGTCTCCCCGTTTCCAGCCGTGACACTACCGCTGAACTTAAAAAAGTCCATCACGGGCCGGTTATGTAAATCCAGCGCAAAAACTGGCATGTCTGCGCGCATGATCGGTCCGGACACCAGTTCCCCGTCTTTCACAACCATGCCCAGCGGCTTGCCCTGGTTTCTAATAAAAAAGCCCCCGTTTACCGCCGCCACGGCACCCGTGCGTTCGGCCATTTTACTTACCGGCCGGGTTTCCGCCAGGGTCCCGTCCGTCCCGACCAAACTGCGCAGTTCCACGTAAGGATTGTCCAGGTCAATCTCCAGAACCGACATTCTGACCGGACGTTCGTTTACCGTCAGCGCGTAGGACGAAAGCGTCACTCCCTCGCTGATGGTCTCCGCCTGCCGCTCCAGAACCCGGAAAAAAGAACCGCTGTCCGGCAGTTCACCGGCTCCGGCGGGCATCAAAGACACGCAAAAAAACAGGACAGCAATAAACAGCGCTAAAAATGTTCTCACGGTGATGTCAACTCCTTATCAATTTAAAACACCTTCAAACACCGGTTTTTCATCGCAATATTAGACATATTTTAACATGGGTGCTTATGATTAAATTTCTATCTTGAAGCTTTACTTCCTGCCTAAGGATAAAATTCATCGGAAGGAAATAGGTAGCATATTTTTCAATATCCCCCACAAGCTGCGGACCTCTTCAACGCGCAGCAACGCGAGCACCACCGCATAAACCGCCATACCCGCGGCAGTGGCCAGGCTTACCTGCAACGCCAGCAGCAACGTCCCGGCGGAAACCGCCGCCTCCACCCGGGGGAGCAGCATATGGACGGCCGCGCCCATTACTCCGGCCGCCAGCAGGACCGTCGCGATAAAACGCCCCATGGCCAGATCCCACAGGCCGGCCACACGGCGGTTCAGGTAGATGAGCAGCAGGGTCATATTGGTCAGCGCGGCGGTGGAATTGGCCAGCGCCAGGCCGCTGTGCTGCATCGGTCCGATCAGGGCCAGGCTCAGCGCCAGATTGACCGTCACGGCCACCGCGCTGATTTTTACCGGGGTGCGGGTGTCCTGCAGGGAAAAGAATCCCCGCGCCAGGACAAATTCCCCGGCCCAACCCACCAGGCCGAAAGAGTAAAAAAACAGGGCCGCAGCGGTCATCCCGGTTGCCCGGGCATCAAAAGCGCCTCTCTCGAAAAACAGCACCACCAGCGGCTCCCGCAGCACCAGCAGTACCACCGACGCCGGTACACAAACCAGAATGATGAGACGCAGCGCGCGCCGCACTCCCTCCCCCAACCCGCGCAAGTCTTTCCCGGCCGCCCGCCGGGTCAGCGACGGGAAAACAGCCGTCCCCAGGGCCGTGGCAAAAAGCCCCACCGGCATTTGAATCAACCGGTTGGCGTAATTAAGCGCGGAAATACTGCCCGCTGCCAGGCCGGAACCCAGGAAACGGTCAATCAGGATATAAGTCTGGCTGATGGAAAGCCCCACGGTGATGGGCAGGAGCAGCCGGAAAATTTTCTTCAGGTCGGGGTGGTTAAAGGGAACCCCGGGGCGGAAACGAAATCCGGCCCGGCGCAGTGCGGGCAGCTGCACCAGGGCCGCGGCGACGCCGCCGGCCAGCACCCCCAGCGCCATCCCGTGCACTCCCAGAAATCCGCTCAAAGTTAAAACCGCCACGATCACCGCTATGTTGGAAAGGGGCGCGTTCAGGGCGGTAACGGCAAAAATATTCCTGGCGTTCAAGAGACCGCCGAACAGGGAGGCCAGGCCGCTGAAGATTAGCAGCGGGAACATCAGCCTGGTCAATTCCACGGCCAAACTGACCGAAGTTTCCTGAAACCCGGGCGCCAGCAGCTTCACCAGCCAGGGCGCGCACAGCAGGCCGGCAGCGGTGGTGAGTATCAAAATCACCAGCAACGCATTAAAAAAGGTGCCGAACAACCCCCAGGCTTCCTGCTCCCGGCCGCGGGCGGCATATTCCGAATAAACCGGCACCACCACCGTGGCCAGGGCCCCGGTAAAAAGAAAAAACAGCACCGAAGGAATTGAAAACGCCACCAGGTAGGCATCCATCTCGGCGGTTGCCCCGAACTGCCGGGCAATAACCACTTCCCGCACCAGTGCCGTCAACTTGGATAATATATTAAATATCAACAGTACCAGCGCCGCGCGGGCAATGGTTCCGGCAGCCGGTGACAATATGCGCCACTCCTCCCCGGCTTTAATAACCAATAATAACACATTTCACATCAATTTACCACCAGGTCCAGGATTAGTGCCCCGTCCCAAAATTAAAATTCCCGAAACCGGAAAATTTATCCTGCCGGGGCTGGAAAGCCGGGGCCGGAAAAGGGTCCGTTCTTTCCTGTCCAGAGGTTGATTATTGTGTCTTTTTCAGCAATGTATTAAAATAAACAGGGCAGCAACGTTTTAAAACGTCTGCCCCGGATAGGATTGGACATGATTACACGGCAAACTTGACAACTTTTTACGGAGGACGTACGGTTGAATAAGATTCAGGCGGTGGTTTTTGTAGGCATGAACCCCTGGCACCGGCAGGAAATTAACGACACGGTGCGCTTCCTGGCCGCCGCCTGCCGCGGCCGGGCGGACCGGCTGTATCTCGAACCGCCCCGGGGGTTCCGGGAAGCGGCCGGCGACCCGGCCTACCTGGCCGGCGCCACCCGCTGGCAGCGGGAAGTCTGCGACGGGATCGAAATATACGCGCCGCCGCTGGGCTTTGCGCCCGTGTTTCTGGGCCTGCGCAAGCTGGCGGACAGCCATGCCGCCGCAAAACTGGACCGGCTCCTGCGGGAGCGTTACGGCCCGTCCTGGCGGGAGCGGGTACTGGTATACATCTCCTCCTGGAGCTATACCCAGACCGGTCTGGTGCAAAAACTGCGCCCGCGGCACCTGCTCTTTCACATCCTGGACGACTCCTTCGCTTTTCCCCTGATCAGGGACCACCCCAGGGTGCTGGCCGGAAACAAGTCTTTTTACCGTTATATGATGGACCGCAGCAGCGTGGTAATCGCGGTCTCCCGGGAGCTGGCGCGCAAATACGCCGCGCTGTACGGCCGCCCCGTGCACGTGGTCCGGAACGGCGTCGATGTGGAGCATTTCCGGCCGCGGGAACCCGGCCGCCTGCCGGCACCGGCACAATCGCCGGGGGCGGCGCCGGTACCGCCGCCGGAAATGGCCGGCATCCCCCGGCCCGTGCTGATGTACACCGGTTCCATTAATTCCTGGGTCGACCTGCCGCTGCTGCTCCGGCTGGCCGGCGCCAGGCCCGGCTGCTCCCTGGTACTGATCGGCCACTGTTACGAGGGCACGGTCGACGCCGGCCTGTGGCGGGAACTGCTGGACCGGCCCAACGTCCACTGGCTGCGGAGCCGTCCCTACGGCCTGCTGCCCGGCTATCTGCACTGCGCCTCGGCGCTCCTGCTGCCCAGGACCGGGGCCGAGCACTCCCGGGCTTCCGACCCGCTGAAGCTCTACGAGTACCTGTCCACCGGCAAGCCGGTGGTATCCACGGCTCTCCCGGCGGTGGAAGATTTTCGCGCCTTTGTCTATGTACCGGAAAGCCGGGAAGGTTTTGCCGCCGCAACGGACGCGGCGCTCAAAGACCACGGGCCGGACCGGGCCGCACGCCAGGCGGCGATGATGGAAAAACACTCCTGGACGGCGCGGGTAAACGATATTGCGGAAATTTTAGCCGCGCACTGCGGCCTGACCATGTGAACCAAGCAAACCTAACCTTCTGTGCCCGAAATCAAATTTAAAGTTATTTAGTTTTTTTCAAATCAGCATTTTAAAAAAGGTCTGATCAAAAAATGGATAGTTTTATCATTCGCCACGGAAAAAACGTCCTCGACCGCCTTACCGGGTCGTGGTCGCAAGGCTTTGCCCGCAGCCTGACGGGCAAATTTACGCGTATCCTGGCGCGCTCCTGCCGGGAAAGCTTTACCGGACAACTGCTGCGACGGGAGCCGGTCCGCCGGAGCCGCACCTACACGCTGCTGCAGTCACTGGCCTCCGGCCTGGAAAAACATTTCCGCCTGCCCCCGCGGCCGGCAGGCCGCCTGTACCGGGGAGCCGTTTACGGCACCTGGTCCGCCCTGGCACTCCTGGCGTTTACCGCCCTGGTCTGGTTACCCTGGCCGCAGGCGCTGGGCGCGCTGGGCGCCGTCCTGGCGGCCGGCGCGGTACTTTACCGGGTGGAAGCCGGGTTGTATCTGGCGGTCCTCATTTTGCCCTTTGTGCCCTTCAAGGTGGTATTCTTGTTATCCCTGTGGACCCTGGGCGTCCTGGGGCTGGAAATTTTAACCGGAACCCGGCGGCACTTCCGTTTTTACCTTACCCCGGTGCTGGTGCCGCTGCTGCTCTTATTCCTGGTAATGTTCTACGCTACCGTTACCTCGGTTTCTTTTGCAACCAGCGCCAGTGAGTTCTTGATTCCCGTCACCGGGCTGATTTATTTGCTGGTTATGGTCAATATATTCGACCGGCGGGAACAACTGGACCGCTTTATCCTTTGCCTGGTCACGGCAGGCATGCTCACCGCCGGTTACGCCGCCTACGAATTTTTTGCCGGGGTCGCCGGAGTGCAAAAAGAATGGGTCGACGTGGCCGAAAACCCGGAATTAAGAAACCGCGCTTACGCGGTTTTTGAAAACCCGAACCTCCTGGCGCAGTACCTGGTCCTGCTGACCCCGCTTGCACTCGGCGGCATGTTCGGTACCGCCAACCGCCGGCGGCAGGTGTTTTACCTCCTGGCCGCGGCGCTTTTTAGCCTTTGCCTGGTCCTTACCTATTCCCGGGGCGGCTGGCTGGCCTTTGCCGCGGCCCTGGCGGTTTTTGCCCTGTTCAAAAGCAAGTGGCTGCTGCAGGCGCTGCCCGTGGCCGGCGTGTGCGGCTACTTTTTGATGCCGGATTCGGTTTTGCAACGGCTTGCCACCATTACCTCTTTAAAAGACTCTTCCATCGCTTACCGGCTCGACACCTGGCTTTCCACTCTGGCTCTGCTCAAGGAGCACTGGTTCACCGGGGTAGGGCTGGGCCGCAACGCATTTGCCCGGGTGTATTACCCCCACATGATCAACAATAACGCGGTCCCCCACGCACACAACCTGTATTTACAGGTAATCAGCGAGTTTGGTATAATTGGCCTGGCGGCCGGCGCCTGGCTGTTTCTGGTGCTGCTGCGCCTGGGAATCAAGCTGCGCGCGGCGGGAAGTACTTACATCCGCAATCTGAACGCCGGCATCATGGGGGCCGGGGCAGGATTTTTAGTACACTCGCTGGTGGACTACTTCCTCTGGTACTACAAACTGGCCGTATTAATCTGGTTGCTGGCGGCAGTTCTGCTGGTACTCCATAAACTTTACCAGTCATCACCTGACCACGAAAGGAATGAATTTGATGCCGGATAAAATTGAAAAGAGAAAAACGGGGTTTAACTTTGTCGATGCAATCATAGTCTGCCTGGTCGTGACCCTGCTGGCGGCGGGAGTATACAAACTTTTTTTCGTCAACCGGGGCCTGGCCGCGCAAAACGGCGAGATTGAATTCAAGGTTTTAATCGAGGAAGTGCGTCAGCCCACCGTGGAAGGCTTTCAAGAAGGTCTGACGGTGCGGGACGTCGATACCAACATTTTGCTGGGTACGATTGTAAACACCGAGGTACTGCCCTATCAAGAAGCCGTGCCCACCCTGGACGGTAAAATAGTGCTGGCGGATGTGCCGGAAAAATACAACGTGATCGTCACCGCGCATGCTCCCGCCATTATCACCGACAACAACATCACCATCGGCAACAAGGAAATCAAAACCGGCGCCGAGATTTCCGTCAAGACCAACCTGGTCACCTCCTCCGGCATCATTTACGGCGTCACCATAAAATAAGCGTGACAAAGTGTGACAGGGGGACGGTTCAAAAGAACCGTCCCCCTGTCACGTCTTTGCTTATTCATTTTCAAAAGTACTGTCGAGAACGAATCCGGTCTCGCCGTCGCCGTCATGACCGCTATCGTCCACGGGGGTTATAATCACGGTTGTGTCGCCGGGGGTTCCGTCTGAGGTTTCTGATACGCTTGAGTCATTGGAACCTTCCTCATCCGCACTGGAACCTTCCTCATCCGCACCCGGTTCCGGTACCCCTGATTCTGCTCCCGGCCCGGTTTCAGTCCCGGGTTCGTCCGGCTCTGCTCCGGGTTCGTTCTCCACCGGCTCCGTTCCCGGTTCTGATTCATCCGTTTCCGGTTCTTCCGGTTCCATTTCCGTTTCCGGTTCCGGTTCACCCGGTTCTGTTTCCGTATCCGGATCTTGTTCTTCCGGCTCATCAAGCTCATCCTGCCCTGCATCCGCCTCCACCGGCCCGAGCACCGCGCTCCGGGGGAGGTAACTAAGGTCTAAGGGGGTGGCCAGCACGACCTGAGTTAAGGCTTCCCCCTTGAAAAGCTGCGCCAGCGTCTGCCTGGCTTCCGACGGGTTAACCCCCCAGTAGCTGAGCCCGTTCACTGTTACCGGCCGCCCGGGCAAAGTCTGGGTGACAATATCCCCGTCCGTCAGGTTGCGCGCAGCCGCGGCCAGCGTGTACAAATCACTCAACCCCAGGTTGGTGTCCACATAACGGTTGATTACCGGCACCAGCTTGGGCAGCTTGGGAAGGGTACCCGGCTGCAAAACCTCACCGGCCAGCGCCGCCAGGAACTTTTGCTGGTTCTTAACACGGTCGATGTCTGCCATATCGTACTTCCGGTAACGCACAAACTGCAGGGCTTCATCCCCGTCAAGGCGCTGCAGGCCCTTTTTCAGGTTAATCCCGTAGGCACCCCCGTCCTCCGGGTCCCAGTGGTACATATTTTGTTCCACGTTCAGGGTAACCCCGCCGAGGGTATCGACCACATCCTTAAATCCGCTGAAGTTGGTCATCACGTAATATTTAACCGTGGTTCCCAGCAGGTTGGAAACCGCTTTCAAGGCAAGTTCCGGTCCGCCGTAAACGGTTGCGCCGTTGATCTTATCCCAGCCGTGCCCGGGAATGCTGACCCCGGTATCCCGCGGGATGGAAAGCAGGCACATCTGCTTGCTTTCCGGGTCGACGCTGGCCAGGATCATGGTATCGGACCGGGCCCTGGTCTCACCGCTCCGGGCGTCTATACCCAGCAGCAGCACGTTCAAGCGCTCCTCCAGCCCGGCTTCCTCCCCCGCATCGGACACGGACGCACCGCCCCCGCCGGAGCCGCCCGGGAAAAACACGCTCTTCACCAGCATGCCGCCGCCGGCCAGCAGCACCAGCAACAATAAACAGGTAACGATAAAAGGCGTTTTGCGCTTCAGTTTGCGGCGTCTTTTGGTCCTCACAACAATTCACCTCGCTCCAGCCTCTTCACCTACACCTACCACACCCCGGCCGCGCCCCGGTACATAACCCAGACGCCGCCGGACAACGCTTTAATGCCCCGCCCGTCTTCCCTGGGAATAAGCAGCAAATGGTTTTGCGGCACCCGGTCTCCCGCAAAAATGTCCACGCCCGCGGTGAGGTCGGGAATGCCGTCCCCGGAAGTGTCAACGACTTCCGCCTGGCCGCGCCTGAGGATAAACTCCGCACTGGCTTTTCCCTCCAGCACCTGGCCGGCCTCCAGTTCGACCACTTTCCAGTCCACGTAACTCCGGGCCACCAGCGGGTCTTCGCTCCCGCCCGGCGCACCGTTGGTCCCGGCGGCAAAGGCCGTGTAACCCAAAAACAAAAGTGCCACGGCAAAAATAGCTATTAACAGCGTTTTAGTTTTTTTCTTAACAGGCATAAAATTACTCCTCCCCGGCGTGTATTTCGACATCGCCCGTTTTATTCCTGCAGGCAAACCCTGGTGAAATATTCCCGCCCCGCACAAGCATAACGGCGCTAAAATGACGGAAATAATCTGCTTATACCTTTAGACGTCAAACCGGCGCAAAAAGTTCAGCCGCCAGCACGGCATTTTTTTTCGCTTCCCCGCGCAGCAGCGCCACTTTTTCCCGGATACCGGCGCTGATCCTTTCCCGGTCGGCCAGCACCCTGCTGATGGCGGCGGACAGGTCGCCGTAATTCAGCCCCTCGGCGCTCAAGCCCGGCGGCAGTCCGACCGCCCGCAAAAAAAGGTTTACCTTGGGATCGTAAGGAATCCCCACCAGGGGCACGCCCGAAATAGCGCTGAAAATAAGAAAGTGCAGCCGCATACCCACCGCCAGCCCGAGGTTGGCGGTAACGGCCAGCAGGTCCTGGTAATCAGCCCCGCGCCCCAAAACAAAAGCCCCGGCTTTCATCCGCGCGGCCACCGCCCGGCAGGTCACATCGTCATCCGGAAAATGCATGGGCACCAGCAGCACCTGCCACCCGTCCCGGGCCAGGTCGTCCGCCGCCCCGGCCACCGCTTCCACGTAGCCGTCCTGTCCCTTCCAGGGCCGCACCGAGATACCGGCCACCGGCCGGCCGCCGTCCAGCCCCAGCGCGGAGAGAACCGCTCTCCCCCGCACGCGGTCGATCTGGGCCGGCTCCAGCCCCAGGGCCGGGTCGGCCGTCACGCGCACCGGCGGGCGCGTCACCCCCAGCGCGGCAAGCTCGCGCTGGGAATCGCGGTCGCGTACCGTAATCGCGTCCACGCGGTTGGCCACCAGGCGCACCAGCGTCCTGCCCAGGCGCGTGTTCACGGGCCCGATACCCTGGGCGTAAAAAAACACCGGTTTGTTCAGCAGCAGGGCCATGGTCACGACGCCCAGGTAGTAGATGATGCTTTTGGGGCTGGTGACATCCTGCAACAGCCCGCCGCCGCCGCTGATCAGCAGGTCGGTTTCCCGCAGGGCCCGGAACACCGTTACCGGGTTATCCCGGACGACGGAACGCACCCCGAATTCGCGGGCGGTATAGGCCGGGTCCCCGGAAAGCACCGTGGCCTCCAGGCCGGGCACCGCCTCCCGCAGCGCCGGGAGCATGGCGTGCAGAATCGCCTCGTCACCGCTGTTATAAAAACCGTAGTAACCCGAAATAACGACTTTTGGCATGGTCAGTTCTCCCGATTGCAGAAATCCCGCGTTAAAATAGCTTCAACTTGTATTTCTTGAGCACCAGCCAGGCAAAAAGGGGCAACACCGCCTGCCGGCGCCAGCGTGACGGCTCCTGCAGCAGACGCGCCAGCCATTCCAGGTGCAGGCGCTGCACCCAGGCGGGGGCCCTTTGCACCCTGCCCGCGAGAACGTCAAAACTGCCGCCCACCCCCAGGGCGGCGGCGGCTCCCGTTGCTTCCAGATACCGGTCCAGCCACATTTCCTGCCGGGGGGCGCCCATGCCGGCAAAAACCAGCTGCGCGCGGGCGTCCCGGATCATCCGGGCCACCGCGGCGCTTTCCGCCTCCCTAAAATAACCGTGGTGGCAACCGGCCACCCGCAGGCCCGGAAAGCACCGGACAAGCCCGGCGACCGCCTCTTCCGCCACTCCCGGCGCCGCGCCCAGCAAAAAAACACGCCACCCGGCGCCGGCGGCCATTTCCAGCAGGCGCCGCATCAGGTCGATACCGCTTACCCGTTCCGGCACCGGATTGCCCGCCATCCGGCAGGCCCAGACGATCCCCACCCCGTCCGGCGTCACCAGGTCGGCCCGGTGCACCAGTTCCAGCAAACGGCGGTCCGCTTGCGCGCGGTATAAAAACTCGGGATTTAAAGTTATGATCCGGTGCGGCCGGCCGCTTTCAATAAAGCCCGCCACCCGCCCGGCCGTTTCTTCCATGGTCAGCGCGTCGACAGACGCCCCGAGCAAATGCACCTTCATTTGGTAATTCCCCGGCCTGTCTTTTTGAAATGCAGTCAATATATTCACGACTATTCTACCACAAATTTAACCCGTCAAGCAGGATATTAAGAAATTTGTCTAATTTTTGGAAAAGCAAAATTGATTACTTCGTCAACAACCTACTCAAAGGTAAAAACAAACACCGGCCCCGCAAACCGGTGAAAATATTAACGTCTCATGATAAGATAATTGGGTGACCGTCAACGGTCTTTTAAGATTATCCGCACCCCGGCGTTCATGCCCGGGAGCAGGCGCTGTCCCCGGTAGTCCGCAATCCCGATTTTTACCGGGATGCGCTGCACCACCTTGGTAAAGCTGCCGCTGCTGTTCAGGGCCGGCAGCAGGGAAAAGGTCGACAAGGTGGCTTCCCCGACAGACTCCACCCACCCGGCAAACTTCACCCCGGGAATGCCGTCGATACTGAACTCCACTTTCTGGCCCGGCTTGACCTTATAGATTTTTGTTTCTTCGATATTCGCCGTTATGTAAAGCTCCTCCAGGTCGGCCACCATGGCCACGGCCTGGCCCGGCACCCCCATTTCACCGGCATGGGCGGTCTTTTTGATTACCGTGCCGCCGGTGGGCGCCTTGACTACCGCCAGGTCCATGCCGGTACCGGCAGGCAGGTTTATAGTGTCCTGGCGGGCAATGAAATCCCCTTCTTTTACCACGTCCCCTTCCTCGACGTACATTTCCAGGATCCGGCCCGATATCCGGGGGGTGACCTTGACGATAACCCCGTCCACCCGCGCGTCTCCGGTAGCCACGTAATGCGCGCTTTGATACCAGTAAAACAAGGCCACCGCGGCCAGGGTAAAAATCATGGCCGCGAGGACCAGCAAAATAATGGTCCTTTTTCTCAGGCCTTTTCCTTTGGCCGCTGCCGCTGCCGGCGCAGGATTGTTTTCCGCCATCTACTTTTATACCGCCCTTTAATTCCATATTAATAGTATTAATAGCATGTTTTACAGTATTAATATCAGTGTGCAAACCGGCCGCAGGAAGCCGCATCAACCAAAAACAAGTTACCGGCCTGCTTTTTCTCCCGCGTTCTCCGCCCGCATAAAAGACAGTAGTTTCTCGTAAATTTCAATCAGTTTCCGTAAGTCCGCTTCGCCCAGCCGGCCGAAATACTTCGTGCCCACCTTTTTCCGGCCCTCGTTGCAGCGGTTAAAAACTTCCCGGCCCCGCTCCGTCACTTCCAGCCAGGCCAGCCGCCGGTCATTTTCATCGCGTGACCTGACCACCAGCCCGGCCTTGACCAGCCGGTCCGCCAGGGCGGTTATGGCGCTGAGGGAAACGCCCAGCCCGTCCGCCACCCCGGAAACCGTCACCCGGCCCCGGCCGCTGATGATCTTCAAAACCAGGAACTGGCTCCCGGTAATGCCCGCGACCATCTGCCCGGCCAGCTCGACGTGCAGCCGCCGGCTCATTTCCATAAACACTTCCTCCAGGCGGGAGAAGTAATGCTCTATTTTTTTATGCTCCACGGCCCACCACCACTTAATCTTTTAAATGTTTTAATAGATTAAGTATAATGTCCGGCTGCCGCCCATGTCAAGGATTGCCGGTTATAAAAAAACAGCCGCCCCGTTCCGGATACGGCTGTTAGGCATATCTTTCCCTGACCCGGGTAAAAAACCACCGCTGCTATGCCGGAATGATATCTTTACCGGTCAGTATTTCCAGCTGCGACTTGGCCTGGTCGTAACTGTACACCAGCTGCCGCAAATCTTTTACCGCTTCATTACAGGCCGCCTCCGCCTCCTGCACCTGCAGGACGGTGGCCAGGCCCACTTCTTGTTGAATCCTGGCTACACGCAGCGCTTCCTCGCACACCGCCACCTTTTGCTCCAGGGTGGCATGAGCTTTTTCCAACCCCTGCAGCGTCAGGTAAAGCAACTTTACCTGCGCCCGCACCTGCTCCCTGGCGCTGCCGGCTTCAATATCCTTGATCTTTGCTTCGATGGCGCCGACCTCGTAATTGGCGGCGTGTTCTCTAACCCTCTTTGCAACCAAAGCCGCCTGCTCCGCCGCCCACACGCTGTGGTTCTGCGAAAGCGCCCGGGCAAGCACCGCATCCAGCGAGGTGAACTGCGCCTCCTCAAAAACCGTCTCGTCTTTCAGTTCCGGCCGGTCATTTTCGTTCAACCCGGTCAACATGGCAAGCTCCGTATAGCTTTGGTCGAGGTCGTTTTGCGCCGTCACCAGGCTGCTCTGCGCGTTCTTCAACTGCGTCTCCATTCCCAAAAGCTCCGCCTGGGTAAGCATCCCCAACCGGTATTTCAACCGGGCGTGGTTCATTTTGGTGCGCGCTATCATCAGATCAGTTTCCGCAAGCTCCACCTGCCTGGCATGGCTCAAAACCGCATAGTATTTTTCTTTCACGTCCACCACCGTTTGCTGCAGCGCGTATTCAAATTCCTTTTGGGCGATGCGCTCGCCGGCCCGCGCCTGGAGAAACCCGCTCCAGACAGCGGACACTTCCGGGATATACACGCCGGTCGCGGGCACGTGCTTGATCGTGTCCCTGAGGTCATCAAGCTGCTCGGTCGACTTATCGACCGCAAGTCTCTGGATTTTGAGGGCCCGGTTCCTTTCCAGGGCCATTTTTACGGCCTGGTCCAGGCTCAACCCGTCAGCTTCCTCCCCGGCGGCCAGGGCCGGGGCAGTATAAAACACCAATGCAAAGGAAAGCGCCAATAGCACGGATAATCCACGTTTGAACACATTGACACCCCCCTTTCTTAAATATTTGGCCGCACTTCCCGGCGGCCTGTTAGATATGGAAGCCCAGTCCCGCAGGATCTGGGCTTCCAACAACTACTTCAAATCAACCCGCCAACCGGTTAGTTAACGGTTACGGTCCGGGTGGCTTCATCCCACTCGACCGAACAGCCGAGGGCCTGGGCTACCCAGCGGACCGGCAGCATGGTGCGGCCGGGATCCACCAGTTCCGGAGCAACGTCCATGACGAACTCAACGCCGTTAATCAGCATGGTGTTGCTGCCGATGAACATCTTGACCACGCGGTCGCCCTTGATCATGACCACGCTCTGCTCGGCCTGGTTCCACATGATGTTGTCGTCGGAGATACCGGCGGCGTAGGCCACGAACCTGACCGGCATGTAAGTGCGGTCGTTCTTAATGTACGGGGCCACATCCATGGTCTGCTCCTCACCGTTTAAAGTGTAGGTGGTTTCACCAATAACGAATTCGGCTTTACTCTTGCCTTCGGCCACAATAGTGCCCACCACTACGCTGGTTACTTTTTCCAAATACTTCTCGTTGTCTTCGATGTCGTAAATGTCTTTAGTCTCAATAATATCGCCGTCGTCTTCCTCAATTTCACTTGCTATCAAATAGACATCAAATGCGATGTCGCCGGCGGGAAGAGTGCGGTCCACGTCGAACTCAATACCGCTAATTTCGATGGTGCCGGCTTCCTTGTTGCTTTCCTCGTCAATCCGGAAGGCAAAATACTCTTTTCTCGCGTCTTCGTCGTCGACCTCAAGGTCGCCGTCCGTTACTTCCACCGCCGGGGTGTCCGCAAAGGTTATCCCGGCCGGGGCTTCAAAGACTACCCAGATATCTTCTTCCAGCGCCCCGTCTTCAGCTTCGGTGAGGATAATGTCACCGAGCTGCTGGTTTCTTTCACCAATGGTGATGCCCGGCTTGCCCGCAGTAATACTGAAAGGCTTCACGATTTCAGCAACCACCAGTTCGTCTTCCACACCGGCGCTGCCGGAAATCTTAAGCACCAGGTCGCCCTCGGGAGCGTCGGCGTCAATTTTAACCTCAAAGTCTAGTTCTGCTTCGTCACTAGCACCATCTTTTACAGTGTATCTAAGCTCATCTTTTTTACTATTTAGTTTAGGCGCACCATCAAATACATCATTATCACTAGGTTGGTTTGCGAACTCCGCCCAGGAAGGCAGTTCAAATTTCACGGTTCTTCCAGCAATCCAGCTGTCCGCTACCACTTCATCAATAACGATGGTGGGCAGTTCTTCGCCGGTCCTGCCCGCGATGATGGTTTCCACGTCGCCGTCGACATAAACGTCAAAACCAAAATCCCCGGTCTTCGCGACAACGATGTCCTCTTCGGTCACTTCGTTGCCCTTGATGGTCACTTCCACTTCTTCTTCTTCTTTTGCACTATCATCGACATCAATTTCCAACCCGCTGAGGGTGATAAAGCCGGGCTGGCTGCTGCTGGTATCATTCACTTTGATTTCCAAAGTTCTAGTACCGAAGCTATCATCTACAAATTCAACTGCTGGTTCATTTCCATCTTTATTTAAATTGGCACTGCTTACTTCGCTATCACCTTTTACCCACTCGTACTTGCTGCTGGGCAGTACCAGTTTAATGTAATCATCATTAGCCTTCAGAACCCCGGCCGCGTTTTCTTGAATGCGTATGGTTCCGATCGCACCAACTGCGCCGAGACCAATTGTTTTCACCGAGGAAATGGTGGTAGTGGTGTCGCCTTCCACAATACGCGCTACGGTGACAAACTCGGAAGTGACGGTTGTGCCGGCAGCGCTAATTTCAACGTCGATATCGCCGGTAACGCCGCTATCGATGTCTACCGTGCTGGCTTTTCCATCCGCACCGAAATATACCTTAATTTTATCATTGCCACTTCCATCCGCTGTTATTTCAAAAGATACATAATTATCCGCACCGGCAATGACAGTCAACTCAATATCGTCAGAATCTACATAATAAACACCTTCAGCTACGCTCGGGGGAGTGCTGTACTCCACCCCTTCGGGCAGGAAGATGGTGACAACATCGCCTTTCCTGAATTTAGTACCCAGATCCTCATCCTCACTGATTACCAGCGTGCCGAGCTCTTTATCCTCACCGTCCTGCACCCAGGGCGTGGTTTCGGCAAAGTTATTCGTTGCGGCAAACGCTGTCGACATGGGCACCAGCAAGGTCAGCAAGAAAGACAGCGTGACGAGAATCGAGATAATCTTCTTGTTTCTCCTTAATATCACTTGTTTCCCTCCTAAAAGTTGTTTTTTGGTTCACCGGAACCGGCCGTTATTTACGGCGGCTCTTATATAAGGCGTGTAAATTTTCCCGCATCCCCCCTTGTCAAGGTTGCTCCGCGCGCAACTGCGGCGCCCGGGCCGCAGGCCCCGCCGCGTTTTCCAGCCGTTGGCGTGTGAAACACAATTGCAACGGGCAAAAGACATATTCTACATAAACAGTCAAATTCCTGCCCCGCAGAAGGTCTTTTCCTCGATTGCCACCTGATTAGTTAGACAGCCAACCGGTCCCAAAAGTTCCCCCGCGGCAAAAATTTTTTACCAGTCATCACCGGCCGGTTTTTAACGGGGATTTAATTGACACCCTGCCGCCCGCCCTTTTATAATAACTGCGGGGCGGTTAAATTTTTTTACCCAGAAAAACTTTCCTTTAACATAAACTTTCTAAGCGCCTCCCGGCGGCGGATCTTTTTCCGGGGCCGGAACTTTTTCCGGCCTGCCCGTGTCTAAAAGGTAAACGGGAGGTTTTAAGTATTTGGCAAGGAGTGGACTTCCCGTGGATGAGGGTACCGGTTTGCTGGTTAAAAAAGCCAAGAATAAAGACCTGTTTGCCTTTGAAGAACTGGTACGCATCCACCAGAACCGGGTCTACGCGCTCTGCCTGCAGCTGTCGGGCAACCGCGACGACGCCCAGGACCTGGCCCAGGAGTCCTTCATCAGGGCCTACCGGGCGCTGGGCAGTTTCCGCAGCGAGGCCGACTTCGGCACCTGGCTGCACCGTATCGCGGTCAACGTGTGCCTCAATTTTCGCCGCAAGAACGGCAAGCGGCAGGTAGTGTCCCTGGACGAACCGTACCGGAACGCGGAAGGCGGCGCAATCAGGCGCGAAGTGGCGGCGGAAGGCGGCAACCCGCTGGAGGCGCTGGAAGAAAAAGAGTTCCGCGCGCTGGTGCGGGCGGCGCTGGGCGAATTGTCCGGCGAGCACCGGGAGGTGCTGGTGCTGCGGGAGATCCACGGTTACAGTTACGAAGAAATTGCGCGCCTGCTGGGCTGCTCCCTGGGGACGGTGAAGTCCCGGATCAACCGGGCGCGCGAGAGCATGCGGCGGGCAATGACGGTGCTGGCGCGGGACGCCGGCGAGGAATTGCCCGCGGGCAGCAGAAGAAGGTGAAAACTGATGGAATGCCGCGAAGCATTATTTTTAATAGCGCTCTACCCGGACGGGGAGCTGGCGGAAACCGACGCGGCCGCGCTGGAGCGGCACGCGGCGGGGTGCGCGGAGTGCGCGCGCGCGCTGGCGCTGCAGAAGCGGGTTTCCGGGGCGCTGCGGGAGCTCGGCCGGGAAGAAGTACCGGCGCCGCCCGGACTGGCGGCGGCGGTGACGGAAAAACTGCGGGACGGGCACAAGAAGCCGCTTTTAGCCCGCTTGCCCGCGTCCTGGCGTACGGCGGCGGCCGCCGCGGCAGCCGCATTGCTGATTGCCGGAAGCTCACTGGGTATTCATACCGGGCTGCAGCTGGCCGGGGACGGCGGGAAAACGGTTGGCTACCAGACACCGCCGGCGGGAGTGGAAAACCCGGACGGGGGAATAGCCGGCCCGGGCGAAACGCCTGAAGGCGGTTTGCAAACGCCGGAGGGCAGCGGCACCGCGGGTGAGCCTCCCGGAGCAGATACTTCCGGAAACGCGCCGGCAGGTACCGGTGACGCCGGCAGTGAAACGCAAGCCGGTCCCGCTGCTGAAACCGGCAGCGGCAATGAAGCAGCGCAAGCTGATTCCGGGGATACCAACCCGGCCACGGGCATCAACCCCGCCGGAAACGGAAGCTCCGCCCCGGAAGAAACGCGGGCTTTCGTGAGCAGCAAAATAGCTGTCAACAGCACGCTTTTGAAAGTGACCGCCGCCGAACCGGAAAAAGCTAAAGACCAGGCGGTGTCCCTGGCGGCGGCGGCCGGGGCGCAGACCGAAGTCTTCCCCGAACAGAGCGCCGGCAAAAAAGTCGTGGTGGTCAGGATTACCGCACCTGCGGGCGGCGCCTCCGGATTACTGGCGCAGCTGGGCAGGTTGGGAGCGGTATTTGACCGGCAGGACGAAAGCCGGGACGTAACCACCTTATATCACGAAACCATGGTGCAATACCGCGAACTGCAGTCCCGTCTGGAAAACACCGCGGACGGCGCCGAACGCCGGCAGTTGGAACAGCAGGCCGCGGCGTACCGGCAGCAGTTGGACGCCTGGGAAGCGGAGGCCGGCAAACACGTGATCATGCTCTGGCTGGAAAGCGCATAGAGGAAGAAGATAACGGCATTAACTTGACAGGCCGGGCGTAAAAAGCCCGGCCTTTTGATTTT
>CAYPRB010000005.1:0-112032 GCA_964413055.1 uncultured Pelotomaculum sp. | reverse complement strand
AGGCGCCAACCTCACGCGCGCAGGCGGCGAGGAGGCGGTCCAGGAGCTGGGCCGCCTCCTCCACCGTGACCGGGGCGTACGGGTCAAAAGCATCGCCGGGCCGGCCGTGGAAGAGTCCGGCGGCAGTGGTTTCGGCAACGGCCGGTGCGGCCCAGCCCGGTATTGCCCCGGCATCCGCGTAAGGCAGCGTCGACGCTTCATAGTTCACGCCGAGGTCGTGCAGGACCCGGGCCAGCATAACCGCTATCTCGGTGCGGCTGACGGCGGCCGCCGGTAAGAATTCGCCGCCGGGATAGCCTTTAACAATTTCACGCGCGGCGGCTTCGGCCAGGGCGGGGTGCAGGGACGCCGGTATTGTTTCCACATCGGTGAACGGTACGGTCCACGCGCTGGTTTGCGGCCAGCTCAGCAGCCGCGCCAGCGCGGCCACCGCCCCGGCGCGCGTCAGCGGCGCTTCCCGCAAATAGCCCGCCCGGCCCGTCAGGGAATCCGCTTCCCGGGCCGCCACGGAAACGGCCTCCAGCGCGGCGGTACTGACCCCGCCCCGGTACCCGCTGCTTCCGCCCGGGGTCATTTCCCGGCCCGCAACGCTCCCGCTGCGGCGGTCAAAGGCCACCACGACAAGCTTCCGGCCTTCCTCCAACCCGGTTTCCCGCGCCAACGCATAAACAAACCTTCCGGACGCGTCCACGGGCACGGCCTGCCGGGAACGGTCCCCCGTCCACAGATAAACTTCCACCTCATTACCCGCGCCGGTCCTGCCGGTCACCACCAGCCGGTCCTGCAGGGGCACGGCGGAAGCCGTCAAAAACGGCATCGGGCCGGAAGAGCGGGCTTCGCCGGTCAGGAGCACGTTTCCGGTAGGCGGGGGAGCCGCCGCGTACTCCACCATAATCTGCTCTCCGGGACGCAACGCTTCCGGCGTCACCGGGAACCCGTCCTTGTAAATGCGCGTGGCACCGGAAATACGGTAGCTTTCTCCCGCCGTGGTGATAAGCACCCCGGTTTCCTCCTCGTAGCCCGCCACCACGTCACTGTCAAACAAAGTGTCCGCCAGGTCCATCCGCCGCACCTCAATACCGGCCGGACCGGTGATCAATCTCGTCCAGAGCCCGGGGGCGACTGCTTCCTCAACCGCCTTCATGCCCCAGCGGTAAATTACCGCGTCCCGGGGCAGGTGGAAGGAACGGTACCGCCGCTCGTCGTCCAGCAGGTACAACGCCCGCGCTTGATTAACCAAATCAATCGTCTTCCCGTACACCAGGCTGCTGTAAGCCACCAGCCCGATGGCCTCGCCGGTGTCCGGCAGGAGTACCGCCGAAACGTGGTCGCCCGGTTGCAGCGCCTCGAGGCGGGCATCCACACCGTCCAGCTTTACCGGCGCCCCGGTAAGCAGCCGGATGGCGGCGCCGTTTTCCAGCTTTATTTTCCCGGACGCGGGTGCGACTTCCCGCACCTTGCCGAGGGCAACCAGCCTTTTTACCGCCAGGTACTGCACCTCGCCGCCGGAAGGGGACAGGCGGAGGCACACCGGCATGCCGGGCAAAATTTCTTCCAGCTCTTCCAGGGCGCCGGTACCGAAGGGCATATCGGCGGTATCCACGCCCACGTAACTGTCTTCGTACGAATAAACCGCGTCATCCGCGATACGGTAAGTTCCGCCGCCGCCTTCCAGGATAATTTCCGTCTGCCCGTCCTCATTCCTTACCGCCGACACCACGCCTTCCCGTTCGGTAAAAGCCGCCCGGACGCTTCGAATTTCCTGGTCCAGCGGGTTAACTACCGCGGCAACTTCGAACCCCGGCGGCAATTCTGCCGGTAACACGGGGGACTGGTCTAACAGCACCGCACCGGCGTCTTCCGCCAGGCTGTAACCGCCCAGCCGGTCGCCCGGGTGGAGCTCCGTAAATATCATCTCATCCTCTGCCCGGAAAACCTTTATTCCGCTAGCGCGCCACAGTCCGGCGGCCAGGTAGGCGCCCCGCGGCGTCCGGTAGCAGGCGGCGCCCGGAAAGATGTGCGCGGCGTCCGCCGCGGCGATGCTGTCGTTGAGCAGGTTGACCACGGGAATGTTTTCCGGATCGATAATCTTACCGTTTACCGTTTTTATTTCCTGCCCGTCCGTCTCCGCTACCATGTCTGCTACCGGGGCCTGCCCGTAAACCAGGGCGTAATCCTGTGCCGGCACGGCGCTGCCGGACACCGTGCCGCGGCGCACGCCGGTTCCCGTTACCCGCACGGTGTACTCCCCGGGCACCGGCGCCGGCAGGTAGACCTGCTCCACATTATTTGTCCCGTCCGGGGCGTTTGTCCCGAGAAAATGGTTGCCGTGGTAAAGCCGGCCGTCGGGCGTTTGGACCGTCAGGTCCAGGTTATTGACCAACGTATGCCCGCTGCCCGGCTCCGCCGGCGGGTCGGTCCAGGCCAGGGTGGCTTTAAAAGGGTTCCCGGGGTCGTCCACCCGGAAGGTATAGGATGCGCTTTCCCCCGCCACCACCCCGCTCCAGGCGTCTACCGGGTGAAAAGCGCCGTCTTTCAGCGCCAGCACCGTCCCGGCCAGGTCGAGCACACCGAAACCGCACTCCGCAAGCCCGCCCGCGGACGGGCGCGCGCCGTTGACCAGCGCGGCCTTGACCAGGGCGGCGGAGGGGCCGGAAAGATTCATATGTACTTCCAAATACTCCTGCAGCAGGAGCGCCGCGCCGCCGGTAACGGCGGCGGCCATGCTGGTGCCCTGCAGGCGTGTGTACCGCGGGAAGCCCGGCAGGTTACCCTCCACCAGGCTGGAGCAAGCGGAAATCACCGCCGAGGCCGGGGCCAGCAGTTCCGGTTTAATCCGCCCGTCTCCGGCCGGCCCGCGGGAAGAAAACTCCGCGCCGGAAGCGGTGCCCCCCGTGCCGGACACCAGGGCCGGACGTGGCAGCACGGAAGCGCCGGCAACCAAAGCGTTCTTGCTGTTGGCCTCGGCGGTAAGCGTGCCGGCAGCCGGCCCGCCGTTGCCGGCGCCGAATACCACCAGTAAATCGGGATGCGCGCGCACGAAGGCGTCCACCTGGGCGGACGACTCCCGGTAGGCGTTCGGGGCCCCGCCCCAACCGTCCACGTGGACGCGGGCGCCGGCGGCGTAAGCCGGGCGAAACAGGCCGGCCAGGTCCGCCGGGGGTTCGGGTTTACCGGCAGCGTTTAAAATAGCCTGAAAATATATGCTTGCCTCCGGCGCCACCCCCCGGAACTTGCCGTCCGAAGCGGCGCCCGTGCCGGCAACGGTGGCCGCCATGTGGGTGCCGTGGCCGTCCGGATCGTCCGGCACTTCCCGCCCGGCCCAGGACTTGAGCATTACCACCTTGGGCATCCGGCCGGGAATATCCCGGAGATCGGGGTGGATGTCGCCGGTCTGCCCGGCGTCCAGGCCGCTGTCGGCGATGGCCGCGATGCGGCCTTTCCCGGTAAGCCCTGCCGGCACGGCAAAGCCGGGCACGTTTACCGCGGCGGCGCCGGTGATCTCCGCGGCGCGGTCGTTAAGGAACGACACCGGTTGGGAACGGCCGGCGGGCGGGTCCGCCCGGTCGCCGGCCGCCAGGGGGGACAAAAATAATACCGCCGGGAGTATCAGGCACACCGTAATGAAACGGGCCGCCGCACGCGGCGCATTAAAATTAAAGTAACGGGATTTTATTTTGCTGAACCCCAAAAACTGCATAAACACAATACCTCCGCCAGACTGCTGCAGGCTGCAGATTATATTGAACCTTAAGTTATACCGGCACTGCTTGGTACCGGCCGGTCAATTAGCCGGGATGATTTACAACTATTATCCTTTTCGACAACTTCTGGTGATTTTCCTTTTTACCTGTAAAAATAGTTTATTGAGTTAATTAATTGTTTTCCAACCGGGTTCAACCCTGATTTTCAAGCCGCAGGCCGGGCAATCCGCCCGGCCTGCTTAATAAATACTTGATTAATTACTTCAAATCCGATAGCGCCCTAAATGATCTTCCTGAAACCTTTACCCTTGCTGGCCGCACTGATCACGCTCATATTGGACAAAGCACGGCCGGTACCCTCGGCCACGCAGGAAAGAGGGGCTTCCGCCACGTAAACGGGCAGGCCGGTTTCCTCGCTGACCAACCGGTCAATACCCTCCAGCAGCGCGCCGCCGCCGGTCATGATAATTCCTTTATCTACTATATCCGCGGCAAGCTCGGGCGAAGTGACTTCCAGCACTTCCTTTATTCCCCCCACGATAATATCCAGGATTTCCTTGATGGCGGCGTGCACCTGGAGACTGGTGACGCTAACCGCCCGGGGCAGCCCGGAAACCATGTCCCGGCCGCGGATATCCAGCACCTTTGATGCGGCTCCCGGCGGGTGGGCGGTACCGATCTCCAGCTTCAGCTCTTCCCCGGTGCGGTCCCCCACCGCCAGGTTATATTCTTTGCGGATATACTTGACAATGGCCTCGTCAATTTTATCCCCGCCGACCCGCAGGGAACTGCTGCACACAATCCCCCCCAGCGACAGAACGGCAATGTCGGAAGTACCGCCGCCGATATCCACGACCATGGAACCGTCGGGCTGGGAAATGTCCAGTCCGGCACCCAGAGCCGCGGCCAGAGGCTCTTCAATCAGGTGGGCCTCCCGGGCCCCGGCCTGGATGGCCGCCTGCCGCACCGCGCGCTCTTCCACGCCGGTAACGCCCGAAGGGATACATACTATCACCCGGGGGCGAAAAAGGAATCTCCGGCCTCCGTCGACCTTCCTCAAGAAATAACGCAGCATCTTTTCCGTCATGTCGTAATCAGCAATCACCCCTCCCCGCAGCGGACGGGTGGCGATAATATTTCCCGGAGTCCGGCCCAGCATCCGGCGCGCCTCGGAACCCATCGCGATCACTTTGCCGCTTTCTTTTTCCGTGGCCACTACGGAAGGTTCCTGCAGCACGATCCCCTTACCTTTCACAAAAACCAGCACGTTCGCAGTACCCAGATCTACCCCGATATCGCTTCCGCCGAACATAAAAGCTCGTCCCCTTTCCCACTCAAAAAAATCAAAGGGCCTTGTCCCTGTCCTTGTCTGTCGAAAATCAAAGCTCTACTCCCCGGGGGGATGTCCCGATTTAATCCAAGTAATGCTAACATTCTACCTTCTTCATCAAAATCCTGTCAACAGATGGCGTTTTAGGCTAAATCTTTATATTTTCTTCTGGTGGCTTCCCCGCCCCGCAGGTGGCGTTCCGCCTTATTATATTCGAGGATTGACTTGATCCTGCTTGCCAGTTGTTTGTTGAGAGAGGGCAATCGCTCGGTCATGTCCTTGTGTACCGTGCTCTTGCTGACTTGAAAGATCTGCGCGGTATGCCTGACCGTGGCCTTGGTTTCCAGGATATAGGCGCAGATATCAAGTACCCGTTTTTGAATGTATTCCTGCATTACCCTGCCTCCCGTCCGGACGTTGGTAATTGTTTAACCCCAATACCTTCTAGATATGTATATGCAGGGACACGGAATAAATACTCAGGAAGAAAAAACCGGTTTAAAAAATGTATTATCCAGGTTATTGCATTAAAATCGCCCCCATTGATTGTTTTTTGTCCCCAATGACTGTTTTAGCCATATCCGGGTGTTGACTAATTATGGAAAACATACTATGCTGAACTTATCTTATAAACTGACTGGTCAGTACAAAAAGCGGGAGGAAAAAGTATGACTGATGCGCCCTTCAGCGGGGTATTCAAAGCGGGAAAGGACGGCAGGCAGCCCACGTTTAAAACCGCTGCCGGCATTTTTGCCCGCAAGGGATATCACGGGACTACCGTGGACGAGATCGCCCAGGCCGTAGGGGTGGCCAAAGGCACTATTTACTACCATTTTAAAAATAAAGAGGACCTGTATTTTGCCGTAATCCAGGAAGGCATCAATATTTTCGGCAAACAGCTCCGGGACGCGGCGGCCGCCGCAGACAGTCCCCACGATAAAATCAGGAACCTCGTGGACAGCCATCTTGATTTTTACGAGAAGGAACAAGACCTGGTCTTTCTTTTTTTGAAGGAGCTTACCGGGTCCGAACTGCGGCGGAAAATCCTCGCCGGCATGCTTGCTGAATGTCTGGCGGTAGTGCGGGAAGCAATCACGGCAGGGATTAAAGACGGGTCTTTCCGCTCCGTGAACCCGGAACTGGCAACTTCTTCGTTATTCGGCATGATTACCATTGCGGCTTTTCACTACCTGGCTTTCACGCGGCCGATTGCTCGCGCCGCGGTAAAATCGGCCGTTGAAGAAATATTTACCAGGGGTATTTTACCCGCCAAGGAAAAGGGGGACTGCTGTTGTGTCGCGGGAAATCTTTAAAAAAATAGAGACCCGGAAAAGAGCGGCCGGCCTGTTTTTTTGCGGCATTGCCTGCCTGGTGGTTGGTTTGATTGCCGCCCAGCACCTGTCCCGGTCGGCGGTAAGCGCCGGGCAGAACCGCCTCACCGCCACGGGCACCGTCGAGGCCAAAAACATTATGGCCGCCTTCAAAATACCGGGTAAAATCCAGACCCTAAAAGCGGTTGAAGGCAGCAAAGTGACGGCGGGGCAGGAACTCGCCCGCCTGGAAACCCGGGAACTGGAGGCCAAACTGGTCCAGGCCCGGGGCGCCCTGGCCGCGGCCAGGGCCAACGAGAGGCAAGCCGGAGAGGCAATGACGCTGACTGCACAGCAGGTTGAGGCCGCCGTGGCCCAGGCCCGCGCCAAGGTGGCCCAGGCCGAAGTGGGGGTGAAGGACGCCGGGCTCTTGTTCGAACGGGTCTCCGCCCTGTATGAAAGCGGGGCCGCCGCGCAAAAGGACTACGACGACGCCGGAAATAATTACGCCCTGGCCCGGAATAAGCTGCGGGAAGCCCAGGGCGCCCTGGAACAGGCCGTCTCGGCCCGCCTGGAAGTACAGGTGGCCCAGGCGCGGTGCAACGCGGCGGCCGGCCAGGCCGCACAGGCGGCCGGAGCCCTGCAGGAAGCCCGGGTTTATCTGGAGCACGCCTGCCTGCAAGCTCCCGCTTCCGGCATCATCACCCAACAATTGCTGGAGGAGGGAGAAATGGTCAACGCCGGCACTCCCGTATTTGAAATTACCGACGTCGAAAATACTTTCGTCAAGGTGTTCATCAGCGAGAAGAAAATCGGCCGGGTCAAGCTCGGCCAGGAAGCCGAAGTAAGGGTGGACGCCTACCCCGGCCGGGTTTTCCCGGGCCGGGTGGTCTGGATTAATGACGCCGGGGAATTTGCCGTGCGCAAGGCCGTAAACGAACAGCACGAGCACGACCTCCGCAGTTTTGAAGTAAAGATCGACCTGCCGAACGATGACCGGACGCTCAAGACCGGCATGACCGCCCGGGTAACAATCCGGGAATAACGTAATAATGCACCGGAGGAGGCGGAACAATTCTGTGACGTCAGTAACAGTGGCGGATACGGCAACAGTTATCAAAGTAACGGATTTGGTGCAAAAAATCGGGCCCAGGACCGTACTGGACGGCCTGAATTTCACGGTGGCCCGGGGGGAATGCTTCGGCGTTTCCGGGGCCGGCGGTTCCGGCAAATCCACGCTGCTGCACATCCTGGCCGGAATCGACCGGTTCAGTTCCGGCACCGTCGAAGTTTTTGGCTGCAACGCCAGTAAAAATGAAGCCTTCAAGAGATACACCGGCCTGGTAACCCAGGAACGCAGTCTTTTTCAGGACTTGAACGCCGGTGAGAACCTGGATTATATCGCGGTTTTGAAAAACGCGCCGCGGGAAAATATTCCCGGCCTGGCCCGGCGGCTGGAACTGGAGCAAATTCTCAATACACCGGTGGACACCCTGGAGGACGGGGCTTACCAATGCCTTGCCCTGGCCTGCGCCCTGTTGAATGAACCTAAGCTCTTAATCGTTGATGAACCGGCGTATAATATTGACCGGCATTCCCGGCAGCTCATCATGAAAGAACTGTCGGCATTTCTGTCTGCCGGAGGAACCTGTGTCTGGGGGTTTGGGGCCGGCGAACCCGCCCTCCTGGACCGGATGACCGGGGTCGGCCGGCTGGAAGGCGGCCGGATGACGGTTTACCCGCCGGAAAAAGTGCGCCGCATCTGGGAGGAAAATTGCGCCTGGAGCTGTGACCGGCTGCCGGAGAGCGGTGAAGAAGAAACATGATTACCCAGTGCCTGTCCATAATGCGCCGGGAAATTTTATATTTGTGGCGCGACAAGGGGCTGCGCTGGATCCTGATTGCCGGACCCCTGCTGGGGATGTTGCTTTTCTTCGCCACTTACAACAGGGAGGTTTTAAAAAATATCCCCACGGCCGTGGTGGACCTGGACCGCACCGGCAGCAGCCGTGAGATGATCGCCCAAATAAAATATTCGGAAGACCTGGATGTCATCGCCCGCCCGGACAGCTTCGACCAACTGGAAGAGCTGATCCAGCAGGACAAAATTGTGGCGGGCGTGGTCATACCGGAAAATTTTGCCAGAGATGTTCTTGCGGGCCGCCAGGCGCGCGTGGAAATGATCTTGGACGGGAGCAACATGGCCTATGCCACCGGCGCCACCGGCGCCCTGCTGCAAATCACGCGCGCGGCCGGCGCCCGGGCCGGTATCAAAACCCTGGTGGCCCGCGGCGTCCAGCCGGACCAGGCCAGGAACGCCTACCAGGCCATAGTTTTCCGCGAAGAAGCGTGGTTCAACCCGACCTTGAACTATGCCTTCTTCCTGGTGGTGGCGCTGGCCTTAAACGTGTGGCAGCAGTGCTGCACCCTGGCGGCCTGCACGAATATCATCGGGGAGACCGGACGGAACAGCTGGCGGCAGGTTAAGGCGGCCGGGATTTCCCGGTTTAAATTGTTTTGCAGCAAGTCGCTGGCGCATATTGCGCTCTTTATGTTGACGGTACTGCCGGTATATATCCTGGCCTACGCGGTTTTTGATTTCCCCCTGCACTGCAGTTTCGCCGCGTTGCTGTTGTTCACCCTGGCCTTTGCCGTGGCACTGCACGGGGTGGGTACCCTCGCTTCCGGCATCTCCCGCAACGCGGTGGACGCAGCCAGGTTCGGCATGGTTATCGCCCTGCCGGCATTTATTCTGTCCGGATACACCTGGCCGCTGGAAGCAATGCCGCCGCTCATCCGGCACGCGGTAAAGATACTGCCCCAAACCTGGTTTTTCCAGGGGTTCAATCTTCTAACCTTCAAAAATCCGGGCTGGGACTTCATGTCGGGCTACTTTCTGGCCCTCGTGAGCATCGCCGTCGCGTGCTACGGCACCGCAGCGCTGATTTTCAAAGCCAAGCGACTGTAAATCCCTCCCAAGAGGGTGCCACCGGTTCCTTTTGGGGAAATTGAGTAGAAGACTTACAAACCTTGGTGTTTAAGGGTAGCGAGCGATGTTGCGAGAGCGTCGTAAGTGAACTAGGCGAAGTGAGGATGCGATATTGGATGAGCGAACAAGGATGTTCGCGAAAGCCTGAACCGTAACAGGATGTGAGTTGAAGGCGGTCCAATATCGCCCGAAACGAGCCTTTAGTTCACTCGACGTGAAGCATTCTGAGCAAGCTACCCTAACACCAAGGTATTTCTTAAGTAGAAACCATTATTAACTATAAAACCCTCCGAAAGGTGCCGGTTGCTTTTGGGGGAAAAATGGTAAAAGAAGGGAACGTACCGCAGGACCACTGCACCACTGGGGAGGAAACGGGTTTGCGACAGGTGCTGAACATTGCCTATTATGAAAGTTTACATATCTTTAAGGATAAAATTATTCTGCTGCTGATTCTGCTGGTGCCCGCGCTTTACACCCTGCTTTTCGGCGCGGTTTATTTTTCGGCGGTGCTGACCGGTATTCCCCTGGCCGTGGTGGACCTGGACCGCTCCGGGCTGAGCCGGGAGGTGATTGCGGCCTTCAGCAACAGCCCCAAGTTTAAGGTGACCGGGGAGAACAGCACCTACGAGGAACTGCGGGAAGGCATGAAAACGGGCGCCGTGCGGGCCGGCGTGGTGCTCCCGGAGGATTTTGAAAAAAAAGCGCTGCGGCAACGCGGCACGGAAGTGCTGGTAGTCTACGACGCTTCCAATCTGGTCTGGGGTTACAATGCCCGCAAATACGCCCTGGAAGTTATCAACCACTTTAGCGCCGGCCGCACGGCGGCATACCTGGCCGGTCTCGGCATGACCGCGCGGGAAATCGAAAACGTCCTGGACACGGTATCCTGCAACCTGGACGTGTGGTACAACCCCACTTACAGCTACACCACGTATCTCTTCCTGGGCCTGGTGATGATGATCATCCACCAAATCTGTCTTTTGGGGGTAAGCCTGACGATAACCAGGGAAAAGGACCGCAACAGCTGGGTACAGTATCTCGGTGCCGCGCTGCCGCGCTGGAAAATATTTCTGGGCAAGTGCCTGCCTTATCTGGTGACCAACCTCTTTAACTACGTGCTTTTGTTCTGGCTTTCCACGCAACTGCTCAACGTTAAGACGGGGGGAAGTACGGGACTTATTGTTTTGCTGGGTTTCTTTTACAGCGTGATAATTACCGCGGCCGGATTTTATTTTTCGGCCCTGGCCCCGAATTCCCTGCAGGTCACCAGGTACGTAATGCTGCTTTCCGTTCCTTTGTTCATTATCTCGGGCTATACCTGGCCGATGACCCATATTCCCGGTTTGGTGGAGGGTCCGGCCCGCCTGCTCCCCTACACCTGGATGGCGGAAGCCGTCAGAACGGTTACGGTTAAGAACCTGGGGTTTAACTATGTCCGCGGCGCCGTGGCGGTTCTTTCCGCCATGTCCGTTTTATCGGTACTGCTGGCCGCCAACTTCAGCCGGCGCCGAAAACCGTCCCGGGCACGCGGTCCGGAGATAAACAGCGGGGCCGGTTACCCCCGGGCAAGGTGATGGTTTGATTTGCCGTCAGTTACCCGTACCGGTGATGGCCGCGCCCCGGTAATAGTGGCACAGAATGGTCCGGTAATCATGACCGCGCGCGGCCATTCCCCTGGCCCCGTACTGGCAGAGACCCACCCCGTGCCCGTGGCCGGTGGTGGTAAAAAAAATTTGGTCTCCCTCCACCTGCCAGCTGAAATTGGTCGAACGCAACCCCAGTTGGTCCCGCACCACCACGGCCGGAATTTTTTTCTCCCCGGCAAGCAGGGTTTTCGGCCGCCCTCCCGCCGTCTTTGCAATTACCTTGATGCCGCCGGGCGCGGTCTCACTGCCGCCGGAAACCGGTACGGCATTGATATTTATCCCCAGGGTTTTTTCCACTTGCGGCAGGCTGAACGCCACCGTCCGGACCGGCTGCGGCGCGGCGTCGTAAGGACAGGGCACGCTGCGCAGGTAAGGAACGTCTAACTTCCACACGTCCCCGGCATTTTCCGTTCTCCCGCCGCAGGAGGCGTGATAAACCGCCTCAATCAACTTACCCTCGTAAGTAAGCACCTCTCCCCTGGTGGCACGCACCGCCTGCCTTATTTTATAGTAGTAACGGTAATAGGCAATGGTCCCCCACCGTTCTCTTAAATCTTCCCTGGACAGCCACGCCTGGCCGTGCCGGTGGTCGTCTCAAAGGTTGGCGCCCGGGTGCTCCGGGTTGGCCACCCCGCCGGCCGCAAGGCGTTTTACTGCGTAGGTCCTGGCGGCCACCGCCTGGGCCTTCAAGGCTGCTTCGGGAAATTCGGCCGGCATCTCCGCCGCCACCACCCCCACCAGGTATTCTTCCAGCGGCAGGGTCATAATTTTATCTTCCCGGTGCAGGTATAGCCGGACCGTGTCAATTCTGGAAAGCGACCCGTCGCCGGGCTCCTGCCCGGATTGAAACTGGGGCAGGCTTAAAATCAGGGCCACGATAATAAGGACTAATCCAAGTATAAGCCGGCGCAAAGCAAAGCCACCCCCGGGGAATTTGTTTATCCTTACTCTATGTATAGTTCCCCGGCCAGGTAAATATTACCTTTAGAGCAAAATATTATTGGCGCCGGTTCCTTTTGGGGGAGATTATAGAAGGGGGCCGCCGTTAGTACTCGGTGAAGATCAGCGGGGAAGCGGCGTAGACGTAGGTGACATTTTCCGCGGGGTCGCTGCGCAACGCCACGTTTAGGTTCACTTCCTTGCCGGCGTATTGCAGGTCACGGGAAAAGCGGGGACTGAGACCGGTCAGGCTTACCAGGTGGTCCCCGGTGGTCCGTTCCTGTACTACGGCACCGGCCAACTCCATCATCTTTTCGGCCTGCACCGTTAGCCCGGCTACATCCAATGCCTGGTTGATTTTACCGCTGCAGGTCAGGGCTACCTGTCCCTTACCGCCGTAATGCTCCAATACTTGGTGAATATTTTTTTCAAATCTGCCGGCCCGGATTTCACCCGTGCCGGACACACTTAACATCAGGTGGGAGGCTTTTTGGCCTTCAGGAATATCCAGCGCCTGTCCCAATACGGAATAGGCCGTACCGTCATGCAGCTGCCCCTTTAGATTTACGCCGCAGGCATAACTGTTCCGCCATCTTTCCACCTGGCGCCCGGCTTCGGGTAGATTTAGCCGTCCGGCCGCTTCTTGAGCCAATAATTCAATATTTTCCACACGGCTACCGGTTGCGTCCACCCTTACCCAACCGGTCAAATTAACGGTCTCCGTTGCGGCCCCGGACGCAGCCACCAACTCGAGCAGCAATGCTTCTTCCTTGACCGCCGGCTCTTCGGCCAATATCGTGATCAGGGTAAAAAGCGACAAGGAAAGAGCCAGCAACAAAAGCACCGCCGGGAATATCTTTCTTTGCTTGCTGTAATAACGCTCCAAAGCGTTAAAATCGACCCGTGACGCAATAAATTGTGTCAGGCTTTGGAACTTATTTTTTAAAAAATCACGGGGCATGAATATTCCTCCATAAATAACTATTCTTGCCCCTATTATTGCCATATTTACTTAGTTTAAAAAAGAAAAAAACCGGTTTAACGACCGGTTTTAATTCTTTTCAGTTAATGAGCCGCCGCCTTCAGGCGCATTATAGCCCGTTTCAAAGCAAGCTCGGCCCGGAGCAAATCGATATCCTCCGACTTGGACGCAAGCCTCTCCTCGGCACGCTGCTTGGCGGCCTCGGCCCGTTGCACATCGATTTCTTCAACTCGCTCGGCAGCGTTGGCCAATACAATGACCCGGTTATCCCGGACCTCCATAAATCCGCCGGTAACAACAACTTTTGTGTATTTTTTATCCTGTTCGACCCGCATTATGCCGATATCGAGCGATGTAATTAACGGGGTGTGTTTCGGCAATATGCCAAGCTCACCTTCACTGCCCGGAGCCACCAAAAAATCTACATTCTCGCTGAAAACCTTTTTCTGAGGAGTAACGATTTCCAACCGTTGGCTATTTTCCGACATACTACGCACTCCCCTCTGTTATCCTGCTATTTTCCTGGCTTTTTCAACTACCTGATCTATACCTCCCACCAGGAGGAAAGCATCTTCCGGCAGGTCGTCGTGCTTACCTTCCAGGATCTCCTGGAAACCCCGGATGGTTTCTTTAATCGTAACATATTCACCCGTCATGTTGGTAAACGCTTCCGCCACGGTAAACGGCTGCGACAGGAAGCGCTGCAGCCTCCGGGCGCGCGCCACGATGATCTTATCGTCATCGGAAAGCTCTTCCATACCCAGAATGGCGATAATATCCTGCAGCTCCTTGTACCGCTGCAGCACCATCTGCACCCTGCGTGCCGTGTCGTAATGCTCATTCCCGACCACCATCGGATCGAGGATCCGCGAGGTGGAATCAAGCGGGTCCACCGCCGGGTAAATCCCCAACTCGACGATTTGCCGGGAAAGAACCACGGTACCGTCCAGGTGCGCAAAGGTATTCGCCGGCGCCGGGTCGGTCAGGTCGTCGGCAGGCACGTAAACGGCCTGTACCGAAGTAACCGATCCTTTCTTGGTTGAAGTAATCCGTTCCTGCATCTGGCCCATCTCAGTGGCCAGGGTCGGCTGGTAACCCACGGCGGACGGCATCCGGCCGAGCAACGCGGAAACCTCGGAACCGGCCTGGGTGAAACGGTAAATATTATCAATAAACAGCAGGGTGTCGGCACCTTCTTCATCACGGAAATATTCCGATAAACAAAGACCGGTCAGGGCCACCCGGAGACGGACCCCCGGCGGTTCGTTCATCTGACCGAACACCATGGTGGTCTTATCCAAAACACCGGATTCGGTCATTTCGTTATACAAGTCGTTTCCTTCACGGCTGCGCTCACCCACGCCCGCAAACACCGAAATACCACCGTGCTGCTTGGCGATATTGTTGATCAGTTCCATCACGATAACGGTTTTGCCGACCCCGGCACCGCCAAACAAACCGATTTTCCCGCCCTTTAGAAACGGTACCAACAGATCGATAACCTTGATGCCGGTTTCCAACATTTCCGTCGATGTCGACTGCTCTACCAACGGGGGAGCAGGACGGTGAATCGGGTAAAAGTTCTTGCTTTCAATGGGGCCTTTGCCGTCGATCGGCTCGCCTAAAACGTTAACCAACCTGCCCAATGTGGACTCCCCAACCGGGCAGGAAATGGGCGCTCCCGTATCCTCCGCCTCCATACCACGCACCAGCCCGTCGGTGGCGGACATGGCCACGGCACGGACGGTATTATTACCCAAGTGCTGGGCCACTTCCAGGGTAAGGTCAATTTTTCTTCCGAATATGTCTTCTTTATCGCTTTTAATTTTAACCGCGTTATAAATATCAGGCACCTGGCCGGGTGGAAAACGTATGTCCACCACAACGCCGATTACCTGCACTACATGACCAACATTCATTCGCTTCTCTTACCTCCTTCGCCTTTGATAAAAGCCTTAAAGCAGTTATAGAAAACACCTGCCCAAAACCTGTCAACATTATTCCAGAGCCGCCGCACCACCGACAATCTCGGAAATCTCCGTAGTAATTTGGGCCTGGCGGGCCCGGTTCAGAGACAGGGTCAAACTGTCAATCATTTCATCAGCATTCTTGGTGGCATTTTCCATGGCGCTCATACGGGCACTGTGCTCGCCGGCCTTTGACTCCAACAGCCCCTGGAAAACGGCGTTTTCGATATATTTCGGCAGCAGTTCGGCCAGCACCGCACCAGCAGAAGGCTCGAAAATATAATCAATATTCCTGCCTTCTCCGCCTTCTTTTTTGGTTTCACCTTCCTCGCCGGGCGGTTCCGCCGGCAACAACTTAACCACCACCGGCTTCTGTATCAGTACGTTGACGAACTGGCTGTAAATCAAATACACCGCGTCGTATTCTTCCGACGCATAGCTTTCAATAATAAAGGAAGCTATGTCTTTGACCGTACCGTACTGAATATCTTCACCCAACCCGACATACTGTTTTACTATGTCATATTTACGGCGAAGGAAAAAATCGCGGCTCTTGCGTCCAATAGTAATCAGACTGACTTCCGCGGCGGTTTCTTTTTTGATCTCCTGCGCCGCTCTCCGTATTACGTTACTGTTAAAACCACCGCACAGTCCCCGGTCGGCCGTTATTAAGACATATGCTACTTTCTTCGGCTCACGCACTTCTAAAAGCGGGTGTTTAAAATCACCGCCCGCCGTTCCGACCCGGCCCAGCACGCCTTTCAGGCGCTTGGCATACGGGCGGGCAAACAGCACGGCATCCTGGGCCTTGCGCATTTTAGCCGCGGAAACGGCCTTCATGGCTTTGGTAATTTGCTGGGTGCTTTTGATGCTTTTAATGCGCCGCCGGAGATCTCGCAAACTTGCCATCTACGTTTCACCACCTTTTAATTCGGCAGTTTACAGTCAATTATAATCCTGCTCTGCTATATCCGGCAGCAAGAGATAATATCAATACCCCTTGCCAAACCAGTTTAAACCTTTTCCTAATCTCCAGCCCCGAACTAAGCCAAGCCCCGTGCCGCTTTAAATTCTCCTTTAAATTCTTCGATGGCGGCATACAGTTCTTTTTCGACTTCATCTAACTTGCCGGTCTGGCGTATTTTTTCAACAATTTGGGACTTTTCGGCTTTCATGAACTTCAAAAAATCCGCCTCGAAAGGCAAAACCATTTCTACCGGCAGGTCGTCCAATAAGCCGTTGGCCGCGGCGTAAATACCCATAATTTGCTCTTCTACCGGCATGGGCACGTACTGTCCCTGCTTCAGCAGTTCCACCATGCGCTCACCACGGGTCAGCCTGGCCTGGGTAGCTTTATCCAGGTCGGACCCAAACTGGGCGAAAGCAGCAAGCTCACGGTACTGGGCCAGGTCCAGACGCAAACGCCCGGCTACCGCCTTCATAGCCTTTACCTGCGCGGACCCCCCTACCCGCGACACCGAAATACCCACGTTAACCGCAGGACGTACACCGGCGTAGAAAAGATCGGGTTCCAGATAAATCTGACCGTCGGTAATAGAAATGACGTTAGTTGGTATATAAGCCGAAACATCGCCGGCCTGGGTTTCAATAATCGGCAGGGCCGTCATGGAACCGGCACCGAGATCGTCATTAAGCTTACAGGCCCGTTCCAGCAACCGGCTGTGCAGGTTGAACACGTCGCCGGGATAAGCTTCGCGTCCGGGCGGCCGGCGCAGGAGCAGCGACAGCTCCCGGTAAGCGGCAGCCTGCTTGGTAAGGTCGTCGTAAACAATCAGCACGTGTTTGCCCTGGGCCATAAACTCCTCACCAATGGCGGCCCCGGCAAAAGGCGCGATATAAAGCAGCGGGGACGGGTCGGACGCGGTGGCGGACACTACGATGGAGTAATCAAGCGCACCGGTCTCTTCCAGTTTCTGCACCACGTTAGCCACGGTAGATTGCTTTTGACCTACCGCCACGTAAATGCAGATCACATCGCCGCCCTTCTGGTTGATGATGGCGTCCACGGCAATAGCCGTTTTGCCGGTTTGCCGGTCGCCGAGAATAAGTTCCCGCTGGCCGCGGCCGATGGGAATCATGGAGTCAATCGCCTTAAGCCCGGTCTGGAGGGGCTGGTGCACCGACTTACGGTAAATAACACCGGGTGCAATCTTTTCCACCGGGTTAAATTTATCGCTCTCAACGGGGCCTTTTCCATCCAGTGGCTGCCCCAGAGGATTCACTACCCTGCCGAGCATCGGATCGCCGACGGGCACGGATACAACCCGCCCGGTACGTTTGACGGCATCGCCCTCTTTAATGTGCGTGTAAGGTCCCAGAATAACGCAACCGATGTTGTCCTCTTCCAGGTTGAGGGCCATCCCCAGCACACCGCCCGGAAACTCCAGCAGTTCCAAGGACATACAATCCATCAAACCGTATACCCTGGCGATACCGTCGCCAACATTGAGTACGGTACCGACGTCGGTAATCTCGATTTGAGCCTGATATTTATCTATTTGCTGCTGAATAATCGAGCTGATTTCTTCAGGTCGCAAATTCATCTACTGGTTCACCCCTATCTAGTTAACTTATTGCCTTCAGGCTTTCTTTCATGGTTGCCAACCTGGTCTTGATGCTGCCGTCAATAATCTTGTCCCCCATACGGACCACGATCCCGCCGATCAGCGACGGGTCAACCACATAAGAAGTCCGTACTTTTTTGCCGGTCAGCTTGTCAAGTACCCGGTCCAGCTCCCCTTTCTCTTTTTCGTTCAGTTCCACCGCCGAGGCAACCTGAGCAGCTACGATGTTCCGCCTGTCATTGGCAAGTTTGACATATTCAGTTACAATGTCACAAAAAAACGCTTCCCGCCGGCGGTCAATCAATAAGCCAAGAAAGTTGCTGGTGGTTTGGGATATTTTCCCTTTAAAAAGCTTTTCCAAAACACCTTTTTTATCTTCAACTGAAATTCGGGGGTGGTAGAGCAGTTGCTGTAATTTCTCGTTTTCATTAATAACGGTTTCAATTATTTTAAGCTCAGCTTCAATTTTATCTATCGTTTTTTCTTGCTTGGTTAAAGCTTTTTCTTTTGAGGCTATTGCAAACAACGCTTCCGCATAACGTCCCGCTACAGCACCCTTCAGCATGGCAATTCTCCTGCCTCTTCAATAAATTCTTCGATCATCCCGTGCTGGATATCATCATCGATTTTCTGGTTGATAATCTTGCCTGCAACCAGTACCGAGAGGGAAGCAACCTGGTCGCGCAGTTCTGCCATAGCTTTCTGTTTTTCACGTTCTATATCTGCAAGAGCCGCTTCTTTCATCCTCGACGCCTCGTTCTTGGCGCTCTCGACAATTTCCGCAGCCTGATCTTCGCCTGCCTTGGTCGCCTTCTGAATAATTTCATTGGCTTTTTCACGGGACTGGCGCATCTCGGCTTCATATCCCGCCTTTAACTGCTCTGCCTCCTGCCTTTCCTGTTCGGCGGCGGCAATATTCTTTTCAATATGCTCCGTACGGTCGGAAAGCAGTTTCATCAGAGGCTTATAAGCCACCAGGCGCAAGAATATTAATAAAATAATGAAATCGAATATCTGTGCCAGCAGCGTCGCGTTAAATTCTAACCCCACTCTAATTTTCCCTCCTTCCATCTCCCTGTGGACAAAAGGAAAGCTTGGCTTTTTGGTCGTGGGCAACCCGGTCACACAGTGTTAAAAAACATCTCATTCCCAAACCACGCACGACCAAAAGCCAGCCTTTTTTGCCGAAAGCTTGAACCTGTGTCCTTAACCAACTTTACCAAAGAGCATAAATGCGATAACAATAGCAATAATGGGAAGAGCTTCAATCAGACCGACGGAGATGAACATTGAAGTTAAAATTGCCCCCCTGCCCTCCGGCTGACGGGCGACTCCTTCGACGGCTTTACTGGTAACCAGACCGTTACCTACAGAAGCACCAAATGCAGCACAACCCGCTGCGATAGCAGCTCCGAGAGCAGCAGCAGATGTCATATCCATACTTTCCCCTCCTTTCCTAAAATAACATTATTTCCCGGAAAACCGAGATTTCTATTTTGGTTACCCTAACCCCCCGGAACTGGTTCCGGGAAGGCACCTTCCAGCGTTACCCTAATGGTCTTCAGACACTGCCATGGAAAAGTAAGCAATACTCAACATGGTAAAGAGGAACGCCTGAATACATCCGACAAAGATGCTGAAAGCCAGCCATAAAACCGAAGCAACAAATCCCCCTAAGAAGTGGACCCATCCGGTTATCAAGCCCAGGAGCACGACAATCAAAACCTCCCCGCCGTAAATGTTTCCGTAAAGACGGAAGGTCAGCGTGATCGGTTTGGATACGTCTTCAAGTATATTAATAGGAAGAAAAATTGGGTTGGGTGTAACATAATGCTTGAAATAACCGAGCCCTTTGTACTTAACACCCATAACATATATAAGAGCAAACGTACAAAGCGACAGGGCCAAAGTCGTATTGTAATCGGCCGTGGGGGATGTAAGCGTGGGCACCAGGCCGATGAGATTGGCAAACAAAATAAAAATGAAATAAGTAACCACTACGGTTATAATGGTTTGGCCTTTTCTGGCATCCATATTCTGTTTCACCAGGCCCCAGATGCTCTCGAAGCAAAGCTCAAACATATTCTGGGCGCCCGTGGGCCGGCGCAGGCTCATCTTGCGCGTGGCCGCCACGGCAAAAAGCGCCACCAGGATCATCACCACCCAGGTCATGATCATGGTTTTGGGATTAAAAGCCAGCTGCGTATTGCCCACGGTTAGCTCCCAATGGTGATGCGGGAACCCCCATATATTTAATAGCTCTTCCACTTGTTCGATTGACATCATATCCTATTCTCACCCCTTTCTTTTTTGGTTTGGATTATATTAAAAATTTAGCATTTGACTTTTCATGCCTGGATTTACCGGTAATCCCGGCTTCTTTGAGCAGCACGCCCGCCGCGCTGAAGGTGAACAAGCAGTGCACAACAAAAAGCCCGGCGGCACTCGCACAAATGTTGAACCAACCGGTCAGGGCAGCCAACAACAATACGGCGTACATCGACAGCACACGTACGGCCATACCCCCCATCATCCGGGCCTTGGCTTCCTCTGCCGGTATACGGCCCACGGCGCTCAATCTCCGGGCAAGAAAAAAAGTATTCCATATACCCACAGCAGTTCCGACCACAAGACCCCTTACAACCAGGTTCTGAGGCTCCAAAACCATTGCCAGGCAAAAGAACACCAACAAACAAGCCGACATTTTTAATGCCTTAACTATCAGGCCTTCAAAATCCATATCCCGCATTTGTACTTACTCCCTCTCAAAAAAACCCTGCAGTGTTTTATAGACGCCCAAAGTTCCAACGAACAGACCGAGCAAAATACCCCCCAGCAAAAACCAGGGCGCGGTGTCCAGTTTGGCATCCAGGTAATGCCCCCCGTAATACCCGAGCACCACCGTTATAGCCAACTCCATGCCTATGGTAGTGGTCAGGGCAATAGCCTGGAACACACCACCCGAGCCCTGCTTTTTTTCCTGCTCGTCTTCTTTTTTTTTCTCTCTCTTTACAGACATCCTGCAATCATACCCAAAACATTCCATTTTACTTATTTCTAAAATTTAAAAAGCTAAAAAATTAAAATTTCTATAAACCTTTAAAGCTTTATTCTACAAAAATATTCTTATTCCTCCACATAAAAAAGAAAATTTAATAAATCTTAAATTTTTTTACCGGGACTTTTGCACCGGGCAAAAATCTACCGGCTTTTCAGGGCACCTGCCGGACCAAAACCGGATCGCCTGCACGATCCTATGGGCGGCACAGCCGTCCCCGTAAGGATTTACGGCGGCGGCCATTTGTTCATAATGCTTTTGATCATTTAAAAGTTTCATCGTCGCACCGGCCACCGCATGCCGGGCGGTCCCCACCAATCTGACCGTTCCGGCTTCCACCGCCTCGGGACGCTCGGTGGTATCGCGCAGTACCAGCACCGGCTTGCCGAGGGACGGCGCTTCTTCCTGGATGCCGCCCGAGTCGCTCAGCACCAGATAGCTGCGACCGAGCAAATTCACAAACGGCTGGTAATCCACCGGTTCGATCAAGTGCACTCTTTTCAGCCCACCCAACTCTTCCTCTACCACCCGGCGCACCGCCGGATTTTTATGTACTGGAAAAACCACTTCCGCCTGCGGGCAGGCTTCCGTTACTTCTTTGAGCGCCCGGTAGATCTCCCGCATCGGCCCGCCCAGGTTTTCCCTCCGGTGCGTGGTCACCAGGAGCACCTTGCGCCGGTCGTAATCAATCCGGTTCAGCGCCGGATCCGCAAAGCGGTACCCCGGCCGCGCCACGGCCAGCAAAGCATCGACCACCGTGTTCCCGGTAACAAAAACGGCAGCACTTTTCACTCTTTCCGACAACAGATTTTCTTTAGCCCGAAGCGTCGGGGCAAAATTCAAATCGGCCAAAACCCCGGTCATGCGGCGGTTCATTTCTTCAGGGAAGGGCGAATGTTTGTTAAAAGTCCTCAAGCCCGCTTCCACGTGCCCCACCGGTATTTGCAAGTAAAATGCGGCCAGCGCGGCAACAAAAGTGGTGGTGGTATCGCCGTGGACCAGGACCAGATCCGGCTGCTCGAATTCAAGTATCCGCTGGAGCCCGCGCAGGGTGCGCCCGGTAATATCGAAAAGATTCTGTCCCGGCCGCATGATATCCAGATCGTACGCCGGTTCGATGGCAAACAGTTGCAATACCTGGTCCAGCATTTCCCGGTGCTGCGCCGTAACCGCGACCCGGCATTCTATTTCGCCGGGAAACTTCTCCAACTCCTTGATCAAGGGCGCCATTTTGATCGCTTCCGGCCTGGTCCCGAAAACCGCCATAACTTTTAGCAAATAAGCACAGCTCCTTGACGTTACTAGGGATCATATTAACAATATCTGCTCTTTATACCTATTCCTGGCTAGATTTTTTCTGTGATTTTCACTTATCCAGTTTCAGGTAGCCTTTTTTGACCAACTTCTCGATATGCTCTTCCCGCGCCCGCTCCAAGTCCACCCCGTAGTACTCCTCCAGTACAAACATCATGGAAACGGCGGTCTGGGCCACGTCCAGCAGTTCACGGGCAATAATATTCATGACTTCTTTTTCTTCCCGCTTTTCTATTTCTCCGGACATTCCCCGCAGCTTACCGATGCCCTGGGCCAGTTCGCCGGCTTCCTCCATTAACTTGATGGCGGTAGACTCAATGGTCGGAGAAAGGTTATTCAGTCTCGGAAGGGAGACAATCTTTTTCTGCATGGCCTGTACCTCTTGATTCCACTTTATATCTTGCTATTTCCACACCGGCCTCCCGCAGCATTTCCAGCGCCAGCTGATCGGGGTAATCCCCCCGGAAAACCACTTTTTCGATTTTCGCATTGATCATCATTTTAGCACATAACACGCACGGCTGGTGCGTAATATAACAAACGGCTCCCTTGATGGCAATGCCGTACACCGCGGCCTGAATCAGGGCGTTTTGTTCCGCGTGCAGGCCGCGGCAAAGTTCGTGCCGTTCCCCGGGAGGAACTTGTTTTTGCTCGCGCAGGCAGCCGGTTTCCAGGCAGTGCTTCAAACCGGCCGGCGCCCCGTTGTAACCGGTGGCCAAAATACGCCGTTCCCTGACAATGACGGCCCCCACCTGCCGCCGGATACAGGTGGAACGCCCGGCCACGACTCTTGCTATTTCCAGGAAATATTCATCCCAACCAGGTCGCACACGCCTCACCTCAATACAGGGGGTAACGTTTGCAGATTTCTGCCGTCTTCTCCCGCGCAGCTGCCACCTTTGACCGGTCATCCCGGTTGCTAACCGCAAAATTCATAATTTCTGCAATCTGCCTCATGTCGTCTGCCTCCAGCCCGCGGGAAGTAACCGCCGGCGTACCGATCCTGATACCGCTGGCAACGTTGGGCGGCTTGGGGTCAAAGGGAATAGCGTTCTTGTTTACCGTGACCCCCACCCGGTCAAACAGCTCCTGGGCTTCACTGCCGGTGATGTTCTTATTCCTTAAATCAACCAGGACCATGTGATTATCGGTACCTCCCGAGACCAGCTCAAAACCGTGTTCCGTCAATGCCGCCGCCAGCACCCGGGCATTATTGACCACTTTCTGCTGGTACTCCTTAAATCCCGGTTCCATTGCTTCTTGCAGGGCCACCGCCTTGGCCGCAATCACGTGCATCAACGGCCCCCCCTGGATACCGGGAAAAATCGCCTTATTGATTTTGGCACCGTATTTGGCACCGTCACGGCACATGATCAAACCACCCCTGGGACCGCGCAGCGTTTTATGGGTAGTGGTGGTAACCACGTCGGCGTACGGTACCGGGCTCATGTGCAGGCCGGCCGCCACCAGCCCGGCAATATGGGCCATATCCACCATCAGAAAAGCTCCCAGCTCTGCGGCAATCTCCTGGAATTTATAAAAATCAATGGCGCGCGGATAGGCGCTCGCACCGGCCACGATTAATTTGGACTTACTCTTGTAAGCAGCGCCGAATACCTCTTCATAATTAATCCGTCCGCTGTCTTTTTCCACCCCGTAAAAACTGAAATTGAAATATTTACCTGATATATTGACGGGACTGCCGTGGGTAAGGTGCCCGCCGTGGGCGAGATTCATACCCAAAATGGCGTCACCGGGCTTGAGCAGGGCATAGTAAACCGCCGTGTTGGCCTGCGCTCCCGAATGGGGCTGCGCGTTGACGTAATCGGCTCCAAATAATGCGCGGGCCCGTGCAATGGCCAGGTTTTCAGCCATATCCACAAACTCGCAGCCCCCGTAATAACGGCGTCCGGGGTAACCCTCGGCGTACTTGTTGGTCAGCACCGACCCCTGGGCTTCCATCACCGCGCGACTGGCCACGTTTTCAGAGGCGATCAATTCCAGGGTGTCGCGCTGTCTGCCGGTTTCCAAACCTATTACCCGGGAAATTTCCGGGTCGACTTCAGATAAATGGCGCATTATGTTCATAACTAATCCTCCCTCATACCGGAAAAATTCCTGCATGTGCTGACGGTCAACTCCGGCTGTACTTTTGTTCCACGGAACTTATTTTTTGTACCCGGCGGGCATGGCGCCCTCCCTGAAATTCCGCCTGCAGCCAGGTCTTAACAATATCCCCGGCCAATCCGGGACCAATCACTCTTTGTCCCATGGTCAATATATTGGCATCGTTATGTTCCCTGGAAGCCCGGGCGGAAAAAGTATCGTGACACTGCGCGGCTCTTATCCCCGGCACTTTATTGGCGACCACCGCCACACCGATGCCGGTTCCGCAGCACAGGATGCCACGCTCAAACGTGCCGCTGCGTACCGCTTCGGCCACTACCAGGGCAAGATCGGGATAATCCGCCGGTGTTTCGGAAAAAGTGCCGAAATCCTCATGCTCAATATTGGATGCACGGAGCAACCGGATTACTTCGTTTTTCAACCGGAAACCCCCGTGGTCGCCGGCAACTGCAATTTTCATGTTAATAAAACCTTCTTCACCTGAGATTATAATATTAGACTGCTCACTAAAAGGTCTCGACAAAATCCTCCATTATAAAAGTTCTACGGTCAGAAACAATTTCCTCTTTAAAGCCCGTTTAAAAAACGGTTGGCTTTAAATCCGGTCCAACAGCCGGGTTATAAGCTCCCGTAGCCTGCGGGCACACTCACGGTAGGTGGCCACGGGTTGTCCGACGGGATCGGACAGGTCCGCGCCGTCCCCCTCCGCCCGGACATATTCAAACAACGTAAATGTCTTACTAGCCGCCTCAGGAAATTTTTCCCTGATCCACGCCCGGTGGGAGGCGGTCATGGTCAAAATCAGGGCAGCCTCCGCCACCACATCCGGGGTGAGCCGGGCAGCCCGGTGCTCTCCCGCACTGACCCCCATTCCGGCCAGTGCCTCTACCGCCGCTTCCGCAGCCGGTTCTCCCGGGCAAGCGCATATCCCTGCCGAAGCAACCTCAATACCGCTCCGGTTACGCTCCCGCAGCATCTTGCGCGCCAATGCCCCGGCCATAAAGCTGCGGCACGTATTACCGGTACAGACAAACAGAACCTTCATAAAAATATCTTCACCTGCCACCCAATGCTTTTAAAAAAATAGTTTTACCCCGATACCGATCAGGACCAGGCCACCGGCCAACTGCGCCCTGGCGCCAATCCTCCGGCCCAGGAAGCGCCCGAAAATCAGACCGGCAGCCGCCATTAACCCGGCTACCAGACCTATTATTCCCGCGGTCAATAAAAGGTTAACCCGGTGAATACCCAGGGTAAATCCGACACTCAAAGCATCAATGCTGACACTGGCTCCCAACAGCAGCAGTCCCCAGAGCTTAAAACCGGCGGCGGCCGGTACGGCTTTTCCGTTATTAAGCCAGGCGGTCCGGAGCATCCGCACCCCCAGGTAAATAAGAAGTAACGAACCGGCCACGGCAGCCGCACGACCCAGGAGGTCTCCCGCATACCCACCGGCAAACCACCCGGCCAGGGGCATAAATATGTGAAACAATAAAATGATTATGCTGATTAAAAAGATTTGCTTGCGTTTTAAACCGGTCAACCCAATCCCCACGCAAAGGGAAAAAGCATCCGTTCCGAGAGCAACGGCTAAAAAGAACAAGGTCAAATATTCCATCATTTCCTCCGGTGGTGAATAATATTAAACCCGTACAATCCGCCCGCCCGCCGCCCTGCGCAGCCGGTTCATGACCGCCAGGCCCAGCCCGTTATCCCGCAACCCTTCCGCCAGGACCAGGTCCACCCCCAGCTCGTCGAAACGGCGCAGGGCGGAGTACAATTCAGCCGCCACGGTTTCGGGCTTTTCCCGGTCGCCGGCCACGACGACTTCCCCGGTGGAAGAAAAATCCCTGCCGCCTTGATACGACAGAATGCCGACCCGTTTGCCGCGGGAGCGGTGTTTTCCCGCCAACTCAATAATTTTTGAGGCCACGGCCTCCGGCCGGCCTTCTACCAGGACAAACGGCATCCGGGGGGCATAGTGCGCATATTTCAGACCCGGGGAACGGGGCCGGTCACCGGGGGAATTTGTAACGGACGCCGCGCCCGCCGGGTCTATCTCCACCGCACCTATTATACCCCGCAGCACCTCCGGGGTGACACCCCCGGGCCGTAAAATCACCGGTACAGGCCGGGTAAGGTCCACGACCGTCGATTCAACCCCGATCCCGGCCGGTCCCCCGTCCAAAATGGCATCAATGCGCCCGTCCAGGTCGTGCCGTACGTGACCCGCCGTGGTAGGACTGGGACGCCCGGAAATATTGGCGCTGGGAGCGGCCACCGGCATCCCGGCCGCCCTGATTAGCGCCAGGGCCACCGGATGGCCGGGCATACGCACCGCCACCGTCGACAGCCCCGCGGTAACCGCGCGGGGAACCCCGCGCTGCACGGGTAGAATCAAGGTAAGGGGACCCGGCCAGAAAGCGTCCATCAAACTCCCGGCCGTGCCGGAAACCCGCCGTACCAGGGAAGCTACCTGCCCCCTGTCCGTCACATGCACAATTACCGGGTTATCCGGAGGACGTCCCTTGGCTGTAAAAACTGACGCCACCGCTTGCGCGTTGAGGGCATCCGCCCCCAGGCCGTAGACCGTTTCGGTGGGAAAAGCCACCAACCCGCCCTGCTGCAGAATTCGCGCCGCTTTTTCAATCGCCCGAAACGCGGGGCGTTCAGGATCTACTTTAATATACTGAGTTGTTCTGCACTTCATGTTCACAATACCATAACCTCGCCGCAACCACCAAAATAGAACTCGTACACCCTCTTCAAACGTCTCCATAAATCTGATGTTGGAGGCAGCGAGGAGTTTCACACGACGTGAAGCACTCTGAGCAAGCTGCCTTTAATCAAAAAATAATTATAATCGCACGCAATTACTTATTCAGATAATAAAAAAAGGATCTTGTGTATACTCCATGTATTATAACAAGATCCCGGATGTCAAACAAGAAAAACCCCCCGCGGCTGCAAAAACGCGGGCGGTCCCGTTTATCACCGCCCGGCCCGCCTCACCGCAGCTACCAACCGGTCATGTCCGGCCAGGTCCTTCAAAACCACCGTCTCCCATTGCAGGCGCACCAACAACCCGGCCATTTTATACGCCAGGCCGTCCCCGCTTTCCATCAACAACCACCCCCCGCGCTGCAAAAAATCCGGGGCGGCTCTAACCAGGCGCCGGTAAAGCTCAAGCCCGTCTGCGCCCCCGTCCAGTGCCGGAAGGGGCTCAAACAACCTGACCTCCCGCGGCAGTCCGGGGAGGTCTTGGGAGGTGATATACGGCAGGTTGGCTGCAACCAGGTCTGCGCCTCCGGCCGGCAACCGCCCGGCCAAAGGCTTGAGCAGGTCGCCGCGGAAAAAAAAGACCCTTGAGGCCACACCGTGCCTGACAGCGTTCGACCGGGCCACGGCCAGCGCCTCCGGGGCCAGATCGCACGCATATACCACCGCCTGGGGCCGGTAAAAAGCCAGGCTGATTGCTATCGCCCCGCTTCCGGTGCCGACATCGATAATCACCGGGGCAGGCGGCAATATTTTCAATGCCGTTTCTACCAACAACTCCGTTTCGGGCCGGGGAATCAAAACGCGGTGGTCCACTTCAAATTCCAGTCCCATGAATTCCTTGCTGCCGGTCAGGTAAGCCACCGGTTCGCCGGACAGTCTCCTACCGGTTAAGGCGAAAAACCGGTCCTCCTCTTCCTCCGCCAGAAGGCTTTCCCACCTGCGGTATAACCCGGCCCGGTCAAGGCCGGTGACGTGGGCAAGCAGCACTTCGGTATCCAGGGACGGCGTTTCCACTCCGTGCCCGGCCAAAAGCTCTCTTGCCGTCTGAAGTGCAGATTTGATGGTTGTTGCCAAATTACTCCACCTGCTTCATTTGATCGGCCTGTTCGATAGTCACCAGAGTGTTAATAATCTCATCCAGATCGCCTTCCAGCACCTCATTCAAACGGTGCAGGGTAAGGCTGACGCGGTGGTCCGTAACCCGGCTTTGGGGAAAGTTATAGGTGCGGATGCGTTCGCTGCGGTCACCGCTACCCACCATGGACCGCCGGGTACTGGCCACTTTTTCCTGGTGCTCCCTCCGGGCACGGTCTAAAATACGCGCCCGGAGCACTTTCATGGCTTTATCCTTATTTTTATGCTGTGACTTTTCATCCTGCATGGAAACAACAATCCCCGTCGGCAGGTGAGTAATACGCACCGCCGACTGGGTGGTGTTAACCGACTGCCCGCCGTGCCCGGATGCGCAAAACACGTCGATGCGCAGGTCATTGGCATCTATCTCGACGTCTACTTCTTCCGCTTCGGGCAGTACCGCCACCGTCGCAGCAGAGGTATGGATCCGCCCGCCGGACTCCGTGGTGGGAATACGCTGCACCCGGTGGACACCGCTTTCAAATTTCATCCGGCTGAAGGCCCCTTTGCCCTCAACGAGGAAAATCACTTCCTTGAACCCCCCGATGTCGGTGTAGTTGGCGCCCAGCATTTCCGTTTTCCAGCCCCGGCGCTCGGCATAACGGGCATACATACGGAAAAGATCGGCGGCAAACAGCGCCGCCTCTTCACCGCCGGTACCGGCGCGAATTTCGACAATCACGTTTTTTTCGTCATTGGGGTCCCTGGGCAGCAGCAGTAGCTTCAACTGTTCTTCCAGGGCTGCTTTCTTTACCGTCAGTTCATCCAGTTCCGCCTGGGCCATTTGTTTCATTTCAGCATCGGTATCTTCTTCCAGAATGATTTTGGCATCCTGAACTTCCTGGACGATTTTTTTGTATTCCCGGTAGGCCGCAACAACCTCCGCCAGTTCCGCGTGGGCCTTGACATGCTGCTGCCAGCGGGGCAGGTCGGCGATTATTTCCGGGTCCCCGATCAGGACTCCCAACTGGTCATATTTTTCTTCCAGACCGGCTAATTTTTCGAGCATGCTCACTTCCCACCTTCCTTAAAGACCGCGCCGAAAGCGGCAATGGCCACCTCCACCTGCCCGTTGTCCGGCGGTGCGGTAGTCAGTTTTTGCAACCACAATCCGGGCGCAATCAATATCCGGCATAAAGCGTTGGCGGTATATTTGCCGGACAATTTAACCAGTTCATAGGAAATACCCGCCACCACCGGCAGGAGAAGTACCCGCGAAAGAATCCGCCACCAGAGCACCTGCTCGCCCAGCAGGGAAAAAACCAGGATGCTGATCACCAGTACGATTAAAATAAAACTGGTACCGCAGCGGGGATGCAGGGTAGGATATTTTTGGACCTGCTCCACCGTGAGTTCAGCACCGGCCTCGTAAGCGTTAATCACTTTGTGTTCGGCCCCGTGATATTCAAAAACCCGCCGGATATCGGCCAACTGTCTTACTGCCAGCACATAAGCCAAAAAAATGGCGATACGGAAAAAACCCTCAATCAGGTTTTGGATGAAACTACCCGGGGCGATTCCTATCAGCAGGTGCGCGGCAAACGTGGGCAATACCGCAAAAAGAACAATTGCCAACCCGAATGCTATACCGATAGTGATGACAATTTCCTTTATGGTAAGTTCCTCATCTTCTCCGGCGGTAGCCTGGTTGGCGGAATAAGTCAGTGCTTCAACACCCAGCACCAGGGATTCAATCAGAACCACCGTACCGCGCACCAGGGGCCAGTTTAAAACCGGGATCCTTCTGGCCAGGGAACCGACCTTTTTTTCATCGACAATTATTTCCGTGTCCGGCAGGCGGACGGCAACAGCACGGGAATCAGGCCCGCGCATCATCACGCCCTCAATCACCGCCTGGCCGCCGTACTGAAACGGCGCGCCCATAGCAACACTTCCCTCCGTAAAACTTTTACCCCCCTGCGGCAGTTGCCCATAGAACAACTTTGCTTTACTTTTTTTCCACACTATTAAAAACAGCAGAGCGACCGCTCTGCCTGTTGCTACTTTTTCAAGCCGTATTTTTTACGGAAGCGTTCGGCTCTTCCGCCGGTTTCAATTGTTCGCTGCGATCCGGTATAAAAAGGATGACACTTAGAACATATTTCCACGCGCAAGTCTTTCTTGGTGGAGCCGGTTTCAAATGTTTCGCCGCAAACACAGGTCACCTTGGTTTTTCCATATTTCGGATGTATTTTTTCTTTCATTTGGCTCACCTCTTTTCTTTGGTGCAAGGGGAAAATATACTCTGTAATTATAGCACAAGAAATTCCGGCCTGCAATAAATATAAAAGTTAATATTATTTAAAAAAATATCCGCCCCCGGTTAGCGGTTTTTTTTAGTTGCAATGAAAAAAGCCGCCTTTTACACGCGGCTTTTGGGCATTGTTTTACCCGTAATAACTTTCCCGTTCCAAAAACAATAACGGGTCAAGCGGAACACCGTTTTTCAGCACCTCCAGGTGCAGGTGCGGTCCCTGGGAACGGCCGGTATCACCGACCAGGGCAATAATCGCGTTTGCGCCCACCCGGTCATCCTCCGCTACCAGCAGCTCGGAACAGTGCGCGTACAGCGTACGGATTCCGCCACCATGGTCGATAATCACCGTTAGCCCGTAGGTTCCCCTGGGTCCTGCAAATACCACCCGGCCGGAAGCGGCAGTCCGAATCGGGGTTCCCGTTTGCGCGGCCACGTCGATACCCTCGTGGGGCCGGCCATCCCGCATGCCAAACGGCGAAGTTATTCTTCCCACCACCGGCCAATTCAAAGGTACCGCCCATGCCGCCAGGCTCCGGGCAGGCTGCGCGGCGGAATTGGTCAGGGGGATAAAAAGCCGCCGGCCCTCGATGATGACATCAACATTGGAAAGCCCGTTCCTGGCCGCAATTAGTTCGACTTCCACCCCGTACCTTCCCGAAATATCCAGCAAGGTCTCTCCCGGCTGAACCCGGTGCGCCACAGCATCGGAAGGCACCCTGAGCACCTGTCCGGACATAATACAATCCTGGTCTGCAAGTTTGTTTGCCGCGACAAGCGCTTCAGTGGAAACCCCCTGCTGCCGGGCAATGCCCGACAGGGTATCTCCGGGTTCCACCAAATACAAAACTTCCGCTGCCGGTTCCGTATGCGCCACCGTAAAAACCGCAGGAGGATAAACATACGGCTTACCGGGTACAAGCAACTCGTCCAGTCTGGCCGCAGCCGGACCTGCCGCCCCAAGAACACCCGCAACCGCCAAAACAGCTGCTCCTAACTTAATCTGATTTATTTTTAGTTTAAAAATTTTCCACATGATAAAATCACCTCTCCCAGTATGCAAAAGCAGACCAGCTTTTAGTTTTACCGGAAGAGGAACAATTCATACTTGTTTGGGATATTTATTTTAATTTGCCTGCCGCAGCCGCCTCGGCACGGCGCAGGCTTCGAAAGGCATAAAGCAAGTCCCGGTTGGTCCTGGACCGTTTCATCTGTTCCAACAACATTTCCATGGCATCCCATGCGGCAGCCCCGCTGGTGGCCTTGCGAAACTGCCAGATCATCTCCAACTCATCCTTGGTAAGCAGCAGTTCTTCCTTACGGGTTCCGGAGCGCTTGACATCTATGGCCGGGAAAAGCCTTCTTTCCGCCAGCCGCCGGTCCAGGATCAACTCCATGTTGCCCGTCCCTTTAAATTCCTCGAAAATAACGTCATCCATCCGGCTGCCCGTCTCAATCAGGGCGGTGGCCAGTATGGTCAGGCTACCGCCCTCTTCCAGGGTCCGGGCGGCCCCGAAAAAGCGCTTGGGTTTATGCAGCGACGCCGGATCCACTCCACCCGACAGGGTACGCCCGCTGGGAGGCACCACCAGGTTGTGCGCCCTTGCCAGTCTGGTAATACTGTCCAAAAGGATGACGACATGGTGCTTGTGCTCTACCATACGTTTGGCCCGCTCGAGCACCATATCGGCCACTTTGACGTGGTTTTCCGGCGGCTCATCGAAGGTGGAACTGACCACCTCACCGTTTACCGAACGTTCTATGTCCGTAACTTCCTCCGGCCTCTCGTCTATAAGCAATACCATCAGAAAAACTTCCGGGTGATTGGAGGTAACACTGTTGGCAATTTCTTTGATCAGTATGGTCTTACCGGCTTTCGGCGGGGCAACAATCAAGCCCCGTTGGCCTTTTCCAATGGGAGCCACTAAATCTATAATCCTCGCTGAAAGCCTTTCGGGATTGGTTTCAAGGACAAAACGTTCCGTAGGATAAAGGGGGGTAAGCCCGTCGAAATGATATCTTTCGGCTGATTGCTCCGGGTCCTCGCCATTTACCTGCTCCACCCTTAACAAGGCGAAATACCGTTCTGAATCTTTGGGGCGGCGCACCTGACCGGCAACCAGGTCTCCGGTGCGCAGGTCAAAACGCCTGATTTGTGATGAGGATACATATATATCGTCGTGACTGGGAAGATATTGAAAGGGCCTCAAGAATCCGTAACCGTCCGGCAGGATCTCCAAAACACCTTTGGCATGTAAAATTCCGTGCTTTTTAGTTTGGGTTTTTAGAATTTCGAAAATCAGTTCTTTTTTGCGCAGCTTATAATAACCTGGAATTTCAAGTTGTCGCGCTATTTTGTAAAGTTCCACCATGGTTTTGCTTTCCAGCTCTGCATAGTTCAAAGGCATCTCCCCTTTACGGGTTAGTCATTATTTCCCCGGGTGCACCGGGAAGGCTCAAGGCTCAAACATCCCGCCGTCGACGGCCGCGTTCGAGTATAAAAATAATAATATAATATACCGCCAGCCATACCAGCGTGGCGTTGATCAAGCTCCCGGCCAAAAACGAATAACCGTGCTCGACGATTTTGGACAAAAACGGGGCGTAAAACGAATCCCCGGCAATAACAACCTGCGGGGTTGCTATATGATCAAAAAAACCCAAAAGAGTGTTTCCGACTAAAAGATTTAAGGTGAAGAAAAAAGGGACGGCTAGTTTAAAAAAAATCACGGTCGCTACCGCAGCCACAGGGTTGCAGTGGAGCATCCGGGCCACCAGGTAAGCCAGGGGAATACTAATCACCGGAATGGGCAAAAAATCAAAAGCCAGGCCCAAGGCCGCCCCCGCGGCAACCTTTCTGGGTGAATCAGCCAAACTTTTTACCTTGCCCCAATAAACTTTAACAGACTCCGCTATGCGGGGAGATGTTTTTTTATTCAGAAACATAACTCCTTCGTGCAACACTTCAAGCCCCCTTTACTTTATAAAGGGTGCTTTTCATCAAGGACTGCCACCCACCTCACGCCAAGATATTTCCATTACTAAAAAAATTTCGTTATTAGCTACTAATTATTATATTCACTTTGTCCGGGTATTAAACACCCTCTCTTAATTGTTTTTCTCTGATTAACCAATATCACCTTTATCGAAACGCTACTTGTTTTTAACCGTTTCCCAGTCCTTAAGAAATTTTTCGATCCCGGCATCAGTAAGGGGATGCTTGACCATCTGCATGAGCACTTTGTAGGGTACGGTAGCAATGTGGGCACCGGCTCTGGCGGCATCTACCACGTGTACCGGGTGCCGGATACTGGCGGCAATCACTTCGGTCTCAAGCTGGTGGAGATCAAATATTTCCATGATATCACGCACCAGTTCCATTCCCTCTTGTCCCACATCATCCAACCGCCCGACAAAAGGACTGACAAAAGCGGCACCGGCCCTGGCAGCAAGAAGGGCCTGGGGGGCGGAAAAAACCAGGGTTACATTAGTACGAATGCCTTTAGAACTCAAAATGTTTACCGCTTTCAACCCCTCGGCGGTCATCGGAATTTTTACCACGATATTGGGGTGTATCGCAGCCAATTGCTCTGCTTCGGCAACCATGCCGGGCGCTTCCAGGCTCACCGCTTCGGCGCTGATCGGCCCGTCTACGACCGCCGTGATTTCCTTAACCACTTCGGCAAAGTTACGGCCTTCCCGGGCAATTAGTGAAGGGTTGGTAGTCACACCGCATACAATACCCAGGGAATTAACCTCTCTGATTTCAGCCACATTAGCGGAATCAATAAAAAGCTTCATATATCACAACACCTCTGGCGACATAAAATATTTTTTCAGGCTTTTCGGGAACTGCCGAAAACCCTTATTTTTTCCCTGATCATTTCCGCCGCCGCGTCCCGGGCGGGACCCATAATCTTGCGGGGATCTATCTCTCCGGGGTTTGCTTCCATAAACTCGCGTACGGTTACGGTAAAAACCTCGCGAATATTAGTGTCAATATTGACTTTACGTATTCCCAAGCGCACGGCTTCACGCAGGTCGTCATCCGGCACCCCGGAGGAACCGTGCAACACCAGTGGAATTTTAACCACGGACTTGATTTTCTCCAGGCGCGGAAAATCCAATTCCGGCACCCCCTGGTACAACCCGTGCGCAGTACCTACCGCTACCGCCAGGGCATCCACCCCGGTTTCACGCACAAAAAAACCGGCTTCTTCCGGGTCGGTAAAAAAAGCTTCCCGCTCGCTTACATTGATATCGTCTTCGGTACCGCCGATTTTACCCAGTTCGGCTTCCACCGAAACGTTAACCGCCCGCGCCGCATCCAATACCTTCCTGGTCAGGGCGATATTTTCCTCCAGCGGCAATCCGGACCCGTCAATCATTACTGAAGAAAATCCGGTTCGTATACACTGCATTACCTGCTCAAAACTGGTTCCGTGGTCCAAATGCAGGGCCACCGGCACCCCGGCATCGGCGGCAGCCAGTTTGGCCATAGCTGCGATATAATTGATTCCGGCATATCTAATGGCACCCTGGCTGGCCTGTAAAATTACCGGGGCCTTTTCCGCTTCAGCCGCGGCAATAATGGCCTGGATAATCTCCATGTTGTTGCAGTTAAAGGCACCTACGGCATAACCACCGTCTTCAGCACGCTTAAGCAGTTCAATCACCGGCACCAGAGACACCGTGTCTCCTCCTTTACAATAAAGTAACCACAGTATGGCCGGAATATAATCAAATTATGTTTTATTATTCTTACGGCGGGTTTTTTTAATCTTTCCGGTGCTGGCAAGACTGTCCAAACAATTAAAGCCGTGCCGCTCCAACTCGATGGTCTCGACCTGCTGGATGACTTTCAAGTCTTCTTCCGTTTCGGCGTATATAATATTTATACTGTCACAATTCCGGCAATGCAGCTCCAGGCGGTCCGGAAATATATCCACCTCTATTTTGTGGTTGCCGCAGCGGCAGTAGAGCGCCCCCCGCCCGGTAATATCATGCAGGCAATTCATCACTTCATACATAATCTCAGAATTATGAAAATAGCCGTCGCACCCAAATTCATAAATTAGTTCTTCCAATTCTTGCTCGTAAACGTTAACTATTTCCCTGACCTCAGCTTCCGGCCCGATATGCCCCAGCTCCAGCCCGGTATCCTGGCAGGTCAAACAGGTAACGCTGCGGGACCAAAGCGATTTTCCCGGCATCTCGCTCAGGTGCTTGGTCTCACAAACCACACAAGGAATCTGTATCCAGTATGAAGCATAGTCTTTAGTGCTGACTATGAGCTTGACAGCTCCACAGGAACAATATATTTTTGTGTTTTCACCCCGGCAAAAACCAAAACGGTTGAAGTCATGAAACTCCATTTTCCCGCATTCCGGACAGCGCATGGCCAAAACAACAGTTGTGGCAATAAGCAAGGCTTAAAACCCTCCCTGAAGCACTGTAAAAAGCCAGCAATTTTCACAGCCTTGATTATATTAATACACTTCGCCATTTCCAAAAAAAATCCTCTCACCCGGAACATTTAAAATGATAACAAAAAGAATTTAACTACTTTAAATCCATATGAAAGCCGCTCGCGGAAACTGCTTTTGGCTACACCTACCCTTTTGAAAGCAGCCCCTTTACTACAGAACGGACCTGATCCAACTCAAAAGGCTTAATTAGACAGTGCTGCGTCCCTCTTTTTTTAGCTTCGGCCACAATTTGCATTTCATCATGGGCAGTCATCATCACCACCGGCGTCCCGGGGGCAATGCTATGTAACTTTTCCAGCGTATCCAAACCGTTTATTCCGGGCATTTTGAAATCAAGCAAGATCAATAAATAATTACCGACCGCAACCTTTTTCAGGGCTTCTTTTCCGTTGGCAGCCAGATCAACCCGGTATCCCTCGTCAAGAAACATTTCACGTATCAAATAACGTATCCCGGCATGGTCGTCTACTACCAACAAATCATACGTTCCACCCGGCATTTTAAACCCTCCGTTTTTTTCGGAGTAAAAACCGTTGCCTTTATAATTCACCCCAAATTCTTAAAATCCTTTTCGTTACAATAAAACATTACCTAAAAATAACCCGGTATCCTCGTCCCGGCGGTCAAAGAAATTACCACCACCGTAATTCCTACCACCACCAAAAGGGCCAGTACCAAAACGGTCAGGAAAGGCGTGGCAATGACCAAAACCGAGCGCCCGGTGGTAAATCCGTGCACATGCTTAAGGCCGATAACCAGGATAAGCACGCTCCAAAGGAACAAACCCAGCCCCGCCAGCAGTACCAGCAAACCCACGGCAAACTTTTCCGGTCCGAACCAGTACGTTAAAAGCTGGAACGGAATCATAAAGATAAAAGGCAGTCCCGCCAGTCCGACCACCGCGAAAACCCCTCTGGCCCGGCCCCTGCCTCCGAATAAATCAGCGGCCAGATGGATCACGGCGCTATATCCGAACCACTTCACGTAACCCCATAAGAGGCCGCTAATCGCCCCCAGCATGGCCAGGGACCGGATTGCTGGAAACGGCAAATATTTATCCGCAACCGTGCCGGACAAACCCAACACCATCACCTGTGAAGCCGTAAGAAACCCCATCAGCGCTCCCACCACCCCGACAACGGTAACGACCAGCAGCGTTTGCATCAGCGGCGGATGCAAAGCCACCCCGGCCATGGTTTTATCCGGCTCAAAAAGTGTTCCGTAAACCAGTTCCAGGAAGCCGGGGGAAGTTTTCCAGTCGTTGCCGGCTTCGCTATGCTGCCCGTTTTCACCGGCACTTTCGGATTCACTGTACCGGCGGAAATCTTCGTCCATAATCATACCTCCCCGGTGGTAAAATAAATATCAGCGTAAATAGAAATAGATGCTCTCTCTCTCGCTCTCTATCTGAACGGGCAGCACGGGAACCAGGGACCGGCTCAAACTTTTAAAAATGCCGGCCCCGGACGTGATAAAAAATTCCTGCCAGATACTTTTAGGTCCGAGTTCCACCGGCTGGGGCTCACCGGAAATACCCGCCAGCTCACCGGCGAGCAATACCGCGTCGTGCAAGCCGCCCATCCGGTCCACCAGTCCGAGTTCTTTAGCCTGGCGTCCGGTAAACACCCGTCCGTCCGCAAGCGCCTGCACCGCTTCAACTTCCATATTCCTGCCCCGGGCGACGACATCCACAAACTGGCTGTATATGTCGTCAATCATAGACTGAAAAATAGTTCGTTCTGCGGGCGTGACAGGCCTTGACGGGGAGCCCATATCCTTATAAGGACCACTCTTAAACGTCTCCGTATCCAAACCAAGCTTATCGTATAGACCTTCGGTGTTCACAAGTTCCATGATCACTCCGATGCTGCCCGTCATGGTTCCGGGATTGGCCACAATCCGGTCCGCGCCCGCCGCAATCCAGTACGCACCCGAGGCGGCCGTATCTCCCATGGAAGCAACTACCTTCTTGCCCGCTTCCTTCAACCTTTGTACTTCGGCACTGATTTCCTGTGCTGCGGCCGCGGTACCTCCCGGACTGTTCAACCGGAGCACCACCGCCTTCAACTGCGGGTCCCTGGCCGCCTGCCTTAAACTGGCAGTTATGCTCTCGGCACTACCGGGGGAACCTAACAGACCACTGCTCTGGCCGCTGTAAATCGCTCCTTCTATGTAAATAACTCCCACCTGTTGCCCCCCGGCACCGGTCCCGGCGGTACGCATATTCCCTGGTTTAACTATGAGAGCCAATACCAGGGAAAGAGCGACCGCCCCCAAAACTACCCCGGCAATCACTTTTCTTTTCAAAACCCATCCACCTCCCAAACTGTTTATAGCATGCAGACTTAACTTTAAAATAATACTGCTGAAAAAATAAAATAATCTTCCATTGCAGTTTCTATCTACAATAATAAAAAGCTTTGGTTTACCCAAAGCTGCTCTCCTGGTGGCGGTCAATCAAATTTTTCTTTTTTATACTGCCGCGCCGCCCCGATAAAATCTTTAAATAACGGATGCGGCCGGTTGGGACGGGACTTGAACTCAGGGTGAAACTGGGTCCCCACAAACCAGGGGTGCCCTAAAAGTTCGACAATTTCCACCAGATATTCATCGGGATGCAGGGTGCCGCTCATGATCAGACCGTTTGCAGCCAACTTGTCCCGGTAAAAATTATTCAACTCATAACGGTGGCGGTGTCTTTCCGCCACCAGTTCCTTACCGTAAGCCTGATAAGCCCGGGTCCCGGCTTTTAACTTGCAGCGGTAACGGCCCAAACGCATGGTCCCCCCCATTTTTTCCAGCTCCTTTTGTCCCGGCAGCAGGTCGAGCACAGGATAAGCGGAGGCCGGGTCAAACTCAGTGCTGTTGGCTCCCCGCCAACCCATTACGTTACGGGAAAACTCCACCACGGCCAACTGCATTCCCAGGCATAAGCCCAGGAATGGAACCTCCCGCTCACGAGCAAAACGCACCGCCTCAATCTTACCCTCAATACCCCGGTTACCAAAACCGCCCGGCACCAGAACGCCATCGACGTCTTTCAAGTATTCCTCAACATTGTAACGGCTGACATCCTCTGAATTGATCCACTTTATTTCAACCGCCGAACCGTGGCAAAAACCGGCGTGCCTCAATGCTTCGACCACACTGAGGTAGGCGTCGGGCAGGGACACGTACTTCCCGACCAGGCCGATGGTAGTCAGGTAACGCATATTTTTAAGCTTGGCTACCATACTGCACCATTCCGACAGGTCCGGAGGGCCAGTTTCCAACCCCATTTTCCGCAGCACTATATCGGCCAGTCCTTCTTCCTCCAGCATCAGGGGGACCTCGTAAATAGACGGCACGTCCAGGTTCTGGATCACCGCCTCTTTTTCAATATCACAAAAAAGCGCCAGCTTATCTTTCATTTCTTTGGAAAGAGGCCGCTCGCTCCGGCAGACAATCACATCGGGTTGAATGCCGATGCCCCTGAGTTCTTTGACGCTGTGCTGGGTAGGCTTGGTTTTTAACTCGTTGGCTGCCTGGATATAGGGTACCAGCGTAACGTGTACATACACTACATTACCCCGGCCCAGGTCACTTTTAAGCTGGCGGATGGCCTCCAAAAAAGGTTGGGACTCGATATCGCCCACCGTGCCGCCAATTTCGGTAATGACCACGTCCGCGCCGGATTCGTCAGCCACCTGGCGCACCTGTTCCTTTATTTCATTGGTGATGTGCGGAATTACCTGAACGGTGCCGCCCAGGTAATCACCCCGGCGCTCCTTGTTGATTACCGACCAGTAGATGCCGCCGGTGGTAACGTTGCAGCTGCGGGAAACATTGATATCAATAAAGCGCTCGTAATGCCCCAGGTCGAGGTCGGTTTCAGCTCCGTCTTCGGTGACAAATACCTCCCCGTGCTGGTAAGGACTCATGGTGCCGGGATCTACGTTGATATAAGGATCCAATTTTTGAATAGCCACCTTAAGCCCCCGGCTTTTCAACAAGCGCCCCAGGGAGGCAGCCGTAATTCCTTTGCCCAGCGACGAAACAACCCCGCCGGTAACAAATACGATTTTGGCCATCGAAACCAGAGACCTCCTGTGATTTTTTGTCTAATATTAACGTTTTTAAACCACATGTTCCATTTTATCCGCTGCCGGGAAAACAGTCAACCATAATCATCAGAACAATTTTGCCTATAACCGGTGGACTTACCACGCGGCTCAGGTCCTCCCCGCGCCTACATTTTTTCTGGCGCCGTTAAGCCTAAAAGCCGCAAGGCGTTTTTCAAGGTGATCCTGGTGGCGCTTACTAATACCAGCCGGGCGGCGGAAAGCTCCCGGTCTTCGGTAATCACCCGGTGGCTGTTATAAAAGCTGTGCAGGAGCCCGGCCAGCTCGTGGAGATAACGGGCAATCCGCTGCGGGGCCAGACTCCTGGCTGCCGAAGTCACTTCCCCGGGGAAATCAGCCAGTTTTCTGGCCAGCGCCAGTTCGTGCTCCTCTTGCAACCGGCTGTAATCAACCCGCTCCGGGTCGGGCTGCTCCCCGCCCTGTGCTTTTAATTGTCTGAATATACTGCAGATGCGGGCGTGGGCGTATTGGATATAATAAACCGGATTTTCGTTGGATTCTGCCTTGGCCAGGTCCAAATCAAAATCCAGGTGGCTGTCGGCACTGCGCATAACGAAAAAGTATCGGGCGACATCTTTGCCCACTTCTTCCACCAGTTCCTCCAGGGTCACCATCTGGCCGGCCCGTTTGGACATGCGTACCAACTCCCCGCCTTTAAAAAGCCGGACCAATTGCATGATCACCACGTCCAGGGCGGACGGGTCATAGCCGAGGGCCGCCACCGCCCCCTTCATACGGGGAACGTGCCCGTGGTGGTCGGCTCCCCAGACATCGATGACCCAGTCGAAGCCGCGCTGAAACTTGTTACGGTGGTAGGCAATATCCGCCGCAAAGTAGGTCGGCACACCGTTGGAACGTACCACCACTTCATCTTTTTCCACACCGAAGTCAGATGCTTTAAACCACAGGGCGCCTTCACTTTCGATAAGGTGCCCCCCGGCCTGCAAATAATCAAGCGTCTCTTGGATCGCCCCGGTATCGTGAAGAAACTGCTCGGAAAACCAGACGTCGTAAGTAATACCGAAATCCCGGAGTACTTTTTTGATTGCCTCCAACTTCTCGGCCAGAGCGTACTCCACCAGTACCCGGCAGCGTTCCTCCTTCTCCACGTGCAAATATTTTTCCCCGTGCCGTTCCATAAAACCGCGCGCCGTTTCCAGAATGTCTTCCCCGTGGTAACCTTCCTCCGGAACCGGCACGTCACTTCCCAGGAGCTGCATATAACGGGCTTCCAGGGAATGTCCAAAATTTTCGATCTGTTTACCCGCGTCATTGATATAAAACTCCCGGGTCACCCGAAAACCCGCAAAATCCAGAATAGCGGCGATACTGTCGCCGAGGGCCGCTCCCCGGGCATTTCCCAGGTGTAAAAGGCCCGTGGGGTTGGCACTGACAAACTCTACCTGCACCCGCTGCTCCCCACCGATATTTACCCGGCCGTAATCTTCCCCTTCGTGCATGATCCGGGGCAGTACCCGGTAGACCCAGTCTTGCTGCAGGTAAAAATTAATAAAACCAGGTCCGGCGATTTCCACCCGTTCCACCTGTAGTCCGGCCGGGGAAAAGTTTTGCTTTAAAATGCCGGCCAGCTTGCGCGGCGCCATGCGCGCCGGTTTTGCCAGCATCATGGCCAGGTTGGTGGCAAAATCACCGTTTTCTTTTTCACGGGGTACTTCTACCGTAAATTCCGGAATTTTATCTACCTTGACGGCTCCGCCGGCCCTGGCCGCCCGGAGCGCTTCCACCAGTGCACGGGCCAGGCTTGAGCGCATCTCTTCAACTATTCCGCTCATAAATCGACCCTACCCCCTCGAACAAGTTCTTAGAACCTTACTAAGATTAATACCTGTACCCTTTGCCTGTCAAGCCGGACGCACCTTAGAGCAGAAACCGGCGTTTTTTGAATAAGCATAATTCCCTAAATAAAAAAAGCAGGGTTTAACCTGCTCCATTTTTATCAACCATTCCCGTATCCGGATACAAATGCAGCTTGGTTCACTTCTAGCAGCCCGGGCCGGACACACCCGGCCAGTGCCCGCTCCCACAGTTCCATTTTAATGGGCAGCTTTTTGGCCAGGACGCCCAGGAGGATTATATTTGCCGCTTTGGCATTGCCGCACTTCAAGGCCATATCCCGGGCCTGCACCACCACGACATTTTTGGCCGCAGAACGAATATGCCCGATAATACCGGGCGGATATACCGCCGCTCCCGCCAGTACCGGCACCGGAGCAATTTCCTGGTCGTTGACGATCACTGTCCCGCCGGACTTTAAAAACGACAGGTGCCGGAACGCTTCCAACTTTTCAAAAGCCAGGATGATGTCCGCACCGCCCCTGGTAATCAGCGGGGAGTAGACTTTTGTCCCCAGCCGCACCTGGGTGACCACGCTGCCGCCCCGCTGCGCCATCCCGTGTATTTCCGAAACCTTCAAGTCGTAACCGGCCTCCCGGGCCGCTCTTGCCAGCACCCGGCTGGCGAGAATAGCACCCTGTCCGCCGACCCCGACCATCAAAATATCCACCGGTTTAAACATGGTCATCCTCCTCCGGCGCTATGGCCCCTTCCTTGCAAACCTGGATACACAAACCGCAACCGGTACAAGCAAAGGCATCTACCGAAGCAACCCCGTCCTTCAGGGAAATGGCTGGACAGCCCAGGCGCAGACAGAGTTTGCAACCCTTGCATTTCTCCGGCTCTACCCGGCTGGCCGGTCTGGCCGGCCTGCTTAAAAGCACGCACGGCTGCTGCGCAATAATCACCGACGGTTCATCGGCCGCGGTTTCTTCCCGCACGGCCGCCGCAGTTTCAGCCAGATTCAAGGGGTTTACCGTTCTGACCCGCTTCACCCCCAGGGCGCGCATTAGTACTTCAAAATTTATCGCCGGGGCAGCCTCTCCCATCAAGGTACTGCCGGTACCGGCATGGGGCTGGTGACCGGTCATGGCAGTAGTACGGTTGTCCAGAATAATCACCGTGGCGGTACCTTTATTGTAAACCAAATTCAAAACGCCGGTGAGACCCGAATGGAAGAAAGTGGAATCTCCAATCACCGCCACTGTCCGGGCACCCATTTCCGGATTGGCTTTCGAAATGCCGTGCGCCATCCCGATACTGGCCCCCATACAGACAGCAGTATCCATCGCCGACAAAGGAGGCAGGCCGCCCAGCGTATAACAACCGATATCCCCGGTAACAGTCAGCTTAAGACCGCGCAAAACATGAAAGATCCCCCGGTGCGGGCAACCCGGGCACATCACCGGAGGCCGGGCGGGAATCTCCGGCGCCTGCAGCCCGGTCCGGCCTGCGTTTGCCCGGGCGTCAGCCGGTAAAATGCCCGCCGCCATAAATTTTTCCGCGATAACCCCCGGATCCAGCTCTCCCGTTTTCGGCATGATCTCGCTGCCGGAAACTTTAAGCCCCATGGCCCGGACCTGTTCCTCAATGAAGGGTTCCAGCTCCTCAACCACCACCAGCTTCGCCACCCCGTCCGCAAACTCCCGGATCAGGGGTTCAGGCAGGGGATTGGTCATACCCAACTTCAAAACGGAAGCATCCGGCAGGACCTCCCGCACGTACTGATAAATGACACCGCTGGTAATAACACCCGTAGAACGCTCCCCCCACTCGATCCAGTTAACGGGGGCTTTGGGGGCATACTCCTTAAGTCGCGTCAAGCGTTCTGCCAGTGCTTCCCGCCGCAAACGGGCGAAAGCCGGCACCATCAAGTATTTTTTTTCGTCCTTGACGTAAGGACGGGGGGGGCGCTGCGTCAACGGTTCTTTTAACTCCACAAAACTCTGGGAGTGGGCCACCCTGGTGGTAATCCGGAGCATAACCGGCAGGTCGTATTCTTCACTTAAATCAAGAGCCAGCCCGACCATATCCCTGGCTTCCCGGCTGTCACCCGGCTCCAGCAGGGGCATCCCGATAAACCGGGCGTAATAACGGTTGTCCTGCTCGTTTTGCGAGCTGTGCATACCGGGATCATCGGCACAAACCAAAACCAAACCGCCGTTGACGCCGGTATAGGCCAGGGTAAAAAGCGGGTCGGCGGCCACATTCATTCCGACATGTTTCATGGCCACCATGGTACGGGCGCCGGCCATAGACGCGCCTATCCCCACCTCCACGGCAACCTTTTCATTCGGCGCCCACTCCGCATAAATGCCGGGATAACGGGCGAAATTTTCCAGTATCTCGGTGCTGGGTGTGCCCGGATAGGCAGCAGCCACTTTTACCCCGCATTCATAAGCTCCTCTTGCAATCGCTTCATTACCGGTAAGAAGCTCGCTCAAATTAAATTCACCCCCGCGTTTAATCCTTAAAAGCCGTTCTTCGGCCGCTTGTCAATCACCCGCTTGGCCTTGCCGGTACTTCTTTCCAGGGATTTCGGCTCCAAAAGCCGTACTCTGGCCGACAGCAAAAGTACGCTGTAAAGCTTCCGGCGCACTTTTTCTTCCAACACCTGCAGGTCGCGGAATTATCCGGTAAACTTTTCCGGAACCGGCTCCACATGCACCTCCATATAATCCAGGTAACCTTTTTTATCGACCACAATCTGTCCTTAATAATCGGTCTCAAAATGAAAAATGACCGGCACGTAAAGATTTTGAAGCAAAATCATTGACGCACAGGTCCTGGATAACTCATTACAGGCATAGAATTTATTACCGTCCTCCCGTGCTTCAAAATAATTTACCGCTTAGTAGTCTGTTCTATAAGGTTTGATAAATTCCTTCTTTTTTGAGGCCCTTACCGGGAAAGAAAGCCGTTAAAATTTTTCCACAGTTTTTCCTGCGCCTTAAGAAACTGCTCATGCGTCTCAGGGCTTCCGTCAAGTCTTCCACGGAAGCGGCATAAGAACAACGGATAAACCCTTCTCCCTGGTCCCCGAAGGCATTACCGGGAACAACGGCTACTTTTTCCTCCCGCAAAAGTTCCTGGGCAAATTCTTCCGAAGACATCCCGGTGATACTGATATCGGGAAAGGCATAAAATGCCCCGCGCGGCTCAAAACAAGGCAGCCCCATTTCCCGAAACCCCTGCAGCAACAGGCGGCGCCGGCGATTATACTGTTCCACCATCCTTTTCATACCGGACCGGCCGTTCTTTAAAGCCTCCAATGCCGCCGCCTGGGCGGTAATAGGCGCGCAAAGCATGGTATACTGGTGGATTTTGGTCATGGCGGAAATAAAATCCGGGTTGCCGGCCGCGTAACCGACCCGCCAACCGGTCATGGCGTAAGATTTTGAAAAACCGTTCAGAAGAATTGTCCGGTCGCGCATGCCGGGCAGGGCAGACACACAGGTATGTTCCCCGTTGTAAGTCAACCGGTCGTAAATTTCATCGGACACCACGAGCAGGTCGTGTTTTTTAACCACCTCGGCAATTTCCAACAAGTGCTGCCGGTCGATGGTGGCACCGGTAGGGTTGTTGGGATAACACAGAATCAGTACTTTGGTCCGGTTGGTAACGGCTTTTTCCACCATCCCGGCGGTTACCACAAAACCATTTTCGACCGACGTTTTCAAAGGTACCGGACACGCGCCGGCAAGCCTGGTTACGGGGATATAAGACACGTATGACGGCTCCGGGACCAAAACCTCGTCTCCCGGGCACAGTATGGTACGCAAGGCCAGATCAAGCCCTTCACTGACACCCACCGTAATTAAAATTTCATTCCGGGGGTCAAAGGACACCCGGTAGGTATCAACCAGATACCGGGCGATCTCCTCTCGCAGTTCCAGCATTCCTTTGTTGGAAGTATACATGGTATAACCTTTTTCAAGGGAATACACACAGGCTTCCCTGATATGCCAGGGGGTTACAAAATCAGGCTCGCCAACCCCCAGGGAAATAACGCCTTGCATTTCTGAAACCAAATCGAAAAAACGCCTTATTCCGGAAAAAGGGATCTCTTTTACCGAAGGGTTGATACGGTCTTGCCAGCTTCTTGGCGTCTTCATGGTGTAATCATCAGCCTCCTGTCCTCTTCCCCGTCTTCTACAATGGTACCTTGATGTTTATAAGTTTTAAGCACGAAATGAGTAGTAGTACTCAACACGTTTTCAAGTGAAGCCAATTTTTGCGCGACAAAGTTGGCCACCTCTTTCAAGGTCTTGCCCTCAACGATGACCACCAGGTCGTAAGCACCGGATACCAAGCGCACGGTTTTTACCTCCGGAAAACGGTAGACCCGTTCTGCCACCGCGTCAAACCCAACCTCGCGCTGCGGGCTGATTTTCACTTCAATCAAAGCGGAAACATTTTCGGCGCCAACTTTATCCCAGTTAACGAAGGTGAAATAACCGAGTATGACTTTTTTTTCCTCCAACTCTTTTATCATCCCGGCCACGGTCTCTTCTTCCATGTCAAGCATGGCTGCTATCTGCTTGGGAGTAAGCCGGGCATCATTTTCAAGGAGTTCTAAAATTTCCTTCAAGAACATATCCTCCTCCAATATTTCAAATAAATAAAAAAACTTCGCATCCCTTAAAGGGACGGAAGCTTATTCCGCGGTACCACCCAATTTGAACCGGGCAACTAACCAAGCAATTGCCCCGCTCCGCTCCAGCCTTTTAACGGAGGCGAACCGGCTGTGACTTACTTTCAAGAAAAAAGATTTCGGCCCGCGGCATCCGGGGCGGCCCAGGCGCTTCTTTCCGCCGGGCTTACACCATACCCCGGCTCGCTGGGGATTAACAACGCCATTCTTCCCCTTCATTACCTTACACAAACAAATTTAGAGCAATTATAGCACCGGCCGATCCGGTTGTCAACAAGAAAAATAAATATCCCCTTCCAGATATATCTACTAATTATCCCCGGCACCCGCCTGGTTTCAAAGCACCGGTGTTTTTTCCTTTTTTGCCTCCAGGTAAATTACGATGTTGGCATCTATTACCACTAGTTTTACCTTTAACCGGTAAACGGCTCCTTCGTATTCCACGGTCCGGTTGTCAATGATCTGCGGTACCAGCAGGTGATTGAGTTTTTTTACCTCCTGCCCCTTAACCGGTTCCAGCCACTCCCGCACCTGTTGGTCCAAAACCGGCAGCACGTTATTTTCCTCCAGTGCCGTCATGTTTTCACCGGTGACCGCAATATTCGTCTCTATCCCGGTGACAATTTCCTTGTCTCTGGCTCCCATGCTCTGTTTCAAGTGGTTCAAATCGTCCTGGCAAAGCTCCAACTGCCGGCTCAAAAGATCGTTGGTATATTGCAGCTTGTCTATCTGCCTGCCGATGATTATAGTTAAAAAAACCCCTCCCAACAACATTCCGGCCACCAAAACCGCCGCCATACGATAAATTTCTTTGTTCATTTTTCCCCCCCGGCCAGTGCCAGGATGATTAAGTGGCCCAAATAGGTTCCGGCTAACGCCCCGATGATATAAAACACCTGCTTGACCACCGCTATAATTTCACCTTTCAAAATACCCGATTCCAAAATCTCAATTGTGGAAAAAGTACCTCCGATAGCGGTTACCACCGCCCAGATCTTGATTTCCCTGGCCAGCTTGAGCATGGTGTCCAGCGGTGGCTCACGCACCATTATTGCGGCCAGGGAACCTAACAGGGTAGCCCCCAGCATTACACCCATGGCGGTAAAAAAAACCAGGACAAAATTTTTCTCAAAGGACATTTTATGATTCCCCTTGCTGCGAAACGGGTTTTAATAATTATATATATTAACCATATTTAGCATCTATTACCGGAAACAAAAAAAGAACCGCCGCTTAGCAGCGGGGTTCTGAATCAATCTTGACCATATAAACTACATGGTCAGTGTGCCTCCGGGGGTTTCAATCAGTTTCATCACGTTTTCCTCCCGGCCGTCAACCGCGTTGATATAAATGAGATACGTATCTTCCCCCAGTTTCCCCTGGAATTCATAGACCAGTTTCTCTTCCGTCGCGCCCTTGGGAATCAGGACCAGCTTTCCCCCGGAAGTTTCAAGCCGGGGATTGATCGTATCCCGGGCCTGTTCCCGGGATATTTTGACCGCCGGCAAATCACGTTCCCGGTGGGACATCAAGTACCCGGCGGATTCAACCCCGGTAACCGCACCGTTGTCCAGGGCGACCGTAACTTTCACCAGATCCGGATAAATGATTACCCCGTCCTGTACCGCGGCCAGGTTAAAAGTAACGGAGTTCCCGTGCAGTTGATAATAAGTAGACGTCATTTCTCCAAATCCATGGTCTTTTAAATACTCCAGCGCCTTTTGCCGCGCCTGCTCGACATCCACCGTCCTGGCTCCCGCCTGCCGGGAATTAAGCATCCAGACCACCTTACCGCCATTTTTTGAAATATCGAAAACCGTTCTGTCGCCACTGTTGCCAGCGCCGTCAAATACCTCAACCCGGTAAGCGCGAATCCGGCCGTTGGTGTTTCCGGTCACCTCTGCTTGGTAATTGGCCTCTTGTTTCCGGTCCATAAAGGCCAGCGCGTTTTTCCTTGCCTCCTCTGGTGTGATTTCCGGCAAGCCCTTTAAGGCCCTGGGCTCAACTTGCTCCAGGTGTTCAGAAAAAGGACCGTCATAAACCAGGGTGGGGTAGCGCTGCATCTGCTCATCCATCTTTTGAAAATCAGACCGGGGAACGTCATCCGATGTCTCCCGGAGGTTTTGCTGCAGCTGCCTTACCAGCCCGGTAAAATAAGAATTATTTTGGGCCACCTGGTACTGCACACCCTGAAGTTCCTGGTTCAATTCCACAGCCTGGCGGTAAAGCTGGTTCATGGTTTCCCAGTTTTCGGAATCTATTTGGCTCCCGTTATTGAGCCGTCCGGCCAGGGAGTAAGCGTAATCGCCCGTTTGAGTCAGGAACCGGGCGGTGCGCCCCGCCAGTTCCCCGCTTAAAGGAAGTTGGCTCAGGTCAGATTGGGCAAAGGCAGCTTGCTGCCGGATATCCATGAGCAAGTTATGATCCAGGCCGGGGTCCGCCGCTACCAGGCTTTTTGACAGGAGTACCTCCAGGTCTTGAACCCGGTCGGCCAGGTCGTAAAAAGCCCGTTGATATTTATTGTTTAAATGAATTTCCATGCTGCGGTTTGCTATCATCTGGCCGTATCCCCAGTAGCCGGCCACCGCTAACACCAACAAGCCGAGCACCGCGGGGATAATCCATTTTTTCAATTTTTTCCCTCCTTAGTGCGCAAAAACATGCTCGCCTATCCTGGTTATAACATTTCTGGACCAAATCCAGGGACTTACCGGCTTGGACGGGTTCCAGAAAAAAATTGCATTTCCCGTGGGGTCATAACCACTCATGGCCAACTGGGCGGCCTGAATCGATTCCTCGCTTAAGGGCCGGTAAGCCTGACCGTTGGAGATGGACTCAAAGGCATAGTCCTGAAATATGACACTGCTAAGCGAGTTGGGAAACGAGGCGCTCTTGAGCCGGTTCAAAATTACTGCTCCGACCCCCACTTTACCGATAAAAGGCTCATCCGCCGCCTCTCCTTCGATCACCCTGGCCAAAAGAGTAATGTTGCTTCTGTCGGAAGCGGCGCCCCGCGATACCTCGGGAACCGGCCGGGTCACGGTTAAGCCCAGATTTTCCCAGGTACCGCGGTCCACTACACCGTCCGGGCTGATACCGTTGTTGCGTTGAAAATCCTGGACGGCCCGGTAAGTCTCATAGGCGTAATACCCGTCCAGGGGACCGGTATAATACCCCCACTGGCTGAGCTTCTGCTGCACCCGGACAACATCGTCCCCCGTGCTGCCCCAGTAAAGAATGTGCTCCTGACCTACCGCTGCCGGTCCGCGTAATAAAAACAAGAACGCGACTAAAAAAAAGCACAGCAAGGTCATCAGGCAAAAAACACCTTTAAAGCGCCAAAGGTTCTTAACCATTATTATCACCTCCTGATTGTCTTGTTATATTTTTTCTTAAAATCCAGGATATTATGTAAAAATAAAGACCAAGGCCGGGGCATTTAGCCCCGGCCTTGGTCTTTATTTTAAAGGACTTTTTATACACATCCGGTAGGTTTGGGCAAACCGGCCAGCCTGCAGGCGCCCTTGGCCGGACCGGACGGGAAAAGCTCATAAATGTATTTCAAGCTGAAGCCGGTTTCTTTGCAAAGTTTACGGATCATCGGAGCAATTTCAAACTGCGTGTAATAATCACGCAGGTAACTGATTACAATCCAATGGTCATCGGTTAATTCCGCAATTCCTTCCTGGGCTGCCATGGCCCGGGCAACCTCCTTATCCCATAAATCAGGAGCAACAATAAACCCGTCTTCATCGAGTTCAATTTCCCTGCCATTGATGTTGATACTCGGCATATTGCAAACCTCCCAAGACTTTAAAGATAATAACCACATTGCTTCAATTAAGTATAGTTACTAAGATACCACGGCCGAACCGTTTCGTCAATCTTAGTTTTATTCAAGTAGCCGCTAAAAATGATACGTTTCCCCCCGGGCAATTTTAAACCAGCGATATAGCTGCTCCAGCAGCAGCAGACGCATTAACTGGTGCGGAAAAGTCATCCTGGAAAAAGAAAGCCTGAAATCCGCGCGTTCCAGGAGCGATGGCGAGATTCCGAGAGGACCGCCAATCACAAACGTGATCTTACTTTTACCCTCTAAAGCAATTTTATCCAAAAAAACCGCCATTTCTTCCGAGGAATACGCGGCACCCTTTGCGTCCAGGGCAATTAAAAAAGTGCCCTCCTGAATCCGGCTCAACAGGCGGGCACCCTCAATCTCCTTTATTTTTTCCCTGCCGGAGGAAGTCAGCCTTCCGGTAAAGCCTTCTTTGTCTACTTCTACGATTTTAATCCGGGTATAGGCGGATAATCTCTTGAGGTATTCGGACATTCCCGCGTTCAGATATCTTTCTTTCAAACGGCCCACCGTTAAAATGGTAATATGTAACATCATTGAACCTCCAAGAACCAATTTATTCGCCTTCGGCAAACCTGTGGACTTACCACGCGGCTCAGGTTCGCCCCTTAAAAGCGATAAAAATTAAAGCGTGCCCGCACGCTTATCTTCTCCAGATGGAAGCCCCCAAAGACTGCAACCTCTCTTCCAATTTATGGTATCCCCGGTCAATAAAAGCCGCGTTGCAAATCTCAGTTTCTCCGTTAGCCATTAACCCGGCCACTATCAGCGCCGCACCCGCACGCAAGTCGGTGGCCTTGACCTGGGCGCCGTGCAAAGAAGGCACTCCTTCGATAACCGCCACCCGTCCCTGCACTTTTATTTTAGCACCCAGCCGTTTAAGCTCATCCGCTACCATAAAACGGTTTTCAAAAATGTTTTCGACAATGACGCTGGTGCCCGGCACCGTGGAAAGCAGGGCCATCAACTGGGACTGCATATCGGTGGGGAAACCGGGGTACGGCATGGTTTTTATGTCGATAGCACAAAGATTGCTTCCTGCCCGCACCCTTAAGGTACCCTCCCCCTCGATTACCTCTACGTTAGCCTCCCGCAGTTTGGCACTCAAGGGCTCCATATGAATGGGAATTACGTTTTCCAAAGTAACATCGCCACCGGTAGCCGCCGCCGCAACCATAAAAGTACCCGCTTCGATCCGGTCAGGTATGATCGTGTAACGCCCCCCGCCCCCGAGGGAAGATACTCCGTCAATTCTTATGATATCGGTACCGGCCCCCCTCACCTTGGCACCCATGGAATTTAAAAAATTGGCCAAATCCACTATCTCCGGCTCTTTGGCCACGTTCTCAATGAGGGTTTGTCCTTCAGCCAGGCAGGCTGCCATCATTATATTTTCCGTCGCCCCCACACTGGGAAAATCCAGGTAGATCCGGGCCCCCTTCAGGCTCCCGGCGGCACTGCAGTGAACGTAGCCCTGTTTCAGCGCAAGGCTGGCCCCCAATCCGGCCAGCCCTTTAAAATGCAAGTCCATCGGCCTGACTCCAATGTTGCAACCACCGGGCATCGCTACCTCGGCACATCCGAATCTGGCCAGCATAGGACCTAAAAGAAGGTTTGAAGCTCTCAATTTTTTCACCAGGTGAAACGGCGCTTTTCCGTTTACCGTTTCCGGCGGAATAATCCTCAGTATATCCTGACCCTCCCACCTGGTAACGGCACCAAAACCGTTGACAATCTCTATCATAACCCGGACATCGCTGATATCCGGGACATTTTCCAACAGTATCTCGCTGCTCGAAAGAATGGAGGCACATAAAACCGCCAGGGAGGCATTTTTAGCACCGCTGATCTTTATGCTCCCGGACAGGGCTTTACCTCCTTCGATAACAATCTTATTATTCAATCCTTTAATCCTCCCCAAACAACCCTATTATAGAAAACCCAAACACAATTATTCTTCATTAAGATTTTCTATTCCTGCCTGCCATGAAAAATTACCTGCATTTATCGCCCATTCCTGCCACTGTTTTTCAAAATCTGCGTAAACCAAACCCGTCACCTTCTTCAGAGCCGTACTGAAGTCCAAACCACGACCCAGCTCTATAATCAAATCACCCAGGACGCCCTCGCCATGGAAACTAACCAGATACCGCACTGAGGCCAACGATTCCCAGTAAGCCAGGGACTGGTCCGGCAGGGCGTCAAATTTGTCATCCAACTCCCGCATGGAATAAAGTGACAGCCCCTCATAAAATCCCGGGCCGTTGATTTGAAATCCGGTAAGCTTGTATTCCTCGTATTGAGCCACTCCTTCGGTAAACCAGCGGGGATAATTTCCTCCGGTAAGATAATCTACCACCAGGTGGGTCAATTCATGAGCCATGGGACCGGAAGAAATAAACCGGTCTCTGACACTGCGCAAGTCCGTTTCATGAATCCAGGCATCCGGAGCAAGCACTCTGATAGTACCGGCCCAGTACACCCCCATGGCACTATTATCGGCATCCCAGCCAAAATTTTTATTTAACTCTTCTCTGGAAGCATACATAATTATGGGAATTCTGGTTCTGGTGTTAAAACCGAAATCTTCAGTCACCTCAGGATAGAACAGCTCGGCAGTTTCAAGCACCAATTCCGCTGCCGCGCGGTTCCCCGGCTTAAACTTAACATAAAAATGTTCTGCATCTAATTTTGACAGATGAGAAGTGCTGATAACAGTATGCACCTTTACCAGTTCTCTTATGGCCCAGTAACCATAAAATCTGATTCCCGCCGGGATATTTCCCAGCCAAACCGGCATCAAAAAGAGCAGGGCCGCTAGGATTTTACCAAGCTTCAACCAAAAATATTCTTTTTTCTTTTTTTCAATACCGCTCCGGTTAATTTGTAGTTCGATTTTCAGGGACCCCCTGCTTTAATATTAACTAGTTAAATTATAAAACTATTGGGAGGACTCTCCTAGCGGTAATAAATACAAAACCCGTCCCCAAACCAATGTTTCCTACGGGCACTCACCAAACCTTGCTTGTGGTTGAATATCCTTAAAACGATAAAAAACCACCCTCAGGTGGTTATAAGAACATGTTAAATTTATCACTTTATTCATGCGCCAGGGCCGCCTCCCATTCTATAATCGCCTGTTTTGCCCTTTCTACATCCGGTCCTTCTCCGGCAAGGGCAATGAATTTTTCCATTTCCTCAATCCCGGCCGCGTAATCTTTTTTCCCGGTAGCCAGGACGATGCCGTAAAGATAATGTGCGCTCATGTTATCCGGTTCTTTCTCAATCAAGGTTTGCAAATGTTCGGTTGCCTGTTCATAATCACTGCTGTAATAGTATACCGTGGCGATATTAATCCGGGCCTGGCTGTTTTCCGGCTCGGCGGTCAGTATCTTCCCGTAAGTTGCAATAGACTTTTCGGGTTTGCCGGCGTAAAGATAGATTTCGGCCAACTCCATCAATACGCTTGTATCTTCGGGATTTTCAGCGCTCCTGGCTTCAAGAGCTTTGATTTCTTCATCCAGCGACGCTGACTGCATGGGCTGTCCCACCGGGCTGCTGTCGTTTTGCTGAAAAAGACCCGCCATGGGAACCACCAAACCGACAGCAATTAATATAGTTATACCGATAAAAACACCTTTGCGTAATTTGCTTTTTTTCCGGGATTTTAAAAACAATTATAATCACCTCTAAAACATTATAAACACCGTAAACTGAATTAACAATACCTTTTAAGCTCGAAAACGGTCATTTGAACGCCATACCGCCCGGTTAAACCGGGCGGTATGGCAAGCTGTCTACTTGATTAAATATGTTTTAACCTGATTCCGTTACAAGTGATTAGCCGGATTGACCGGCCGCCCGTCAATGCGTACTTCAAAATGCAAATGCGGGCCGGTAGTATAACCGGTAGCACCTACCCTGCCGATCAATTGTCCCCTTTCAACCTGCTGGCCGCTTTGTACGTTCACCGTTGAAAGGTGGGCATACCTGGTTAACAGCCCCCCCTGGTGCCTGATATCCACCATTCTACCGTAACCGCCCTGCCACCCCACGAAACTAACGGTGCCTCCGGCGGCAGCTACTACGCGACTGCCGTAACCGGCAGAAAAATCCACCCCTTCATGCATTCTCCCGTTACGCATCCCAAAACCAGAAATAATACCGCCCGCGCAGGGTTTCGTTAAACGTGCCACCCCGCTTCGGGACGCCAGCGTCAGATAACCCCTGGCCACCACCTGGGTAACGGGTTCGCTGACAACTTCCTGCTCCATTACTTTTCTTACGGTTTCCAAACCATTTTCCGTGGTTACGTGATAAGTAACGACCCGTTCACCTGGTGTGCCTTTATGCACCACCACTTCTTCGCCTATTAACAGTCCCTCGTCTTTCTTGACCTCCACCGGACAAGGTATTTCTTCTCTCACAATTTCCTGCCGGGTGGACGTTACGGTAATCAGCGGGGCTTCGGTGCTCAGGTTGAGCACCTGCCCGATACTCAACCGGTCGATGTTCATATCAGGATTGGATAAAGCAATCTGGGCCATATCAATATTGGCGGCACAGGCAATATCCCACAGGGTATCCCCCTCTTTCACCGTATACTGCTGCACTTCGGGTCGTCCCGTAAGAACCAGCTGCCTGGCTTTATCCATTGTAAGTATGTTCTTTACCGGGGTCAAGCGTTCTTCAACCCCGACATTTTCCTTAAAACCAACCTGCCCGTCTTCGTTTTCCGGATATAAAGTTTTTAACCAGGCCAGTAAGTTATTAGCTTCTTCCCCGTTTTTTAAAAAAACTTTGGGTTCTCCGTTCACCAAAATAGCCGTTCCCCTGGCCTTATAGGTGAGCTGGCCGGCCAATTTTTTCTTCAGCTCCGCCCGGTCCAATATTTGCTCCGGTTCCACCCTCACCCGTTCGAAAGATACCTCGTCCGTTAGAACCAGTTCCATTTCAAACCGCTCAGATTTCAACCGTAATAATTCCTCCAGGGTGTCTTCGGCGCTTTTTTTATCCGCCGCAACCGCAACCGTTTTTCCATCCACCAATACCGCGCAGGCATTACCCTTAAAAACGGCATAAGCCGACAAGGCAATCATCATATACAACGTGATTCCCAGCAATACCTGCCGGCAAACCGATTGCCGGGAAAACCAATGACGTAATCCAGTGATTAAACGCGTAAAATAATTATCCCTCTCCGGTCCCGAGAGGCACCGTAAAACTCAGAATTTCCGCGCCAAAACCGCCAACTCCTTTCAGGGAACCATCACACCAACCAACTAATTGTCACATATTGTAATAATTAAGAAAAAAACCTGGTAAATTATATCACAAGGAATCTATCCAAGCAAAACAAAATATTCCCCAAAAACCGGCAACACCACTAAATAACCGTTTCTCAATCAATTAAACCAAGTTAACTACGGCATTATACCGGATTCGATTTCCCCAGCCGCCACCTGTAAATAAATAGCACATTCCAGCCTCTTACGGGCCAGGGCGCATCCCTGAACGTCCGGCTGACAAATAGAACCGTTTAACATTTCTGCATTGGCATGGCAGCCGCCGCTGCAATAAAATTTAGCCCAGCATCCGGCACACTCTTCCTTATTATAAATATGGGCGTTTTTGAAAATATCCCTTATCTCCGGCCGGGACACCCCCCCCAATACATTGCCCATTAAATAGCCGTTTCGGCCCACAAACTGGTGGCAGGGATACAAGTCGCCGTTTGGCGCAACCGCCAGGTAATCACATCCCGCACCGCAGCCGGAAAGGCGCTTGGGCAAGCAGGGACCGCCCTCCAGGTCAATGTTGAAATGATAGAAATCAAAAAACTTTCCCGCCTTCCACAGACGGAGTACTTCACGAGTCAGTTGTTCATATTGAGAAAAAATGAAAGGCAAGTCCTGCTCTTGAATGGCGTAATCAGCTTCCCGGGAAGCCACCACCGGCTCTATCGAAACCCGCTCAAACCCCAGGCCGGCCATGTGCATTACATCCGCACAAAAATCCAGGTTATGGCGGGTAAATGTCCCACGGATAATATATTGCTCTCGTCTGCACAAAGCAACAAATTTTTTTATCTTGGGCAAAATCAAATCATAGGAACCCTTTTCATCTGAAACGGGACGCATTTTTTCGTGTACTTCACGCCGCCCGTCCAGGCTTAAAACCACAAAAAAATCATTTTCTATCAGATAACGGGTGATTTCGTCATTCAAAAGCACGGCATTGGTGGTTACGGTAAAATTAATTTCCTTCCCCGCCTTACCGGCGGCTTCACGCCCGTAAGCCACCAGTTCTTTTAAAACATCAAAATTCATAAGCGGCTCTCCGCCGAAAAAATCTACCTCCAGGCGCTTTCGCCTTGCGGAACCGGCAATTAAAAAATCTATCGCCGCCCGCCCTGTTTCCGCCGACATAAGTTCGTCAATCCCGCCGTAACGCCCCTGCCCGGCGAAACAATACCGGCAGCTCAAATTGCAGCAATGGGCCAGGTGCAGGCAGAGTGATTTGACTACGTTACGCTCGGCAGGATGATAGTTCCCGGCCAGCGGATCAGCACTGAAAAGCAACCCTTCTTGGATTAGCTGCTCAATTTCTGCCAGCGCTTCTAAAACTTCCTCCGGTTCATAACGTTCCCGGTATCGTTCGACTATCCCGCCGGTGCTACAGCGGTTATAATCCTCAAGCAGGTTCCAGACCAGTTCGTCCACCTGGTGCACGGTCCCGCTGTTAACATCCAGTAAAAATTTTTTTCCGTCAAGCTCAAACTTGTGCAGCAATACCGAACCCCCAAAAAAAGACCTTGTCCCGCCGGGACAAGGCGCTTACTTTACCTTTTCTTTAGCACATACCTGGTTGCCCACGGTGCAAGAAGTTTTACAGGCAGATTGACAGGACGCCTGGCACTCACCACAGCCACGGCCTTCCACAGTGGACGAGAGCCTGGCTTTATACAACGTTTTAATATGTTTTCCCATCAGGCAAACCTCCTCTGGCAAACATTATAAATGATTAAACTTACCAACGCAACAGATTGTCAAATAAAACTTCTATATTTACCCCAGCCTTATTTTTTTTATTTTTCCGCTAAAACAATGTCAATATTCTACAACTTACGTTGTTAATATACAAAATTAATGATAAAATGTAGGTGGTGGTCATTATGGTAATATTTAGGCTTAATTTCAGGTTTATTGACAAGTTAAAATTTCTCACAAAATATTTGGTTTCCGGTTTTTCCAACGGCGGCAGCTGGAAACTGAATCACATCACCGAGATGAACAGCCGGGAAATTAGAAAAATAATCGTCAGAAACAAATCAACGTATGAAGAACTGTTTTCCGGCCGGTAAAAAGCCTTGCATTAAGCCGTAATTTCTTACTAGATACGCATTATTCTATGTCCGGGAAAATTTTGTTCGACCGGGCAGGAGGATGTTTTCCCTTTTTTTGGGGCAATAAACCGCAAATCTCCGCAGGATTTACGGTTTATTAAAAAGAAAAAGCATATAATACAAAGAAATCCGGGTTTTACTACAACCCCGGATTTCTTTGTATCTACTGGAGCGGGTGAAGGGGATCGAACCCTCAGCCCTCAGCTTGGGAAGCTGATGCTCTACCATTGAGCTACACCCGCATACATCGATATTTATTATAGCCTTTTTAAAGCAAGAAATCAAGTTGGCACACTACTTATGTTCAAACAACTAAAGACAGCCGGTTAAAACTGTCTTTTAGTCTATAATGGTGACCCCACCGGGATTCGAACCCGGGTTACCGCCGTGAAAGGGCGGTGTCTTAAACCACTTGACCATGGGGCCGTTTATTCTGCTGGCTGTTTTTATTGTGGTGAGCCATGGAGGACTCGAACCTCCGACACCCTGATTAAAAGTCAGGTGCTCTTCCAGCTGAGCTAATGGCCCATCCGTGTTCTTACAGGAAATAATATTACTATAACTGATCCCGTGTGTCAATAATCAAACAGCAAAAAATATTAACCTTTACATTTATTTAGCAAAATCGTCGGAGATAATGGTCTGGGAACGTCTGCTGCCGACACCGACCAAACCGATAGGGACTTCGGTCAATTCGCTGATCCGCTCCAAATATTTCCTGGCATTGTAAGGAAGTTCGGAAAATTCCCGGCAGCTGGTAATATTTTCCTGCCAACCCGGCAGTTCTTCATAAACCGGAACGCATTCCCGCAACACTTTATGGTCGGCCGGAAAATCCTTTACGATGTCTCCCCGGTAACCGTAACCGGTGCAAATTTTTACTTTCTCCAGGCCGCTTAAGACATCCAGCTTGGTAAGGGCGAAACAATGCAGGCCGTTGATTCTCCCGGAGTAGCGTCCCACAACCCCGTCAAACCAACCGCAGCGGCGGGGCCGCCCGGTAGTCGTCCCGAATTCACCACCGCGCTGCCGGATGTAGGCTCCCGTATCATCCTCCAGTTCCGTGGGAAAAGGTCCTCCTCCCACCCGCGTGGTATAAGCCTTGGCCACTCCGATCACCCGGTCGATACAGGTGGGACCAATGCCCGCCCCGATACAGGCCGCACCGGCAACCGGATGTGAAGAAGTAACGTAAGGATAGGTGCCGTGATCCAGGTCCAGCAACGTCCCCTGGGCGCCCTCAAAAAGTATGCTCCGGCCTTGCTTGATGGCATCATTAATAATCAATGAAGTGTCCGCCAGGTACCCTTTTAACGACGCGGCATAACCGGCGTAACTCTTCCATATCTTCTCGAAATCCTGGGCAGGGCTGCTATAAACCCTGGTCAAAAGGTGGTTCTTACCTTCCAGATTTCGCTCCAGCAGCAACTTGAACTCATCCGTAGCCACCAGGTCAATCATCCGGATCCCCACCCGTGCGGATTTATCCATGTAGGCCGGGCCAATTCCGCGGCAGGTGGTTCCTATTTTATTTTTGCCCTTGCGTTCTTCCTCCACAAAATCCAATTTCTTGTGGTAGGGAAAGATAACATGCGCACGCTCGCTTATTTTTAAATTAGCGGTGCTGATGCCCTGTTTCTCCAGTGATTCCAACTCTTTCAGCAAAACTCCAGGGTCAATGACCACACCGCTGCCGATAAGACAAATTTTATCCGGATAAAGAATGCCGGAAGGAATCAAGTGCAGCTTAAACTCCCGGTCTTCGACAACCACGGTGTGACCGGCATTGTTTCCCCCCTGGTACCGCACCACCAGGTCGGCTTTCTGGGCCAAAAAATCAGTCACTTTGCCCTTGCCTTCGTCACCCCACTGAGCGCCTATCACAACCACCGCAGACATAGCCTACCTCCTAATATTGACTGTTTTTCCCTTTCTATAATTTAAACTCTTTGCATAATCTCCCTTGCCACCACCACACCGGAAACAGACGCCTGGACCAGTCCCCTGGTAACCCCGGCCCCGTCACCCGCCGCAAACAAATTTGCGATCCCGGTTTCCAAACAGTGCGAAAGGTCCAGCCGGGAAGAATAAAATTTAACTTCCACACCGTAAACCAGTGTGTACCTGGAATATACCCCCGGGGCCACTTTGTCCAGCACCTTCAGCATTTCCACGATTCCTTTCAGATGACGGTAAGGAAGCACCAGGCTCAGGTCACCGGGGGTGGCTTCACTTAAAGTAGGCACCGTGAGACACTTTTTCAGTCTTTCTCTGGTTGAACGCCTTCCCAACAAAAGATCGCCCAGTCTCTGAACCAGCACTCCTCCTCCCAAGAGGTTGGCAAGACTGGCAATGTACCTGCCGTAAGCAATGGGCTCCTTAAACGGCTCCGTAAAGGTTTTGCTTACCAGCACGGCAAAATTGGTATTTTCAGTCTTGTTAAACGCGTGACTGTGGCCGTTTACCGTAATTAACCCGTCATTATTTTCCAACACCACTTCGCCGTTGGGATTCATACAGAAGGTACGGACCCTGTCGTTAAAAGTCCGGGAATAATAAACAATTTTAGCTTCATAAAAAATTCTGGTCAAATGGTCCATTACCGCGGCCGGGACCTCGATCCTGACCCCGATATCAACGGGATTAACCGCAGTTTCCAGCCGGTTCCTGACTGCTTCCTTTTTAAGCCATCCCGCGCCATCCCGGCCCGGCGCGAGCACCACGCATTTTGCACGTAAGGCCTGTCCGTCCGCACAGACCACACCTTGAACCACGCCATCTTTTACCATGACTTCCCTGACCGGCGACGATGTGCGCACCTCCACCCCGTGGGATAACAGATGGTCCTGCATTTTCCGCAATATTTCAATGCAACGGCCGGTACCCATATGCCTGATCGGTACCGGAATCAATTTTAATTCCGACAGTACGGCCCGGCGCTGCATGTTCTCAATTTCTTCTTTATGCTCCAACCCGAACACCTGCGCGGGAGCACCGAATGCAACATAAAACTGGTCGATATAATCAACCATTGCAGTCAACTTCTTCTTGTCAAGATAATGCTCCAAGCTGCCGCCCACATCCGTGGACAAGGTCAATTTACCGTCACTGAAAGCGCCGGCCCCACCCCACCCACAAGTAACGGAGCACGGGGAGCAATTAAAACAAGGTGCGTTTTGCTCCCTGGCAAAACATACTCTGTCTTTAATATTCCACCCTTTCTCGACAATTAATATCTTTAGACCGGACCGGTTTTTTACCAGCTCAAGTGCGGTAAAAATTCCGGCCGGCCCCGCACCGACAATAATTACATCATACTGTGCAGGCATATAATATCCCTTCTACCGCCTTCGTTAATATTTTGTCTTTTCCCGCCGGCATAAAAATAACTCAAACAACAAACTTCTGCCGGTTGCTATTTGAGCTAGCTCGATTTGAGGGAAAATTATTTATCGATTTTTTCTTCAGACAGCATTTGTATTTTATCAAATTCTCCGCATAGCTGTCAAGGAAAACAACCCCGGCTAAAAAATTAGTCCGTTGTTCCTTTACGGGTAGCTTTATTCCTCAACATTTTTAAGCAGGGGCACAAACTTGGTGAACTCCTTTAAAAAACCCAGTTCCACCATTCCTACCGGACCGTTCCGGTGCTTGGAAATGATAATTTCGGCAATACCCTTTCTTTCAGAATCCGGATTATAGTATTCGTCACGGTAGATAAACATGACCAGGTCGGCATCCTGCTCCAATGAACCTGATTCACGCAAATCCGACATTACCGGCCGTTTGTTGGGACGTTGTTCCACGGAACGACTAAGCTGCGCCAGGGCCAGTACCGGAACATTCAACTCCTTGGCCAGACCCTTTAAGGAACGAGAAATTTCCGAAATTTCCTGCTGACGGTTTTCTACCCGCCGGGAGCCCTGCATTAGCTGCAGGTAATCGATAACCACAAACCCCAGTCCTTTTTCTGTCTGCAACTGTCTGACCTTGGCCCGAACCTGCCGGATACTGATGGCAGCGGTGTCGTCGATATAGATGGGCGCCCGGGCCAGTTTGCCGGCGGTCTCGTGCAGGTTATGCCAGTCTTCCTCTTCCAGCAGCCCGGTGCGGATACGGTGCTGGTCCACTTTCGCCTCAGCGCACAGAATGCGCTGTACCAGTTGTTCTTTGGACATTTCCAGGCTGAAAACCGCCGTCGGAATATTATGTTTCAGGGCGGCATTATAACCGATGCATAATCCCAGGCTGGTCTTTCCCATACTGGGCCGTCCGGCTAAAATGATGAAATCACCGGCATGCAAACCACTGCAAATATGGTCCAGGTCGCTGAAAGAAGTAGAAATACCGGTGATATTACCCCGGTTATGATAGAGTTCTTCAATGTGCGCCAGCGTGTCCAATAAAATATCCTTAATGGAAAAAAAGACGTCCACCGTTCTGCGACTGCTGATTTCCATAAGCATCCGTTCGGCTTCGGCAATAAGCTTTTCCGGTTCCTCTTTCTCATCGTAACCCATACCGGCGATCCGGGTGGATACCTGAATCAACGTTCGTAAAAGCGATTTTTCCTCAACAATCCGGGCATAAAACTCTACATTGGCGGCAGTGGGCACCAGCTCAGCCAGGGAAGCAATATAAGCCACCCCGCCGGCCTTGTCCAACTCACCCCTGGCCGCAAGTTGCTCACTGACCGTAACCAGATCCACCGGATGGCCGCCTTCATTAAGCTCCAGCATGGTTTCATAAATTATTTTATGTCCCTCCCGGTAAAAGTCCTCCGGACGGAGAACTCTCATAACTTTATAAATGGCTTCCCGGTCGAGAAGGACGGAACCGAGCACGGATTGCTCGGCATCAATATTCTGCGGAAGCACCCGTTCCAGCAACACCATCACCTTTTCAAAAAGCTTTATATCCCATTAAGAGGTTAACTTACCAGAATGCCGGCGTCCGCCGCCGGGAAAACATTCCGGATGATATCTTCCACCGAGCTGACCAGCACCACCTGGACACCCTTGATATCAGGGGGTACGTCTTTTTCGTTTTCAGCCGGGAGCAGCACCTTTTTGATCCCCGCCTGTCTGGCACCGTAAATTTTTTCAAAAATTCCGCCCACGGTACGAACCTTACCCTGAATCGACAGCTCACCGGTCACCGCCACATCCTGTGGTATCGGACGATCCTGAACGGCGCTCAAAACCGCTAAAAAGATCGCCGCCCCCGCCGAGGGGCCGTCTATGCGACCACCTCCGACCACATTGATGTGCAGGTCATAGTTGGCCAGATCTTCACTCGTCAGTTTGCGAATTACCGAGGCGGCGTTAAAAACAGAATCTTTAGCCATGCTCCCGGCGGTATCGTTAAAGCGGATGTTCCCCTGCCCCGGTTTGCGGGCCGGAAAAACCACGGCCTCAATCTCCAGGACCGAACCCAAAAAACCCAGCACGCCCAGCCCGAAAATTTTCCCGGTTTCGCGCTGGGAAGAGGCCTTGCGGGTTACATAAGGGGTTAACCTGCTCACCTGAGCTACCTCTTTGATGTCTTCCAGTACAATCTTCTTCTGCCGGTCGCCCTGTTTTTCGCTGCGGTAGCAGGCCAGACCGTAAGCGTCCGCCAGGAGGTTGATGGCTTTGCGGCCTTCAATAGTGTAATCGCTAATCATTTCCGGCACGACCTCGTCCATTCGCACCTCCAGTTTTGCCGCCGCCTGCTTTAAGATCTCTTGTATCGCCCCCGGGGTTAGGGGGTCAAAAAATACCTCGGCGCAGCGGGAACGGATGGCCGGATTAATTTCTTCCGGGTCCCTGGTGGTAGCGGCAATCAATATAAAGTCCGCCGGGGCCCCCTCGTCAAATAATTTCTTGATATACTGTGGAATGTTCGGTTCATTCGGATCGTAATAAGATGATTCAAAAAAAGCCCGCTTGTCCTCAAGTACCTTTAATAATTTTCCCTGCAAAAGCGCGTCCATTTCACCGATTTCATCAATGAAAAGCACACCGCCGTGCGCCTCGGTAACCAGGCCGAGTTTGGGTTCCGGTATGCCGGTATCGGCTAAATCCCGCCTGGCGCCCTGATAAATCGGATCGTGCACCGAGCCGAGCAGGGGATTGGTTACTTCCCGCGGATCCCACCGCAGGGTCGCGCCGTCCACTTCCACAAATGACGCATCCCCGGCAAACGGCGTACCCTTAATCGATTTGGCGGCATCCAGGGCCAATCTGGCTGCGGTAGTCTTACCTACCCCGGGCGGACCGTATAAAATCATATGTTGCGGGTACGGCGATGCCAGTTTTGCCAGCAGCGCCTTGACTGCCTTTTCCTGCCCCACGATTTCATTAAAAGTAGCCGGGCGTAAAAACTCCATGGTTGAGACCGAAAGTTTTTTTTGCTCCATTTTTTCTAAAATTGCCAGTTTCTTTAAGGTCTGGGCGTTTTCCGGACCGGTATCCTCCTTAAGCACCTGCATTTTGATTTCCTTCACATAATCATCATGACGCTGTTGAAGTCGTTCGGTTATTTTTTTCTCCAACTGCTCTTCGATCGAACGCCGCGCGATATAGTCCGCAATTTCCTCTTCAATATCTTGTAGAACGGCCGGAATATCTTTCAAAGCCGGCGGGGTATCATAGGTAGGATCCTCAAAAACCAGTTTTTGCAGGGCTAAAACTTTTTCTTCTATTTTCTCAGAACGCATCAGCTGGAGCGCGCCCAGCTTACCGGCCCTTAAAACCAATTTTTCGGATCCGTACAAATCGGCCACAAGGCCATAGAGCGCGGTCACCTGGTGTCGCAACTGTTCCTGCTCGTCAAGCTTACCGGTGGCATCCACAGTGGTTTTCCCGATAAACTTTTCTATAAATGACTTCATGCGCTGCTGCCTCCCTGTATTATTAAAGATGGCCGGAAACAAATACAATGCTTCATCCAAAAAACAACCAACGCTCACTTACTGTTACTGTTCTTCATCTACTACCCGTACCTCAATTTGAGATTGCACCGCCGGATGCAGCTTGGCAGTAATTGAAAACTCCCCCAGCTGCTTGATTGGTTCTTTCAGCACCAGTTTCTTTTTGTCCAGCTTAATATTATATTCGTCCGCCAGGGCGTCGGCAATGTCCTTGTTATTGACCGAACCGAACAGCCGGCCCCCTTCACCGGCCTTGGCCCCGATCACAACGGTGAGACTGTTCAAACGGGCCGCCAGTTCTTTAGCTTGCTGTTCAAGTTTCTTTTCTTTCTGCGCCCTGTTCTGTCTGAGGTCAGCCAGTTCTTTTATTTTCCCTTTCGAGGCCGTTACTGCCAAGCCACGGGGAATGAGGTAGTTACGGGCGTAACCGTCCGCCACTTCGATAACGTCGCTGCGCTTGCCCTGGCCGGTGACGTCTTTAAGCAATATTACCTTCATTTTATCGCCTCCTCGCTGTGAGCATCAATTTGATTTCCTGATTCAGGCGTCCTCCAAAGGCTTAAATTCTCCAATAACGCTTGGGTACCTTTTAGCAATAGCTGGCTGGTGCTAATTTACTAATTTTCTCTCCCTGAAGCCGGCTATTTTTTTAGCTTCAGCCGCCGGAAATTGACCAGTGGATCGACCGCCCCCAGCAGCAAAATGATCAGCACGCTAAAGGGCAAATAAACCACCGCGGTGATAATCAATAACACCTTTAAGGGAACGGCCAGCTTAATTTTTTGATAATAATACGCCGCCAGGGACAGGCCGGAAAAAATATAGGCATAGAAAAGAATAAATAAAATATTCTTGCCGGCTTTTGCCACGACCGGTACGGAAAACTGGTCCCCGGCCAGAGTCAGCCCCAGGCCTGCAATCAGACCCCAGATCACATACCAGGGAAAGGAAATCCCGGTAAAGGGCAGCCCCGGGGCAAGGGAATATTTCAACCACCGCAGTAAAACCCGGGCCAAATAGTAGATTAACACCGCCTCGGCCATTGAAGTAACTATATACTGTCCCGGTATAAACAACTCAAAAACCTCGATTATATTTTTTAAAAAAACCTCCCGCATTTCAGGCGGCAATTCGTTAAAAGCACCGGCATCTTGGTTGAGAAGCAGCCATTGTTCCACCGCCTGCCGCCCCTCCTGGCCCAGGATAAAAGGATTTTCACCGCTTAAGAGGTAGATAAACACCGCTGCAGCAAGCGCCAGTACCGACGCCCCAAAAACACCGGTTGCCATGCTCTTGCCTGCAGAAATATAATTTTTAAATACCAGGCCGTATAAAACCCCCAACAACCCGTATTTAACCAGGAATACAAGCATTTCTGCCCGGTCCGGGGCCAATAACAATAAAGGGATTGCGGCAGCTGCCAATCCCAAAAAGCTGTACCTGCTGTCCAGTTTCAACGCCATCAGAATTAACGGGACCGGGAACACTATTTTTACTATAAAAGACAAAAACGGCAGGATCATTCCCAGCAAACCGGCGGCAACCAGCAGGGAGCTAAAAAATACCCACTCCCTTAAGGGTTTGTTACTTTCGGTTGCAAACATAAGCTATCTCTTTCTCTCAACCAAGTAATTCAAAAGTGTTGAAAGATCGCCGTACCATTTTTCCACCTCGTGTTCTTCATCGATGCCCTGGCGCAGTTTTGCTTCTACTCTTAAGTCCAAACGGGTGAAGTTAACCCCCAGTCTCCGCCCCAGAACGTAAATAGTAATCATCAGACTGGCCAGTGCGTCAAGGAGCAGATCTTCACTACTCCTGAGCATCGCCCTGAAAAGTGCTGACACCGAAGTGATGAGGTCGGCTTTTAACCATTCAACCACCTTGATGTTTTTAGCAATACCGCCTTCCTGGCTGCCGGGTATCATCAGGGAGCCTCCTTTAATTCACTTGTTTAATAGTTATTCTGCAGTTTGGCCGCTATTCCTTCCGCACTTCAAGATGATTTGGCTGCAATTTATACCTGTATTGTAGTTGTCTAGAAAATAAAATGAGGAGATTTAACTCCTCATTGGTTATTAAAAATAATCCTGTCTAAAAGAATCTTATTCCGCGGTAAACGGCAGCAACGCCATGTTACGGGCCCTCTTCACCGCAGTGGTCAGCAAACGCTGGTGCTTGGCGCAATTACCTGAAATGCGCCGGGGCAGAATTTTTCCCCGCTCGGTGATGTATTTTCTAAGCCGCGGAATATCCTTGTAATCAATGGTTTCCATTTTATCCACACAGAAGCTGCATATGCGTTTTTTGCCCCTGCGGCCTCTTTCGCGTCTCAAACCAACAACCCCCTCGTGCTGTTATATAGGACTTAAAGTATATTTTAAAACGGTATATCCTCCTCATTAAAAGTAATCTCACTTCCATATCCCGATGCATCCTCACTTAGGCCCGTTCCACCCGAGCCTGTCCCGCCATCCCTGGCGCGGTCAAGAAAACGCACCGTATTGGCCACCACCTCGGCCGCCTTTCTGCGAATACCCTGGCTATCATCATAGGACCGGATTTGCAGTCTCCCTTCCACCGCCACCAGCCTGCCTTTACCCAAATAATTGGCTACCACCTCGGCCTGCCGCTGCCAGGTAACAATATCGATAAAATCCGCGTCACGTTCCCCCTGCTTGCTAAAACGGTTTACCGCCAAATTGAATTTGGTTACCGCCGTACCGCTGGGGGTATAGCGCAATTCAGGATCTCTCGTCAGCCGGCCGATTAAAATCACTTTATTCAACATACTCCCACCCCCGGGCAATTCTACCTTCAACAGCTCACGGCTTATTCGCCTGCACGCACAATCATATGCCGCAATACGTCGTCGCTAATCTTCATAACCCGGTCAAGCTCGGTTGTTACTTTAAACTCGGCTTCAAACCAGATGATGACATAAAAGCCTTCCTGGAAGTCTTTTACCTCATAAGCCAGTCTGCGCTTGCCCCATTTGTCCAACTTGAGAATTTCACCGCCGAGACTCTCAATCAGGCTCTTGAATTTTTCAATAACCGCCTCGTTGGCTTCCTCCTCCAGGTCGGGACGAATAATAAAGATTAACTCATATTTGCGCAAACCACTCACCTCCTCCCCGTGGTCTAAGGCCCTGCCTTCATGACAGAGCAGGGTGGAACACCAATCATGCAAATGCAAAATTTGACTAACAAATTATAGCACAGCAACCTGGACAATAGCAAGAAAAACAAGCATGTTGCGTTTTTTATTTCAGATTCATAGCAATCACCGGTTTGGACAAAATAAAAAAAACTCTTCGGAGGTGGTCTAGGTGGATACCATAAAACCTCATATCTATTCTCATTCAATTAATGGCGTACAGGTAAAACCATTGTCTGAGGACGGTAAAAGGATAAGTATACTTTATAACGGCCGGCTTAAAAACACCGGCGCAGAACAAATCTACCTGCACTACGGACAGGGCAATAAAAACAGCTGGCACCGGGTCAACGAGCAGCCGATGGAAAACCAGGCCCAGGGATGGGAAAAAACCGTTCAGTTGGCCGAAAACAAGCAATTGAATTTTTGTTTTAAGGATAATACTGACAACTGGGATAACAACCAAGGCAGCAACTGGGCCTACCGCATCTCAGATTAGTTCAGGGTCCTGCTCTGCCGCGGATTGTTGTACCAGGGACTTAACCGACTTTTCAAATTTAGGGCGGGGCAACAAAAGCACCCGCCCGCATTTTATGCATTTGATCCGAAAATCCACCCCCGTACGGAGGATTTTCCAGAGATCGCCACCACAGGGGTGTTTTTTTCTGGTCTTGACAATATCTCCCACAGCATACTTCTGCATCATACCATCCCTCCCTAACCAAACAAACCGCACCAACGGCGGTAATACCGGCCGGGATTAACCGGCGAAAAACACCTGGTACCCCTTATATGCCATGTAAATATCGGCCTTGCTGGCTACTTCAAACGGCGAGTGCATTCCCAGCAGGGGCACCCCGCAATCGATAACATCCATTCCGTGTGCGGCCATGAGGTGAGCTATGGTACCGCCTCCCCCCTGGTCAACCTTGCCCAATTCACCTGTTTGCCAGATTACACCATGACGGTCGAAAATTCCTCTTACCAAGGCCACTACTTCCGCATGCGCGTCATTGGCGGCATACTTACCCCTGCTTCCGGTGTACTTGGTTAAAACCACCCCTTCGCCCAGGCGGGCGGTGTTCATCTTCTCATAAACATCTTCATAATTAGGGTCATAGCCCGCATTAACGTCGGCGGAAAGCGCCCGCGAATTGGCCAGGGCGCGGCGCAGCACCAAATCGTTGTAGACGGGCACGCAGCGGGAGATGATTTCCGCCACCGCGTTGGTGAAAAAGGCCCCCTCCATACCGGTATTGCCGCTGCTGCCGATTTCTTCTTTATCCGCCAGGATCAGAAGGGCGGTACGCTCCGGAACCGTTGTCCGAACGGCTGCCTGGAGTGTAGTGTAAACGCAGGCACGGTCATCCTGCCCGTAACCACCGACTAAACTGCGGTCAAAACCGATGTCCCGGGCCGGCCAAGCCGGTACCAGTTCCAGTTCGGAGCTGAGCAGGTCCTCCTCAATGATTCCGTACAAACGGTGGAGATGTTCCAAAACGGCGGTTTTAAAGCGTTCTTTAGCCTCTTTGCCGCCTACAGGCACCCCTCCGGCAAGAACATTTAACTTTTCTCCGGGAACGGCATCCGCCATTTTTTTGTCCATCTGGTCCTTGGCCAGATGGGGCAGCAAATCGGATACGGTAAAGACGGGGTCGCCGGGGTTTTCTCCCATCAGCACCGGGACGGTGGAACCGTTTAATTTTACGACAACCCCGTGCAAGGCCAGCGGAATCGATAACCAGTGGTGCTTTTTTATACCGCCGTAATAGTGTGTCTTTAACCACGCCATCCCGGCCTCCTCAAACAGCGGCCGGGGCTTTAAATCCAAACGGGGACTGTCGGTATGCGCACCGATAATATTCAATCCCGATTCCAGCGGGTTTTTCCCCATTACCGCGGCAATCAAAGACTTTTGGCGATTAACCGTAAAGACCCGGTCTCCTGGCTTTAAAACGGGTGTCTTCTCCAGGGAGGTAAAGCCGGCCCGTTCCAGAAGAGCAATAGATGCTGACAGCGCCTCTCTTTCGGTTTTGGCGGCATTAAGAAAATTTTTGTATTCCTCTGAAAAAAGCATGGCTTGCTGCTTCTCTTCCTCGCCGATCATGTCCCAGACATTTTTCGTTGCATATGCCAGTGGTGAAGCAGGATACTGTTTGTCAATTGAGCTCATGACCATCCCTCCGGATTATATATTTAGTTTATGTTTTACCCTTTATCATCCGATATTATAAGTCCCGTCCCCAAGCGGTAAAGGACGGTTGATAAACTCAAAGAAAGGCTCAAAACAAGGCAACAGTTTCGAATCGCGCAAGGTTTCCCCGGGCAACCGGAAAGTATGTTCTTCCGGGAGGATACCCGGTGAAATACCGAAAATCTGAAACGGTGACAGCAGGATTATTATTATGACCACGATGGCGATTCCCCGCGCAGCGCCGAAAAGCACACCGGCCGCCCGGTTAAGCGGGCCCATAAAACACCAGCCGGCAATTCCGGTTAGCAACCTGCCCGCCAGACCCACCAGCCAGGCCACGGCAATAACCAAAACCAGAAAACAAAATACATCCAAAACCCCGGCGGCAAAGGTACCCACCAGGTAATTACTTAACGAATTAGATGAAGCATCAACCGGTGACATGCCCGCAGTTAAACTCCCTTCACCGGGCAAGCCGGGCGGCACCCGGTTGCCGTCAGGAGTCCACAGCTTAAAAACCCCCTCCAGCAAGGAGCCGAGTTTTTCTTCCACATTCCACCTGCCGGAAACATATGCAGCCAGGGTATGATGGTAATTAAATGCCACCCAGAGCCCGGAAACAATACCGGCCAATCCGGCAACGCTTGCTATCAGGCCGCTGCGCAATCCCTGCAGCGAAGAAAGAACGAGCACGCCAATAATTATCCAATCGATCCAATTCAATGCTATCGCCCCCTCAAAAACTTGTGGGTCTAAAACCATTATAAAAAATAATGCCGAAATATGAAATGTTTTTTATTTATTTCTGGCAAACAACACCACCAGGGGGGTCGACAAAAGGATCGCCGTAAGCAGCAGGCCGGCATAGCCAAACAGGGGATAAAGCAAACGCACCATGTTGGAAAAACCAAAGCTCGCCGCCGGTAATACCAGCAAGCAGGCCCCAATGCCGTAAATACGGTAACGGGTCTTGCGCGCGGAGGCAAGCCTGCTGGCAAACCCGTGGGCATCCGCGATGGCCGTGGTGAGGATTGCCAACCAGATCAAAATACCCACCGCACGGCAAAAACCGGTGTTGAGACTTTCGGCCAGGTAGAGGAGCGGTATCTGGTAATAACCGGCTTCCGGCATATACGCCAATTCAGCCAAAATAACCAGAAACATTACCGCGCCCAGGAGCAGGCCGCCCAAGACCCCCCCGGCCACCCCCGTTTTTAGCGGCACAACCCGGCCCAGAGTGGATAATACCGCCAGTGGGGCCACCATATTGTATGAAACATAAAGCATGCCCGCCAAAATCCAGTTGCCCGTGATCCCCCCGGCGGCCCGGGCGCTGAAAACAAACTCCTCCGGGGCGACTCCGGAACTCCACAGAGCGGCTACAGATATTAACGCAACCACCGTAAATTTAATGGGAACCAGAAAGGTATTGGCCGTCAACACCCCCTCCAGCCCCCCCAGGATTACCAGTGCCGTGATCAGGGCTACCGACAGGGAACCGGCCCTGGCCGGAAGACCTAAATGCTCTTCAAAAACTGCGGCACTACCGGCCATCATGGCACACAAACCGCCCAGCAACATGATTAAACTCAAAGCATCCATTATTTTTCTGCCTGCCGGCGCCATTAGGCAGGATAAGATATCCCGGTAACAACCGGACCTTATTTTAACGGCTAAAAACATGGTTATACCGCCAAGATAGGCCAGCATAATAGTTGCCAATGCCGCTCCCCATAAACCTTTGCTACCGTGCAAGACAAAAAACTGCATGATCTCCTGGCCGGAGGCGAAACCAGCACCAATCACGGAGCCGATATACAGGGTGCTGACTTGCACCAGACACAAAAAATTTTTTCCGGGAGTCATCGTTAAAAATCTCTCCCATATGATTTATAAAATAATTCCTTTAGCATTTTTATGCCGGCAAAACTATACTTTGACCAAAAACTTGCCCGCCGGGGAATAACCCGGTGCAAGTATGGAAATAAAATATACTAATGAGCTTTTTGGGGAGGGAACATAATGAGCGCTGCCACAAACCTGCAGTTGGTTGATGACCCGGTTAAAACCAGCATTTGCGTCGAAGACCCGCTGTCCACCGTTAAACTAGCCGACGAACTGGTAATGAAACTGCAAAAATTAAAGATTGCCAGAGAAAGACCAAAGATTCTGCTCTGCATCGGAACCGACCGGTCTACGGGCGACTGCCTAGGTCCGCTGGTAGGATCAAAAATCAGTGAAAAACAGCAGGATTTTTTCATCATATACGGCACCCTCGACAACCCGGTGCACGCCAGCAACCTTAAGGAAGTCTTAGATGAAATAAACTTGCTGTACCGGGAACCGTTCATCATTGCCGTCGACGCCTGCCTGGGAAAACACGAAAATATCGGGTGCGTCACTATCGGAAACGGCTCGCTGCTGCCCGGGGCCAGCGTTAATAAGGAACTGCCGCCGGTAGGGCATATTCACATCACCGGGATCGTTAATATGGGTGGATTTATGGAGTATTTCGTACTGCAAAACACCCGGCTCAACCTGGTCATGAAAATCGCCGACGTGATTGCCGGCGGGCTTGGTCAAGCTGCCTCCCAATTTATCAAATCAGAAAAGACCCGGGGCGGATAAAACCAGGACTGTTTTACGCTTTAAAGCAGCTCGCTTGCTATACAAAAGGGATGGCGGACCGGAGTCCCCATCCCTTTTGTATGGTAAGGTTAATTGGTCTTTCATTGCAAGTATACACTTAAGACCGGATCAACCCAGGCGCTTTTCTAATTCATGCAAAACTTGACCGGCGGTTTTACCTGAAGCGTCAATCACCGGCGCTCCTACCGCAATATCCTGCATGCCCATTACATTATCATCCATGCCGGAAATAACCAGCGCATCGACACCGACGGCATTTTCCGGTTTGACCACGGTATAACCCTGGTTTTCTACCGCCTCCTTAATGTTGCCGAAAAGACTTTCCTCCACCGCAATTACTTTTTTCATCCCATCCGACACCTCCTGATAAAATATTTTTTCAAAAAACTGTCCTTTTATTCCCTGACTGCTGATTTTTCCGGCAAGCCGGAAACAGCCGGGAACATTCATCAGGTTTTTTAGTGACCTGAGGGGTGGTTTTCGGCTATACTAGAAGTTGAGAATTAAGCTTAGAGGAGCGCGGAAATGAAATTAATTTACATCGATTGCTCTGAAGGGGTGAGCTCGGAAGCTCTTCTGGGAGCCATGCTGAGCATGAACCCTCTTAAAAGCCGTCCAATTATAGCCGAATTAAAAAACTGCTTGCGCGTTGACTGTGATTTAAAAGTAGAAGCAGTCACTTGGGGCAGCTACACCGGTGCCAGATATGTTTTGAACTGCAGCCGGGCCGGTGAACACGTCAACGCAACCGGTGCGACAGAAAAAATCCTGGACTGGCATAAAATTACACCACCGGTCCGGTCCGGTTTCAATCTGTTTTTTGAACGTTTTACCACCGCCTGGTCCCAGGCGCAAAACATCCCGGCAGACAAGCTGCGCCTGGAATTGGACAGACTGGTACATATAACCGTTATGGGCATCAGCTATTTTACCGCCCTGGCACATTTAAACGTCCGCAAGATTATGGCAACCCCTATCCCCGTCCCCGGCAGTTCCGCTTTTACCCTGAATAAAGAAGGGCGTTTTTTGGCCGAGATTTTAAAAGGCACCTGTATCGGGCAGACAAAAAACAAAACTGGTACGGCCACCGACAGCACCCTGACGGGCATGTCCCTAATGGCTTCCAGTGTGGATGAATACGGACCGATACCGGAACTATGCCTGGAAGAAGTGAGTTGCGGAATACATGCGGACGAATCTCAAAATGAAACCCGCGTGCACATCTTGGGCGGCAATGACTGTTGCCGGGAGTCTGCCCCGGACGGGGAGGAGGATATTATAGTACTTGAAACCAGCATCGACGACATGAACCCGGAAATCTTTCCTTACCTCATGGAGCAGCTCTTAAGAAACGGCGCCCTCGACGCCTTCCTGACCCCTTTATACATGAAAAAAGGCCGCCCGGCCAACTTGCTCACCATATTGTGCCGGAAAGAAAAAATCGAACCCCTCCTGGCGGTGGTTTTTAAAGAAACCACCACTCTGGGCATCCGTATCCGGGAAGAAAAAAGACGGGTGCTGTTTAGAAAAAAATTTATGGCGGCAACTCCTTACGGAGAAATAAGCATTAAAGCTGGTTTTACCAGGGAAGGAACGTTACCGGTCCAAATTGCGCCTGAATTCGAGGACTGCAAAAAAATAGCGGCCCAACAAGGCGTTCCCTTAAAAGAGGTTTACGCCGCGGCGCAGCGAGCGGCTTATGAAAGCATCAAGCGTCAATTTGCCTGACGCTTGATGGGTAACAATGTTTCACGTGAAACAATTTTATTATTTTTGAGCGGCAATGACGGCGACAATTCTTTTTAAATCGTTCCCGTCTTTAAAGTCTACTTCCACCTTGCCCCGGTTCCCGGAGGTTGTAATCCGGACTTTTGAACCCAGCACCTGTTCCAACAGCTGCTCCATCTTTACCAGTTGCGACTTCTTTTGCTTCTCTCTCCTGCTTTCGTCTTTTCCTTCTTCCAGCAACTTCTTGACTATTTGTTCCGCCTGGCGCACGTTTAATTGCCTCTTGATTATTTTAACCGCCGCTTTAATTTGTTTTTCTTCATCCGTTATTGTCAGCAACGCCCTGGCATGCCCCGTACTTAACCGCCCTCCGGCAAGCAGCTCTCTGATTTTTTCGGGCAAACCCAACAACCTGACCATATTGGCTACAAAAGGACGGCTTTTGCCAACTCGCGCCGACACCTCCTCCTGAGTCAGGCCGTAATCTTCAATTAATTGCTGATATGCTGTTGCTTCCTCCAGTGGATTTAAATCTTCCCGCTGCACATTCTCGATCAAAGATATGGCCTTGGCTTCTATGTCCGCGTAATCTTTAATCACCGCCGGTACTTTTTTCAATCCCAACAGCTTGCAGGCACGCCACCTCCGCTCACCGGCAATTAGTTGGTACCCTCCTTTTTTTAAGGGCCTGACAACTACCGGTTGGATCACCCCGTGTTCGCGGATTGAAGCGGCCAGCTCAAGAAGTTTTTCTTGATCAAATGTTTTTCTGGCCTGCTGCGGATCGTTATTTATTTGATCAAGAGCAATTTCTTTTAATCTTTTACCACCGGCAGCGTCTTCCGCCTCAACCGGTATCAGCGCCTGCAGTCCTTTTCCCAGCCCTCCCCGGCGCTTATTCATTTTTCATCACTTCCTTCGCCAGTTCGCGGTACACCTCGGCCCCCCGCGAACGCCGGTCATAGACCATAACCGGCTTGCCGTAGCTTGGCGCTTCGCTTAGTCTCACGTTCCTTGGAACAATGGCCCGGTACACCTTTTCTTTAAAGTATTTTTTTACTTCGTCGACCACCTGTATGGCCAGGTTGGTCCTCCCGTCAAACATGGTCAACAAAACCCCCTCCAGCACCAAGTCCGGATTCAGGCGCTGCTGCACCATCTTGAAGGTGTTTATTAGTTGCCCCAATCCTTCCAGGGCGTAATACTCGCACTGGATGGGAATGATCAGCGCGCCGGCGGCGACTAAAGCGTTTATTGTCAGCAATCCCAATGAAGGTGGGCAGTCAATAAAAATAAAGTCATACTTCATTTTTATCTCTGCAAGTGCTTGCTTTAAAATTTTTTCCCGTCCCTCCATCCCGGCCAGTTCCACTTCCGCCCCGGCAAGCTCAATCGTTGCCGGCACAAGGTCCAGATGGTCAACCGCCGTGGAGGTAATTATTTTACGCAGGGGCATTTCGTTGATGATCGCGTCATAAATACAATTGATTACCTGGTCCTTATCCACGCCCACGCCCGTGGTAGCATTACCCTGAGGATCGGTATCCACCAGTAAGACTTTTTTTCCCATCATGGAAATCCAGGCGCTTAAGTTAACCGCGGTTGTGGTTTTAGCGACTCCGCCCTTCTGGTTGGCTATGGCTATGATCCTGGTTATGGTCCCCACCCCCGGATAATTTTTCGCAAGCAGTCACTTTATTCAACATATTCCCGCTCATTTCCTTCTGTAAAAATTGTTTTCAGTATAATTTCACCCGAACGAAAATAGCGCCGCTTTTAGCGGCGACAAATTCATTCTAACGGTCTTTTTTGGGGTATCCCCGCCCGGCGCGGGTATTTCTCGGGCGTCGGCCCCACTTTTTTAATTAACACCAGGCTTCTTGCTTCACCGGTAAAAGGAAGTTTTACGCTGATGCTTTTTTTAATCGTACCTCCCAATAAATTAACCGCCCTTACTGCCGTTTTTATTTCTGTCTCCGCCTGGGGACCTTTCATGGCCAGAAAATGCCCCCCCGTCCTTACCACGGGCAGGCCGTATTCAGCGATAATTTTCAGATCAGATACGGCCCTGGCCACCGCCCAATCATATTTCTCCCGGTAGTCTTGCTGGCGTCCGATATCTTCCGCACGGTTACAAACTATTTCCAACCCGTCCAATGCCATGGCATCTCTTGTTCTTTCCAAGAAAAGCGCTTTCTTTTGCTGTGCTTCCACCAGGGTTATATTTATTTCCGGCCGGCATATCTTTATCGGTATGCCCGGCAGTCCGGCCCCGGTGCCGATGTCCATCAAACGCATCCCTTCCCGCCCGTTTTTTATGGTTTTCAGACAGGTGAGGGCATCCAAATAATGCTTGATGGCCACCTCCTTTTCCGTTACAATACCGGTTAAATTGAATCTCTTATTAGCGGCAACCAGCATACGATAGTGTATTTCAAATAATTTTAACTGGGCGCCGGTCAACTCAATACCCCATTCCCGGCATCCGGCCAGCAAAGTAGCGGCTAAAACACTCATAAAACCACCTTGTTTATTGGCGCGGGTGGAAGCCAATATCGATTTCCGGTGCTGGAAAACATCTTAATTCTTTTTTCTCCGGCGCAATTGTTCCAGGTAGATTAACAGCACGGATATATCCGCCGGCGTTACTCCGGCTATGCGCGCGGCTTGTCCGATATAAGCCGGCTTTATTTTTTCCAGCTTTTCCCGCGCCTCCACGGAAAGCCCTCTTACCTGCGCATAGTTTATTGTTGCGGGTATCCTTTTTTCCTCTAATTTTTTTGATCGTTTAATTTGGGCCTGCTGCTTTTTGATATACCCTTCATATTTTATTTGTATCTCTACCTGTTCACACACCTCTCCGGGCAATGGCGGGTGTTCCACCGGCAATAACTTCAATTTTTCATAGTTTATTTCCGGGCGTCGCAATAATCCGGCCAACCTGATTCCCTGCCGGGGTATATCTGCGGTTTTCAACTCCCCTATAATTTTTTTTATCTCTTCTGTTACCGGGAGCACGGTTTTTTCCAGTCTTGCTTTTTCTTCCTCCACCAGGGTTTTCTTTTTTTCATACCTGCGGTAGCGCTCCGCAGTTACCAATCCCACCCGGTATCCTTTTTCCGTCAGTCTTAAATCGGCATTATCCTGCCTTAAAAGCAGCCGGTATTCCGCCCGGGAAGTCAACATCCGGTACGGCTCGTCTATTTCCTTAGTCACCAGATCATCAATCAACACGCCGATATAAGCTTCCGACCTTTTCAAGATCAATGGTTCCCGTTCTTTTAAGTAAAGTGCCGCGTTAATCCCGGCAATAATTCCCTGGGCCGCCGCTTCTTCATAACCGGAGGTTCCGTTAATCTGCCCGGCCGCAAAAAGACCGGCGAGTTCTTTGGTTTCCAATGACAGCTTCAACTGCGTAGGAATCACATAGTCGTATTCTATGGCATAGCCCGGCCGCATTATTTCCACTTTTTCCATACCCGGCAATGTCCGCAACATGGCCAACTGTACTTCTTCGGGCAGGCTGGTAGACATGCCCTGCACGTACATTTCCGTGGTATTCTTCCCCTCGGGTTCTATAAAAACCTGGTGCGACTCCTTATCCGCAAACCTTACCACTTTCCCCTCTATGGAAGGACAGTACCGGGGCCCCCGGCTGCTGATCGTTCCCGTAAACAACGGCGCCCGGTAAAGATTTTCATTGATAATCCGGTGCGTATCCTCCGTGGTGTAAGTCAACCAGCACGGTAACTGTTCCTTCTCCGCATTTTTAGTCAAAAAGGAAAAGTTTTGCCGGTTTTGATCTCCCGGTTGGATATACATGCGACTAAAATCAATACTGTTCCGGTCAACTCTGGCCGGAGTACCGGTTTTAAAGCGCCCCAATCGCAACCCCCAACCCGCCAGGCTAACCGAAAGTTGATTTGAGGGAAACTGGCCGCTGGGACCACCGGGAAACGAGAGTGCACCGATAATTATTCTGCCTTTTAAATAAGTACCCGTGGTCAGGATGACCGCGCCGGCTTCAAACCTGGCTCCTGTATTGGTTACGACACCGCAGGCCCGGCTCCGGTCAACAAGCAACCTTTCCACCAGGGCTTGCTTTAAAACAAGCCCTGCCTGGCCCTCCAATACCTTTTTCATGTATTGTTGATAATATATTTTGTCTGTCTGCGCCCGCAAAGCATGCACCGCAGGGCCTTTACCCGTATTTAAAAGCCGCATTTGAATGGCAGCACGGTCGGTATTTAACCCCATCTCCCCGCCCAGCGCATCCACCTCCCGCACCAGGTGTCCCTTTGCCGGTCCACCTATTGAAGGATTGCAGGGCATTAAAGCTATATTATCCATATTTAAGGTCAGCAACAACGTCCGGCAGCCCATCCTTGCTGCGGCCAGGCCTGCCTCGCAACCGGCATGTCCTGCCCCCACCACTATAACATCATATTTGCCAGCAAAATACTCCATTCTTTTTCCTCACTTTCCAATACAAAAGTCGGCAAATATTCGGTCCAGCAGGTCCTCCGTGACCGTTGAACCCGTTATTTCACCAAGCGATTCCCAGGCTGCCCTAATATCAATAGAAACCACATCGACCGGTATTTTTGCGCTTATTCCCCTAACCGCATCTTTCAAATATACCGCCGCATCTTCGAGGGCCTTTTTATGCCTTGCATTCGCAACCAGGATTTCATCTGCAGCGGACACCTGTCCTGCAAACACGGTGGCCACAATGATTTCTTCCAGTTCTCCCAAACCGGTACCTTCGAGCGCCGAAACCCATAATACCGGCCTGTCACCCGCAAGCTTTTTAATTTCCTTTTCATCAACCCGCAGTTTTTTAACATCCGCCTTGTTTAAAATAAATATCGCTTTCTTGTTTTTAATTAAGTCAATAATTACGAGGTCCTCTTCCGTCAATCCCCTCGCCGCATCGATAACCAGCAGTATCAACCCGGCCCGGTCCATCATTTCCCTGGTTTTTTCTACACCAATTTTTTCCACCAGGTCCTCCGTTTCCCTTAATCCGGCGGTATCTATGATTTTTAAAGGTATGCCCCTGACATTTATTATTTCTTCAATGATATCTCTGGTGGTTCCTGGAATCTCGGTTACTATGGCTCTGTTTTCCTGCAGCAGGGCATTTAATAAAGAAGACTTCCCCACGTTGGGACTGCCGATAATGATGGTATTGATTCCCTCACGATATATCTTTCCAGCCTCTGCCCCTTCAAGCAATTGCTCTATTTGTTCCAGCAAGGCATCACAGTTCCGAATAATATCCCGCCCGGTTGCTTCCTCTAAATCTTCCTCGGGGAAATCGATATTAGCTTCCACCCGCGCCAATAAACCCAGTAACCTCTCCTGCAGTTCAACTATTTTTCCCGATAGTTTACCCCCCAGCTGAGTCACCGCTAAATTTAATCCGGCCTCAGTCTTCGACCTGACAATATCTATTACCGATTCCGCCTGGGCCAGGTCCAACCTGCCGTTTAAAAATGCCCGCTTGGTAAATTCACCCGGCTCAGCCGTCCGGGCACCCGCAGCCAAAACTACTTCCAGTATTTTCCGTAATGACACCGTGCCGCCGTGACAGTTAATCTCAACCACGTCTTCCCGGGTATAAGTATAAGGGCCCTTCATATATGCAAGCAGAACTTCGTCCACAATTTTTCCCTGCCGATCGCAAATATGCCCGTAAATCAACTTGCGGTTATCAGCAGTTGACAACCAGGTGCCTTTTTGCCGGGGTTTAAATATTTTTTTAGCAATCTTTAAGGCGTTCTTACCACTTATTCTTACTATTCCAATCCCCCCCTCGCCCAGGGGGGTTGAAATTGCGGCGATAGTTTCCCCGTCGTACAAGTTTCTGCTCCTTCATGTTTTGTTTTTAAAACCCAGCGGCAACTGCGCGCTGGGTTTATTATTGCTATTTTTTTGGAGATATAACAATTTTCCGGTAAGGTTCTTCTCCTTCACTGAACGTATAAATATCATTTCTCCCCTGCAAAGTAGTATGTATAATCCGTCTTTCCTGCGGACTCATCGGCTCAAGCACTATATTTCTTCTTTTTAGTTTTGCCTTATCCGCCAGTTTGCGCGCCAATCTCTGCAAGGTTTCTTCTCTTCGTTTACGATACCCCTCTATGTCAATGGTTATTTTTTTTCTTACTTCCTGTCCTTTATTTACGGAAAGATTTACCAAATATTGTAATGCTTCCAGCGTTTCGCCCCTTCTACCGATCAAAACTCCCAATTCCGGTCCTTTGAGTTCAATAAAAATACCCTTTTCACTTTCCCTGGTTATTATTTCGACTTCAAGCTGCATTACCCTGGTGATATCATTTATTAATTTTTCAGCTTTCCGGGAATGTTTTTCTTTAAAAAAAACCTTGACCCTGGCGGGTTTAACCCCGATTAATCCCAATATCCCTTTAGAAGGTTCTTCAAGCACATCTATCTCAACATCCTCCCTGGAAACACCCAGTTCCTGCAACGCTAAATATACGGCCTCATCTACGGTTTTTGCCGTTTTTTCTACTGCCTTCACCTTCCACTAGCCTCCTCCTTAATTACCGTGCCCTGCTTGTTGATGAAATACTGTTGGATACTCCCGACCACGTTAAACGCAACCCAGTACAAAGCCAAACCCGCCGGAACTATACTGGAGATATATCCGATAAATACAGGCATCATATACAACATCATCCTCTGGGTAGGATCCGACGCCGTTGTCGTCATTTTTGACTGCAGGTAGGTAGTGACCGCTGCTAATACCGGTAATAAAAAATAAGGGTCGCCACTGCTTAAACTCGGCACCCAAATAAAACTGGCGTGCGCCTCGTTAATGTACGGAAATTCAAATAACGAACGGTAAAGTGCGATTAAGATCGGCATTTGGACCAACAGCGGTAAGCAACCCGCCAGCGGGTTAATATTATACTTCTTATATAATTCCATAGTCTTTTGCTGCATTTTTTGCGGATCTTTATCCTTATATTTTTTTTGAATTTCCTTCAACTTGGGCTGTAATTGCTGCATGGCCAACATTGATTTCATTTGCTTCTTCGTAAGTGGATAAAGCACCATTTTTATGATAATAGTTAATAAAATAATTGCAATTCCGTAACTTGGCACACTAATACTCACTGTTAACGAGTACAGCCAATTTAAAATCCAGGTCATCCCATCTACAAGGGCATTAAAAATCTGCAAAATTTTCCGCCTCCCCGGTAACTCTCAGCAATAATACCTGTCCTTTTTTTGTTTACAGCGGATCGTAACCACCCGGATGAAAAGGATGACATTTCAACAACCTTTTCACAGCCATCCAGGAACCTTTTATAACTCCAAATTTTTCGATTGCTTCCAGGGCATAATTCGAACAAGTCGGATAAAAACGACATACAGGTCCTTTAATAGGAGATATTACTATTTGATAAAACCTGATTAATAAAATTAAAGAACCCCGCATGGGCTCATCTCCTTTTTAGACTGACCTTTTTAAGCAGTCTTAACAAGCTGTTTTCAATCTGCCGGTAATTCAAATGTACAATCTCACGCCTGGCTATAATAATATAATCAAAACCAACCGGAATATTTTCTAAATTTAAACGACAAATTTCTTTAAATAACCGTTTTATTCTGTTTCTGACAACAGCATTCCCTATTTTTTTACTGACAGTAAACCCAAACCGGCAAATTTTAAAATCATTTTTTAAAACATATAAAACTACATACCGGTCAGCATAAGATTTTCCCCGGTAATATATTTTTCGGTATTCTTTATTTTTTTTAATAATATTTAAAGGACTCATTAATAATAAATCATAACCATTTTCCATTCTAATTTTACCATATTTTTAAGACTATAAATAGGCAATAAGGCCACTTTGACTCCCGCGGCCTTATGCAGTCAATCTCTTTCTGTTTTTTAATCTTCTTCTTTTTACAATTTTTCTCCCGGCCGGACTGGCCATCCGCTTTAAAAAACCGTGTATTCTTTTATGCTTTCTGTTTTTAGGTTGATAAGTACGTTTTATAACAGAACACCCCCTTAATTATAATAACTATTTATCTCAACTCTTAATGTTTATTATAGACTTTCGTTAAACACACACCCCCAATTATATACTCTTTAATTTTAATCGTCAAGAATCAATCTAAATAACTTACTTATTATGCTGTAAATATTGTTGATAACTTAAGTAAAATTTGTTATTATTTAATCATCAAAAGCTACTATGAAAAATTTTAATTTCTTAACAAACCTTCAAAAACAACTCCTTTATCCGGAGGATTTTTAAGGTTTAATTTATTTATTTACGGGGTGGGCTATGTTAAAAAGTGAAGTATTTGAACTTTGGGAAAAAGCATTACTTGTTCTAGAAAAAAAATTAAACCGTCATTCATTTGAAAACTGGCTGAAACCCCTTAAACCGCTCGGCTTTCATGATAATACCATCATTATCGAAGCTCCCAGTCATTATTCCCGTGAGTGGTTAACCGACCGTTACACTCCTCTGATCAAAGAGGTTTTAAAAAATATCTCACAACAGGAACTAGCGATACAATTTTTATTATCCAACGAAGTTAATAATTTTCAAGATAAAATTTTAAATAAATCTCCTAATAAAAAACTCGAAGTATTCTCACTAATCAACCTGAATCCTAAATATACTTTCGATACTTTCGTGGTGGGCAACAGTAACCGTTTTGCTCATGCCGCTTGCTATGCCGTTGCCGAATCACCCGCCAAGTCATATAATCCGTTGTTTATATACGGTGGTGTCGGTTTGGGTAAAACTCACTTAATGCATGCCATCGGTCATTTTATCCTGGGTTATAACCGCAGAAAAAAAGTCACTTATGTTACTTCAGAAAAATTTACCAATGATCTAATAAATTCCATTCGTGATGATAAAACTATTGAGTTCAGAAACAATTACCGTAATAATGATGTTCTACTGGTGGACGATATTCAATTCTTGGCCGGCAAAGAACGTACCCAGGAAGAATTTTTCCATACTTTCAACACCCTGCACGAGTCTAATAAACAATTGATTATTTCCAGCGACCGCCCTCCAAAAGATATTCCAACTTTGGAAGACCGGTTGCGTTCCCGTTTTGAATGGGGATTAATTACCGATATTCAACCACCTGATTTAGAAACCCGGATCGCAATTTTAAGAAAAAAAGCACAATTGGAAAACCTTTATATTCCCGATGATACTATTGAATATATTGCTATGAGAATTCAGTCCAATATTCGTGAGCTTGAAGGCGCTCTGAACAGAGTTATTGCTTACGCCACACTTTATGGTAATGAAATCACCCCCGAAATGACCGCGGAAGCACTTAAAGATATCCATTCCCAAATAAAACCAAAAATAATCACCGTTGAATTGATTCAAAAAACTGTATCCGGGTTTTATAACGTCCGTATCGAAGATTTTAAAGCCAAAAAAAGAACCAGGTCCGTTGCCTTTCCCCGGCAAATAGCCATGTATCTTTCAAGAGAACTGACCGACCTTTCCCTGCCCCAAATCGGTAAAGCTTTTGGGGGCCGTGACCATACAACAGTTATACATGCCTGTGATAAAATAAACCACGAATTAGTCAATAATTATTCCTTCCAACAAATTATTAACAAGATAATTAATCAAATAAAAAACACTTAACTATATAAACCTGTAAAACTGTTAATTATTTGTTACTATATATGTGGATATTTTTTTTTACTAAATAAGTTATTATTGTTTATCCGCATTAATTTTAAACAGTTTATAAACATATTTTTTTTAATTAACTTGGTCATCTGCTGCTTATATAAACATATTCACAGCCCCTACTATAACTACTAGATTTTATTAATAATATTAATTACGGGGGAGAAACCAAAATGAAATTCATTACTGACAAAAACAATTTACTATACGCATTGCAATTGGTACAGAGAGCTGTATCACCAAAAAATCCCATGCCGATACTTTCGGGAATAAAATTCGAAGTAAGAAAAAACCGGCTTTTCCTTTCCGCCACCGATTTAAATATCGGGATTCAGTATTCTTTGCCGGTTGAAGAATTAAAATCCGGCACCGCGGTTCTTCCAGCAAGATACATTATTGATTTAGTCAGACATCTTCCCTTGTTGCCGGTGATTTTTGAATCTGACGAAATTATAGGTAACGTCAAAATAAAATATGGTCAATCCGAAGCTGTAATCAACGGTTTTCCCGCCGAAGAATTTCCAGAGGTTTCATTGCCGGATAGTGAGATAAACTTAAGTATTTCAAAAGAAATTTTTAAAAATATCATCAGACAGGTGGTATTTGCGACGTCAAATGATGAAAACCGTCCGGTATATAACGGGGTGCTTTTCAAAATTCAAGGAAATCAAGTGGTAGCAGTGGCTACTGATACCCATCGCCTGGCATGGCGTAGTTTTAATATTAATAACCACGAAAATATTGATATAAAATTAATTATTCCGGGAAAGACTCTTAATGAATTAGTGAAAATTATTGGTAATTCTGTAAATGATATTAAAATTACCGCCAATAGTAAGAGAATATTTTTTATCAGTGACGATATTTTTTTGATTTCCCGTCTTATTGACGGACAGTATCCTAATTACCAGGTTGTTGTACCAAAAGAATTTACTACCAGGGTAACGCTTAGAACCAGTGACCTTGCTGAAGCTGCTGAAAGAGCTGCTTTATTTAAAAAAGAAGGTTCACCTTTGATAAAAATAAGTCTACAGGAAAATGTGATGCTATTAACGGTAAATACGGAAGCCGGGCGCCTTAGTGAAGAAATACCGGTTTACTGTGAAGGTGAAAATATACAAATAGCATTTAATGCCCGTTATCTCAGTGAAGCGTTAAGAGTAATCGCTAGTGAGGAAGTAAATATTGATTTTGCCGGTCCGCTTAGTCCCAGTATTATTAGACCGGCCGGAAGTAATGAATATTATTCGCTGATTCTGCCCGTGCGCCTGAAAGGATGATAGGGGAGTGTCAAGCTTTTGTATGTAAGGCGCCTGGAGCTTATAAATTTTAGAAACTTTAGCCGGCAGATTATTAAACCCGGTAATATTTTTAATATGTTTGTGGGAAATAATGCCCAGGGAAAAACCAATCTTCTCGAAGCGATATATTTTGCCTGTACGGGTAGGTCTTTTCGCACGGTCAAAGAAAAAGAAGTTATCAACCGGGGTTGTGATTATGCCTGTGTAAAGTGTCAGTTGGAGACTGAAAGGCGTAGTATTGATTTAAAGACAGTTCTTTACCCGGGTAAAAAAAGTATTAACGTGAACGGTGTTGCAACCCGGGGTTTCCCTCTGGGTTGGCCCGGGGTGGTTTTGTTTACTCCCGACGACTTAAGAATTATTAAAGGCTCTCCCCATGAAAGACGCCGTTTTTTTGATCACGAGGTAGGTCCTTTCTATCCCGGTTATGATCATTATTTAAGCCGTTATAATAAAATAATTTCCCAGCGTAATATTCTGCTTAAAGAAATAAGAGCAAGAAAAGCAAATAGTGAATTATTAAATGCATGGAACGACCAGTTTTGTGTTTATGGAGCAAAAATTTTATTTTTAAGAATTAATTTATTAAAAAAATTTTATCCACACGTAAAAGAATTACACCGGCAATTGACCGGGGGTAAAGAAGAAATTAATTTAAACTATCTATCATCATTAAAAATAGAGGGAGCAATTACCGAAGAAGCAATCTACCATCGTTTATCTCAAGCATTACCCCGGCTCCGGAATGAAGAAATTGACCGGGCCCAAACTTTGATTGGTCCGCACCGTGATGACTTTGCAATTATGATTAACGGTGCCGATGCCAGGATATACGGTTCAAGAGGTCAGGTGCGGACCATTGTTTTAACTTTTAAAATTTCACTGGTAAGGTTCTGGTACCAAGAATTAGGTGATTATCCGGTAATGCTGATGGACGATGTGTTGTTTGAATTGGATGAAGAACGCCGCCGGATGATTTTAAAGAGTATGGGCAGCAAGGTGCAAACTTTTATTACGGCCACCAATGAACAAGATTTGGCTCAGGAACCGGTTTCAAATAAAAATATTTACCGGGTTGCCGAAGGAAAAATAATTGACTGATGGGGAGGAAATAAAATGTTTTTACATCTCGGTGGGGATGTGGTAGTGCCCAAGAAAGATATTATCGCCATTTTTAACGCGCGCGCGCGGTCTGCTCCCGCAACCAGGGAGTTTATTGAAATTGCCGGCGATGAGGGTTTTTTAAAAAAAATTCCCGGTCAAAAAAAAGAAAAGTCTTATGTGATAACTTTAAATAAAATTTTTTTATCTCCAATTTCGTGTGCTACTTTAAATAAAAGAACGAAAAAAAAATATAAAATTTAAAGTCAAGAGGCTGGGTTTATTGGTATAATTTACAAATTTTATTTTATTATGGTATAATTAGGTTTTAAATTATATATTAGGAGATGTACTGCGTTGGATAAAAGTAATCAAAATAATAATTACGGTGCCAAGGAGATTCAGGTTCTTGAAGGCTTGGAAGCAGTAAGGCGCAGGCCGGGTATGTATATCGGCAGTACGGGTCCCCGCGGACTTCACCACCTGGTATACGAAGTGGTGGATAACAGTATTGATGAAGCCATGGCTGGTTTCTGCGATCGTATTGAAGTGATTGTTAACGAAGATAATTCGGTAACCGTAATAGATAATGGCCGGGGAATTCCGGTTGATATTCATCCTAAAGTAGGCCGGCCGGCAGTAGAAGTAGCACTTACCCTGCTTCATGCCGGCAGTAAGTTTGGTGGTGGCGGTTACAAGGTATCAGGCGGTCTGCACGGTGTCGGGGTGTCGGTGGTTAATGCGCTTTCCGAATGGCTTGAGGTAGAAATCAGAAGAGAATATAAAATTTACCGCCAAAGATTCAGCAGGGGAGTTCCCACAACTGATTTGGTGGTCGTCGGTAACAGTAAAAGTAATGGGACCAAGATAACTTTTAAACCCGATCCGGAGATTTTTGAAGAAATTATTTTTAACGAGGAAACTCTGATCCAACGCCTGAGGGAGTTATCTTTTCTGAATATGGGGGTACAAATTACCCTGAAAGACAGCCGTAACAACCGGCAGGTATCGTTTCAGCATAACGGCGGCCTGCGCGATTTTGTAAAATACCTGAATAAAAATAAAACTGCTCTGCACGCAAAACCAATTTACTTTAAAAGACAGAAGGAAGAGGTTATTGTCGAGATCTCCCTGCAGTATACCGATACCTATGTGGAAAATATTTTTTCTTATGCCAATAATATAAAAACTATTGACGGGGGTACCCACGAAGCCGGATTTAAAGCCGCTCTGACCAGGGTGATGAATGATTACGGGCGCAAGTATAATTTAATAAAAACCAGCGTGGGTAATCTTTCCGGGGAGGATATCAGAGAAGGTTTAATAGCCGTGATCAGCGTTAAAGTGCCGGAACCGCAATTTGAGGGTCAGACCAAGACCAAGCTGGGTAATAGTGAAGTGAGAAGTATTGTCGATGCGGTGGTGGTTGAAGGTTTGGGCACGTTTTTGGAAGAAAACCCGGCCGTGTCCAAACGAATTTTAGAGAAAGCAATCACCGCTTCCCGTGCGCGTGAAGCGGCACGCAAGGCCAGGGATTTGACCAGAAGAAAGAGTGCTTTGGAAAGCTCTACTTTACCGGGAAAGCTTGCAGATTGTTCAGATAAAGATCCTTCGGTATCGGAACTTTATCTGGTGGAGGGTGATTCGGCGGGAGGTTCTGCCAAACAGGGACGGGACAGGAGATTTCAGGCTATTCTTCCCCTGCGCGGTAAAATTATCAATGTGGAAAAAGCGCGCCTGGACCGTATCCTGGCTAACGAAGAAATACGGGCCATGATTACCGCGCTCGGTACGGGAATAGGTGAAGAATTTGATTTGTCAAAAGCCAGATATCACAAAATTATCTTGATGTCCGACGCTGATATTGACGGGGCGCATATCAGGACCCTGCTTTTAACTTTTTTTTACCGCTATATGCGTCCTCTTATTGACAAAGGATATGTTTTTATTGCGCAACCGCCCCTATATAAAGTGAAGAAAGGTAAATTGGAGCATTATATTTATAATGACCAAGAATTGGAGAAGCTTTTAAAAAGAATCGGCAGGGAGGGTATCGCCCTGCAGCGGTATAAAGGATTGGGTGAAATGGATGCAACGCAATTATGGGAAACCACCATGGACCCTGATACCCGCACGGTGATGCAGGTAAATCTTGAAGACGCGATCGAAGCAGACGCTATTTTTTCTATGCTTATGGGAGACAAAGTGGAGCCCCGCCGTGAATTTATCCAGAAGAACGCTGCGCTGGTACGCAATCTTGACGTATAGACAAAAAAAGGAAAACGTGACAAAGGACGGTTCTTCTGCCACGCCCGACGAGCGTGGCAGAAGAACCGTCCTTTGCAGTTTTTGAGAAAACAAAAACCTAATATAACGAAGAGAATTAAAGTTATTTTGTGTTATACAGCGTTATTTATGCGTATTGGCAAAATACGGAACTTGCTCCGGTATGCTAGTATGGTAATCAAAAAACCTAATGGAATTAAATGGAATCCAGAATCTTTTACCGGAGGGGAAGTTTTATGAAAACAGTTATGAATTACCGGCAACCGGGGACCAAAAAAATAAAATCCCTGTTATTAACGGCATTGTTACTGGTCATGGCTTTTTGGGCCGGCGCCGCGGCAGAAAAAACGGGACATATTATCCAAAGCGTGAAAGCAGTATTGCCGGTTTTGGTGGAAGAAGCTAAGATATTCTTTCGGGAAAGGGTAATCCTGCCGGCCGATGAATACGTTGCTCAAATTAAGTTTTCGGTAATAATCACCTCCCTGATCGCTAAAGAAAGTATTGCCGGGTTTATCAGGGGACCTTAAAAGATTGAGGGGTGCGGGCGGTTAAGAAACCGGTTTGAAAGAATTGTAACGGGGTGATGTCCTTGCTTGTCTGAAGTGGATCAAAAACCACCTGTTATAAATTATTAAACAAGCAACCGGCGCGTGTATATGACGGGATTAAAGAATTTTTCCATCCCCTGGTTTTAAAACCCTCAACGGACGGACCGGATTGCAGATAACAGGTGAGAGAAAAATCAAAGTGCAGCTGATATATAACTTAACTTGAAGAAGATAAAAAACGTTTGATTTTGTAAGCAGGCCTGCTTTTGTTTATTAAATTATGGCACCGGTGCTGATGTCGAACGCCCAAATCTTCAGCACCGGTGAATTTTCTAAATAGAGTATGTTTACATAAAATTGCATTTGCCAGTTTGTTTTGGTATAATTCCTTAGAAAGTAAACGCTGTAAGAATATTTTTCAGAGGTGACTGTTGTTGCCGTCTTTAACCGGAAAGGTCATACATATAGACATAAAAGATGAAATGAAACATTCTTATCTGGACTACGCCATGAGCGTAATTGTGGGCCGGGCTTTACCGGATGTCCGCGACGGTTTAAAACCGGTGCACCGGCGCATTCTTTACGCCATGCACAAGCTAGGGTTGACTCCGGATAAAGCCCATCGCAAGTCGGCTTATATCGTGGGTGAAGTGCTGGCGAAATACCACCCCCACGGGGACGCGGCCGTCTACGATGCTTTAGTACGTTTAGCGCAGAGTTTTTCCTGCCGCTACCCCTTGGTGGACGGGCACGGAAACTTTGGTTCCGTGGACGGGGACTCCGCGGCAGCCATGCGTTACACGGAAGCGCGCATGGCCAGGATTACTCTGGAGATGCTGGCGGAGATTGAAAAGAACACGGTGGACTTTATACCCAATTACGATGAAAGGACCGAAGAGCCCATCGTGCTGCCATCCCGGATCCCTAATTTATTGGTTAACGGTTCGGCAGGCATTGCCGTAGGTATGGCCACCAATATTCCCCCGCACAATCTGGGCGAGATTATCGACGGTGTGGTTATGTTAATAGAAAATCCGGACGTGGAAATTAAAGATTTGATGCAGGTTGTACGCGGGCCGGACTTCCCCACGGGTGGTAAGATTATGGGGAGGCAAGGGATCTTCAATGCCTACCATACCGGCCGGGGCAGTATTAAGGTACGCGCCCAGGCGGAAATTGAAAATACCGGCGGCACAAAACACAGTATTATTGTCCGTGAAATCCCTTACCAGGTGAATAAAGCCCGGTTGATAGAAAAAATTGCCGAGATGGTTAAGGATAAAAAAATTGAAGGAATCAGCGACCTGCGTGATGAATCCGACCGTAGCGGCATGCGCATAGTGATCGAGCTCAAGCGGGATGCCAAACCCCGGGTGGTGTTGAATCAGTTGTACAAACACACCCAGATGCAGGAAAGTTTCGGGGTGATCATGCTGGCCCTGGTGGACGGCAAACCCAGAATACTGAATTTAAAGCAAACATTGTTTTATTACCTGGACCACCAAAAGAATGTCATTGTGCGCCGTACCCGCTTTGATTTAGACAAGGCGGAAGCGCGCGCGCATATTGTTGAGGGGTTGCGCATTGCCCTGACCTATTTGGATGAGGTAATTAAAACCATCCGGGCCTCCCGCACGACGGAAATTGCTAAAAAATCCCTGATGGAAAAATTTGATTTATCTGCAAAACAGGCCGAGGCTATTGTAGAAATGCGCTTAAGGCAGTTAACCGGCCTGGAGCGGGAAAAACTGGAGCAGGAATACCAGGAACTTTCAAAAAAAATTGCTTATCTGCGCTCGGTGCTGGCAGACGAACGAAAAGTACTGGCAATTATAAAAGAAGAAATTACGGCCATCAGAAAAAAATTTGCCGACGCGCGCCGTACGGCAATATCGAATGAGGATGTGGTCTTAGAAGTAGAAGATCTTATACCAGACGAAGAAGCGGTAATAACGATTACCAACCAGGGCTATATTAAGAGGATGCCGCTGGATACCTACCGGAGCCAGCGCCGTGGCGGCCGTGGCATAACCGCCATGGGCATCAAGAAGGAGGATTTTTTAAAACATCTTTTTATCACCACGACCCATCATTATTTTCTCTTTTTTACCAACAAGGGTAAAGTGTACCGCCTGAAAGTACATGAGATACCTGAAGCCGGCCGTCAGGCTAAAGGTACGGCAATCGTTAATCTCCTGGATATCGGCAGTGGAGAATTTATTACCACCGTGATACCTGTCCGGGAGTTCAGTTCCGGACAGTTTTTGTTTATGGGTACCAGGCACGGGGTGGTTAAAAAAACCCGGCTCAGTGAGTATAATACTTCCCGCCGGGACGGAATAATTGCTATCTCCCTGGATGAAGGGGACTCGTTGGTCGAAGTAATGCTCACCGGGGGAGATGAAGAGATTATTCTGGCCACTAAAAATGGACTGGCAATCCGTTTTTCCGAACAGGAGGTGCGTGGTATGGGCCGGGGCGCCCACGGCGTTAAGGGGATCAAACTGTCGAAAAATGATGAAGTGATCGGCATGGAGGCGGTGCTTCCGGAGGCCTTTTTACTCACCGTGACCGCCAACGGTTTTGGTAAACGCACCAGGCTTTCCGAATACCGTATTCAGTCAAGGGGCGGCAAAGGGATCATAAATATTAGAAATACGGGGCGAAACGGTCCCGTGGTGGCGGTGCAAGTGGTCAGAGTCGAGGAAGAGATTATGATGATCAGCTTGGAGGGAATTATGATCCGTCTGAAGGCCGGGGATATTTCCACCATGGGACGGTCCACCCAGGGTGTTACTCTAATGCGTATGGATGAACACGACTTTGTGGTGGCAGTAGCCAGGGTTATTTCCGAAATTTAGGACGTTGACGGGTAATATTGAAACCGGTAATCAATTGTATTTTATTTAAAACTGTTGTAAAATATTTTTTTAGTTAAAGAGAGCTTGATGGGAGGCAATTTTATGGCTGAAAAAGGAACCTGGAGGGTTAAAAAGGGATTGGCGGAAACGTTGAAAGGTGGCGTAATTATGGACGTCACCACTCCCGAGCAGGCTAAAATAGCTGAAGAAGCCGGAGCTTGTGCGGTTATGGCTTTGGAAAGAGTTCCTGCCGATATCCGGGCGGCCGGTGGAGTGGCCAGAATGGCGGAGCCCGCGGTGGTCCTGAATATTATGGATGCCGTATCCATTCCGGTTATGGCCAAGGCGCGCATCGGACATTTTGTTGAAGCGCAGATATTGGAAGCGTTGGGTATTGATTATATTGACGAGAGCGAAGTATTGACTCCGGCCGACGAAAACTACCACATCAACAAGCATGAGTTCAAAATACCGTTTGTTTGCGGTGCCAGAAACCTCGGCGAAGCGCTGAGAAGAATTGGTGAAGGCGCCGCCATGATCAGGACCAAGGGAGAGCCGGGCACGGGGAATGTGGTTGAGGCTGTCCGGCATATAAGGGTAGTGATGGCGGAGATCCGGCGGGTGCGGCATTTGCCGAAGGATGAATTAATGTCCGCGGCCAAAGAAATGGGCGCACCTTACGAGTTGTTGCTGCAGGTGGCTGAAACCGGGCGTCTGCCGGTGGTTAACTTTGCCGCCGGGGGTATTGCCACCCCTGCTGACGCCGCGCTGATGATGCAGTTAGGTTGTGACGGTATTTTCGTTGGTTCGGGTATTTTTAAATCAAAAGATCCGGCCCGGCGGGCCAAGGCTATTGTCGCTGCCACCACCCATTTTAATGACATGCAGACCCTGGCAGAAGTTTCCAAAGATCTGGGTGAAGCGATGCCGGGATTGGAGATTGCCGGTATTGCCCCGGAGCAACGAATGCAGGATCGCGGTTGGTAGCAGGAAGAAAGGCGGCGGCATGATGAAAGTGGGGGTGTTGGCCAGGTATAATGATAAGATAGTCTTTGCTCGCCAGGGAAGGGTTTGGCGGCTGCTTTTCATCCCGAGTTAACCGGGGATTTGCGGGTGCACCGTTATTTTTTGGAGCAATGCATAGTGCAGCAATAAGTTCTAAATCTTAAGAAAATAATGTTTTTTAAGGCTTCTATTGCAAATTGTTGTCACATGTAGTAATATTTAAAGCAAATTTATAAGAACCCGTTGAAGGAGTAAAGTAGTTCGCTGGTACCTTAAAGAGAGCCGGTGGCAGCTGTGAACCGGCAGGAGTAGCAGGATGAAAGGCTCTCCGGAGGGGGTCTGCTGAAAGCAGCAGTAGGCAGGCACGGGAAGTCCCGTTAACATTTGCTCAAGAGGGCCGGGTAAATCCTGGCCAAAAAGGGTGGCACCGCGGGAGAAACCTTTCGTCCCTATATTTTTTGAAGGGGGCGGGAGGTTAATTTATTTAGCGCGGAAATTTTGTTTCTTTATATTTAAATAAAGAGATTTTATTTTTTAATAAATGAAGGGAGAGTAGGGTAATAATGCGTGACAAACACTATCTAATGGTTCCGGGGCCCACCCCCGTACCGCCGGCGGTGGCAGCGGCCATATCCAGACCTGTAATTGGGCATCGAACGGAAGATTTTGCGCGAATAAACCAGCAGATAACCGAAAAGTTGCAAAAAATATTTCAAACCCAAAACGATATTTTTGTCTTTACCAACTCCGGCACCGGTGCCCTGGAAGCTGCCGTGGCCAACACCGTAAGTCCGGGAGATACGGTCCTGTCGTTAATCACCGGGAATTTCGGCGAGCGCTTTGCCAAGATTGCCAGGGCGTACGGGGCAAAAGTAATTGAAGTTAATTTTGAATGGGGCCGTGACGTTGATTTAAAGGTGGTTGAAACAAAACTGGCGGAACACCCCGAGGTAAAGGTGGTCTTGGCGACCCAGAACGAAACTTCCACTGGTGTAACCAACGACATTGCCGGTATCGGCGCTTTGGTTGCCAAAACCCCGGCGCTTTTGCTGGTGGACGGAGTGAGCGGGGCCGGTGCTATTGAAATAAAGGTAGATCAATGGGGGGTGGACCTGCTTTGCACTGCTTCCCAAAAGGCGCTTATGCTGCCGCCGGGTTTGTCCATGCTTAGTGTTAGCGACAAGGCCTGGAAAGTAGTGGAAAACAACCGGTCGCCGCGGTTTTATTTCAGCCTGCCGGCTCAAAAAAAGGCCTACAAAAAATGGAATACCGCTTATACCCCCGCCGTATCGTTGTTTTTCGGTTTGGATGCGACCCTGGACCTGATACTTGAAGAGGGTTTGGATAATGTTTACGCGCGTCATGCCCTGCTGGCCAAGGCAGTACGCAGCGCGGTCCGGAGCCTGGGGCTAAAGCTTCTGGCGGAAGACCGTTGTGCTTCCAACGCCCTCACCGGTGTGTGGGTCCCGGAGGGTACCGATGTCGACGGTCTGCGCAAGATAATTAAGCAGCAATACGGCGTAACCTTTGCCGGAGGACAGGGTATTTTAAAGGGTAAGATATTCCGGATTGCCCACATGGGTTTTGCTGATAAAATGGATGTGATCATTGCCGTCAGCGCGTTGGAAATGGCACTGGCGCAGGCGGGCTGTTCCGTTGAACTCGGGGCCGGAATCAGGGCGGCCCAGGAAGTTTTTTTGGGGAGGGCGGAATAATATGAAAGTACTGGTAATGGACGGAGTTGCTGAAAACGGTATGACGGCCCTGAAACAGGAACCCGGCATCGAAGTAGTTTTCGGTAGCAAAATGACCGAGGATGAATTGATCGAAGTTGTCGGCGCGTATGACGGCCTGATCGTGCGCAGTGCCACCCAGGTAACTGCCAGGGTAATTGAAAAGGCTTCGAAATTAAAGGTAGTAGGCCGCGCCGGCGTGGGGGTGGATAATATCGACGTTGACGCCGCGACCGCAAAGGGCGTCCTGGTGGTCAACGCTCCCGGAGGTAACACTATTGCCGCCGCGGAACATACGGTGGCCATGATGCTGTCGCTTGCCCGCAATATTCCCCAGGCCAACGCTTCATTACACGCGGGTAAATGGGACAAAAAAGCCTTTATGGGGGCTGAATTAAGAAATAAAGTACTCGGGGTAATCGGCCTGGGACGGATCGGTTCCGCGGTGGCAAAACGTGCCCAGGGCCTGGAGATGAAGGTGGTTGCCTACGACCCTTACATTACTATAGAAAAAGCCGGGACGGCGGGTGTGGAATTGCTGCCGTTGGACCAGGTCTTTGCACAGGCTGATTTTATTACCGTTCACCTGCCGCTGACCGGGGAGTCGGAACATATTATCGGGGAAAAGGCTTTCAGCATGATGAAGGAAGGCGTGCGCATCATCAACTGTGCCCGGGGGGGCATCGTGGACGAACAGGCATTATATGACGCCATGAAATCGGGCAAGGTGGCGGGAGCCGCGCTGGACGTTTTTGAAAAGGAACCCGATACCAAAAGCCCTCTTTTTGAATTGAATAATTTTATCGCGACCCCGCATCTGGGTGCTTCCACCAGGGAAGCCCAGTTAAGCGTGGCCTTTGACGTGGCCGGGGAAATTGTGGCCGCCCTTAAGGGGGAATTGGTTAAAAATACGGTTAATATCCCTTCGCTCAGCCCGAAAACCATGGCTGCAATAAGACCCTATATTTCCCTGGCGGAAAAAATGGGCAGGTTTGTTGCCCAGGTGGTCTGCGGGCGGATTAAAGAAGTCGAGGTTACTTACAGCGGTGACCTGGCCAACCAGGAAATCAACCCCATTACCACCGCGGTGGCAAAGGGTTTTTTGGATTTAATCCTCCAGGACCGGGTTAATTTCGTGAACGCTGCTATGCTTGCCAGGAACCGCGGTATCAACGTAATTCAAAAACAGGCGGGCGAAAACGGCGATTATGCCAACCTGCTCACCGTTAAGGCCGTTTCCAACAAGGGAGAAATATTGGTTTCCGGCACCATTTTCGGCGGTGAGGACGCCCGTATCGTATCGGTTGACGGCTATCACGTCGACGCCGTTCCTGAAGGGCATATCCTGTACATTCCCCATATTGACAAACCCAGAATTATCGGACCGGTCGGCAACTTGATCGGGACACACAATATCAATATATCCGGGATGCAGGTGGGGCGCAAGGCGATCGGGGGCAAGGCGGTCATGCTTTTGACCGTTGACAACCGGGTGCCCCGGGAAACACTGGATGAAATCGCCAAGATTGACGGTGTGCTGGGAGTAAAAAATGTGAGCATATAAAACGGTATTTTCCCTGTAATGAAGCGCCCCCTGCGGGCGCTTCAGCAGTTTTACAAAAGATTGCCTGTATAGTATAATGTATAATTGATAGTCAAAATATATTAATTGTAACAAGTATTAGCAATTTTTATTGGGGAATAGTTTAAACGGGGGTAGGACCATGCTTGATATAAAATTTGTACGTAATAATCCGCAGGTGGTTGCAGAAGCCCTTGCCGGGCGGGATGCCAAGGTGTCGTTGAAAGAATTTCTGGAACTGGACGAGCAGCGCCGGGAAAATTTGTTTGTGGTGGAACAGATGAAAAACAGGCGCAACGTGGTTTCAGAGGAAATCGGCCGGCTAAAAAAGGCCGGGAAAACCCCCGGGGACATGATCTCGGAGATGAGAGAGCTTTCTCATCAGATTAAGGATAAGGATGAAACCATAAAAAAACTGGAAGCAAAACTTCAAGACCTCCTGCTTAACCTTCCCAATATTCCCCACGATTCGGTGCCGGTGGGGGTAAGCGAGGCGGACAACCCGGTGGTGCGCACCTGGGGGCAGCCGCGGGAGTTTAATTTCGCACCCAAACCGCATTGGGACCTGGGCGAGTCCCTGGGTATTATCGATTTCGAGCGCGGCGGCAAAGTTACCGGGGCCAGATTCAGTTTTTATAAGGGGTGCGGGGCGCGGCTGGAACGGGCCGTGATTAATTTTATGCTGGACCTGCACGCGAACAAGCATGGTTACACAGAAATTTTCCCGCCGTTTATTGTTAACCGGGAAAGTATGACCGGGACCGGGCAGTTGCCTAAATTTGAGGAGGATATGTTTAAACTGGAAGGCACCGATTATTATCTCATTCCCACGGCCGAGGTGCCGGTAACCAATTTGCACCGCAGCGAAATATTAGACGGGGCATCCTTGCCGCTTTACTATTGTGCCTACAGCGCTTGTTTCCGGGCGGAGGCCGGGGCTGCCGGGCGCGATACCCGCGGTTTGATCCGCCAGCACCAGTTTAACAAAGTGGAACTGGTCAAGTTTTGCCGGCCGGTGGATGCTTATCAGGAGTTAGAAAAGCTGACCAGCGATGCCGAAAAGGTGCTGCAGCTCATGGAACTGCCTTACCGGGTGGTGGTATTATGTACCGGGGACCTGGGGTTTTCAGCAGCCAAGACCTACGATATCGAGGTATGGCTGCCCAGTTACAACGGTTATAAGGAAATCTCGTCCTGCAGTAACTTTGGTGACTTCCAGGCGCGCCGGGCGGACATCCGCTACCGCAACGACCGGGGTAAGGTAGAGCTGGTGCACACCCTGAACGGTTCCGGGCTGGCCGTGGGCCGGACAGTGGCCGCTATTCTGGAAACTTACCAGGAGGCGGACGGTACGGTAACCGTACCGGAAGTTTTACGCCCCTACCTGGGTGGCTGCGCCAGGATAAAGTAAAAATACCTGCCCGGGTATGATAAAAAGAGAAAGCAATTGTGAGTTGAGGATGGTAATGAGTTTTTTTCTAACGGCATTGATAATGTTTATTTTTTGGATATTATTATCCGGCCATTTTGATTTCCTGATGTTGTCACTGGGCGTGGTTTCAAGCCTGCTGGTGGCGTACTGGTCGCACGATCTGTTCATCGGCAAGGCGGATCCGGTTTCCGGCGGGCGCAGGGTTTTACGGCTGGTCAAGTATTTACCGTGGCTTTTGGGGCAAATTATGCTGGCCAATGTGAATATGGTTTACCTGACCCTGCACCCGAAAATGCCTATTGACCCGCAGATTGTCAGGTTTAGTAACGATTTAAAAACCGGCATGGGTATTGCGACATTGGCAAATTCCATTACGCTTACTCCGGGTACCGTGACCATAGAATGCGGTCGTGAAGGGTTTATTGTGCACGCGATAAGCAAAAACACCGCTGAGAGTTTATTAAGCGGGGAAATGCAGGCAAGGGTCAAGGAGGTAGAGGGGAATGATGTTTAAACTGGCGGCTGTGGCTATTATTCTGGCTTCCGTTCTCGTCCTCTACCGGGCTATTGCCGGTCCGCTTGTATACGACCGCATTTTGGCGGTTAATATTGTCGGAACCAAAACCGTGATTTTGTTGGTGCTGATTGGATTTATCTACGAGCGACCATTTTTTTCGGATATTGCTTTAATTTATGCGCTGATTAATTTTATCGCTGCCCTGGCCTTTCTTAAGTATAGTGAAAACGGAAGGCTGGACATGTAATTAAAAGGATGAAACATATGGAAGTAAAGATTGTCATAAGCGGGATTTTGCTTGCTTTGGGGTGTTTTTTGATGGTGGTGGCGGCAGTAGGCCTGGTCCGGTTTCCGGATTTTTACTCCAGAATCCACCCGGCAGGGAAATGCGACACCCTGGGGCAGTCATTTGTGTTATTGGGACTGGTGGTTCATACCGGTTTTTCCCTGGTCAGCGTAAAGCTTTTAATTATTATGGCTTTTATTTACCTGGCGAATCCCATGGCAACACATTTTATCGCCAAAGCTGCTTATCGAACCAGCTTGGAGCCCTGGGAAAAGGCCCGGCCCGGCGTTCTTTTAGAAGAACAGCGTGAAAGCGGGGAAGAATCGGGAGACGATATTCCGTTGGCCGATAAAATAAATATACGGGGAATTAAGGACCATGCTTGAATTAATCCTTTTGTTTTTTTTAGTGGTTTGCGCGTTGGCAGCGGTGCAAATGAAAGACTTGTTAAGCTCAATTATGCTTTTAACCATATACAGTCTCATTATGGCGATTGTGTGGATGTCCCTGAACGCGGTTGACGTAGCTTTTACCGAAGCATCGGTAGGTGCGGGGATCACAACCGTGCTGCTGATGGCTGCTTTAAGCAGAACCAGCAGAGAAGAAAGCAACCGTAAGGTTTCCCTGTCTGTCCGGGCACCGTCTCTGCTGGTTTTGTTTTTGGTGACGGCGGTCTTGCTTTACGGTACGGTGGACATGCCGGCGTTTGGAGATCCTGAAGCACCGGCAAACCTTCATGTGGCACCGGAATATATCAAGCATGCGGTTCATGAAACAGGTGTGAGTAATTTCGTAACTTCTATTTTGGCAGCCTACCGGGGATATGATACCCTGGGAGAAGTAGTGGTTGTGTTTACCGCCGGTGCTTGCGTAATTATGATTTTAAGAAAAATAAATTAAGCAGTAAAAGGATGGGTGGGTTCAGTAATTATGCCGGGACGGGTCATGGAAAGAACAATGGCCAAAATGTTAATACCTCCGGTACAGCTGTACGGTTTGTATGTTATAGCGCACGGTGAAAACGGACCCGGGGGCGGGTTCCAGGGCGGGGTTATCCTGGGTGCGAGTTTAATTCTTTACGTGCTGGTATACGGTCTGGAAGCAGGCAAGAAAAGAATCAGCCGGGGAACCAGGGATTTTTTACTTCCCTGCGGGGCATTGATTTATGTTGGGATCGGGGTTGCGTGTTTGCTGGCGGGAGGTAATTTCCTGGAATACAGTGCGCTGCCTCTTGGCAACCCCAAGCACGCCACCCACCTTGGAATTTTGGGGGTGGAAATAGGAATCGGGATTACGGTAGCCGCTGTAATGATTACTTTGTTTTTTGAAACAGCGAGGCAGGATGAAGAATGATGGAGTTTATTTTGGCCAAGTACAATTACTGGATTTGTATACTTTTGATGATGATCGGGTTTTACGCCGTAATAGTTAAAAAAAACCTGGTTAAAAAGATCATCGGTTTAAATATTTTTCAAACGGCGGTATTTTTGTTTTATATCTCTGTTGCTAAGGTAACCGGGGGCACGGCGCCGATTTACACGGAAGGCGCTGCTGTGTATGACAACCCGCTGCCGCACGTTTTAATCCTTACGGCTATTGTAGTGGCGGTGAGTACTACGGCGGTTGCTCTGGCAATCATTATTTTAATCAAAAAAGCTTTTGGAACGGTTGAAGAAGACAGGATAATTGAGATGCTGGAGTTGAATAATGATAAATGATTAAAGATCTCCCCGTCATCGTAATTCTTATTCCTCTTTTGGGAGCGCTGCTCACTCTAATTGCAGGCAGAATAAACCGGATATTTAGTTGGTACCTGGCGGCTGTTTCCACTTTTTTTAGTTTTATTGGCGTTTTTGTTCTGGTGCAGGCGGTTTGGCATACGGGAAGGATCAGTTACTGGCTCGGCGGGTGGGAACCGCCCCGGGGTATTGAATATGTAGTTGATTATCTGAATGGCTTTGTCCTGGTGGTTATCTCCTTTGTTACTTTTGCAGTTACCATTTATGCTAAGAAAAGCGTGGAACAGGAAATACCCCCCCAAAAACAACCGGTGTTTTACACCACTTACCTGCTCTTTGTCACGGGACTTTTGGGGGTGGTGATCACCGGTGATATTTTTAACCTTTATGTATTCCTGGAGATACTTTCTTTAACGAGTTACGGGTTGATAGCCATGGGTAAAAAGAGAGAAGCTTTAATTGGGAGCTATAACTACCTTATTATGGGCTCTGTCGGGGCGACTTTCATTTTACTCGGCATCGGGCATCTTTATATGATGACCGGCACGCTTAACATGGCCGATTTGAGGGAAATACTTCCCGCAGTTTCCCAATCCAGAGTGGTCCTTACGGCTTTTGCCTTTTTTGTCATTGGCTTGAGTATAAAAATTGCGCTTTTCCCCTTGCACAATTGGCTGCCCAATGCCTATACTTATGCCCCATCTGCTGTTAGCGCCATTATGGCCGCAACTTCCACCAAGGCGGGGGCTTATATTCTCATCCGGGTAATATTTACTGTGTTTGGGCCGGCATTTATGTTATCCGGAATGCAGATGAATCATTTGTTTGTTTTTTTTGCTGCCGTTGCCATCCTGGCCGGGTCCATAATGGCGGTTGCTCAAACCGATATTAAAAAAATGCTCGCTTATTCAAGCATCGGCCAGATAGGTTATATCGTTTTGGGGGTTGGGTTGATGAACCTGACTGGAATTATGGGCTCTCTTTTGCATGTCTTAAACCATGCTTTAATGAAAGGCTGTCTCTTTTTGGTCGTGGGAGCCGTTGTTTACCGGCTGGGTATTACTAAGATTGCCGATTTCAAAGGCCTGGGAAAAAAGATGCCTGTCTCAATGGCCGCTTTTACCGTGGCAGCGGTTTCGATGATCGGGGTGCCCCTGACGGTGGGCTTCGTAAGCAAGTGGTATCTTGCCGTTGCTTCCCTGGAAGCCGGTATGGGGTTCCTCATTTTTGTGCTCATGCTCAGTTCCCTGTTGATTGCGGTATACTTCTGGAGGGTTATTGACAATATTTATTTTCAACCCTGCGCAGATGTAGAGGCGGGACACAGGCCAAATTCAGTCCCGGACCCGTCAAAACCAAAAGAAGCCCCTGTTTTGATGCTTGTTCCGACAGTCGTCTTAGCAGCGCTTTGTATAGTCTTTGGCATTTTTTCTGCGCTGCCTTTATCCATTGCCGAGAAGGCAGCTACGGTTCTCTTGAAATAACGGGGGTTGACGTTGAATGGAAGTGTATGCATCTCTAAAACCGTTATATGCGCTGTTGGTTTCACTGAGCGCGGTGATATTAATCGGTGTTTCGCGCAAAAGGCCGAACTTAAGGGAGACCTGGACGCTTCTTGCCGCACTTTTAAAATTGGCCATTGTTGCGTCCATGCTGCCCTTAATCCTGGAAGGTAAAGTTGTAGAGTGCCTTCTGGCGACGGTTGCTCCCGGGTTGGAGCTCAGGTTGAAAGTCGATTCCCTGGGCCTGCTTTTTGCAACTACCGCTTCTTTTCTTTGGCTCATTACGTCGGTATATTCCATCGGGTATATGCGTGCGCTGGAAGAACACGCTCAAACCAGGTATTACATGTGTTTCGCGGTGGCCCTGTTTTCGGCTACGGGACTTGCTTTTGCAGCCAATCTTTTTACCTTGTTTGTGTTTTATGAAGTGCTGACGCTTTCCACTTACCCGCTGGTGGCCCACAAACAGACGCCCGACGCGCTCAAAGGGGCAAGGAGGTACCTGACATTCTTGCTGGGCACTTCGATTTTATTTCAACTGCCGGCAATAATCATGACTTATTTCTATGCCGGTACGCTGGATTTTTCGAGCGGGGGAATCCTTGCGGGCAAAGCACCTGACGCGATCATAACCGTTATGTTTATTCTTTTTATCGCCGGGACCGCCAAGGCGGCAATAATGCCCCTGCATTCCTGGCTGCCCGCCGCAATGGTGGCTCCCACGCCGGTTAGCGCGCTGCTGCACGCGGTGGCCGTGGTCAAGGCCGGTGTTTTTACGGTGACCAGGGTCGTACTCTATGTGTTTGGGATTGACCTGCTGGCCGGCCTCGGCTTGGGGGTTGTGCTGGCTTGCCTGGCGTCGTTTACCATCATAACCGCCTCCATTATCGCCTTAAGACAGGATAACTTGAAGGCCAGACTGGCTTATTCTACCATAAGCCAGTTATCGTATATTATACTTGCGGTGGCGCTGCTTACTCCGAGCGGAATAACCAGCGGGATCATGCATATTACAATTCACGCCTTCGGGAAAATCACCCTCTTTTTTGCCGCGGGGGCGATTTATGTTGCCGCGCACAAGACGCAGGTCAGTGAGCTTGACGGTATCGGCAGGCGGATGCCCTTTACCATGGGGGCGTTTACCGTGGGAGCGCTCTCGATGATCGCGGTTCCTCCCGCGGCGGGGTTTGTCAGCAAATGGTACCTGCTGCTGGGTGCTGTCGAAGCACACCAAATACTGGTTATTATAGTCATAATTACTAGCACGCTGCTCAATGCCGGCTATTACTTACCGATTGTATGCGCGGCCTTTTTTAAAGAGGGCCGGGAGGTGCCTTGTCGCGGCGACCGGCTTCGCGAAGCCCCCGCGACGATGGTAGCGCCGCTGGTGATTACTGCCTCCGGGGTGTTGTTGCTGTTCTTCACGTCAAATTATTTGTTTAATATGGCAAGTATAGTTACGGCCAGTGTTACGGGGGGTAACTAAGATGAAAAAAGAACTGGATTTTTTTGAAAAACCGAAAAACAAGAAAGCGTTGTGGATAATTTATATCGCTATACTCGTGCTGCTTTTGACTATCGACCTGTTTATTCCCCAACACGCGCATTTTTACTGGGACGGAATACCGGTTTTTTACGCCCTGTTCGGGTTTGCCGGGTGCGTTCTCCTGGCGGTTATCGCAAAGAACCTGCGTCCGTTTTTGAAGCGGGAGGAGAACTACTATGACTAGTAGTATTTTCCCTCCCGCCCTGGTTTTGATTGCCGGGGCAGTAGCGGTACCGTTTTTCAGGGGAATGGTCAGACGCGCGTACCTCCTGCTGGTGCCCGTGCTGGCTTTCGCCGCCTTGTTGAGTATCCCCGGGGGTACCTATGTTACGGCAAGCCTGCTGGGGCACGCGCTCACGCTGAGAATTGACGGTTTAAGCCTGGTTTTCGGTTATGTGTTTATCATTATCACCTTCATCGGGCTCATTTACGCTTTCCATGTAAAAGGCAGCGAGGAGCAGGTAGCTGCCCTGGTTTACGCGGGGGCCGCCCTGGGCGCCGTTTTTGCCGGCGATCTCATCACCCTGTTTATTTTTTGGGAACTAATGACGCTTACGGCAGCTTATATCATTTGGTCGCAGCGGACCAAGGCATCGCGGGGGGCGGGACTGCGTTACATAATGGTCCATATTTTCGGCGGCATGTCCCTGCTGGCGGGTATAATCCTGAGAGTTTGCGCCACCGGTTCGACGGAGTTTGGTTATATCGGGCTGGACGGGTTGGATTCTTACCTCATATTACTTGGTTTTATCATAAACGCCGCGGTTCCGCCCCTGCACGCCTGGCTCACCGATGCTTACCCGGAAGCCAGTGTCACCGGCGTGGTCTTTTTAAGCGCTTTTACCACCAAGACAGCGGTATACGTCCTGGCCAGGGCTTTTCCGGGTACTGAACTGCTGGTTGCGGCCGGAGTAATCATGACGGTATATCCAATTTTCTACGTGGTTTTAGAAAACGATTTGCGACGGGTGCTTTCGTACAGCCTTATCAACCAGGTCGGATTTATGCTCACCGGTATAGGTCTGGGTACGGTACTGGCCATGAACGGTGCAACCGCGCATGTGTTTTGCCATATTCTTTACAAAGCGCTGCTTTTTATGGCGGTGGGTGCGGTACTGTACCGGACGGGAACCTGCAAAGCTACCGAACTTGGCGGGTTGTACAAAACCATGCCGGTTACTATGGTGTTCTGTATAATCGGTATCGCGTCAATTGCCGCGTTTCCGCTGTTCAGCGGTTTTGTCAGTAAGTCTATGGTGCTAACCGCTGCCGGGAACGAGCATTTGGCGGTGGTATGGTTTTTACTGCTCCTTGCCTCGGCCGGTGTGTTTCCCCACGCCGAGATCAAGATTCCGTACTTTATTTTCTTTGCCCGTGATTCCGGCAAAAGACCGGAGGAAGCGCCTCCTAACATGCTGGTGGCGATGGGGATGGCCGCGTTTTTATGCGTTTTCATAGGCATTTATCCTGCCGCGCTTTACAGCATCATGCCTTACCCCGTGGATTACGTTCCCTACACCGCTGACCACGTGATCAGCCAGTTGGCGCTGCTTTGCTTTGCGTCCCTGGCGTTTGTTGTTCTGGTTCGCTCGGGGTACTACCCTCCGGTACAAAGGTCGGTGAATCTGGATACCGATTGGTTATACAGAAAGGGACTGCCGGCGGGCATATCTTTTGTCGGCGCGCCGCTGGCCCGGTTGAACGAGCGGGCGGGGAAGGCGTTATTTGAGTTTCTGCCGGATTTCCTGGTTTGGTTCGGCAAGAATCCGCCGGCCGCCCTAAAGATTGTGACTGGTACTCTGTTTTTGAAGTTCAGCGGGCCGGAAAAGAGGGCCCGGGTTGCGGAACGGGTGGAAAATGAAAAGGCGCTTTATCCCGGAGACCGGCTTTTGCCCTGGTCAATCGGGGCCGCTGTGTCGTTTGTCCTGGTAATCCTGTTAGTGTATCTGGTAGCTAATTACAGATCCGGTCTATAAATCCGGGAAACAGGCGTTTTGCGGCGCGGAAATTAAAAAGCATCAAACCTTGCCCCGGGAGGTTAAACCAGGGTTTGAGACTACGTTCAGCTTTATTGACAGGTGATTTTTTCTGTGTTAGACTTTATTATGCCGTGGGCATCGGGAGGGGTGTCCGAGCGGTTTAAGGAGGCGGTCTTGAAAACCGTTGACCCGGTGACGGGTCCGTGGGTTCGAATCCCACCCCCTCCGCCAGCATAAGAAGTTAGATGTGGGATGGCAAATAAATATCATAGATGACCTGGAGAGTTGGCCGAGTTGGCTGAAGGCGCTCGCCTGCTAAGCGAGTATACGGACAAAACCGTATCGAGGGTTCGAATCCCTCACTCTCCGCCATAACAATTAAGCGCGCTTTTCACAAAGCGCGCTTAATTGTTATGGCAGGGTTGCCAGATATATTGACTGCGGGTTCAATTTAGATAATAATAGAAATTGGAACAATTATTTAACCAGGAGGTGCACGGAAATGAAAGACTGCCCGGTTTGTTTTGTCGCCATGGATGAGGTGTCCCGATCCGGCGTGACGATCGATATTTGTCCCAAATGTAAAGGGATATGGCTTGAAAGGGGTGAGCTGAACCGGTTGATGGCCAGCGCGAAGGAATATTGCGACGAATACGAAGGTTTGCTTAAACCCCCCAACCGTGATTATGACTTCAGCCAATACCATCCTGACGAGTACCGCGGCAAGCGGGAAAAACACCATAAAAAGCCGGGCATTTTCGGATTGCTGGAGGATATTTTTGATTAAAAATTGATGTGGAACCTTTCCATAAACCAGTCGTCGTCATATATGCGGTGCTGCAAGTAATCAAGACGTTGTTTTAACCCGCCGGCGGTTAGAACGTGGCAAAATATTTCCTTGGACGGGGTGGTGGAACGAACCAGAGACAGAACTTTAACCAGCCGTTTATGGTTGAAATGTGAGACGGCCAGGCGCAGGAGATTGTAAGAAACCTGGTACGTGGTAACCCGGTAAGGATGTCTTATCCGAAAAAAATGCAATATTTTTACTGCCGGGTTAACATAAAGCCTAAAGCCGAAAAGCCACAGCTTAAGGGAGAGTTCGACGTCTTCCCAGCCCCAGGAAATGAAGCCGCGGTCGAACCCGGCTACCTTGTGAAAGGCTGCGGCCCGGACCGCCAGGCATCCCCCCGGCAGTAAGGGCACGGCTTTTACTGTCGCCCCCGGGGGCCGGGGCAACCAAACGGTTTTCAACCGCTCGTTCCAAGTTTGACCGTAGCCTACGGCCGCGGGATTTTTCAGGGACCCGATGGCGGGCGAAACGGCGTCGACACCCGCGTGCTTAAAGGTGTCCAGAAGCTTTGACAGCCATCCGGCCGGTACCTGGACGTGAGCGTCGCAAAAAACCAGGTAAATGCCCTGCGCGGCGGCTGCGCCCAGGTTTCTGGCCGCGGCTGCGCCCAGCCCGGTGGTGGTGATTAAGCTTACCGCGCGGTACCGGTCTCCTTGAAGTAAAAAATTGCAGCAGCCGTCACTGGAGCCGTCATCCACAACAATTATTTCGTATGCTGTGCTTTCAGAATCTGCCAGGATGGAATCTACCGTCATGGCCAGGTTGGAACCCTCGTTTTTACAGGGAATGATTATTGAAACGGTGGGTTTGTCCGTTTTGCAAGACAACTGAAATTCACCTGCCGAAGCTGAAATTTCTTAAATCTCAGGGCGTTATTTATTATTTTATGCAGTTGCCGGTTGCCAGTTGCATAGTTGAGCAAACCGGTGGCTTGACTGGACGCAATGATTTTGTTACAATACATTGTACCGTTAAACAAGGTATGAACAGGTTTAATATAATCATATGCGCCTGTAGCTCAGCTGGATAGAGCGTCTGACTACGGATCAGAAGGCCGGGGGTTCGAATCCCTTCGGGCGCGCCAGAGCAAAACCCCTCCAGGATGGGCGGGGTTTTGCTTTATCAATGTGACCATCTGCAGGGAGAACGGCATATTTAAACTCTTGCCGCATGTATAAACCCATACGCGGTCCCGGTTTTATGAACCGGGACCGCGTATGGTGAGTTGGAACGGCCCCATGGTGTGGGGCCGTTTTTTTTGGAACAGTGATTAATTACGGGAGATTAATAAAAGGAAAGCATTTAGGAGGTGTCGAATAGTTGTCTCGGGTAAATTTTTACCATGTCGGCGGGATAAATTTACGTGCTAGTTTTTACCTTAAGGAGACAAAAAGATGGATGCTATTTACGGGATTTTGGAAAGGATTACTTTTCACAACGAGGAAAATGATTTTGTCGTGGCCAGGGTCAAGGAAAAAGGGAAAAAAGATCTGACCACCGTCGTCGGCGGCCTGTCCGGCATCAATCCCGGCGAATCATTAAGGCTCAGCGGCAAATGGGTAAATAACAGCAAATACGGCCGGCAATTTCAGGTGGAAAAATTTGAAACGGTGGTTCCGGCCACGGTGAACGGCATTGAGAAGTACCTCGGTTCCGGGCTGATAAAAGGGATCGGCCCGGTCATGGCCAGGCGGATTGTCAAAATGTTCGGCCTGGATACGCTGGAGGTGATTGAACAACGTCCCGGTGAGCTGTCCCGGATCGAAGGCATCGGCGAAAAAAGGATCGCCATGATTACCAAGGCCTGGGAGGAGCAAAAGGAAATCAAAGAGATCATGGTTTTTCTGCAGGGGTACGGTGTCAGCGCTTCCTATTCAGCAAAAATATTCAAGAAATACGGTCGTGCTTCCATTAAGGCGGTAAGAGAAAACCCCTACCGTCTGGCAGCGGATATTCGCGGTATTGGTTTTGCCACTGCCGACCGCATTGCCCAAAACATGGGTATTGACCCTCACTCTGTGATGCGCGCGGAAGAGGGCATTATCCACGTCCTGAACGAATTAACCGGCGAGGGGCATGTCTATTATCCCCGGGGAAAGCTTTTGGAGCAAGCGGCGGAAATGCTGCAAATCAACCGGGATGCCGTGCTGGAGGAGGCCCTGGCCGGGCTGATCAAAGGCCGGCGGGTGATCGTGGAGGAGCATGCGCAAGCGGTTTACCTGATGCCTTTGCACCTGGCTGAAGCCGGTCTGGCCGGACGGTTGTGCACCCTGAGCGAAGAGCCGCTTGCCGCCCGGCCCGTCGATACGGGAAAAGCCGTCTCCTGGCTGGAAGACGTGCTGGGGACCAAGCTGGCCGCAAAACAAAAAAAAGCGGTTGACCTGGCTGCGCGGAGCAAGGTGCTGGTCATTACCGGCGGTCCGGGTACCGGAAAAACAACCATTATTAAAGCAATCATTAACGTATTCCGGGCAATGAAGCTAAAGATCCTGCTGGCCGCCCCGACCGGCAGGGCCGCCAAGAAGATGCAGGAAGCTACCGGGTATGAGGCCCGGACGATCCACCGCCTGCTGGAATACAGCCCCCAGGAGGGCGGGTTCCAAAGAGACCGGGACTACCCGCTGGAGGCCGACGTGGTTATTGTGGATGAAGCGTCCATGATTGATACCATTCTGATGTATCACCTGGTGAAAGCGGTGCCCCCGCGGGCCGGCCTGATCCTGGTCGGTGACATCAACCAGCTTCCGTCCGTCGGTCCGGGAAGCGTGCTGCGGGATGTTATTACCTCCGGCAGGTTTCCGGTGGTCACCCTGACGGAGATTTTCAGGCAGGCCCGGGAGAGCAGGATTGTAACCAACGCCCACCTGGTTAATCAGGGAAAGTTTCCTAATATACGGCGGCCGCCGGCCGGGCAAGCCGCGGATTTTTATTTTATCAAGGAGGAAGACCCGGAAAAAGCCCTGGATAAAATCTTGTTGCTCTGCAAAAAGAATATTGCCCGGCGCTTTGGTTATCACCCGGTTAGAGATATCCAGGTTTTAACGCCGATGCACCGCGGCCTGCTGGGTGTTTCGATGCTCAACGAACGCCTGCAGGAGGTTCTGAACCCCAACGCGGGCAAAACTATCAGGGGTTACAAGCGGTTCAAGTACAACGACAAGGTAATGCAGGTGGTCAACAATTACCAGAAAGAAGTGTTCAACGGGGACATCGGATATATAACGGCCATATCTCCGGAGGAGCAGGAAGTCAGCATAAATTTCGACGGCAGAACGGTAAATTATGATTTTTCCGAGACAGACGAGATAATGCTGGCTTACGCCGTTTCCATCCACAAGGCGCAGGGCAGTGAATATCCGGCCGTGGTGGTTCCGGTGATGACCCAGCACTACGTGCTTTTACAAAGAAACCTTATATATACCGCCATCACCAGAGGGAAAAAGCTGGTAATCCTGGTCGGCTCCAAGAAGGCGCTTGCCATTGCAGTACGCAACAATAAGCCGGGCAGCCGGTACACCATGCTTAAAGAAAGGTTGTTGCAGGAACCCGGGCCGTGACCGGCCGCGGTTTTTCAGGCGGCAGCAGATGACAGACAGGTTATCTTGACAAGTGACTTCCGACTTCGGTATACTGTAATGTGTTAATAAGCTTGCGCCCGTAGCTCAGGCGGATAGAGCAGCGGTTTCCTAAACCGCGTGCCGGGGGTTCGAGTCCCTCCGGGCGCGCCAAATAAGAACATGAACTTTGATACAATGTGAACTCCTTGATTTCGAGGGGTTTCGTTGTTTTAGGGGTTGGTACCGTATATTTTTTGCGTGATAAATCTACATCCAATATTTATGAATTTCTGCCCTATTGATTATTCAGAAAATTATCAGTATAATTATTACAGTGATACCAAGTTTAAAGTATATTATAACATTAAAAACAGAAGGGGAAAATAACGCAACACGGCAAATTTTAAGACAACCGAAAACAGTTCCTGAATCGCTTAATTCTTGGTTTAAGAAGCGGGGGAACCAAATTTTGGGGTGAATCGAATTTGCAGCCGGTTACAGATTTTAACGGTAAAATATACCGGAGATAAGAATTGACGGCTGTTGAATCGTAGGGTTACTCTTTCGACCCGAATCCGTCAGCTAACTTCGCAGGCGTTGAAAGGGAGGATTAAAAGCATTCGCATGTGTATGCGCATTTGCTTTGGTGTGTAGCGTACGCTCTTTTTCACCCCTGATTTGTGCCGGGGTGTTTTGTTTCCAGGAGTATTTTTGATAATTTTGAGGAGGTGCGGATATTATGTCGATACCGGTTAGAGTAGCACTCATCGGCCTTGGCCGTATGGGGCAGGCAGTGGCCAGGAATTTATTGCAAGTTCCTTTTTTGAGACTGGTACTTGCAGTCAGCAGCCAGGGGGGTGCCAAAACGGGTAAGGACCTGGGCGAAATCTTGAATCTGCCCCCAAGCGGTCTGGTTGTACGCGGATGCAACGAACTGGCCCACTCTTTGATCGAGACCCGCCCGGAAATAGTTATTGACTTTACAACTCCCGAGTCCGCTCTGCGCAACCTGAAAATAGCCGCCAAAAGCGGAGCCCACTTGATTGTGGGGACAACCGGGTTTACGCGGTTCCAAACCGAGACATTGCGTTCTTTGGCGCAATACCACAAGGTAAGCTTGGTGATGGCACCCAATCTTTCCATTGGCATTAACATCCTTATGGATGCAGCCAACAAACTGGCGCGGGTACTGCCGGGGTTTGATGTGGAGATTGTCGAAGAACACCACCGTTACAAAAAAGACGCTCCCTCGGGGACGGCCATACGTTTGGCGCAATCAGTCGCCGAAGGGATGGGTATCAACCTGGAAAAAGGGTTGGTTTTCGGCAGGCACGGCAATAAAAGCCGCAACAATAGGGAAATAGCCATTCACGCCCTGCGCGGGGGAGGCACGGTAGGCGTTCATAAAATAGTATTCGTCAGCGACAACGAGCGGATAGAAATCAAGCACAAGTCGTTGAACCGCAGCGCTTTTACCGACTGCCTGCTGAAAGTGATCGAATATGTTCATGCGCACGCGCCCGGTATTTATACCGTGGAAGAAATTTTAGGCTTGAGACCGGCGGTGCGTATCCATGCTGCCGAGGAAGATGTGTCCTGATGACGGTTTTTGTTTGTTTCCGGGCCGGTTGTCCGACCGGACCGGAAAAACCGGCCCGTTGTGCCGGGCTGCCGGGGTATAGCCCGCAAGGCCTGTATTGACAAGGCATGGCGACTGTGCTAAACTGTACCCGGGCCGGGGTGCGGTGGCCATGGCGCATGGCGCATGGCGCACGGGCGGGTAAAGGTTGATGTTGTTATATTATACCGGCAGGTTTTAAAGGGGAATAGCAGGTGGATCACGCCGGGTATATGAGCGAAGCCCTGGTGGAGGCAAAAAAAGCTTATGCTTTGGGAGAGGTGCCGGTAGGCGCCGTTGTTGTGTCTGCGGGGGAAATTGTCGGTCGCGGTCATAATTTGCGGGAGACTTTAAAAGACAGCAGCGCGCACGCGGAGATACTGGCCATGCGTGAAGCGGCGGGTTTTATCGGCGACTGGCGGCTGAACGGGATGACCCTTTACGCTACCGTCGAGCCTTGCGCGATGTGCGCCGGGGCGTTGGTGCAGTTCCGGGTCAGCACCCTGGTATACGGAGCCGACGATCCGAAAGCGGGTGCGGTGGATTCGGTAGTGGACCTGGTGCGGGAGCCCCGCTTCAACCACCGGGTGGAAGTGATTGCCGGGGTGTTGGAAGAAGAGTGCCGGGAAATTATTAAACGTTTTTTCCGGGAACTCAGGGAAAAGTAAAATTGTGGAGAGATGGCCGAGTCCGGTTGAAGGCGCGCGACTCGAAAT
>CAYPRB010000004.1:166308-196730 GCA_964413055.1 uncultured Pelotomaculum sp. | reverse complement strand
TGTGCTCCACGGCATTACTCAACTCATCAACAATGTATACTTTGACCACATCGCCGGGCTGCACATTGAAACCGGCCTGGGCGGTACCTATTTCGTCAAAATCTGCCCTGGTAGCGTTGAGCCCGATCTGACTTCCGTCCCTTGTATGGGTAAAGACTACTGTCTCTTCACCGCTGTGGGAGACCACCGCTCCGATGCCGGCAGCAAAATACCCGAACCCGGACACACCGGAATTCACGGTCATGGTAGCAATACCGTCTGCAGTTTCCCCGATGGTATAGGCATCGTCCTCCCCAGGTGTTATATCGTATTTTGAGACTACGGGGTCTTCATATACCGCTCCGGTCACGGTGATATTTAACTCAGAGACCTCCCGTACCGATAATCCGGTGGTTGTAGGATACATTTCACCGGAATTATAGTAATAGTACCAATATTCCGGGTCCGCAGCCAGGAACCAGTCATAATTTCCGAAGACATGGTAATCTCCCGAAGGTAAAGCTTCGATACTGGTGGGACCTTCTTTGTACGTGGCTTCAGCAAACCAGACCAGACGCATGCCTTCTGTGTAACCGGTATCCGGGTAATTGCCGTCCCGGTACCAGCAGATTACCATGGGACCCTCACGGCTTGAGTAATCGTAAACGTTTTCATAAGCAAACGTTTTATTGAAACCATCACTTGCTTTTATTTCCAGCGTATCGCCCTCTGCCATACCGCCCACCAATTCGCAGAGGTCTTTCACGTCGGTACCTTTCACGGCACCCATATCCTTGGTGTCCCAGTTAGTATCTTCTGCCTGGTTCCAACGGAGCACCTGTTCGTTTTCTTCGTCAGGATCGTCGAGAAAGACCGGCCCCTGGTGATAATAATGCGTTGTTCCGTCGCCCATAACGGATATATTATCCTTCAACCATTGATAATCTAATGTTTCCTGCGCGAGAACGGTCGTACCGTCATAAGCGTACTTGGTAACGGTGAGCTCCGTTGTCGCGGCCACGGCTGATTGCGGCACAACCGCTACCAGGGCGAATACTGCGGACAGTATTACCAGCGACAACAGCATGCCCAGCCCATACCTTACAGGTCTATTCATATTCATTTTCCTCCCCTCACTGACTGGATAGTTTTACGATTAACGAAAACTTTAATTAATCTACCAAATAATAAAAGTTTTTATTTTGTGTTTATAGGCCTGCCTCCTTTACCCGTATGCTGCAAACCCTTCTCAACCGCAGTATTGGCAAAACTTGCCACACCACAATGTTTATAATATCCGGTGGATAATCATAATTGCTTCACCTCCGGTAAGTTAACTAAAATTAAGGAGAACACATATTAAAAATAAAAAACGAACTGCGAAAGGCAGTCCGCCTGTTATTGTCTCATTAGGCTTCTCCTTTCCACCATGGGGGGCGCACCAGTTTCCCGGTCCACCTTAACGGCCTGAAAACCATGACTTGTGAATATTTTAGGTTGACAGGCTCGGAGTATTTTATTGGTTTGATTTTGTTTACTTATCCGGTAATCGTAATCTCCCGGTTCTCGTCTTCGTAGTCCACTTCCGCTCCCAGGGTCTCGCTGACAAAACGCAGGGGCACAAAGGTACGGCCGGCCACGATTTCCGGGGCGCAGTCAATGGCCTCCTGCCAACCGTTGACCAAAACCCTGCTGGAGCCGATTGTGAGAACAATTTCTTTTTCGCCGTCAGTGATACTTACCTGCCTGGTTTCGTGGTTCCAAGCAACCCCGGCATCCAGGGCCTCGCTGACAAAACGTACCGGCACCAGCGTGCGCCCGGCCCCGGCGTTGATGAAAGGGGCCGCGTCCAGGGTGCAGGAGGCGCCGTTAACCAGGGCTTCCCTTTGTCCGACGGTGAGTACGATGATTTTTTGCCGCGGCTCCCCCGGTACTGCACCCGTTCCGGGTTCTGCTATTGTTGACGGTTCTTCCGGCGGCGCTGCCGGAGAACCGTCAACAGGCTCCGTGTCCTCAACCCGGTAGTTAAAGGTGACCACCTCACTGTCCAACTTGCCGGGACCGATGGTGACCGCCTTGATGGTCGTATCCTCGTTGACGGGTCCAATGGGATGGTTGATAGTGCCCAGGACATCGGCCCGGGCCGGCCACCACCGGCTGGCAATCCAGTTATACACCGGACTGTCCATGGCCGGGGTGCTGCCGTCCGTGGTGTAGTAAATCTTATCATCGTCATTGTGAAGGTTGCTCAGGGTCACCATGGTTCCCGCGGGCACCGTGCCGGCAGGCGGATTGGCCTGCGGGGCGTCCCATCGTTCCGGCTCGCCGGTAAGCACTTCGATTTTATTCAAGTATTTAACGAATAAATTTCCCGTTTGCTCGGTAACCGTCCGCTGTCCCAGCATCAACAGGAAGGAATTCAGGTCGTTCATATACCCGGGATTATCACTGCCTTCCACGCTAACCAGACCGACAATCGGCTCCACCTCCACCTTGCCCGCCGGATCGCCGGGGACATGCCCGTCACCGTCAGCACCGGCTTTAAAACGGGGAAACCGGTAACGCTTGTCCCGGAGCAGTTCCTTAACCGTAAGCGTTACGGTGTAGCCGTCTTGGGAACTGAATCTAATCAGCTTGGCCTCACCGGTCATCCCCGCCCCGGCGAGCAGGTCACACAGCTTGACCCCTTTCCCCACATACCATTTCTTGGTGGGCCAGGTGTTAATGCAACTGTACACATACTGGTGCTGTTCCATTTTTTCAAGCTGCTCCCGGGTAAACGTTGCCGGGTGCAACACCCCGTTGCCCGTAATTTCCAGCGCTTCCGTCGCAGCCAGGGCCGCTGCGGGCGGGAGCAGGCTGAACGTACCGGCCAGCAGGAAAATTCCAAGAATAATGGGTATTAACACGTAAGACCATTTTTTATTATCCGTACGCACCGCTAAACTCCCCTTTCTTGCATGCACCCTCATCGCCTTCCCCTGTGAAGGGCCTGCCGCTCCAAGCTCAATACAATCTTGCTTATTATTTAGTCAGCATGAACAGCTGTCCCGTTGCGGGATCTTTGTAAACCGTGCCCATCTCCTCGTAAAGCTTACCCTCACCCTGGGTTTTGATCAGGTCGTCACGTATTTCCGGGGTTTCATTGACTTTTTCCCCTTGTTCCAGGTTAACCCGCTTACCCAGACCAATATCAACATTCCAGTGAATAGCCAGGGCAAGCATCAGCCCGCAGGCAAAAACCAGCATGGCGTCAACGATATTAACCACCCCCTCCAGGGGATTAACCTCTTCGTGCTTCCAACGCCTCCTGCTCCTCAATCCGCTTTCCACGGGCAAACACCTCCATCAGGCTCTCCATTAAAACCTCGAGGGAACACAGGTAATCCTCATACCACCTTTTCCGCAGCCGGGAAATGGCAAAAGCAATGCCTCCGGCGGCCAGACCGGTTACCGTAGCGTCAAAGGCCGTCAGCAACGAATCGGCCAAGGTTTTGGTATCCCCCTGTCCCAGCGCGATTAAACCCGGTCCCAGCGGAATCAGCGTGGCCATCAATCCTAACATGGGTCCCAGTCGCGTTGTCAGGTCGGTTCTATTGGTGATCCGGGCGTAATGCAGTTCTTCGCCGGCCAGCAACCGGCGCGCCAGTGCCTTCAGGGAGGCGGCGGGTAAATCACCGTGCTTGACCAGTTCGCCAAGAGCCGTCTTCTGGCGGCGGAACAGGCAGCTGCGCTCAATCTGATCCATGAGCTCCCCGGGATCCTTATCCTGAAAGGTATCTATCAACCCCGGCACGTTAACTTTTTTCTTGCGCCGTTCGGTCAGGGCTTCCACCAGCAAGGCACCCAACTCAAACGCCGCCAGAGCCAGTAACAACAACAAAACGGTAATGGTGGGCATTAATAAACCGGACGAAATAGCATGCATCGTTTCTTTTAGGGGTACTAAAACAGTTTCCGTCAACTTGCCTCATCGCTCCCTTTTATATTCTGCGTATCTTTTACCGGCGCCCGAGATGAACAGTAACCAAAAAGTCACGACCGCCGTCCGGTCTTGAGCCTCCTGCAGCGGCAGGGGTACGGTATCGGCCGAAATTGCGAAAACCTGCCAGGCCTCCTGCTCCGTCTGCTGCATGACGTTGCCAGTGGCGGAGCCGGCGGCAAGCTCTTCTTTCTGTGCCAAATATTGCGCCCTGTCTTCCGGCACCGGCGGTTCGGCAGGAGCTTCCGGAACTCTTTCGGAAGTTACTGCATCAGCAGCGGGGGCAACCGCTTCCGGCGTTTCGGGCGGCTCGGGCGGTTCGTTTTCCGGCGGCGGCCCGTCAGAAACCTCCGGCGGCTGCGGCTCTTGGGCATTGGTGGCGGCCGGCACCGCATCCCCGCTGTTTTCTCCTGCTGCCGGTCCGTTTACAACGCAGGTGGCCGTAAGGTTGCCCTCTACCGTGGTTACGGTTATGGCAGCTGTACCCGGACCGACCACCGTTACCAGGCCGCGGTTATCCACGGCGGCCACGCCGGTATCGCTGGAACTCCAGGTTACCTCCCGGTTAACGGCATTGAAAGGGGCCACGTGCGCCGCCAGCTGAAAGGTGCTGCCAATGGGCCGGTCAATGACACTCCGGTCAAGGGTCACCTCAGTAGGCGGCCCGCCCGGAACCTTCGTCGGATCAACCGCCTTACCCGTAAGATCAGCCGTAAAAGTAAAGGTGACCACCTCGCTGTCCATTTTGCCGGGTCCGATGGTAATCATTTTAATGACGGTATCCTTTTCAACCTCAATGGGTTTATTAACCCCTTTCAAGTCATCTCTCTGCTCCCACCAGCGGCTGGCGCTCCAGTTGAACATCGGGCTGTTTACCGTCGGGGTGCTGCCGTCCGTGGTGTAGTAAATCTTATCTTCGTTGTTATGTTTATTGCTTAACTCAATCCCGGTTCCCGCGGGTACCACCGTCCCGCTGGGAATATTCGCCCTGGGACGGTCCCATTTTTCCGGGGTGGTAGTGAGTACCTCGATGCGGTTTACATACTTTAAAAAGAGATTGTTTGTCTGCTCCGTTACCGCCCGCTGTCCCAATACCAGCAGCAGCGCGTCCCGGTCGTTCATATCTCCGGGCCGGTCACTGCCTTCGGCACTGACCAGGGCCAGAATGGGCTCCACCTCCCGGGCGTCCTCCGGGGAACCGGGAATGCTCCCGTCACTGGGGTGGTTGTCCTTGAGGCCCGGAAAATAGTAACGCTTGTCTTCTAACAGTTCCTGCACTGTAAGAGTCACATCGTAACCGTCGCTGGATACAAACCTGACCAGGGTGGCCTCCTCTTTAATTCCCGCTAAATTGATCAACTTTCTCAGTTCAACGCCTCTTGCCGTATACCAGCGCTTGGTCGGCCAGGTATTGATGGTACTGTATACGTGCTCGTAATGCTCCATCGCCTCCAGCTCGTCAAAGGTCAGCACAAACGGATGCACCACCCCGTCTCCGGTGATTTCCAGCGCTTCCGGCGGTTCGGCAAGGGCAACCGCAGGCACGGCCGCCAATTTAAACAAACCGGCCAGGAGCAGCAAACCCAGGATGGGCATCAGAAATCTTAGGGACCGTTTATGTATGCCGGGCCGCATACTCTTCACTCCCTTAATTCCAGATTTGCTCTAATCTCTAATCTAATCAGCCGGCGCCCTCGGCTCAGGCAGTGCATTTACTATAATTGCGGCGGCCTCGGCCCTGGTGGCGCCGTCCCGGGGCCGGACGGTGTTGCCGGGATATCCTTTGACGATCCCGTGGTGTACCGCCGTGGCAACGGCCGTACGCGCCCAATCCGAAATAGCGGCACGGTCGGCAAACAAAATTTCCTCCGTCACCGGCGCCAGTTGGGCCGCCTTTACAGTCATAACCGCCATTTGCTCGCGCGTGATCAAGTCGTCCGGTCCGAATGTGTCCGCATCATAACCGTTAACGATCCCGTGGGATACTGCGGTGGCCACGTTTTCTTGCGCCCAGTGTCCGGCGGTGTCGGCAAAAACTTTTCCCTTTAGGGACTCAAGTTTAAATGCCTTCACCAGAATGGTAACGAATTCAGCCCTGGTTATTTCAATATCCGGTTTGAAGTTGCCGTCAGGATAACCGGCGATGGCCCCGAGGGCGAACAGTTCTTCAATGCTTTCCTCCGCCCAGTGTCCGGCAATGTCGTTAAGAACGACATCCGTTTCTGGTACCTTCTTTGCCGCCATCACCGTGAATTTCGTGAAATGGTCCAACTGCGCGGTCACGATATTGCCGGACACCTCGCCGCCGAGAGCGACCCACTCCTTTGCGGTTTCGTCGTAGTAATAAATGGCCGGAGTTTCTCCAGGAGCAACTTCCCCGGGATCAAAGCTAAGCTTGATGGTTACCGCTTCTTCAAAATTGTAGCTGGTTGCGCCGTCCACACTAAACTCGTACACGCCGCCGACAATCTTAAGCCCCGCCGGCTCGGCGGGAGGATCAACCACACGCTCTATCTTTACTTCCACCGGGCCGGTCCCGGCCAGCGCGCCGGCCGGTATCTCTATAACGGCTTCTTCACCCAGACTTACCTTGCTTTCTTTCCCGGGCGTAATATTACCGCCGGCGGCAACCGTATTTTCCGTCACCTTGTAAGTGAATGTGACAACCTTGCTGTTTGACTTACCGGGACCGATAGTGACAGCCTTGATGGTAGTGTCCGCAGTCAGCTCGATGGGCCGGTTGATCCCGGACACGGCTTCTTCCCCCCGGGCCGGCCACCAGCGCTTGGCGACCCAGTTGTACATGGGGCTTTCTATGGTCGGAGTGCTGCCGTCGGTGGTATAGTAAACTTTGTCATCGTCATCTTTGGGACTGTGCAGGACCACTTCCGTACCTGCCGGTACCGTTCCGCCGTCCGGCTCTGCCGTCGGCGCACCCCAGCTTCCCGTTGCGGAAGTGGATACTACGATGCTATTTACAGATTTTATAAATAGCGGGCCGGTTTGCTCGGTAACGGCGCGCTGCCCGAGCATCAACAGCAAGGCATTAAGATCGTTCATAACGGCCGGGTTATCGGTGCCTGCGGCACTGACTAGAGCGAGAATGGGCTCGACCTCGGTCGCCCCCGCTGCAGAACCGGGAATATGCCCGTCGGCGTCACTGCCGCTGCTTTTAAAATTTGGAAAACAATAACGTTTATCTCTTAATAACTCCTGCACCGTAAGCGTTGTATAATAACCGTCACCGGCAATAAACCTGATCTGCCGGGCGTTGCTCTTCATCCCCGCCTCCTCGAGCAGGTCACGCAACTTAACCCCTTTTCCCACATACCATCTCTTGGTAGGCCAGGTGTTAATACTGCTGTAAACATACTGGCGCTGGGGCATTGCTTCCAGCTGGGACCGGGTAAACTCCCCGGGGGTCGTCACCCCGTCGCCGGTAATGGTTAATATAACGTCTCCGCCGGGTCCGGATCCGCCGTTCCCCGGCCCGCCCCCATTGCCGGCGGCTTTAACGGTAACAGCCGCCGTTAAAGCATTTTCACTGACCGCTAAGACATTTCCAGCCAAAGCAATGGTTCCGGTACCGGTTTGATTTAAACCGCCGTATACTTCGGCCGTCACTGTTGCAGCACTTGTTTTAGTTACATTCTTAATGGATAAGGGGGCAAATACACCTTGCAATGCAAGATTTTCTTTATAAACTGCCCTGGTAATGGTATCGTTTTCTACGGTTAATACAAACTCCCCACAAAAATCAGCAGCTACAAATACTTCCGCCGGACTAACCGTCAAGTTTGGAGCCGTGGGCACCGTATACTCGAAGGTGACGATATCGCTGTCCGCCCTGCCGGGACCGGTAACAAAAGCCTTGATGGTGGTATCCCCCGTGATTTCTATGGGGCGGTTGATTTCATCCAGCTCACCCTGGCGTGATGACCACCAGCGCTTGGCGACCCAGTTGTACATGGGGCTTTCTATGTCCGGAGTGCTACCGTCCAGGGTGTAATGAACCTTGTCCTCGTCATCGAAAGGACCGCGCAGCTCTATCATGGTCCCCACGGGCACCTCACCAGGCTCTGGTTCGGCCGTGGGAGGTTCCCATTTCTCCACCTGGCCGGTGAGTACCTCGATCTTTGTGACATGCTTGACAAACCCGGCGTTGGTTTGTTGGGTTACCGCCCGCTGTCCGTATAAGAGATGATTTGCGTCCGTGCGGCTAAAATATTGGGAGGCATTTTCTCCCATAACATCTTCCATATCCTGGGCAGAGAAACTTTTATGAGCAATGATGGGTTCTACCGGTACTGCATCCGACGGATCGCCGGGAAGATGGCCGGGGAGGCCGGTGCTCATGAAATTGGGGAAACGGTAGCGGGGTTCATGGATAAGCTCCTGCACCGTAAATGTTGCTGAAAAACCATCACGGGCAATAAATTTGATCAGTGATGCCTCCGGTTTGAGTCCCCCGGCGGCATCAAGCAGGTCGGTCAGCTTAACGCCCACCCCCCGGTACCAGCTTTTGGTGGGCCAGGTGTTGATGGTGCTGTACCATTCGTCATGCCGGGCAAATGTAATCCCGTCCGGTAATTCTCCCGTGCCCCTGAGCTGTTCCTGGGTAATGGTAATCTCCCCGTTCAGCCCGGGTCCCGTTATTTCAAGAGCGCCTCCTTCAGCAAAAGCGTCTTCCGGCGCCAGCAGGCTGAACATACCCGCAAACAGTAGCATAATCAAAAGGGCAGGCAGGAACTTGTACCAACACATCTTTTGTCTGAATTGCACCGAGTATACACTCCTTAACCGGTTAATTAAGTAAACTTAACTCAAATTCCTTGCATGGAAAACGGACCGGAACAACGGGTTTGAACAGTGGAGGGAATTCATGAAATCTCATTGCCCATAATAAGGCGTATAAAATGTGAATCCCTGCGTCACGATTGTCCGGCCGTGCAGGATACCGAATAATGTTTTAAGACTCTCCGCACTTTTACACTTTTAACCTGCTTGCTAGCTAAATAAAAAACAGCTTCCCATCGGAAAGCTGTTCATATCAAGCACGTACAGAAGTCATAAAACACTACACTTAACATGATTTCCTTTCCAAGAAGGGAGGCAAAAACGTTTCCGTTTAAGCCCTGTCGGTTTACCGCCGTAGTATTAAACCTTAGGCCAGTATACTCGGAAATCATTTCCTATTTAATTTTAAAATTATTATACTATCCTCTTTATAGTCAGTCAACATTATTTTCCCAAATGAGAGTGCTTACCGGTTAACTTCATATTACCGGACTACTTATATTCCGGTCCGGGTCGGAAGTTTTCTCACCCGGCGCCTGGCTGAAAAATTTTTTCAAAGCCGGGTAGACCCCGCTTTTGTCTCTGATAGTAACCACGGTGAATTTCGGATGGTGAATTTTTTTAAACACGTTGCGCAGGGTACTGGTATAGTAATACGGACCTTCGATCTCTCCGTACCCGACCATGTTGCACACTTCAAGCAGTTCCTTGATTAACCGGAGGCACTTTTCATTGTCGGAAGCCAGGTTATCCCCGTCCGAAAAGTGAAAAGCATAAATATTATAATCCTGCGGCGGATACCTTTGCTTGATAATTTCCAAAGCCAGCTTGTATGCTGAAGAACAGCGCGTTCCGCCGCTGGCCCCCTTGGTAAAAAATTCCTCCTCGGTGGTTTGTTTAGCCTCGGTATGGTGCGCCAGGAAGATAATCTGCACGTTTTTATACTTGGTACGTAAAAAGCGCACCATCCAAAAGAAATAACTCCTGGCAATGTACTTTTCAAAAGGCCCCATGGAACCGGAGGTATCCATCATGGCCAGGATTACGGCGTTGGATTCGTATTGATAAGTCATATCCCAGGTTCTGTAACGCAGGTCTTCCGGGATAATCCGGTCCACCCCCGTCCGGCCTTTTAAGGCATTGCGCTTAATGGCCTCCATGATGGTCCTTTTACGGTCGATATTACTGCTGATGCCTTTTTTGCGTACATCCTTAAATTCAACTGCTTCCGAGGTGATTTCCGCAACCTTTTTGGGTTCCAAATGGGGCAGCCCCAGGTCTTCAAAAATCATTTCCGCCAGTTCATCTATGGTCACTTCGGTTTCGTAATAATCAACCCCCGGTTCTACACCGGCGCCTTCACCTTTACCCTTACCGGAACCGTGGGGTCCGGAATAAACCACGTCGCCCTGTTTACTCTTGCCGTCACCCTGGCCCCCGTGTTTTTGCTTGCCGTAATCAAAACGAAAGTGGAATTCGTCCAGTGAGCGGATGGGTACTTTGATGACCTTGCGGCCGTCATGCATAATGATACTTTCTTCGGAAACTATATCCGCCAGATTCTTTTTTATCGCTTCGCGTACTTTTTCCCGGTGCCGCTGCCGGTCAATCTCGCCTTTACGGTGCAGCGACCAGTCATCTCTGGAAATCAGATACTTATCTCCGGACACGTACCTTCCCCCCTAACGGTTAAGCAGGCTTCCCACGTATTTCAGAAGTTCATTGGCGCAAACCGGACAATAACCGTTATCTTCTATCAACCGGTTGCTCACTTCGTTTATGCGCTTTAACTGTTCAGCATCAGGCGTTTTGGTGGAAGTGGTAATTTTAACGATATCTTTCAGGTCGGCAAAAAGCTTCTTCTCAATGGCTTCCCGGAGATGCTCGTGGGAATGGTATTCAAAACGCCGGTTCTTTCTGGCGTAACTGGACAGCCTGATTAATATTTCTTCCCGGAATACTTTTTTCACGTTTTCTGAAATCCCGATCTGCTCTTCGATAGAGCGCATAAGTTTTTCATCAGGTTCTAATTCCTCATCGGTAATCGGGTCCTTGAGCTTTATTCCGTTACAGTACGCTTCCACATTATCCAGGTAGTTGGTAAACAATACTTTGGCGGACTCTTCATAGGAATACACAAACGCCTTCTGCACTTCTTTTTTGGCCATTTCATCGTACTCCTTACGCGCTTCCGAAATAAAATTTAACAGGCGGTCACGTTCCTCCTTCGTGATCGACGGATGCTGGTCCAGCCCTTCTTTTAAAGCGCGCAGCACATCGAGCGGATTGATACACTTGGTCGAAGTGCGGATCAGCGCGGAAGATAACCGGTTGATCACATAACGCGGGTCAACCCCGCTCATTCCTTCATCAACAGCTTCCGCCTGCAGTTCATTGATATCTTTTTGTTTAAACCCCTCCACATCCTCACCGTCGTATAATTTCATTTTCTTCACCAGGTCCATACCCTGCTTCTTGGATTCCTTTAAACGCGACAATACTGAAAAAATACTGGCGATACGCAAGGTATGGGGCGCTATGTGGATATTCCTCAAATCACTTTGCTTGATCAACTTTTCATAAATCATAACCTCGCGACTTACTTTCAGGTTGTAAGGAATCTTCATGACAATGATGCGGGATTGCAAGGCTTCATTTTTTTTGTTACTGATAAAGCTCTTATATTCGTTTTCGTTGGTATGGGCGATTATCATTTCGTCGGCGTAAATCAGGGCGAACCGGCCGGCTTTGAAATTCCCCTCCTGGGAAAGACTGAGCAGGTTCCAAAGAAACTTTTCGTCGCATTTCAGCATTTCTTGGAACTCCATAATCCCCCGGTTGGCGATATTTAATTCCCCGTCGAAACGGTATGCCCGGGGATCTGATTCCGAACCGTAATCTGTAATGGTCGAGAAGTCCACGCTGCCGGTCAAATCAGCGATATCCTGGGATTTGGGGTCCGAGGGAGTAAAGGTCCCGATACCGCAACGGTTATCTTCAGAAAGAAATATTCTTTCCACCCTGACTTTTTCAATATTGCCGCCGTATTCCGACTCAACCATCAAGCGGCAGGAGGGGCAGAGTTCTCCTTCAATGTAAACGTTATACTCTTTTTGAAATTCTTCCCGCAGCTCTTTGGGAATCAGATGCAAAGGTTCCTCGTGCATCGGACACCCCTTGATACCGTACAGGGCCCCCTCTTCAGTGCGGCTGAACTTCTCCAAGCCTCTTTTTAACATGGACACCAGGGTGGATTTACCCCCGCTTACCGGTCCCATCAGGAGCAATATGCGTTTGCGTACATCCAAACGGCGGGCGGCCGGGTGAAAGTACTCTTCCACCAACTTTTCCAGGGTTTTGTCAAGGCCAAATAACTCGGTATGAAAAAATTTATATTTTTTTAACCCGTCGTCCTCTTCCCATCCTGCAGACTTGATCATGTTATATATTTTGGCATGGGCTAACTGCGACACATGAGGTCTTTCCTTTATAACAGCAAGATAATCACTGAAATCACCTTCCCAGGCCAACTGTCTTTCCAAGGAGAGGTATTCTTCCAAACGTCTCAGGAAATTCACGGATTTCACTCCTTCTCAGCAGTATCTAACTTTTAATGCGGCTATCCGGGCCGGGGTTTAACAAAAAATGAATATTATATTATATGCAGAACTGGCAAAAAGAAGAATGTTTCGTCTAGTCAATATACTTTAGAAACCGGCCGTATAACTGAAAAAACCGCTTTCAGGCGGTTCTTGGTGTAGTGTAATAATATTTATTCTGATTTGAAAACACTTATTTATCCGCAACATATTCCAAACTGTTTCCACCGCTGTAGGCCGGAAATATTCTTCCGGTAACCTCTCCTTCAAGAACCACTTCTCCCTGCTGGTTGGTACAGTTTATTTTAAGCGCTAACTGGTTTTTCAAATGGTTTTTGCCTGTTACGGCAACCCGGGCACAAATTGATTCGTTGACATAAACCGGGGCCAAATACTGAAAAAACACTTTGGCACCAGCGTACGGTTCTACAACCAAAGTACCCCCGGCATGGGCAATCATGCTGCTGGTGAGCAGCCCCGGAACCACCCGCTTTTTAAAGCCACATTTTTTTGCTGCGTGGTTATCCGTATGAAAAGGATTGAAATCGCCGGTCAGCCGGATAAAGTTTTCCACGTCTTCTTCAGTAAAGGTGCGGTAAAAGGTAACACTGTCGCCAACGTTTAAATCGTTCCAGGCAGGAAAAAAATTCATAATTTTTTATTACCTCCGTTTGCTTTCAACTAAATTACTCTATTAAATACTGTATTAATATATATTACCTTATACGTTCAATAATGGCACCTCTGCCATATAATTACTATATAATAATAGCACAAATCTTTCTAATGTAAAGCAAATAATTACACCTTCACTAACAGTTATAAAACACTTATTGTAACATCGTGGGTATTTTGACAAGGAGGGGTTATTTTCATGTTGTATGCAAGCAGGTACCTGCGGCTCATGGATCCCTTAATGGTGGGGCCGGATATTCAGTATCTTCAAAAACGGCTTGCCGAACTGGGTTTTTATAGGGGTCCGGTTAACGGCGTCTATACCCCGGAGACCCGCGACGCCGTCATTAAAGCCCAGCAAAATTTCCTTCTGGCCGCAGACGGCATTGTCGGCCCGGATACCTATAATGCCGTTGGACTCAGCCCGGAAGACGATTTTACCATCGCCCCCGAATATATTATTTTTATCGATACCAGCACCTTAGAACTCTCTCTGAGCCGTTCCGGGCGACAAACAGGTACTTTCCCGGTGGCGGCCGGTGCACCGAACACACCCACACCCCTGGGAAACTGGAAAATTATTCAAAAGATTGAAAACCCGGGCGGGCCCTTTGGTGTGCGGTGGATGCGCTTGAATTGTCCCTGGGGAGGATACGGCATTCACGGCACGGACAACGAGGCTTCCATCGGTAGTGCCGTCAGTCACGGATGTGTCCGCATGAGGTCGGACGACGTCATCCGGGTTTATAACCTTGTACAGCTCGGAACCAGGGTGAAGATAACCGGAAATGCTTTCACGGGCAGGCTTCTGCGCCTGGGCGTGGATCCCGGCGCCGATGTGTTGCGCGTCCAGCAAATATTACAGATACTCGGCTATTACCGCGGTGACTTGGACGGGTATTACGGCCCGGTTACGGAAGCGGCAGTAATTAACTTTCAGCGTGATCAGCAACTGAGTCCCGATGGAATTGTCGGACCGGAAACTTACGAACGGCTGCAGCTGGTTAATGATTTGGTATTGGGAGACAGAAGACCGTAACCAGGTATACAAGCCAGTGGTTCATTTAAACAAAAAAACCACATAAAAATCATGTGGTTATTCTATCAGCACCAAGCAAGCAGGTATTTTAAAAATACCTGCTTGGGTTTAATAACGGTATTTTTAGGTTAACCTTGTTTTAATTTAAAAATAAAATTAATTAGACAGTCCGGCAACAATGTATTGTTTATCTGCTTCTACCAGGCTGTCAACTTCCTCTTCGGATACGAAACGGTAATAAACCTCTTCACCCTCGGCCCAGGTTACGATGTACTGCATGATTAAACCTCCTGATTTTTTGCATACAGGATTCTTTATACATATTTTAAAAAGAACCGTTCTTGATGAAAAGGGATATATAAGACCTAAATAATAATAAATATAATCAAAATTAAAGCAGGCCCATGCGCCTGAGCATGACCGCGCAAGCACGGTCTTCAAAAGTGTTGTCCAGTGGTTTCAACGTATCCTGCCGTCCCTTTCTTTTAAGCACCAGTGAAATCAGATGGTCGGTAAGCCGGGCGTTTTTCGGCAGCAGGGGCCCGTGCAGGTAGGAACCAAAGACATTTTTATAAAGAACCCCTTCCCTCCCGTCCTTACCGTTGTTGCCTTTTCCCGACAGTACTTTCCCCAGGGGACGAATGTTGCCCAGGTAAGTTTGTCCCGAATGATTCTCAAATCCGGTCAACCTGACCGGCTCTCCTCCCAGGCTCGTCTCTATAGCCACATTACCCACCAGGCGCCTGTCTCCGGCCCGGGTATGAAAGTCCAGGATATCCAAACCGGGCATATTTTCACCGGCACGGGTTAAATAATATTTGCCCAGCAGCTGGTACCCGCCGCAAATGGCCAGCAGCACCAACCCTTTTTCAACCGCGTCTTTTAATTCCTCCCTCCACCGCATTAGATCAGCCGCAATAAGATTTTGCTCCCGGTCCGAGCCGCCGCCTAAAAAAACAAAATCATACTGCTCAAAATAAAGCGCTTCGCCGATACTTACCTCGTGCACTTCAACCGGAATATTCCGCCACCGGCAGCGCTGTTGGAAAGCAATGACATTACCGCGGTCGCCGTATAAATTCAACAAGTCCGGATAAAGATGACATATTTTAATCATTTTTTATTCCCCCCGGCAATTAATGCTTCCAGAATACCATGAACCTGCCGTAAAGCAGTATAAGTTGAAAAAAAGTAAGACTGTTTACCGGGACCATCCAGAATCTTTTTTACCGCCGAAGGCATATCCGGGTCAACCGCTATCTTGTCCTGTGGGACGCCGGCATATTTCAAGCGCACGGCCATCTCTTCCCCCCGTTTGCCGGTGCATAAAAAACTATTAAAAAATTGTTGACCGTTACCGAGGATTTCAAAATCCACGTCCCAAAGCCAGGAAACATCTTTTCCATCAGCATCGTTGTCGTTAATGGCAATAAATACGTCTTTTTTCCTTTGGTTGAAAAATAACGCGGAAAGACCTTCATTAAAACCCGTCGGATTTTTAACCAGAATCAAAAATACCGGTTTCCCCCGGTAATCAAAATTTTCCATCCGGCCCGTTACCGGCCGGTAACGGTTTAAACCGCTTAAGATGACTGCGGCATCGATACCCAGCTGTAACCCGGTGGCAAAAGCCGCCAGGGCGTTGTAAAGGTTATAAATGCCCGTGGTTTGTATTGCCAGTTGGGCCTCATCCCCGTTATAAACCATACGGCAGTTTATTTTGTCCGTAACGGTGGCATCCATTGCTACGAGCCCCGGTTCCGGCCTTTTAAAACTACATTCTGCACACCGGTAATTACCCAATTGGCCGTAATGAAAAAAATCATAGACTAAAGCGGCACCACAAAAAGGACACCGCTTGGCCTCTCTGGTCCGGGTGCTGGTAGCGGTGCTCTGCCCGTGCCGGCCAATTCCGTAAAACGTTGCCGGCAGGCGGGTAATTCGGCCGAACTGGGCGACCAGCGGGTCATCGGCATTCAAAACCAGATTGGCGTAACCGTATTTATTCAAAGCATCACGAATAACCCCTACGACCTTTTCAATTTCCCAGTACCGGTCCAACTGGTCCCGAAAGAAATTGGTAATAACCACGATTTCCGGGTTTAATTCTTTCATCACTCCCGGCACCGAAGCCTCATCCACCTCGATTATGGCATAGTCACAGTCAATTTTACCGGACAGGCCGGCTTTCATGATGAAGCTGGTGGTAACACCGGAAGCCATATTAGCTCCCTCGTAGTTGGCAACCACTTTAAAACGGGCTTTCTCCAGGATCCCGGCAATCATATTGGTAGTAGTGGTTTTACCGTTGGTCCCGGTAACCATAATGATCCCTTTACGCACCTGACCGGCCAGGTCGTGCAGGCAGCGGTGATAAATTTTTCCGGCAACCAGACCGGGCAGGGAAGAACCTCCGTGCCCCGATAACCGGCTGGCAAGCGCAACCATTCTTCCGGTCACGACGGCGCAAAACAAGTTTATTTTCAACAACAAGACCCCTTCTAAAATAATATATCAAACTGACTGAATTCATGCCGGTAAGGCTCCCAGGCAACCTGTACGTTACGGACAATAGCCATGGCGGGCCCTTTACGGCACCAGTCTATTAATTTATCAACATTTTCCTTTTCCCCTTCGAACACCCCTTCCACGGAACGGTCGGGGCGGTTCCGGACCCACCCGGTGACCCCGCAGGCAACTGCCTGTTCCCTGGTTTCCAAACGGTAATACACCCCCTGTACTCTTCCGCTTATGAGCACGTGTGCCCGCACTTTTGACATTTCTATGCTCCCCTTTAGTACTATTATTCCCGGCCGCTGTTCCTGTTATTTCCATATACTGCTACCATTTAATCTTTATTCTATCAAAAACAGCCGGTATCTTGCTTGCGGCCATAAAAAATCCTGCGGTTACTAAATATTTTACAACGGATAATAAATTTTTTTTAGTGACTTTAAGAATTTCTTGTGTTAAAATTTTTTTAGAAAAGAAGGTTAAATTGAAATAAATATAAAGTGAGCAGAGTTGAGTGTGAGCTGAGTCCTGATCAGGAGAGACGGTATGCTGAGTTATGCCAGATAAAGGCCGGTATCACACCGGCCTTTAATATTTTTTATCAGTTTACGGGAGGTATGAAGTTTTTTGAATGCCAGAAAATTGTTGATGGGCAACGAAGCAATAGCATACGGCGCCGTGGAGGCGGGATTACGGGTGGCCTGCGCCTATCCCGGCACTCCGTCTTCGGAAGTACTGGCAACGCTGGCCGCATTGTCTGAAGAAAAAGGTTTTTACACCGAGTGGTCGGTCAATGAAAAAGTGGCCCTGGAAACGGCGATCGGGGCTTCTTATGCCGGATTACGGGCTCTTGCCGCCATGAAGCAAGTCGGTCTGAACGTCGCCGCCGACCCGCTGATGAGTCTGGCTTACATCGGGGTTGACGGGGGACTGGTATTGATTGTGGCGGATGATCCGGGCCCGCATAGTTCCCAGACGGAGCAGGATACCCGCATGTTTGCCCGGTTTGCCAAGCTGCCGGTCCTGGACCCGGCCACGCCGGAAGAAGCCCGTGAAATGACCCGGTACGCCTTCGAATTATCTGAAAGCCTGGGTTTGCCGGTAATTTTAAGACCTACCACCCGGACGTGTCACGCCTGCCAGGATATTGACCTTTCAGGCGCGGTTAAACCAACCCGGCAGAACCCCCGCTTTAAAAAGGATTCCGGAAAGGTCATTTTTCCCAGCCTTTCCGCCCGCAGACATCCCTGGCTTAACGAACGCCAGGAATTGGCCCGGGGGAAATTGGAATCATCCGTTTTTAATGATTTGATGCTTGCTCGTAATGCCAGAATAGGCATCATCGCAGATGGTATCAGCTATAACTATGTCCGCGAGGCATTGGGATTAACCGGAATCAACGCTTCGGTGCTGAAAATAGGCACCCCTTATCCGCTGCCCGGCAAACCGGTACTGGAACTGTTTGAGCAGGCCGAAAAAATCCTGGTAGTGGAAGAACAAGAGCCGGTAGTCGAGGAACAAGTAATCTCCCTGGCCTGGCATAACCGGTCACCTGTCGTGATATCCGGAAAACATGACCGTCTGGTGCCCCGGGAAGGAGAACTTAATGTCGACAAGGTAAAATCAATTATCGCTAAATTCGCATCCCAAGAAACGGCTACAAGTAAAGAAGAACCTGCCGGCCCCCCGGTATTGCCCCTGCGCACACCGGTTTTATGCGCGGGCTGCCCCCACCGGGCTTCCTTCTACGCTTTTAAAAAAGCAGCCCGGGATATGGATATGGATGCGGTGTTCAGCGGCGATATCGGCTGTTACACCCTGGGTGCCATGCCCCCTTTAAGTGCGATGGATACCTGTCTGTGCATGGGTGCCAGTATCACGCTTGCTTCCGGTTTATACCGGGCAGAACCCCACCGCCGGCAGGTAGCCTTTCTTGGGGATTCAACCTTTTTTCACACCGGGGTGCCCGGTTTAATCAACGCCGTTTATAATCAGGCCGGGATCACGCTCGTGGTTCTGGATAACTCAACTACCGCCATGACCGGTTTCCAACCGCATCCCGGCACCGGCCGCACTGCTGCGGGAGCCCCGGCGAAAAAAATTGACCTGGCCGAATTAATCAAGGCGTGCGGAGTAGAGATGGTCCTGGAAGCAGACCCGTATGACCTGCAGGCGGCCGGAAAAGCGGCTTCCGAAGCCATGAGCCATCCGGGACCGGCGGTCGTAATCATGAAGCGAAAATGTGCAAACCTGGCTCCCAAAGGTTTACCCCGGCAAATTAATCCTGAAAAATGTGTCGCCTGCGGAATTTGCCTGGAAGAATTCGGTTGTCCGGCTATCGGCAGGGAAAACGGTCGCCCGGTAATATTAAAAAACTGTGCGGGGTGCGGTGTGTGCGCTCAAATTTGCCCGGCAGGGGCTATCGAGGAGGTAGGGCAAGAGGATCATGAGTCTTAATATTGTCATCAGCGGTATTGGGGGCCAGGGGTCTGTGATGGCCTCCCGCGTACTGGCCCTGGCGGCCATGGAAAACGGTCTTTCCGTACGCACCTCGGAAGTAACCGGCATGGCCCAACGGGAAGGCATGGTTACCAGCCACGTAAGAATGGGCGCTGGTCTGTACGGTGCGATTATTCCGGACCGGCAGGCAGACTTTTTACTGGGACTGGAACTTTCCGAAACCGTCCGGGCGCTGCCCAAAGTAAAACCGGCCGGCTGCGTCATCGCCGCCACTACCACCGTTATCCCGGCGGCGGTGCATTTGGGACTATCGGAATACAACCGGGAAGCACTTACAGAATATCTTAAAGCATATGCCGGCGACAGATTGTCTTTTCTGGACCTGGACGCTCTCGTCCGCCGGGCCGGGCATCCCAAAACCGGCAATGTGGTAATGCTGGGAGCGCTGGCTGCCTTTCCCGGCCTTCCTTTCAGCCGCGAACAATTACTGGCGTCACTTTTAAAATACGTCCCGGAGAAACTTGGGACCATTAACATGCGTGCCTTTGAAATCGGATACCGGAACATGGAGGGAACACAGAATGGCAATCTTGATTAAAGCGGAAAACCAACCCGGATTGGAAAACATTATGCGTCAGCAGGAGCAAAAATTGCGCACACTGTTACCCGCAATTTACCGGAATTCGCCTTTTTACCACCGTAAACTGAACGATAGCGGAGTTGATCCCCACAGCATAAAAACCTTTACCGGCCTGGAACGGCTGCCTTTCACCACCAAGTCCGAACTGCGCACGGGGTATCCCCTGGGACTCCTGGCGGTGCCTGAAGAACAGGTGGTCCGGATTCATTCTTCTTCCGGCACCACCGGAAAACCGGTGATCGTACCCTATACCGCCAACGACGTCTCGTCCTGGGCGGAAATGATGGCCCGCTGCCTTATCCTGACCGGGGTTACCCGCACGGACCGCGTTCAGGTCACGCCGGGTTACGGATTGTGGACCGCGGGTACCGGATTTCAAGCCGGAGTTGAACGCCTGGGGGCGATGGCAATTCCCACCGGTCCGGGTAATACCGAAAAACAAATTGAAATGATGACGGACTTAAGGACCACCGTCTTAATCGGCACCTCCTCTTACGGCCTCCTGCTGGCGGAAGAAATACATAAGCGGGGGATTAAAGACCGGATTGAGCTGGTCCGGGGTATATTCGGTTCGGAACGCTGGGGTGATAAAATGCGCGCCCGGATCGAGGAACTGCTAAACATCGAAACTTTTGACATATACGGCCTTACGGAAATATACGGCCCCGGCATTGCCATTGACTGCCCGGAACACTGCGGCCTGCATTACTGGCACGACCACCTGCTCTTCGAAATAATCGACCCCGAAACCGGCCGGCAGCTCCAACCCGGAGAGCAGGGTGAACTGGTAGTCACTACCCTGACCAAGGAAGGAATGCCTTTATTACGCTACCGCACCCGCGACATCACCAGCATAATCCCGGAAAATTGTCCCTGCGGCAGCCCGCACCCGATGATTGCGCGCGTACTGGGGCGCACCGACGATATGACTAAAGTCAAGGGAGTAAATATCTATCCCGGTCAAATTGACCACGTCCTGCAAATAACCGAAGGCGCCTGCAGCGAGTACCAGATCATCATCACCAGGGAGCAGGGCAAAGACTCCTGCCTGATCAAAGCCGAAGGCGAACCGGTTTTCGACTTCGGGAAAATATCCAGGCAGTTGCGCAAAAACATCAAGGAACGCATCGGCATCACCGCCGGTGTGGAAATAATACCGCAGGGGACACTCCCGCGGAGTGAAAAGAAAAGCAAGCGGGTATTCGATTACCGGGAATAAATTAGCGGCATTCTTTACTTAAACCCGGACCAAAGAAATGCAGCCACTTTTCCTTTACTCTTTTTTGCAATATGTTTTCCACGGCCCCGGCGTAAAGATTTAACTGGGTACGGTATCCGGCCGTCTCTGCATCTATTTGCTCCGGAGCGATGTTTCCGGTTTTATAATCCAGTAGTAAATAACCGTCGCCCTCGTCAACCAGGCAGTCCAATACCCCCTGCACGATAATGGTTTCCGTCCCCGGTTCCCCTAGCTCCGGGTATACCTCCGGCGCGGGCGCGGGCGCGGTAAAGGGAAGTTCCCGCAACACTGCCCTTCCCGCCAGTACCCGCCTGCCCAGGGTACCGGTAAAAAATGCGGCAATCGCTTCCACGGGCAGCGACGATGCTTGTTCCGGCGTCAGCAACTCCGTCTCCACCATTTTGGCAATCTGGGTTTTTATGCTTGCAAGCTCCCCTACTTCCTTCAAATCCAGGTTCTGCATCACCAGGTGCAGGACGGTGCCTTTTTCGGCTGCCGTCAAGCCCCGTTCCCGCTGTAAAAACCCGGGCCTGGCCGCAATAGCGGTGGTATGAGAAATCTTTAACGCTTCCTCCGCCGAAAGTATTTCAAACTTGCGTTTAATTTCTGTAACTGAAATTTTGGCCGCCCGCACAGTCGCCGCCGTAAACGGGTAACTCCATTCCAGCCGGTTTTTAATTACCGGGTAGCATTCCCCCGGCGGGCCTACCGGTTCCATACGCCCGACCAGGGAAAACCGTCCGGTGGTGGATTGTCCCACGGCACCACTGCCACCGGCAGGTATCCGGTTAATAAATACTTTCCAGGCCGACCGGCGGTCAGCAATCATTCCTGTCGGGAGCGGCTCTACCAATCCCAGCTTTCTGATTTCCGCCCCGTCCCGGTGCCGGACCAGCGCCGGCCCCAGCCAATCCAGAAAAGACGCTGCCCCGGCCAATATCCCGTCCGGCAACGCCCGCGCGGGTGTTGCCGCGGCAATGCACCAGCGCCCGGCACATGCCGGTATATTACGGGTGGAACCCACCAGGATCAACTTCTCCCGGGCCCTGGTCATAGCCACATAAAGTATGCGCATCTCCTCCGCCAGCACTTCCATTTTGAGCTTGTGTTTTAGAGCCAGCTTGGCCGCGGTGGGATAAATTACTCTCGAGTCGTAATCCACCAGCCCGGGTCCCAGACCCAGATCTTTATGATAAAGTACGGGCTTATTTAAGTCTTTAAAATTAAATTTTTTACCCAGCCCCGCTATAAACACCACCGGGAATTCCAGGCCCTTGCTCTTATGGATACTCATAATCCGCACCACGTTTTCTTTTTCGTTCAATGCCCGGGCGGTACCGAGGTCGCGGCCGCCCTCCCGGATCCGTTCGATAAAGCGGAGAAACAAAAATAATCCTCTGAAGGCAGTGGCCTCATACTGGCGGGCCCGGTGGTACAGTGCCCTAAGATTGGCCTGCCTCTGGCCGCCGCCGGGCAGTCCCCCGACAAAGTCGTAGTAACCGGTCTCCCGGTAAACAGACCAGATCAAATCCGCCAGTGAGCCCTGCCTGGCGGCGGTGCGCCAGTTGTCTAACTGCTTCAGAAAACCGGCCAGTTGTTGGGATAGACTTCCGTTTTGCCAACGCGCGGCGGTTACCACGGCGGTATAAAAATCACTTTCGGGCGCGGCCAGCCTGATCCGGGCCAGGTCTGTTCCTTTAAGACCCACGACGGGAGACCTTAAAACTCCGGCCAGTGGGATATCCTGGCGTGGATTGTCGATAATATTCAGGAGGGAAAGCATGGTCTCAACTTCGGTAGCTACAAAATAACCGGTGGCAGACTCGGCATAGGCCGGAACTCCTTCCCGCCGGAATTCCTCAACAAAAGTGTCGGCGGAACCGGCCGTGGCCCGCATCAATACCACCACGTCCCGGTAAGCCGGAGGGCGCCGGGTTTTAAGATTTTTATCGTAAATATACCGGCCGGTTGAAACGCCCGAGTTTTCCGCCACCATCTCCTTAATTCTTGTAGCGATCAGGCGGGCCTCGGCTTGCGCGGTATCCAGGTCCTCATCCCATTCCGCCCGGTCCGGACCAGCGGCAGAAGCTTCCTCTTCCTCAGCGGCACCGTGCTCCGGCCCGGATTTTACCACCGTATCCGCTGCCGGATTAGCCCGGTCGATCAAGTACACTTCCACTGCTTCATCTGCTTCATCCGGTACGCCGGCACTATCAGGCACCGGCGGGTAAATATCCCCGTAGACCAACTCGGCCCCGGGACCGTATTCAAGTTCACCCACGGCCGCGGTCATCAACTGGTAAAAAACAAAATTGACGGCTCCCACCAATCCTTTACGGCTGCGGAAATTTTTGGTCAGGTCGATCCGCCGTTCCCGGCCGCCTTTTTTTACCGGATAAGTTTTATATTTTTCTAAAAACAAGCCCGGTTCAGCCAGCCGGAACCGGTAAATGCTCTGTTTGACGTCACCGACCATAAACAAATTGGGCTTTGGGGCGCCGCCCTGCCGGGACACCAGCCGGAGAACGGCTTCCTGCACCCCGTTGATATCCTGGTATTCGTCCACCAGGACCTCGGCAAATCTTTCTCTGAGTTCCAGTGCCACCGGTGAAGGAACGGTCCCTTCCGGGCCTTCATCCTCCAGTATTTGCAGGGCATAATGCTCCAAATCGGCAAAGTCCACCACCCCCCTGGCTGCTTTGGCTTTACGGTAATATTCCTTGAATTTCTGCACCAGCGCGGCCAGTTCTTCCACCAACGGCGCTACCTGGCGTAAATCCGCGCATAATTCTTCCGGCAGGCGGGGAAAATACTGTCTCTTTAATGCCGCCAGTTTTCTTTTGGCATTTTCCCGTAGCTTTTTTACCTGCTCTACCAGCTTGGGGTCGGCGTCCTCTTTTTTACAGCTTTTCAATTTCCCAAACCCGGCGCCATTAAACAAATGTTGCAGTGCGTCCCAGGAAGAACCGCGGGATGCCCGCATGAGGCGCCCGACGGTTTCCCGGTCGGCTTCCAAATTGGCGCTGTATACAACGGGGCCGCCCGGATACCTGGACAATCTCAAAGCGGCGTCCAGGGATACCATTATCCCGGCCAGTTCTATTTCCAGGGCTTCTTGCAAAATTCCACACCAGGGCAGCCGGTCAAAGACGGCGTCTGGCGGCAGATCGAAATGAGCCGGTAATTGGGCAAGCCACTGCTGCGGGCGGGAAGTGCTCCGGGCCAATTTGTAAACGCTCAGGACCATCTCCTGTAAATTTGTATCGTCACGCTTACCCCCGTAACTGTCCACCAGGGCGGTAAATAAAGAACCGCTGCCCGCGGCATAACACTGCTCAAACAATTCCTCCAGGGCTTCCGTTTGAATCAGCGCGGTTTCTGTTTCATCAGCCACCCGGAAGGCCGGGTCCAGATCAATCCGGTGAAAATGACCGCGCAAAAGTTCCAGGCAAAAAGAATGTATCGTGCTGATACAGGCCCTGCCCAGCAGGGCCGCCTGCCTCCGCAGGTGTTTGGAATCAGGCTGGCGGTTGATTTCATGGGCCAGGGCCCGGCCGATGCGTTCCCTCATTTCCGCAGCGGCGGCGTTGGTGAAAGTAACCACCAATAAATGATCGATATCCACCGGCTGCACCGGATCAGTGACCAGTCTGATAATGCGTTCCACCAGTACCGTGGTTTTTCCCGCCCCGGCGGCCGCTGACACCAGCAAATTACCGCCGCGGGAAAAAACCGCTTCTTTTTGTTCGTCCGTCCACCGGTTATTCAATGAAATCACCACCCACCGAACTTGTTATCAGGTCCCACATCACGTTTTCGGCTTCGTCCCTAATGATACGGTAGGCATTACCTTCCATCAGGATATCGAATTGGCAAACCTTCCGGTAGGGGCAGTAAAGACAGGCACCGGTGCTGCCGCGCCGGTAAGGTGCAATGTCGACCACCCCGCGCATAATGTCGTCCCCGGCAGCAATAAGTTTTGAGCGCAGATAAGCCCTTAAAAGGTCGAATTGTTCCCGGGTGAGTACTGCGGAGCGGTCTGCTATCTCCCCGCTGCTTTTAAGATATACCGGTATCAAATCAGACTGTCCTTTAATGCTGCCGTCCATCATCCGCGCCACCGCCGGATCGGATAATACCATACCGGTCATGCGCAGTTCTTTCAAGATCTTCTTTTCCCGTTCTTCTTCCGGCGGGATCCCCCCGTCCGTCTTAATCAGGGGGTCGTCGATCCGGAAGTAAAGTACGGCGCCCGGCAAAGCACGCTCATGGCGTTTAAGAAGCAAACCGGCATGCCTCAGGGCGACATCCAGGTAGGACATGAGCTGTATTTTTAACCCGTGGTAAACATCCGCCAGCTTTACGGTCATTTGGCCCGACTTGTAATCAATCACCCGCAGGTAGATGCCTTCGTCATTCACGGCGGCATCAACACGGTCAATACGGCCGGTCAGGATCATTTCGGTACCGCCGGTGAGGGTAAAGGTAACCGCCGGCAGGTCTCCGCCCGGTCCGAAAGCCAGTTCCAGGCCCACCGGCCGGAAACTGCCGCGCCGGGAATGTTCAGCCAGTACCAGGGCCGCCCGGCGCACGGTACGCTTGAGCTTACCGGTCAGATAACGGCGGCGGGCGGTGCTGAGCAGAATTTCGTTTTGCAGCCGGGGTGCCAGCAGGTCCACTGCTTCCCCGGCCATACTTCCGATTTGTTCTTTTCCCAGCGCGCCCCATTCCAAACCTTCCGACCGCAACCGCTCCCCGAAGAGTTTGAGCGCGGCGTGAAAAAACCGGCCCAAATCAGGGGCCTCCAGCTTGAAAGCTGCTCTTTCCTTCAACTTCAGGCCACGGGAAAGAAAATGCGCAAAAGGACAGGCCATGAACTTCTCCATCCCGGATATGCTGGTCTTCAGGATGCGTCCGTAAAGTTTCCTGCCGGTACCCGGGGAAAGCATTTCCTCCCGGTTGGTAAAAAAGAGCGCCGACAGTACCCGGGCGCATTTTTCGCGCTGACTGCCCTGGATAAACCACCGGTACACGTCCCACCACAGCGGGTTTACCGGCCGGCCGGCCTTTGCTTCCCTTAATTGCGCGGCAAGGTATGACAAAGTACGGTCCGGACCGGTAATGAAATCCAGCTCACCGGCCAAAGCGGGGTTTGGTTCTACCGGCCACACCCGCTGCTCCACGTCCGGCAGCAATGCCTTAACCCGCCCTATCACTTGGGAGGGCATCAATGCCCCTCCTTCGTCATCCGCCGCGGGGTAGCTTAAATACAGCAATTCGGATGCCCGGCTCAAGGCCAGGTAGGTTAGGTATTGTTCGTCTAAAACCCGGCGCCTGGCGCCCGGTGCCAGGTTAATACCTGCCGCCTTCAGTCCGTCACGTTCCCCTTCGGAAATGATCCCTTGCTCTTTGGTCCGGGCCGGCAGCACGCCGTCGTTAACTCCCATGACAAAAGCCGCCCGCGCCTCCGGAAAGCGGGAACGGTCCAGGGAACCCACCACCACCTGGTCCAGGCCTGGTGGAATCAAGCCCAGGCGCAAACTTTCCAAACCGGAATTCAAAATCACCTTATATTCCTCCGGCGTTAATTTTTCCTCACCTAATGCTTCCACTACCTGGTCCATCAAGGAAACTACCCCGTCCCAAACCTGGGCGTGCTCCCTGGCGTTTTCCAGCTGCCCCTTTGTTTCCGCTTCCCTGCTCCACCTTTCCAGTGTTGCCGGGACCTTCAACTCTTCCAGCAGCTTGAAAAGCACCTCCGTCATTTCCCGCACACTTACGGCCGTTTCCATTGCTTTAAAAAAACCGGCCAAAGCCGTAACCGCCTGCTGCCGGATAAGATTAATTTCTTCTAATTCCCTTGCTTCAGGTTCTGTTACTTCCCGGTCTTCCTCCAGGGACAGCTGTCTGATATAGGCCCAGGGTTTTCCGTCCATCCAACGGTGACCGCGGATGCCGTGCGCCAGGACGTAGTTTTCCAGGAGATCGACTTTTTCCCTGGCCAGCGGGACCAGATCGGTTTTTAAAAACCGGAAAACCGCATCGTGGGACCAATTTCCGGTCACAACCTCCAAAGCGGAACGAACCAGTTCCACCAGCGGGTGGTAAAACACCGCACGCTTTTGGTCTATAAACACGGGTATACCATAATCGGAAAATACCCTTTGAATTATCTGGGCATAAGCCTCCAAATTCCGTAGAATTATGACTATGTCCCGGTAACGGTACCCGCTGTCCCGGCACAAGGCAATGATTTCACGGGCCACACCCTCGGTTTCAGCCAGATTATTGGCCGCAGCAGCCAGTACCACCCCTTTTGCCGTGCCGGGCCGGGGCTTGACCGAATGGTAAAGATAATGCTTCTCCAGGCAAGCGATGCCTGGACTTTTGAAACGGCGGGGAGCGGCACCGTCCAGAATCAAGGGGCTGGCAACCATAATTCCTTCCCCGGCGGCCGTGGCACATAATTTATCGTATGTCTCCCGGAGGGGATAAAAACCATCGGTTTCATCAGGAATGCCTTCCAGAGAACTGCTGTCGGCACTCAGGGTTACATTTACCCGGCGGACGTTACGCATTAAGGCGGCCAGCACCTTGTATTCCTGCGGGGTAAAACCGGTAAATCCGTCCACCCAGACTTCGGCATCCCCGAGAGTGCCGGATACTGCCATGCGTTCCGCCAGCAAGTTCAGATAATCTTCCGGATCGATATAACGGCCGTCCAGATAAGCCTCGAGGTCATGGTAAAGAAGACAAATATCTTCTAATTTATCGGCCAAAGAAATCTTTATTCCTTTGTCGCGCAATCGCAAAGCGGCACGTTCCAGTTCCGCCGGTGCAATACAGTAAGTTTTCATTTCATCCAGCGTACCGGCAAGCGTGCCGGCAAAACCGGGCTGCTCCGCAGAGCGCCGGAATACTTTTAACTGGTGTTTTCTTTGTTCCAGTAAACGTCGCAGTACCATACGTTTGCCCAGTTCGCCGATATGTTTACGGGCGGCACCCCCTGCTCTTTGCAGGACTCTGTAAGCCAGACGCCGGAAACTCAAGACCTGGGCCCGGGTAAAACCCCTTAAACCAGGTGTTGCCGCCAGCGCGTATTCCATTAGAAAAGTGGCCTGTTCCGGTACTAACAAAATCAAGGGAGTGCCCGCCGGTCCGGTCAGAAGCTCTTTGCGCACCGCGTCCAGGCAAACCCGGGTTTTTCCGGTTCCCGCCCTGCCGATAATCAAACGTAAAGACAATCTTTCACCTTCTGTAAAAACGAATTTACTAAACCTCTGAGTTTGTGGTATTTCACACCGTTAGTCCCGCCGGGTAATTAAGCATAACCTCGTTTCCCGGACGCACATCACGCAGGGGTATAAAACTGTAGCCGCACCCAGCGGTAAAATCCATAAAAAGCACCTGGGGCACCCGGACCAATTCTCTTTTTAAATTGGTCAGGCGGGCAAGCGCGCCAGGATTTAAAAAATATTTACCTCCGGTAGCCACGTGATAACCCAGGTGGGCATGAGCACCCAGGGTAAAATCAGCCTCAGTGGCAGTTACTTCAGAGATGAGGGTGCAGGGAACCTTGTCGGAAAACGCCCTGGGCAGGAGCATACCGTGGACAACGTGTATGGCCAGATCGCATTGCCGCTTCTTTACCATATAAACCCGGCTGTTTTTGCGGCGGTCAATACCCCGGTGAAAATGTTGCCCGCTCAGCTGAATTACACAACTGCCGTTGGCCAGGTAATTCTTCTTTCCGGGCTGCAGGAAACTGATCCGGCGTGTCCTGGCTAAATAGCCCAAAGCGGTATGCTCAATACTTTCCAGGTCCTGATTAATCAAATCGTGGTTGCCCGCAATACAGTAAACCGGGAGGTCCAGTTCTTTTAAAAACCAACAAAACAAATCCAGTGCTCTTTGCTCCGGCCGGGGCTGGTCAAAAACATCCCCGCCGTGAATCACCAGATCAACCCTTAGCCGGCGACATAGAGCAATTATTTCCGTAAACTTGCGGAATATGGCACCCATAAAATCGTCCCGGCGATTAACGGGCCGGTTGACTTTAATATGCGTATCGGTGAGGAAAATCAGGCGCATCCGGACACCCCCTGTTTGCTCGGTGAAACGATACCGTATCTTGGAATATATTATTTATTTATATTAATTATAGCAAACCAAAGGAGCCGTAAGACCTTTTTATCGCTTATCCATTAGACATCTTTAGATTTGGCCTCCGCCCGCTTGATAAAACTATCCAGTTTGATGATATAACGCTCGTGCATCCCTTTTCCAATTAAATCTTGCTCGTCCCACGCTTCCACTGCAAAAACCAGGCGCTTGCCGTCGATTCCGGTTAAACGTGATTTTGCTACTACCTTCATGCCCGGAGGCGTAGCGGCCATATGCTTTACATCCACCTTTATACCCACGGTGCAAACTCCCTCCCCCAGCAGCGGATCAACGGAAGACAAAGCTGCCTTTTCCATCAATCCAATCATCGCCGGGGTTCCAAACAAATCCACCGCACCGCTGCCAAAAGCTATCGCTGTATTTTGTTCACTCACCACTACTTCGGCCGCACCCTCAATGCCGGCTTTTAAATTATGAGTCATTTTAATCACCACCAAATGATTTTTTATTTAAAATTCACTTCCGACCCGGAAAAACCCTCTTCAGTATCTGAACTTTTACTTAATAATTTGTAATAATTTGGTTCAATAAAAATAAATTATGAATATTGAGGGGTTGAATATGGGTGAACACTGAAACCTGGGGGCTAAACCCGTCTGAACTGATCCTGGTGGCCCTGCTTTTTATGGGCATCTTTGGCAAATCCAATCTGGTTGTAACTTCAGCCTGTATTTTATTATGTCTAAAATATTTCAACCTGGACCAAACAGTCATGCCGGTACTGGAAAAAAGGGGCCTGGAAGCAGGTCTGGTTCTTTTAATGCTGCATATCCTTACCCCGATAGCCACGGAAAAACTAACTAAGGAAGATTTGCAATCCGTAGTTACTTTAAAAGGTATTTTTGCCGTGGCTGCCGGGGCGCTGGCCACCAAGCTCAACGGGGACGGACTGGCTTTAATGAATAATGCTCCCGAAATCATATTCGGCATGACAGTCGGAACCGTGCTGGGTATTTTTATTCTCCGGGGAACACCTTGCGGACCGGTTATGGCGGCAGCAGTGACGGCAATACTGATCCAATTGGCCAATCTTTTCTTCTAGATGAAAATACAGGTGAAAAAAGAGTTTGGGATGGGGTGGAGAAAATGAAGAAACCGGCGTTGGCCGGTTTAACTAATTTATTTATTATTAGACCCTGATTTGCCATCCGGCTGCCGGAACTTGTTTTTTGAATCATTTTTGTCTTGAGCCTTGCCACCGCTTTTATTTTTAGACTGGTTATGGTCGTTGCCGGCAGTACCGCCGGCGCCAGGTTTTTTACTCTGGTTGGCTTTGGCTGCGCCACGTTCCACATAAATTCCCCGCCCGGTAT